>DNNE01000215.1:43348-44293 GCA_003487805.1 Blastocatellia bacterium | reverse complement strand
TGATTTCGTGGATCGTTCTTGTTCAGAAGAAAGACCGAGCCCAAGCCATTTGAAGTTTGCCAGCGCGCTTTGTGCTTTCTCATCGGCGCCAGGTTGCATTAAGATTCACGGGCCAATGACCGACGCAGCCAACCCCGCCTTGAGCGTATTGCTCGTCACTTACAATCACGCAAAATTCGTCGCCCAGGCGCTTGACAGCATCCTGATGCAACTCACCGAATTCGATTTTGAAATCGTCGTGGCTGACGATTGCTCCAGTGATTCGACGCTGAGCATCATCAAGGAGTACAAAAAGCAATACTCGCAATTGCGGGTGCTGCCGTCAGAGACCAACGTTGGAATTAGTCGTAATTATGAGCGAGGTTTTGCGGCGTGCCGCGGCAAATACATAGCCGTACTCGAAGGTGATGATTACTGGATCTCTCCACGGAAGCTGCAGGCTATGTCAGCTTTCCTCGATCGAAATCCGCGTTGCAGTTTTTGCTTCCACCGCATAATTCGCTATGACCAGCATCCTGAAAATGTCGCGGTCCACCCCGCGCATTGGACCGTCGAACAGATCTTAACGGCAAACGAATTAGCCGGCGGCAATTTTATTGGAGGCTTGTCGACCTGTGTCTATCGACGGGAAATAATTGCTGCTTTGAAACCGCAACTGTGGGAGCTCGACATACGCGAATGGTTTTTCAATATTGTCGTTGCTGAACATGGCCCGATAGGTTATGTCCCGCAGATCCTCTCTGTTTACCGGGCTCATCCGGAAGGGATTTGGTCACTGAAGTCGCTGTCAGCGACGCTGCCTGAGCTTCTAAGATTGATCGATTGCTACGATGAGTTCCTTGATTTTAAGTTTACCACGGAGCTACAGGCCTTCAGGCAGAAGCTCGCTCCGGGCCTAACAGTCATGCCGTCAACTCGGCGGGTGCGAATATGGCTCGCATATTG
>DNNE01000215.1:12545-43033 GCA_003487805.1 Blastocatellia bacterium | reverse complement strand
ATATTGGCGAGTCCGAATATGGATTGCCTCAAGATTACCTGTCAGCGTGAAGCGGATACTCAAGCGGTTCGTGCGTTGAATCGTTGTTGCCCGAAGAAATTTGATACTGGAATCAACCTTTTAATCGATTGTTCTGATCACCTTCGCCGGGTTGCCATACGCCAGCACACCTTCGGGGATATCTTTGAGCACCACCGAGCCCGCGCCGACAACAGCGTCCGCGCCTATTCTTAGATTTGCGCCGACGATCGCGCCAATCTCGATGGTCGCGGCCTTCCCGACGATTACGTTTCCGCCGATAAGACTTCCCGCGTTAACCAGGGCTCCGTCGTGGATATTGCAACCGTGCTCAAGGATGGCCCCCGTGTTGATGATCGCATTCTCGCCGACCGCCGAGCCCGGATTGATAACCGCTCCGCCCATCACCGCTGTCCCCGCGCCGATGCGGACATCCGCGGCTACAAGGGCACGTGGATGCAGGGCCGTGGCCAGGTGATAACCCTTCGCGCTCGCGATCTCTGCAAGGGTCAAGCGCGCTCGATTGTTTCCAAACGCCATCATGATATGAGCGATGTCGCGCGCTTTCAGCAGCTCAAGTTGTTCGCGGCCACCCAGCACGACCGCGCCGCAAAAAGTTTCACCACGTCTGCCGAGATTAATGTCGTCAAGAAAACCGGCCAGTTCGTATTCGCCCTGTAACCGGATCATGTCGGCAACCACCACAGCGTGGTGTGAAGCGCCCCACAAAACGACTTTCTTCTTTATCATCATTTGATCGTTTGCGCTGTGGCTGATTGTCGTCAGGACAAATACTCGTCCAGGATTCTAAACCTCTTTCCAAGTTGTAAATCGATCCCCAGTTCGCGTTCAAAGGCTTTTTGTCCGCGCCGGCCGACCTGGATCAACTGTTCATAATTTTTGTAATAGTGGTTAATTGACTCGCAGATGTCGTCGACATCCCGGGGAACAATAACGATCTCTTCGCCGTCCTTAAATACGATGTTCTGTCTGAGAACGTCCGTGCAGAAGACCGGCACGCCACAGAAGGCCGCTTCGATGCAGGCGCCCGTCGGAAACCCGTCGAAGGCCCCGGGGCGCAACACGAACGGCACGGTAGGCGACAATATCAAATCCATACCGGCGTGAAACTGTGGGAAAAAATCTGTCTGCCGCGTGCCGTAAAAGTGAATCCGGTCTTTGAAATCACTGACGTCGATGTCTGCCGGATCAAATGTTCCGACCACATGAAACTCAATATCGTTATAGAGTCGCGATAGCGCCCGCGCCACGCTGATAAAAACATCGTATCCTTTGTCTATCCCCTTCGGCATGTATTTCATGGCCACGAAGCAGATATCGAAGGTTGACTTATCTTGTTGATAGTACTTACGCGGAGGTGATGCGGTGGTTAATTTATTCGAAGGAAAAACTCCGCCGTAAATGAATTCGACTCTTTCAGTCTCGATAAAACCCCGCACATATTCGTGCGCGAGCTTCTGGGTGGTGATGATCTTTTTAAGATTACGCGAGGCACAGACCTGGCGTAACAGCATCTCTGAACTCTCGTCGTTTATCAGGAAGCCGGGATAGAGAGTAAAAGCGAACGGTGTCCGTGATTTGTCCAACAGCCGCAGAAAGTGTCTGACATTGTGAAGAAACACAAAATATGCGAACTGAGCTGGCGGCAGTTTTTGATCGAACTGAAAAACTCGCCCTGCGAATTGTGGGTACTGGGCAACAAACTCGTCGCGTACGGCCGTGAAGCTACGATGTTCGCCGACGGCCGGGAAGGCGCCTCCGGTTGAATGCACCACGGACTTATCATATCGGGCCAGGTACGCATTGTATTCGGCGATTCGAAAGGCTGACAGCAAATGAGGAAAAATATCGTCGAGAATCAGAAGGTTGGTCTCAGTTCGCGCCCGGCTGAACCGCTTTAATATGTTCATCGATTCGATGAGAAATCTGTCGCTGTCAACGGCGACGAGCATCGCATACGTGAGCGCGGAAAAACAACATTCGTTGTCGTTTTTCGCTCTCGCGGCTAGTATTCCTCACTACCAATTGGGCAGCATCGTTGGTCGGCTGTAACGCGGAAGATTGATTAGTCCAATGCAAAAACGAGGCGACGCAAAGCGCCAAAAGGTCTGTCACCTGGTGTGTTCGGCGGAAGGCGCGACCTGGATGTTCGAACAATTGCGCGATCTGCGCGATCTGTATGGGCACGAGGTGGTCGCCGTGGTCTCGGCCGCCGAGGGAAAACTAATCGATAAACTGCGCTCGGAAAATATTCGATATCATGTAACTCACTTCGCGACGGGCGCTGCGTTACCGCGCTCTATTCTGAGGCTTCCTTTCTCAGTCCTGAAGTTGGCCCGGTTCTTTCGTCGTGAACAATTTGACGTCGTCCAGAGTCACGTTTTCGCGACTGCTATTACGGCGCGGCCGGCAGCATGGATCGCAGATGTGCCCGTCAGGCTAGCGATGATCGCCAGCCCTTTTCATCTACAGGCACGATTGTCTCGTACTCTTGAACAGGCCACCTGGTTCATGGAAACGATGGTGATTCCCTCGTGCGAGTGGGCCCGGAACCTATGCAAACAAATCGGCATTCCCCGGTCACGAATCGCTCCCATCATCTATTACGGTCCGGACGAAAAGAATTTCGATCCGCTCCGGGTGGCGCCCGCCGGTGTCAGGCGCGAGTTTCATTGGCCTGAGGACACGCCGCTGATTTGCAACGTTGCCTACTTTTATCACCGCATGCCGAAGTCAGATTGGATGCCGCCTGAAGTACATGGCCGCGGCCACAAAGGACATGAAGATTTAGTGAGAGCCGCGCCGCAAGTCCTCAGAGCGTTTCCGCATGCGAAGTTTCTGCTTGTAGGTTCGGGTTGGGGGCCGCTCGGCGAGACATACCTCAACGAAGTTAAAGCGCTCGTCCACGAGCTTGGTCTGGAGCGCAGCGTTATTTTCACCGGTTATCGCAGCGATGCGAATCGGATTCTGCGCGAATCGAACGTGGCCATACAGGCCGCGTTAAATGAAAATCTCGGGGGGACAATTGAAGCCCTGCTGATGGAATGCCCCATGGTCGCCACGCGCGTCGGCGGGATGGTTGATGCGATTCGAGATGGAGAGACTGGCGTTCTGGTCAACCCTTCGGATAGCGATGATCTGGCGCGCGGCATTATCGAGCTGTTGCGAGATCCGGAACGTGCGCGCAAGCTGGGACGTGCCGGACGCGAATTGATGAATAGTCGATTTACGCTGCGTCACACCGTCGAGGATCTGGCGAACCTGTATGAAGAGCTGGCACAAGCGCGGCAGCCACGTCAGTACTACAACATCTTCGTTTCAATTCGAAGATTGCTGGCGGGTTTTCCTCTCTTCGTCTATGTCGTCATCAAAACACTGGTCATGAAGCTGGAGGCGCGCGCGAAGCCGGTTCGCAATCACCTTAACTCTCAGCCGCTGGCGGCGACTGAAGTTCACGAGTCAGGCTCTAACTGACTCGCGATTTTTCTTAAAAACAAAAATGTCGCAGGCGAGCCCCAACGACGCGGAACTTCTCGCACCATCTTCGCGTGCCGCGCTGATCAAGATCAGCGCGACCCGTTCGGCCATCGGTCCACAACTGAAAGAAGCATGGGCCCATCGCGAACTGCTGTATTTCCTGATCTGGCGCGATCTGAAAGTCCGATACCGGCAGACGTTATTAGGGATAGCGTGGGTCATCCTGCAACCCGTGTTGATGACGCTTGTCTTTACCGTCTTCTTCAGCAAGTTAGGTCACTTTCAGTCTGAGGGCGTCCCTTATCCACTGTTTGCTTATGCGGGCTTGCTGCCGTGGACCTTCTTCGCTAATTCGATCCTAACCGGCAGCTCGAGCCTGTTGAGCAACAGCTACATCATCACCAAAGTTTATTTTCCCCGGGTTCTGATTCCCACGGCCATCGTCGGAGTGCGGTTGGTTGATCTTTTGATCGCCGCAGCCGTGCTGATCGGTTTGATGCTGTTCTATGGAGTGGGAATCAGCCGGCACATGCTGATGCTGCCGGTGCTCGTGGCTGAATCAACGTTGCTGGCGGTGGCGATCAGTTCGTGGTTGTCGGTGCTGAGTATTAAATATCGGGACATAGGGACTCTACTGCCGGTGCTGGTTCAGCTTTGGATGTTTTCGTCGCCGATTATTTATCCTTCCAGCATTGTTCCCGCGCGCTGGCGCTCACTCTATTTACTAAATCCGCTGGTCGGCATCGTCGAAAATTTTCGCGCAGCGTTCTTTGGCTTGCCCTTCGACTGGAGAGCGTTGGCGATTTCGGCCGGCGTAACTCTCGGACTATTTGTCTGCGTGATTCATATTTTCAATCGCTGGCAGGAAGCGCTGGTCGATAAGTTATGAACCACATGCTGCCGATAATTTCTGTCAATAATATCAGCAAGCAATATCGCCTCAGCCGGGCATCGAGTGTTGCGCCGACACTTCGTGAAGCCCTGGTGGGGAAGATGAAGTCCTTTTTTAGCTCAGGCAACGGCGATCACGCGGTGGATGGCGATCTGTTTTGGGCACTTAGAGATATTAGCTTCGAGGTCAACCCGGGTGAGGCCGTCGGCATTGTCGGGCGGAACGGCGCGGGCAAATCCACCTTGCTGAAAATTATTTCGCGAATAATCAAACCGACGTTTGGCGAAGTTAATATCTATGGCCAGGTGGGCAGCTTACTTGAGATCGGCACTGGCTTTCATCCTGATCTTTCAGGTCGAGAGAACATCTTTCTCAACGGCGCCATCATCGGCATGCGACGAGAAGAGATGCGCCGCAAGTTTGATGACATTGTCGCCTTTGCCGAGGTCGAGAGGTTCCTTGAGACGCCGGTGAAGTACTACTCGTCAGGCATGTACATGCGTCTGGCGTTCGCGGTCGCGGCGCACTTCGAGCCGGAAATTCTTATTCTCGATGAAGTGTTAGCGGTTGGCGACGTGGCCTTTCAACAAAAGTGCCTGGAAAAGATGAAGCAAGTCAGCCGTGAGGGCCGTACAATCTTTTTTGTTAGTCACGATTTGCAATCCATGCGGCAATTCTGCACCCGGGCGTTGCTCATTGAAGCCGGGCAACTGCTGGATGATGGACCGGTTACCACGGTGACTGATCGCTACTTACAGCTAATGTCAGAGAAGTCTGCAATGTCGACTTAGACCGGAACGGAAAAGAAAAAGCGGTTGCTCCTCCAAGGAAAAGCAACCGCTTCAAAAGGGGGAGCAGACGAGACTCGCTCGACGCGCCCAGTTAGAGGTTACGGATGCAGCAGCGCAAAGGCGATGGTGTCTGACCTGTCATACTGGCTTTGACGGCCATAACCATTCGTGATGCGCGCGGCGGAATAGAGATTCACCGCGAATGCAGCCTGGGTACAACTGCCGAGCAGCACTGAGGCGTCTCGGGTGAAAGTGCTGGCCGAGCTTGTGTTCCCGGATGCTGATGCGACCACTCCGTGAAATCCCCGCGTTACACTTAAACTCCAATCGATGAAGTTATTCGGATGCGTGGCGACGTAATCGATGCCGACATGATCGGTACCGGCGCCGTAATGCAGCATTCCGCAATCGTCAGCTCGATGGAACGCTCCATTCGACACACTGACGCCATTATCCGGCAGATCCGCGACCGTCGGATTGTTATCGACGCGCAGGACGAAAATTAAGTCGCCATTCGCATCGATGTTCGGAGCGGGCGCGGGAATGACGGGATCCATCGCGTCAGGTTCAAGCATGAAGGTGAAGATGCCGCCATGACCAGCATTGGCGCACGGGACGTGATTGCCCAAAGTATCGAACAGCTCCAGTTTCAGCGTCACCATTCCACTTCGTCCGACGGGGGTTTGGCCTGCGGTGCTGTCGAAGTATGCAAACGGCCTGTCGGCAGGATCGTTGATATTGATCCAAGGCAGATTCGGATCCGGTATTTCAAAGAGATTATTCTGCGCGCCAACTGGATGGGGTCCCAACAACACCGGATGAATGAGAATGTTCAGGCCGACAACCTCCATCCACCGATGGGTAACGTTGGCCGTGATCGGTGCAAAAGCCTCAGCGCCAAAGCGGTACGACCAGCGATACCATTTGATGTTGTTTGCGCGCAGATTCGGATCGAAGATCACCTGAAGCGGAAGAGTTCCTCCCCAGGCAGTGCCTGCCGGTCCGCCCGGCAACAATCCGGTTCCGACGCCTGGAGTTTCCAAACCATTGATTTGGAACAGATCGATGTTGCCAATCGCCGTTGGCCAAACATAAAGCAATCCCAGATCGGGACCCGTCGGCATGCAGGCGACTGCTGTGGGATCTTCCACGGTAATCGTTGCGGCTTGTGTGCCATCGTATTCCCACATCATCGTGCACATGATGTCGGGATCAGCAACTTCGCGTTCCACTCCGCCGATTGTTTGTTTCACTTCAAAGTAAATATCCGGCGGGAATTCCCAGAAGAAGAAACAGTGATGCAGCGAGAAACTGCCGTCCGATTGGATTGGCGAATCCGGAAGTTGCTGATAGCAAATCGCCCATTCCGGAATGAGATTGCACATAAACGGTGCGAGCTCTGCGCGGTGCGCAACGATGTAGTTACGCAGCGCATTTCCGGTCAGTGGAGATAAGCCACCCGCCAGGGCAGAAACCCGAAAGAAATCAATGAAGTCGAAACGCGCCAAGTCGTCAAGTTCAACCCCCATCATCCTCGCTAACGTATTGTTTTTGATGGTGAGCAATTCAGCATTGCTCAAACGCACCAGGCTACACGCAAGATCGATGACAAAAGTCTCGACCTTGCCTGAGCAAATGGTTGCGTAAGTGGGGGGCGTCCCGCCCAAAAACTTGCGGACATTGCCGTGAATGTTAATGCACCGGAACAGCCACAGACTTATCAGACTATCCGCGATCGATAGTGAAATCGTGGTACCTGCGTCTCGCTGCGAAAGGTCGCGGCTAACTGCCCCTGCTTTTGAAAGTCGCGCGCGAAGATCGGATGGCGCCTTGTCTTTCTCTAACAGATTCGGCCCGACCGTAATCCGATAACGTTTCGCCGGATCGATCGAAAACTGAAGGCTCTCTTTTGCCGGCTGAGACTCGACCAGCCTTTCAGAAGAATCAAATAGGTAGACCCGCACGTCTGGCTTTTCCTTATCTTTTGGAAAGGACAGTGCAAGCTGAACCGTCACCGATGCCCGCTTAGTAGTGTCATCTTGTGCCATGTTAAACCTCCTATTTTGGATGGAAGCGCGAAGAATCACGAAGACAGTCCGCGCTCGGGGTTTATTCGGATTTCCTGTAACAGGCTGGATACTACAAGTGCATGCGAGGCTCGTGGGATTCAGCCGTTTTGGAACTGTGGGCGAGACCATACTCCACGGTTGGCTGCAGAGTCAAGGATTTCACTACTCTTAGTGAGGTTAGCAGCCTGGCGCGCGAACGACTGCCCGGCCGGTCAATCGCTCTTTGGTGCCGAAAAGAAAAAGCGGTTGCTCCTCAAATGAAAAGCAACCGCTTCCAGAAATGGCGGAGCCGACGGGACTCGAACCCGCGACCTCCGACGTGACAGGCCGGCGTTCTAACCAACTGAACTACGACTCCGCATTTTCAAATCTCAGAATCTGAGATTTGAGAACTCAGACTGGTGGGCGCGGAGGGACTCGAACCCCCAACCTCTTCCTTGTAAGGGAAGCCGTCTACCATTGACATACGTGCCCATTTTCAAAAATCAATTACCGATTACGATGCCTTCGGCGCCACTGTCGCTTCTTATGATAGTGGTAGACCGCACCGGCTCCGGCGCCCGCACCGGCGCCAATCAGCGCGCCCTTCTTGCCGTTAATCAAGGCGCCAGCGCCCGCACCGGCGGCAGTTCCAATGCCAATGCGTTTTGCGGCTTTAGCTTTTCCTGCCTGCGGGTTATGCCGTCGTCGCCGCCGTTGCGCTTCACCGCTCGGCAGAAACAGTGTCATCGACAACAAGCAAACCGCCAGGAGCAGCGACATCATGCGTAATGTTTTTGTCCGATGCATACGCTTCAGTCTCCAAAAGTTACTTCAGAATGATTGCGAGCGTGATGTTTGCCGATTTCCTGAACGATGACGAACGTGATCGTAAGGAAAGCAACGAAGGGTGTCAAGACGCGGCCGAAGCCCGCGCGTCAGCAAGGGCGCCCGACGGATTAAGCACACGACGCTCCCTGTTATTTCCAGGCTGCGTTTTTGATCGCTCTCTATCGTTCGCGGCTTTGCCCAAAAAGTCGATCCGATCCGGAACGAGCCGGTTAGTACTGGGAGCGCGGGCGCCCTCGCCCGCAGCACGCTCAATCTCAAAACTCTTGACGCCGTAACTGTTTCGCGCTTCGCGCTCATAGCGGGCGAGGGCGCCCGCGCTCCCAGTATTCGCGTGTCTCTTCCCTCCATACCACTTTTTGGGCAAGGCCATCGTTCGCGGTTTTGAAATTTGGGCCTTGGCCTGCTCAATGCTTTGACGTTATTATTTATCAACCCCGGAGCCGTCAGCTTCATTTAATTCCATGCGCGTACGTCGAGTCTCAGTAAACCTGTTGATTCATTTTGTTTGGCCGCTACTCTTTGTGGCGCTGCTGTTCGCCCAGCGAACGGTATCTTCACAGAGCAACCAGCAAACCAATCAACAGCAACGGCCGCGCACGGTCGGAGCCAATCAGAACACTAACGCGCGGCCTGCGAACCAGTCGCAAACAAATTCAGCAGAAGAGGTGGACGAGGGCGATGTTGTGCGCGTCGAGACACAGCTCGTCACAGTGCCCGCGATTGTCACGGACAAGACTGGCCGGCCGATTCCGACTTTGCGACAAGAGAACTTTGCAGTTTTCGAAGACGGTAAGCCGCAAAGCCTGACGAACTTTGCGACAACTGAAGCGCCGTTTGAAATTGCGCTGTTGCTCGATACCTCAGGTTCGACGCGCGAAGACCTGGGGCTTATCCGCGACGCCGCGAACGCATTTATTAGCGCGCTAAGAGCGGGCGATCGAGTTTCGGTCGTGGCCTTCAACAACGAGCGTGGGGCTAATGGGCCGGTCGCTTCAGTGGATGTGCTGACGGCGTTGACGGACAAACGCACTGCCTTGCGCAATGCGGTGGCGAATCTCGGCACCAGCAACGGCACGCCTTTCTACGACGCTTTGTTGCGCATCAGCGATCAGGTTTTTCATGATCCGCCAACCGATCAATTTCGCGGCCGTCGTGCGGTTGTGGCGCTGACCGACGGAGTCGACTCCAGCAGCAATTCTGATTTCGCTGAAGCGCGCACCAGGCTGTCGCGCGCCGGGGTGGCTGCTTACTTCATTCAGGTGAGCACCGAAGACTACGTCGAAGATCGTTTGTTGAAGGACTGTCAGGACGACGGCCGCCTGACGCTCTCCGCGAAACAGTTGGAACGGTTCCGGCGTCTGTTTGTCCCGTCCGCCCAACGCGAGGACTACCAGGATTTTTGCCGGATGGGCCAGTTCGAAAGAATGGACATTAGCCGCCAGCTTTACAATCTGGCGCGTCGCGAGATGGGTGAGCTCGCGCGGGCCACCGGCGGAAAGAATTTTTCCGCGGCCAGTTTGCAGGAAGCGAGCGCCGCCTTCGCGCAAGTCGCTAACGAAATCGGCACTCAATACAGCCTCGGTTATTATCCATCAGACAAAACTCGTGATGGGCGCTTTCGCCAAATCAAAGTCGAGCTGCGCGGGGTGAAAGACGCCAGCGTGCGCGCGCGCGATGGATACTACGCGCCGAAAGAAAGTAAGCAGTAAGCAGTGGGCAGTAAGCAGTAGATGCCAAAGCGGGGCAGTAGCCCGACCGTGAGGGAGGGCGTCTTCACAGAAGCTTCAGAAACTCTTCGTTCGTAAATCCCGCTTGCTTAACAATCGATTGAAGAGTCCCGCGCTTTAGATCGCGATTGTGGAAAGGCACAGTCACGCGAAGAGTTAGTCTTGTCGGATGCTTGAGGATGTAGTGACTGCCACTGACGCGATGAATGAAAAACCCGGCACGTTCAAGCGCTCTAATTAATTCCCTGGGCCGAACAACTGGAAGATTTCGCTTCATGGCCGGAAGCTAACATAAAGCATTGATGTGATTGCGCGGGGAGTGGCCGCGAATTTAGGATACGAGTGCAATTTCAATGGGCTCTGCTATCGGACTCTTATCAGCGGGAATCGAAAGACCGTCCTCAAGTAGGCTCTCAAGATAACCTCGTAACGCATCTTCAGCCATTCGTCGCGCTTCTTCCATCGTGTCGCCTTCAGTAACTAAACCTGGCAATGCTGGACAGGTCACGACATAGCCGCCTTCTTCGGCTGGCTCGAAGAGCATTGTGAAGCTGTACTTTCCGTTTGCTTCCATGAGCGTGATTATATAACTTAGCAGCCTCAATCCTAAAAGATCATTCGAGGTTCACACTGGCATGGCAGAGGGCTTTTCTTTCAATCGCATCACCTTAATCGTCCTCGACGGCGCCGGCATCGGCGCGATGCCGGACGCGCCGGAATGGGGCGACGCCGGATCTGACACCTTCGGTCATATATGTGAATCGCGACAACTTCAGCTGCCGAATCTGCGCAGCCTGGGCTTGGGCAACATACGTCCGTTGTCAGGCGTCGCAAGAATCGAAAAACCCCGTGGCTCGTATGGCAAGTGCGCGCTCCGATCAAATGGGAAGGACACGACGACCGGTCATTGGGAGATGGCCGGGATCATTCTTGAGCGCGCGTTTCCAACTTACCCTAATGGTTTTCCGCAGTTTGTGATTGATGAGTTCATCGCGAAGACCGGCGTGCCGGGAATTCTCGGCAACATTCCCGCCAGCGGAACCGAAATCATAAAAGAGTTGGGCGCGGAACATGTGAAGACAAAGAAGCCGATCGTTTACACATCGGCCGATTCAGTTTTTCAGATCGCGGCCCATGAAGAAGTCATTCCGCTCGAACGTCTCTACGAGATTTGCGAAATCGCACGCGACATCCTGCGCGGCGAACACGAAGTTGGTCGCGTCATCGCGCGTCCTTTTCTTGGCCAGCCCGGCTCGTTCTATCGCACAGAGAATCGTCACGACTACGCAGTTCCGCCACCGCGCGAAAATCTCTTGCCACTGTTGAGCGACAACGGTTTGGACGTAGTCTCGATTGGAAAGATTGCTTCGATTTACGATTCGGAAGGCGTGACGCAGGATCTGACGGCCAGGAACAACGAACAATCAATCGATCAGACGATCAGGGCATTGAAGGACGAGACGCGCGGATTGATCTTTTCGAACCTCGTAGACTTCGACATGCTTTATGGCCATCGCCGCGACACCGAAGGTTATGCGCGCGCTCTCGAGCACTTCGATTCGCGCTGGCCAGAGATCGAAGACGTGATGCGCGACGGCGATCTGCTGATGATCACTGCCGATCATGGAAACGATCCGACCTATCCCGGCACGGATCACACGCGGGAATACGCGCCATTAATTGTCTATGGAAAGAAGGCGCAAGCGGGTGTAAATTTGGGAACCCGATCATCCCTGGCGGATATTGGCAGAACGATCGCCGATAATTTCGGCCTGGACCTGCGCGCCGGCGACGGTTTCCTCAATCGCGTGAGGCCCAACCTTTGAGCCTGGAATGACACAGTGAAATTCCTCCCGATTTTCGATTCATCTTTACCGCGGAAACTCGCCGTAATACTCGCTGCCTTCGTTCTTGCAATAACTCAATATTCACAGTCCCGCCGACCTCCGCGCGTGATCACTACTTTGACTGATGTGGTGAATGCGATGCAGTTTTCTCCCGACGGTCACCTTTTGGCTATCGCTCGCGGCTCACGTGAAGACAATCGCGTCGATCTTTGGGATACGCAGACGGGAAATCTGTTGCGCACAATTAAAGGTTTCGACGGAGCTGTCTGGTCAGTGTCATTTTCTCCTGACGGGAAAACCCTGGTTACCGGCAGCGGCGGTGTGCATCAAGAGAAAATCGCTGCCAAGCGTTCAGCGCGCAATGGACGACCGTTTACGGAATTGAAATGGTGGGATCCGGTAACCGGTGAGTTGAAACAGCGGCTTGAGTTGCCGGACGAGGATCTGGTCAGTATCGCGGCTATGCATTCGCCCGATGGACAGCTTCTGGCGATGGTTGCGAATCGCGTGTCGAGGGCGATGCTGGTGCCGGACAACCGCGGATCAATCGCAGCGTCGGCCTCGGATTCGCTATTTCGATCATTTCCTTTGCAGTCGATGATCTTCGACTCTGATTTGAAAATCCTGGACGCTCGCACCGGAGAATTAAGAGCAAAACTCAAAGAAAGATTCGCGTCCACTCAGTTTCCATTCTTCAGCGGTTCGTCGCCGTCAGATTTCTTATCGATGTTCCGTCAGCAGCTTCGGCCCATGGTCTTCTCGCCGGATGGCCATCTGGTCGCCGCTTGGAATGAAGGTGAGATTCGGCTTTGGAACAGCGCCACTGGGGCTGAAGTGCTCAAAATAAAAAAGTTCAAAGGCCGTTTGAGTGCGATCGCTTTTTCTCCTGATGGCCATCTGCTGGCGGCGGCCATCGTAAACATTTCACGCAAGGGCAATCAGGTGGACGTCAAGAGTGAGCTTCATACCTGGGAAGTTGCCACCGGCGCCCCCGGTCAGGTATTCCCTCTGACGACACCAGTCGTTTCAACTGTGACCTTTGCGAACAACGGTCAACAGTTATTCGTCGGCGGTTTGCAGAACGAAGATAATCACTCACATGCCAGCATGGAATTGGCTGGCTTGCAGACAGGCAGTGTCGGCAAGCTAATAGCCAGGGACGAAGGGACCATGAGTGCAGTTTGCGTATCACCCGATGGCGCAACCATGGCATTTCAAACTGATGCTTCCACGGTAAAGTTACTCGAGACGCGGACCTGGCGAACCAGATACACCCTGGGCAGCGACGACCAGAGCAGCTCTGGCGGCGCCTTGCGGCGTTTTCTGGTGACAGTCAAGAGTGTCACAGCCGTAGCGTTTCTGTCGGATGGCAAGACTGTGGTTGGCCAAATCGAAGACACCGGAATCAAGCAATGGGACACGCGCACCGGTGAAGCAAAGGAAACTTTGGCTGAGGAAGGTGAGACTGGATCCGTCGCGGAGATTTCGGCTGACGGAGCCGCAGTCGCCGAGGTGACATCCGAGGAAACAGTGCGACTGCGCAACATTGGGAGTGGAGAACAGCGCGCCGTTCCTCTCGGTAACCGCAAAGCTTTGGCGATTGGGTTATCTGGTAACGGCGAGATCCTGGCGATTGATTGTGCCGATGAAATAGTGCTGCTGAATACCGGCAATCTGACGACGAGGCAATCGCTCAAAGGCATCCAGGACAGGATCACGCACCTCGCGTTGTCCTTTGATGGTGGCCTCTTGGCCGCGAGCACGTCCGACGGCGCCGTCAAAGTTTGGAATGTAAATGACGGGACTGTCAGACAGATCCGAGCGGCCGGCGGCGAAGTTTCAGCTCTGCGATTTGGTCCACAAGACCAGACGCTGGCGTTCGCTCGGACGGACGGAACCCTGAGCGTCTGGAATCCTCAGAACAACGCACTCAGTTTCGAAGCCAGGAGACACCAGGGCGCGGTCAATGCGATTGCATTCTCGAGAGATGGAACCCTAATGGCAACGGGTGGCGACGATCGAACCGCGATCATCTGGGAAGTCGCGTCAGGGAAAGTTCGCCGAACGTTGAAAGGTCACGACCTGGCGATTGCCTCGCTGGCATTTTCCCCGGGCGGAGCGATATTGGCGGTCGGCAGTGGCAATGCTTCCGTTGTTTTGTGGCAACTTGCCGCCGGAAAACTGGATCGCGTATTGAAATAGCCTTTTTCTCTACCGGGTAGTGTCTTACTTTGCGGTTTTTCTTTGCGGCTTTGCGCCTTTGCGCGAGCTGCCTCAAGAGGCCATCTCACGCAAAGACGCTAAGGCGCAAAGATGCGCAAAGTCAGAATAAGACACAACCGAGGGCCGGCTGTATTTGCGTTTCTCTTCCCAGAGAGCGTAACTTGGCGGGCAAAATCCGAACCCCTTAGGCGAAAAAATTTACTCATGAGCAAACGACGCATAATCCTGGCATTGAGCGGTCTGTCCATTCTCCTTGGTCTTGGTCAGCATGAAGCCGCCGCTCAATCAACACTTATGAATGTGCCCTCGACCGACGTTGTAGCGGCGAAGAAGGTGTATGTCGAGATGGATTTCCTGACCAACTACGCCTGGCAACGAAAGGATTCCTTTCAGAACTACATTCCGCGCGCGGTGGTCGGCGTGGCGCGCAACGTCGAGGTGGGCGCGAACATTTCATTTACTCATGTCTCTGGCCAACAGTTGCCGATCGAAGTACAGCCGAACGTTAAGTGGCAGTTTTATAGCAACGAAGGTGCAGGCACTGCGGCTGCTGTCGGTTGCATTCTCTACGCGCCGATTACTCATCGAGCAGGCACGGATACTTTAGGCCAATGTTACGTTGTGGGCAGCAAGCGCGTTAGCGGCCGATTTGGCCCGCGCTTTACCGGTGGAGGTTTCGCCTTGCTGGGCGCCGGAGCGGATCAGCAGACGAAGGGTGGCGCGATCGTGGGTTACGAACAACCGCTGGCGAAGAGAGTTTCTTTTCTCGTTGACTGGTTCAGTGGTGACAACCGGTTCGGTTACGTGAGTCCGGGCATTTCGATCACTACTTCAAAAACTACCGCGCTCACCACCGGATATGCAATCGCGAATCATGGCCGCGGAAAGAACGCGCTGTTTATCTATTACGGCAAGCAGTTTTAGACTTAATGTAATCACCGCGCGGTTTGAGTCACAGCGCGATTAGAAGTTACAGAGCCGCGAGCGGTAGCGAGCGAGTGCTAAGCTCAGCTTGAGTCCTTGATCCCGCCGCTATCGCTCCGGATTCTGTAACTGGCACTGCTACTCTTCGTTCCGTTAGGAACGAAATGTTTATAGACCACGTCATCCAAATATCTACAGAGCTTGATCGTCTGAAAGGCACCGGGTGGCTATAAACATTCTGCTCCTACGGAGCCTGAAGAGCTGTTGTTTTCCGTAGTTGAGTTTTGATCCCGCTCGCTACCGCTCGCGGTTCCGTACCGATGCTCGCTTCGGAGTTGGTCCGACCCCGCCACTAAGCTTCCGGATTCTTCACCACGGCGATGAACGGCAGGTTGCGATAGCGCTCGGCAAAATCCAATCCGTATCCGACGACGAATTTGTCGGGAATTTTAAAACCCAAATAATCGATCGGCACTTCCTTCTCACGCCGGTCAAACTTGTCCAGCAAGGCCGCCAGTTTCACGCTCGCGGCGCCGCGCGATTTCAAATTAGCCAGTAGATAACTCAGGGTCAGTCCGGTGTCGACAATATCTTCGACGACCAGGATGTGCCGGCCTTCGATGGCCACGTCCAGATCCTTAAGGATGCGAACTTCTCCTGACGTGCGCATGCTTGCGCCGTAACTTGAGATCGCCATGAACTCAAGGCCGAGCGGGATCTCCGCCGCGCGCATCAAGTCGCTCAGGAAAATGCAGGCGCCCTTCAACACGCCGATCAAGAGAGGGTTAAGTCCTGCGTAATCGCGCGCGACTTCGGCGCCCAGCTGTTTAATGCGCTGTTGGATTTCCTCGGAACTGATTAGGACTTCAAGGTTCGGGTTGCTGAACTCAGACATGATTCGTGCTTCTGATGTTGCCACTATTTGGTTTTCCCTTCAAAAGATTCTGTCTTGTCTCCCTCTTCACGTTCTCAACATACTTCACTGAATAGCGTTCAATAAACGTCGATGGCGTAACCAAGGTAACGAGCATGAGGTCCGAAGGACCGTCATTCAATAGCCACGGCCGTAAGGCCGTGGAATTCTGCGACAAAGTTAATCCAGCGCCGAAGGTGCGGCATTGATTCAGATTTATCGCTTGAGCCAATGCCGGCCCTCCGGGCCTTGATTTCAAATAACACGTTGGACCCACGGCCTGACGGCCGCGGCTATTGAATGACGCGCCTTCGCCGCTCTTCCGATCTCACTGCAATTCGAACTACCTGCGGTCACGTTACTGTCTCGAAGCGAGAGGGAACAAATCCAAAACAATAAATAAAGCATCGCAAGCGGACTGCTCATTCCTGGATTGCGCGGTCATCAATGCTGCGAGATACTATTGAAGCTCTCCGTCGCAGGTCAATCATAAGTGATCTTTGGCTTGTTATATTTTCAAGACGACCAATCTCCAAGACAGATTACGATGAAAACATTTATTCAGAAAAACTCCGGCGAGCGTCTGCGGCAACTGCTTTTGCTGCTGATGCTGGTGTTCGCCGGCGCAACGCCGCTGCTTGCCCAGCCGGCGGCCAAACCGCAGACTACTCCGGCGCCAGCCGGCGGTGCTGATGTTCATGCTCGCGTCACCGAAACGCTGATTGACGCATCCGTCGCTGATGACCCGGCGGTCGATAAGATGTTGGCGGTTTACGCGCCGAAAGTTCGCGAGCTCGACAACATAATCGGCAAACTGAAGGGCGAGTTGCGAAAAGGTGGCGTGGGCGCGGGTTCGCTCGGCAACTTTGTTACCGATGGCATTCTGGCTGAATCGCGAGCCAAGCTGGGTAACTCAGTAGTGTTGGCGGTTACTAACACTGGCGGCTTGCGCAAGAACGCGATTGCTGAAGGCGAGCTGCGACAGCGAGACATTTTCGAATTGCTGCCGTTTGAAAATGCGTTGGTTCAGTTCGATATGACGGGCGCGCAGGTCCTGACCTTGCTGAAACAGGTCGTTTCGCACCGCGATGCACAGGCGGGCGCACGCATTAAGTATGTGAACGATGCTAATAACCGGCCGCAGCTTGCCAGCGCGCGTTTGCTGATCGATGGCCAGGAGAAGGAAATCGATCCCGCCGCGACTTATAAAGTGGTGTCCATCGATTACCTTTGGAAGCGTAGCTCAACGTTACCTAGCGAATCGGAAGGGAATTATTCGGTGTTGAGCCAGGCGAAAAAAATCGAGCCGTCGGGACTGACCATCCGCGATGCGATCATTCACTACGTAAAGACTGAGACGGCCGCCGGACGCGACATCAAGACAAACCTCGACGGTCGATTCATGTTGGACAAAACCGCGACTCCTAATCCGCAGGAGGCGCGCCAATGATCACCCGACGATTGTTCTTAAAGAGTTCGCTGGTTGGTGGCGCGGGGCTCGCGTTGCCGGGCACTGTTTCCAGTTTAATTTCAGCGCGAGCATGGTCGGCGTTAGCTGAGCCGCTGCTCGAAGTAGCAGCCGGCGAAACGCTCATCACCATCCTTCATACTAACGATACGCACTCGCAGATCGATCCAATCGACGATAGCGACAAGCAAAACGGCGGCAAAGGCGGGGTTGCGCGGCGCGCGACGCTGGTCAAGCGTATCCGCAAGGAAAATCCGAATACGCTCATGATTGATGCGGGCGATGTGTTTCAGGGCACGCCGTACTTCAACTTCTATAAAGGTGAGGTCGAGTACAAGGCGATGTCGCTGATTGGCTATGACGTGGTCACGCTTGGCAATCACGATTTCGATAACGGCGTTGCCGGGCTGGTGGCGGCGATGAAGTTTGCTAACTTTGATTTCGTCTCGACGAATTACGATTTTCGCGGCACGCCTCTCGAGGCGCTCGTGAAACCTTACGTCGTGCGCACGCTCGGGAATGTGCGCATCGGACTTTTTGGAATGGGAATCAGTCCTGACAATTTGATTACGCCTGAGAATTTCAAGGGCGTTAAGTACATGGATCCGGTGCAGATGAGCCGCGGCGTGGTGCGTCTGCTGCGCGAGCAGGAGAAGTGCCAGTTGGTGGTGGGCATGTCGCATCTTGGCTATTACGCGAATCCGACTCACGGCGAGATTGGCGATACCCAGGTGTCCGCGCAAGTCAGCGGTATCGATTTTATCGCCAGCGGTCACACCCACACGTTCATGGAAAAACCTGTGCTGCAAAAGAATCCGGAAGGCAAAGACACGATCATTTTCCAGGTCGGCAAGAGCGGCATCTATGTCGGGCGCATAGATTTCAAGTTGAAAGATGGAAAAGTGATTGCATCCGCCGGCAGGTTGCTGGATTTGCGGGATGAGTCGCTGACGTAGTTTGTCGAAGGCTTTCTCCCTCTCCCTCTGGGAGAGGGCCGGGGTGAGGGCTTAGCACAGGCGCAGCTTTTTTTGGCTTCATTGTGCTGGAAAGAAGCTCTGTCAGTTCAACGACAAACAAAAAAATCAGGTGAGGCGCGCTGTCTATGCCCTCACCCCAACCCTCTCCCAATGGGAGAGGGAGTTCACTGCAATTCACTCGCTCGCTTTGCGCCATAATGCTTCAGCAGATCGGCAACCGCGTCGTCGTTTTTGCTCAACGCGATATCGAGCGGAGTGCCGGCGCTCGACAAGGAATTGATGTTCGCACCGCGAACCAAAAGTTCCTTGATGACTGAAACGTGGCCGTAATATGTCGCTTCAGTCAGGGCGGTATTACCCGTGCTGTCGAGTGCGTTTAAGTCGGCGCCGTGATCCAACAGGTAACGAACGGCATTCAGGCGTCCCTCGCCCGCGGCGAGCAAAAGCGGCGCGCCCCGGCCGTCATGCGAATTCACACTAACGCCGGCCAAATTGAGTAACTGCATGCGGTGCAGGTTCCCGTCCGTTGCCGCTTCTGCAAAATATCGCTGCCGGCGCTCTTTGAATTTAGGCAGACTGCCGACGATCGCGATCGACATCATCAGCGTGCTCGCAAAAGCGATTACTCGAGTGATTAATGCGGTACCCATACTGAGCTTGCTTTGAGCCCTCTCCCTTTGGAGGGGGAATCGCTACTCCATATCAGCAATCCCGATCATCGGTTGATGCAGCATCGTGATCTCGGCTGAGCTGCCCATGTACGTGCGGGCCATCGCGATCGCTTCCGTTAGATTGTCGGCGCGTTCCCATCCCAGCATCGCCGGCACGTGTGCATTCTCAGCGCCCGCGGCGATGACATGGCCTACGTGCTGGCGCCCGTTCTCGCCCCAATACCACATGAAAAAAGGATGCGCGCCGTGATAGGCATTCCCGCGGCGATACATCTCGATGTAACTTGGATTGTTCGCGAACTCGCGCTCGTATTTTTCGCGCAGATAGAAAGCGTCGCGTGATTCCGGCAGCAAACGGTTAAAGAATTCGATGTAGCTGGGATGAAAGTTGTGATCGAATTCGTCGTAACACGGATGATGAATGATCATCACGCCGCCCTTCTTTAACAAAGGCTTGTTGCGATAGAAATTGAAGTGATAGCCGAGGCCCATCACCTGGACCAGCAGCGGATTCAGAATCGAATAAACGTTGTACGGCGAGATGTCCGGAATGCCGGTAATCAGAATGTCGCACTGGCCGCGTACCGGAATCGCATACTGCTGAAACCCCTTCTCAATAATCTTTGCGTGGACGGGCTCGGTTTTTCCGGCATAGCAAGCAGTCATCTCGTATTGCGCCGGCCGCGAATGCAGAAGCTTGCGTCGCGCTTGCCGGGGGAGCTTACTCATCGTGTAACGCATGGCTTCAAACTTCATGCGGTCAAACGCGGTGAAGTCATCCTCGTTCTTCAGGAGAAAATCCATGTCGCTTCCGTACATGCGATTGTTGATGGAGGTTTCGATATGAAAGACGTTGAGGTGCTCATCGACAACCTTCCCCAGGCGAATACACTTGTTGGCGAGTTCAGACTTGGCCGGATCCATGTAACTGTCCGAGTCGCGAATCGTCTGTGGATCGTGATGGGCGCGCAGCGATTCGTAATCACAAAGCCCGACCGCAACTGATTTATGGCCGCCATCCATCGGCACAAAATTGATGTTGCAGTAAATCAACAAATCGCTTTCGGCCGCGCGCCGGTTCAGCGAGAGCGGCTCTTTGTGTCGCGTCTCGCCAATCTTCATCATGCCGTCTTTCCACTCGGCGTCATGGTTGTAATAGCGATCAGGATAGTAGGCGTCGAAGATTCCTTGCCCCACCATGCGCTTCATTTCCCACGCCGTCATTTTGCGGTGGAGCGAATTGGCGATGATGATGTGAACATCGTCGACGCCGTGACCCGCCAGCATGTCGAGCACAATCTCCAGCATCGTCTGGCGAATGTCGGGCGTGGCCATCGGCGGCAGCGGCAGGCTGATGTCATCAACTGCGATAGTGACCTTCATGCCGGGCTCGAGTTGCGCGAACAGAGGATCGCAATCAAATGGATGATTCAATGCATAACGAATCGCCGCTTCGCGATTAGGCAGGCCCTTCAGCGGCGGATTCGGATAAAGGACCCGCGTGCCGACCGGCAAGTCTTCAAGAATGAAATCTTCTCCCGAAGGCATCACCCGCGGCGCACTGTCGCTGTCGATGTACACGATTGATTCGTGTGTTTTACGTCTTAGTTGAAGTGCCATAGTTTGGATTAGCCACAGATGAACACGGATCTACACAGATAGGTCTGAATCGATCTGTGTGAATCGGTGTTCATCTGGGGCTCATTTCAAAGTCAGAATCGGCCAGTCATGATGAAGGGCCGTTTGTCGCAAACGAAAATCCGGATTGACCGCGGCCGGATGGCCCACGATCGAAAGCATCGGCAGATCGCTCATGCTGTCTGAATAGGCAAACGAGTTACTAAGATTAATTCCTTCACGTTCCGCGAAGATGCGAATCCAGGAAGCCTTAGTCGCCGACGCCAGCACCGGCGGCAAGAGACGACCGGTCGCCACGCCTTTCACGAACTCAAGACGATTAGCCGCGTAATCAGTTATTCCCAGATACTCCATCAGCGGGGTCACTGAAACATCGAGGGCACCGGTGACGACGACTTGTCGCAACCCGAGACTGCGAGACTTTTCGATCAATTCGAACGTGCCTGGATAAACAGCCGGCTTCAGGATTTTTTCGAACAGCTCGTCTGCGAAGAAGCGCATCCGATCTTCACGTTCGCCTTTGTATCGCTTGAAGAAGAGATCGTTAAAGACTTTTCGGCTATACTGATCACTTACGGCGAACAGCGGAACACTTAGCAGCGTGGTGGCGCTCTTGCTGAAGCTGCGAAGGAGGCTCGGTTGATTGCGCGCATAGAAGCCGAGCGTATGGACCAGGTTGGTGCTGACCAACGTCCCTTCGAGATCGTAAAAAGCTGCTGCTGTCACTGATGCCTCTGTTTTTCGTATGTGGCCGAACGCGGACTATACCTTATTCGCGAGTCCCGGCGAAAGGCAATTGAGGCGTGTATGACACAACTATACAATCTGACTCTTACAACCACTGGATTGCTGGAAATGCTAGGCAAAACTGCCGTTCTTGCAGGGATTGCTTTGGTCGTTCTGAATGGAATGGGCTGCCGAAAAGCGTCCACGGCCACCGCCGATCACGTCGCAGTCAGGCCATCAGCCGAGGCCATCGTTGAGGCGGACCGGTATTACGCTCAACGCGCCGACCTGGTGAAGGTGCGTCAGGCGATTGTTAGCCTGCGCCAGGCCCAGGCGGACGATCCGGCCAATTATGATCTGGCGTGGCGTCTGGCCAAGTTCGATTACTATCTGGGCGCGCACACGCCCGACTCCACCGAACAGGACAAGGCTTATCGCGAAGGCATCGAAGCAGGAAAGCTTGCCGTCCGTTTGCAAGCTGGAAAACCTGAAGGCCATTTCTGGTTGGGCGCAAACTACGGTGGCAACGCGCAGATCAGTACGCTCTCTGGTTTGGGAGAGCTCGATGATATAAAGCAGGAAATGGAAACCGTGCTGAAGATCGATGAGGGTTTTCAGTCGGGCAGCGCTTACATGGTTCTGGGCCAGGTCTATTTGGAATCGCCGAGATTCTTAGGCGGCGACACCTCGAAAGCGATCAGCTATTTAGAAAAAGGAATCAAGGTTGGACCAAACAATGCCGTTATGCGGGTGCGCCTCGCGCAGGCATATGCCGAAGCGCATCGTAACGATGAGGCGCGGAAACAGATTGATGCGTTGAGGGCGATGAAGCCTCTGCCGGATTACGCGCCCGAATATCAGGACGCACTTGCGGAAGCGAAAAAACTTGAGGACAAGATCAAGTAACTATGGCAGCTTGCTGCCGGCCTTCTTCAACTCTTCAAGCGTGCGCTTATGCTCTTCTAATTTCTTGCCCGCTTCCGCCAGCTTACCTTCTGACGTCAGTCTCTGATAATCATCGAACTCCTGAACCGCGCGGTTAACCAACTGTTGGATGTTGGGCGTCGCCGAAGATTGCGGAGAGGGCGAAGCTTTCGGGCCGGCGTTCGCATTTGGTTGTTGAGTTTCCGGTTTGGTTTCGGCTGGCGCTTTCGCGGATTCACCGAACAGGTTGTTGAGCGCTTCGTCAAAGTTATTGCCGTACGCCAGACGGTCCTGGGTTGCCAGCACCACCAGACGCAGTTCCGGCATCGGGCTTCGTTCAGCTTTCAAATAGATTGGCTCGACGTAAAGCAGCGACTTCCCAATCGGAATCACGAGCAGATGTCCGCGTTGGACGTGCGAGCCTTGCTGGTTCCACAGCGTGAACTGGCCAGATAGCTGAGCATTCTGATCGATCCGCGCTTCGATTTGCAGCGGCCCATCAACCAGACGCGACTTCGGAAAGTTGTAAGCGAGCAGCGACCCGTAAGCATCGCCATCACAGCGCCCGGCAATCCATCCAATCATGTTGTTGCGATTCGACGGGGTGAACGGAAGAATCTCGACGAACTCGACGCCTTCCTTTTCACCGGGCAGTTGCATCAGGACGAAGTAGGGCTCAATCGATTGCTCTGCTCCTGGCTGGGTCTTGTCCGCACTGGGCGCCACCTGGCGGGCCACATTCCACAAGTCTTCGCGCTGAAAGAACGAGTTGATGTCTTGCGTGTGATAGAGAGCAAAAACCTCGGCTTGCGTCTTAATCAAGGTCTCGGGATAGCGGACGTGCGCGCGCAAATCCGCCGGCATTTCTTTTTGATCGTGAAAGAGCGCCGGAAAGATCGCGCGATAACTTTGAATCAAAGGATCGTTCGCGTCGAATACATAGAAATTCGTCGTGCCGTTGTAAGCGTCGATGACAACCTTGACGCTGTTGCGAATGTAGTTAACGTTTTTGTCGGCGGCCTGGTAGTGCCGCGAGTAAGGATAGGTCGCGCTCTCAGTAAACGCGTCGATGATCCAGTAGAGCCGTCCTTCGGAACTCACGACCATATAAGGATCGTTGTCGTAAACCAGAAATGGCGCGACTCCGTCAACAATTTCGCGGATGTTGCGATGAATCAACGCCCGGCTCGCGGGCGTGACATCGTCTGAGAAGGGCAGCTTGGTGACATCGTCGAGGGCCCAGGCGAGCAGCCAGCGTTTGAAAAAACCACCCAGTTCAATACCGCCAGTGCCTTCATACGCGGTGAGATTGTTTGTCTCTCCCTGCGGATAATTGAACTCCATCCGTTTCGTCTTAACATAAACGCTGTCGCCGGTTTCCTGACCGTAATAGATTTCGGGCCGGGTGACTTTTATCTCGGGAGCGGTGGATTCGACCGGCATGTTCGACACCACGAACTTCGGCATGCCTTCAGAATCGAATCCGTTGGCGGTATTCATCGTGAGGCCATAGCCGTGCGTATAAATTAATTTTTCATTGACCCAGTTCCGCGAAGACTCGGGCAGCTTCCCGACGTTAAGCTCTCTGGTGCCAATCATCATCTGGCGCTTCTGTCCGCCGACTACATAACGATCGACATCGACGTCGGTGAAATCGTAGTAGGTGCGAATCGCCTGGATTTGCTGCAGCGTATCTTTTAGCGCTCGCCAATCCCACAGCCGAATGTTTTCCAGCGTCGCGCGATTGCCTTGTAGATCGGCACTGTCGGCGGTGGTATTCGCGTCGAAAGCTCTCTGTTCGATACGCTCGATTCCGAAGGCCGCTCGCGTGGCTGCGATGTTGTGTGTGATGTAAGGCGTCTCGCGTCCTAACTCGTTCGGCTTGACGATAAAACTGGTGACGTAAGCGGGAATGATGACTGCTCCGATGACGTAAACAACGATGGGAATAGCCAGCGCCGCGATCAGCAAGCGAAATTTTCGCACCGCAAACCCGTTGATGAGGCAAATCAGCGCGGCTAGCAGGAGGGCCACGGCCACCCAGACAAACGCCGGCAATAAATGATTCGCTTCGACGTACGTGACGCCGGAAAATGTCTGGTGATCTTCCCAGAGATATGGATAGCGAGAAAGGATGAAACGCCAGGCCAGAATTACGAGCCAAACCGCGAGCGGCACGGACACTGTGGCCAGGCTAATCTTGCGCGCTTTGGCTGAATCGCCGGATGTCGAGATCCCCTGCTGGGTCATCGCGAGGGCCGCGTAGATAATCGCGGCCACTAAAATGATGAACGAGAGCGTGAGCAGCCACGAACTAATTGCGTCATAGACCGGCAGCGTGAAGAGATAAAAACCCACTGGCTTGTTAAAGATCGGATCGGCTTGACTGGTGGCGACTTGATGAAAATACAAGGCAAAGCTGCGCCATGATTCGCGCATCCCAAACGCGAAGATGAATCCGGCGACTATCGATACGACCCACGCCAACGGGCGAAGTAAGCGCGCCGGCGAAAAATTTACTGGCTGTTGATTAATAAAGACAGTGCGCCGCTCGAATGAAAAGGATGAGAAGGCGCGTCCAATTAGCCAGAATGCGCTACGCAGGATCGCAGTCGTCAGGATCAGGAAGACGAGAAATATCTGGAGTTTGGCTCTGAAGATGAACCAAAAAATGGATGCATATCCGAGCGAACCAAACCACGCCGCTGATAGATAAATCGAAACCGCGCGTGAGGCGCTGAAAAGGAGAACTACGATTGCAACGAGTATCAGCCATTTCCATTTACGCCGCCGCGGTTTCTTTGGCGTTATGTCGATGATGTCGCCTTCGTGGTCGAATGAAATTGGCGTGCTCATGCGCGGCTAGCATACGCTCAAAGTATTGATCGTCAAAAGACCAGAATAGACTCTCGATCGTCTTAACAAAGTCTGGCGAGCTAAGGACCGGTTTTAGCGTGAAGGATTGAAACTAATTGCGTTGGCCTTGCGTTGGACAGAATGATAGACTGCGGTTTCGTTTAGTTTTGTCGTAATGCTTACAGAAGGAACGATTTTACAAGGCCGATATCGCATCGTCCGCCAGCTGGGACAGGGCGGAATGGGGGCGGTGCACGAAGCTGTTGATGAGCGGCTGGATACTGTGGTCGCATTGAAGGAAACGTTTTTTGTTGACGAGAAACTTCGCAAACAATTCGAGCGCGAAGCGCGGCTTTTGGCGCGGCTTCATCATCAGGCATTGCCCCGCGTCAGCGATCATTTCAACGAAGGCGATGGCCAATTTCTGGTGATGCAGTTCATTGCGGGCGAAGATCTCTTTGAGATGCTCAACGCGCGCAATGCTCCTTTTCCCGAGGATGAAGTCGCGCGCTGGGGCGATCAGCTTTGTGACGCGCTCGATTATCTTCACACCCAGGACCCGCAAATAATTCATCGCGATATCAAACCGCAGAATCTGAAACTGACAGCGCGGGGGCAAATCGTGTTGCTGGATTTTGGACTTGCCAAAGGGTCCGTAGGGCCACTTACGGCGGTCACAACTTCGGCCAGCATCTTTGGCTACACGCCGAACTACGCACCGTTGGAACAGATTCAAGGCAAGGGAACTGATCCGCGCAGCGACATCTATGCTCTGGGCGCGACGCTCTATCACCTGGTCACGAACATCAAGCCGCCGGACGCGCTCAGTCGCGCCGGGGCTGTCGTCAATGGTCAGCCTGATCCGTTGCCGCTGGCTAATCAGGTTCGCAGTGACGTTAGCGCCGGCTTGTCGAATGTGCTCGATAAAGCTATGTCGCAGAAACGCGACGATCGTTTCACGACCGCAACGGCAATGCGCGACGCTTTGCGCGCCGGTGAGTCGGGAATGGGTGAACAGACGCTGATAACACCCGGCACTGTTGGGTACGGCGCGGCGCATACCGTCTCATCAGAAAAAGCAACGCGACTGGCCGGCGATCAAACACAGCGGATGAGTTCGCCGTCGCACTCCAGCGAAGCGCAGACGTTGGTCGCCGGAGAGACGACGAACGTGCGGACAGTCACCGGCGGCCAGGCGGCGTTGGCCCAGGCGCCGGCGCGAACAAACTGGCGGCCGATTGCCGCGGCAGTGGTTGTTTTGATCTTGCTCGCCGGCGGCGCCGCAGGATTCTACGCTTATCATCGCCGTCAATCGCAACCGGCTGCTGCACCGACGGTGCAAACTGAATCGCAGCCCGTGCAGTCTTCGCAGCCGGGCAACACTTCGGCGCCGTCGACCGAGTCGACCCAGTCTGTTGATACTGCCAGGACGACTCAAGAGAAGACTGATAAGACAAAAACTGAAACTCAGCGCAGCGCCGCAAGGAAGCCTGACTCGAAAGACGAACAGCAATTAAATCCTCCGCGGCCCGAGACTTTCGATCCGGCCCATCAGGCACAAGATTCGAATCGTCCGGGCGATCGCACTCCCTTACCCGGACAACAACCGCCTTTCAATCCAAATCGCCCGCCGCCGCAGGACAGGCGACCTCCGCCGGGAACGATGCCCGACATCAGAGTGCTGCCGAACGGCGGACGCCTAATCAGAAATCCGGATGGCACAACCGTGTTCGTTGGCCCCAAAGGGAAAACCAGAGTCATCACGCCCAGTGACAAACCGAAACGAAATCGAAACGAAAATCATCCTTAAGTCTAGTGCGCGTTACCACCAAAGAAACGCACCGCCGAAGCTTAAAACTTTTTTTACCACAGTGGGCACAGAGAAGGACAAAAAGAATCAGCCACGAAAATGCACAAAAGGCACAAACAGTAAAAGAGAAACCACGGTCGCTGTTGATAAACCTTTTGTGCTTCTTGTGCCTTTTTGTGGCTTAGCTTTTCTCTGTGCGCTCTGTGGTTAATTGATCTATGCGAAACACCGTCCCAAATTTTGAGACCCGGAGTTGAGATGAATAATAGAACCAGAACTCTTGTCGTTTGCTTTCTTGCCTTAGCCGCTATTGGTTTCGTTTCCCTTTTCCAGTTTGATTCAGCTCTGGCGAGCAAGGATGCGCCGCCGGCGACAGTGGTTCGCGTCACGCCGCCCGCGCCCGTGTTTGATGATGCAAAGCGTCTGGATGAATTGGCCGCGCGGCGCAAGCACGTGGCCGAAGCGATCGGACCAGGCGCGATGTTGGTAATGTTCAGCGCCGAGCCTCGCGTTTATACCAACGACGTAGATTACGCTTTCCGGCAAGAGAACAATCTTTTTTATCTCACCAATCTGAACCAAAAAGGCGCGACGCTGATAATGATGCCGGGGACGCACTCTCCGGAAATACTTTTTCTGCCGCGACGCAACCCCGCGGCCGAAACGTGGACCGGTCATATGTACAGCGCGGAAGAGGCCGCGCGTTTTTCTGGGATCAAAGAGATTTGGGCGGCCAGCGAGTTTGAACCGTTCATGAAAGCGGCGCGCAACAAGGAATCTTATTCGCCGAAAGCTGAGAATGTTTTGATGTCGAGTCCGCGATCGGCCACAGGTTCTGCCGGCAATGATGTGAGTTCGCTTGCGACCGTTTGTCTCGTCGCCGCACCAGACAGGGGCGAGAGTCGCGAGTATCGCCAGGAGCAACGCTTTGCGAACGACTGGAAAACCGTTGCGGGCATAACCATCAAAACGATCGCGCCAATTTTCGCGGACATGCGCGCGCGAAAATCTGCGATGGAGCTTGAGATTCTTCAACACGCGATCGACATCAGCATCGAAGCGCATGAGCGCGCCTGGATCGCCGCGGCTAACGCGAAATGGGAATACGAAATCGATGCGGAAGTCGCGCGCGTCTTCAAACTTCGCAACGCAGACAATTGGGGTTATCCGGACATCGTCGGCTGTGGCGCGAATGCCACGACCCTGCATTACGAAGAGTCGCAATCACAGTGCCAGCCCGGCGATCTTTTGTTGATGGATGTCGGCGCTGAGTTTGGCCACTATAGCGCGGACGTCACGCGCACAACGCCGGTCAACGGAAAGTTCTCGCCGGCGCAGGCTGCGATATATCAAATCGTCTATGACGCGCAGGAGGCTGCCGCCCGGGCTGCGAAGCCTGGAGCTACTCTTTCAGATGCGCATCGCGCGTCGCTGGCAGTGATCAAAGCCGGACTGCTGAAGCTTGGCCTGATTACCGATCCTAATTCTGAGCAGTATCGGATGTGGTTCATGCACCAGAACGGTCATTGGTTGGGAATGAACGTGCATGACGTCGGCGGGGGCGCGCGCTTTGAACCGGGGATGACCTTTACCAACGAACCGGGAATCTACATTCGGCCCGATGCGTTGGACAATTTGCCAAAGACGCCGGAGAACGAAAAATTAATAGCGGCGATTCGTCCGGCGTTCGAAAAGTACCGTGGGATCGGCGTGCGCATCGAAGACGACATGGTAATCACTCCCGAAGGTGCGAAGTGGATGACTGCCGCTCTGCCGCGCAGCATCGCAGACATTGAAGCGTTCATCGCGAAGGCCCGGCGTCAACGTCTTCCCTAGTTTATCGACTACTAAATCAAAAACATGAGAATCAATTCTGTTTCAAGAGCAAGAGTCGCGTCCATCGCCACAGCGTTTTTATTCAGTTTCGTCATAGCAGTTAATGGACAGCAGCAAGCCGACAACACTTACATCGAAGCGGCGACTGTGTGGCAGCAGGCAGCAGGCGAAGCGCGTGCGCTTGAGTACCAGACATACGTGCTGGCTCGTATGTTGCTCGATCGCGATTTGCGCAACCGACGCATTCGCATGCGGCGCGCGATCATCGTCGATGTCGACGAGACGATCCTCGATAACAGTCGTTACCAGGGGATGCTCATTAAGAAAGGCGTGAATTATCCGGAAGGCTGGACCGATTGGTGTAACCGCGCCGAGGCGACGCCGATTCCGGGCGCGTTGGAATTTTTGCGCTACGCACACTCGCGCGGCGTGCGCGTTTTTTATGTGACAAATCGAAAGATTGCCGAAAAAGACGGCACGGCACGGAACCTCAAAAACGTGGGATTTCCTGAAGTAAATGACGAAACTCTGCTGGTGCGCACCGACACAAAGAGCGACAGTAAGCAGCCGCGTCGCGACTCGATCGATAAGCGATACCACGTGGTGCTGTTGATGGGTGACAACTTGAACGACTTCTCTGACATGTTTGAGAAGAGCAAGACAGTGGCCAGCCGAATCGAAGTCACCGAAAAAAATAAGTCGCAGTTCGGGACTCACTTCATCGTGCTGCCTAATCCGATGTACGGTGATTGGGAGAATTCGATTTACGACTACAACTTCAATTTGTCGTCGAAAGAGAAGCAAGCCAAGCGAAGGGCTTTGTTGAGGGACTGAGCGTCGGGTAGTCCCCTGTATTGGGTTCGTGTTGTCTTTCCCCTGAGCAAGAATGATCCACGCAGTCACACGAAATGGATTCGAAAAAAACGTTTCGTGTGAATTCGTGGATCGTCTTTGCCTGGCATGGGAGGATCCTAAAATAGCGCACCGCGAAGCATTGCATAATCTTGGTGTCTTCGGGATGAGTGGCTGGCCGGGATTGATTCACCACGAAGACACAACGGACACGAAGACAGAGGTTACTCCGTAGTGTCGTAATTTAAGTCTCCTCTGCGTTCCTCTGCGAAGACCTCGGTGCTTCCTCTGCGGTTTCATTTCGCTGCCTGAGGATTACCGCAGAGGGGAAACTGAGGATCCCACAGAGGGCCGCAGAGAAAATTCAAATTAGGATACTGCCGGTTGCTCAGCTTTCTTGATTTCCGAATCCAGCTTGCTGAAAAACTGTGCAGCCAGCATCTTGGCGGCCGCTTCAATCATGCGCTGGCCCACTCCGGCGATCACTCCGCCGACTTGCAGTTCGCCTTTATAGGCAATCACGGTTCCGCCATCGACGTCTTGCAGATCGAATTCGCCGGTGCCTTTTACAAAGCCGGGCCCGCCTTTGCCGTCGACAATCATGCGGTAGTGCGACGGCGGCTGCATGTCCTCGAGACGCACGTTGCCTTTGAATATTCCTTTTACCGGACCAACGCCCGCTTTCATCGTCGCGACGTAAGTATTGTCAGCGGTCTTGTCGAGCGACTGGCAACCCGGAATGCACAGTTGCAGAATTTGAGGATTGATGAGAGCGGCGTAGATCCGATCGCGCTGGGCGTGAATTTGGTGGGTGCCTTCGATCTTCATCAGATGTCATCCACAGATTACACAGATAAGAAGTAAGCCACAAAAAGGCACAAGAGGCACAAAAACAATCTCCGGATTCTTTACGTGTTTTTGGATCTTCCTGTTTGTGCCTTTTGTGCTTTCTTTTTGGCCCGCTGTTTTTCTTGTCGGTGTAATCTGCGTAATCTGC
>DNNE01000215.1:11632-12243 GCA_003487805.1 Blastocatellia bacterium | reverse complement strand
GTAATCTGCGTAATCTGCGGATTCGTTCTACTTCGCGCGCGCAATTGCAGCATCGATTGCGCGCTTTGTGTACACCGTAGCGAGATGCCGCCGGTAATCAGCCGACGCGAAGAGATCACCATTGATGTCCACACCGTCAGCCGCGTGTGCAGCCGCGTTCGCGATCGTTTCGTCGTTCAGCGCAGCGCCATTCAATGCGGACTCGACGGCGCTGGCTCGATAAGCCTTCGCAGAGACGCCGGTGATGCCAATGCTCGCGCGTTCACAGTCGCCGGCTTTCATTGAAAGATTCGCCGCGACGCCGACAACCGCGAAGCCGGAGGCGGGATGATGCATCTTCACGTACGCTTGCGCGTTGCCGCAGTTCGTCTTATTGATGCGAATCTCACGCAGGATTTCGCTCGTGTCGAGGGCCGTCGTCAGCAAATCAACGAAGAAGTCGTCCGCTTTAATCGCGCGTTCACCATTCCTGCCGACGGCTACGAGTTCCGCGCTGAGGGCAACGATCGCCGCCGGCCAATCGCCGCTGGGATCAGAGTGCGCGACGCTGCCGCCGATGGTCCCTTTGTTTCGAACCTGCACGTCGCCGATGTGGCTCCCGCCTTCAGGCC
>DNNE01000215.1:11120-11343 GCA_003487805.1 Blastocatellia bacterium | reverse complement strand
GGCTCGCGCATTCAGGCAGCAGCGGACAAATCTTTTTCAGCAACTCAGACGATTCGATTTGATAGTGCGTGGTTGCCGCGCCGATGCGAATCTCGCCGTCCTCTTCGCGAATATAAGCGAGATCTTTGATGCGGCCGATGTCGATCAGCAGCGGTGGCTGCATCAGACGGAGCTTCATCGCCGGAATCAAACTGTGCCCGCCGGCGAGAATCTTGGCGTCTTC
>DNNE01000215.1:10625-10820 GCA_003487805.1 Blastocatellia bacterium | reverse complement strand
CCGGCGAGAATCTTGGCGTCTTCATTTTGCGCGAGTAGCGAAAGCGCTTCGTCGAGCGTGTGCGCGCGTTTGTAATCAAATTGAGCTGCAATCATGAAAGACCTCCAGATGATTGGTTCATTGAATCATTTGCTCATTGATTCATTTGAAACATGACCAACAAGCCAATGATTCAATGAACCAATGAGTCAATGA
>DNNE01000215.1:7043-10433 GCA_003487805.1 Blastocatellia bacterium | reverse complement strand
GCTCTTGGTATCGCATAGTCCATCAACTCGCCAGTGATCAGTTGTCCCTGTTCGTCGTATACAACTTCTTCGTACAGCGCCTGGCCAATTGATTGGACAATCCCCCCGTGGATCTGTCCGTCGACCAGCAGGGGATTGATCACCTTGCCGCAATCATCAACCGCGACATAACGCAGGAACTTTGTCTCGCCGGTTTCCTTGTCGATCTCAACCATGCAAATGTGCGTGCCGAACGGAAAAGTAAAGTTCTTTGGCTCGAAAAAGTAGGTGGCGGACAAGCCCGGCTCGGTGTCAGGTGGAAGTTCTTTGGCGATGTGGGCTATCAGGGCAATCTCCTGAATNNAATGAACCAATGAGTCAATGAATAAATCTCTTCAATGGATTAGTTTCCAAACGTTTTCCGGCCGAATCGGCATATCAACGTGCTTCACGCCGTAAGGCGACAACGCATCGACAACTGCATTTACGACCGCGGGTGTAGCCCCGATTGTGCCAGCTTCGCCCACGCCTTTTACGCCCAGAGGATTCACGGGCGAAGGTGTCTCGGTGCGATCAGTTTCGAACCAGGGCATCTGCGAGGCCTTCGGTAACGCGTAATCCATTAGCTCGCCCGTGACGAGTTGTCCCTGCTCGTCGTACACGACTTCTTCGTACAAAGCCTGTCCGATTGCCTGGACGATGCCGCCGTGGATTTGTCCGTCGACGAGCAGGGGATTAATGACCTTGCCGCAGTCATCGACAGCGACGTATTTGATGATCTTCGTCTCGCCGGTATCTTTATCGATCTCGACTACACAGATGTGCGTGCCGAAAGGAAAGGTGAAATTCTTCGGCTCGAAAAAGTAAGTCGCGGACAGACCAGGTTCGGTGTCGGGCGGAAGTTCCTTGGCAATGTGCGCTATCAGGGCAATCTCCTGAATGCTCAGAGTTGATCTGCCTTCTGTGTCTGGCTCAGGCAGAGCGCCCGCGGGCGCTTCACCGACCGGCACGTCGGGTTCAGAAACTTCAGCAGTCGCGGCGGCGGCAGCTTGTCGAGAATACCGACCGCCTGCAAAAGCCAAACCCGAAGCTTCGCATTTCAGAATGTGCGCGGCAATCCTGGCGGCTTTCTCTTTTAGTTTCTGGATTGCTATGAACATCGCGGTGCCGCCAACCGCAGTCGCGCGACTGCCGAACGTGCCGATGCCGTACTGCACGATCCCCGTGTCGCCGTGGATGACAGTGACATCGTTGAGAGCCACGCCGAGTTCATCAGCCGCGATCTGAGCGAAAGAAGTTTCCTGACCCTGGCCATGCGGTGAAGCGCCGGTCATCACGGTGACTTTGCCGGTCGGCTCGATGCGCACCGTGGCGCTCTCCCAGCCGCCGGCCGGCATCGCCTGTGATGGACCAAGCGCGCAGATCTCGACGTAACTGGATAAACCTATGCCCATGATGCGGCCGTCAGCGCGTGCCTGCGCTTGATCAGCGCGCAGCTTTTGATAGCCGGCAAGATCGAGAGCCTTGGCCAGCGCAGCTTCATAATCGCCGCTGTCGTATTCCAAACCAGTCGCCGTGTGAAAAGGGAACTCGTCCGCGTTGGGAAAGTTCCTCCGACGCACCGCGACGGGATCGAGATTAAGTTCGCGGGCGATGACATCCATGATGCGCTCGACCACATAAGTCGCTTCGGGCCGGCCCGCGCCGCGATAAGCGTCCGTCGACATCTTGTTCGTGAAAACACCTTGAACGTTCATCTGAATCGCAGGGATTTTGTAAGCACCGGATAACATCAAACCCGTCAGCGTCGGAATCGCCGGCGTCAGAAGCTGATGATAAGCGCCAAGATCGGCGATGACGTTGTAACGCAATCCCGTGATCGTGCCGTCGTTCTTGACGCCCACTTCAATAGTTCCAACCTGGGCGCGACCATGAATCGTGGCTTGCACATTTTCGCGGCGAGACTCGATCCATTTCACAGGTTTCCCGAGTTGAATCGAAATCCAACCGAGCAGGGCTTCTTCGGCATAAACATTCAGTTTCGAGCCAAAGCCGCCGCCGACTTCAGGAGTAATCACGCGCAACTTGTTTTCCGGAATGCCGATCATCAAAGCGAGCTGCGTGCGCAGCAGGTGCGGAATCTGCGTCGAGGACCAAACTGTGAGTTCTTCTTCGCCCGGAAAGTATCTGGCGAGTACGCCGCGCGGCTCCATGGCTATCGGTGCGAGCCTTTGGTGCACCATCTTTTGCGACACGATTTTGTCGGCAGATTTCATCGCCGCTTCGATATCGCCTTCGCCGGAAGTTAGTTTGTAAGCGATGTTGTCGCCGAAAGATTCATGGACGAGTGCTCCGCCTTCGGCAGCTTGCTCGACATCGACGACCACCGGCAGTTCTTCGTAATCGACCGCAACCAGATCAACCGCATCGCGAGCCAGGTACTTGTCAGTCGCGACGACCGCCGCGATCGGATGGCCAACGAACAGCGCCTTGCCGGTTGCCAGCACGCGATAGTCAGGAACTTTCAAGTCCGGCAGCGCCGCGGCGCAGGGAACGGGACCGACGTTCGCGATATCTTTGCCCGTATAAACGGCGAGGACGCCCGGCGCTTTCATCGCTTCAGTCGTGTCGATGCCACTGATGCGCGCGTGCGCGTAGATTGATCGCACGAATGCGACATGCAGCGTGCCCGGCAAGCCGATGTCATCAACATAATGGGCGAGACCTTTGATCAAGCGCGGGTCTTCGGTGCGTTTGATTCGCTTTCCAACTAATTTGTCTGCCATGGCTATGCGCTCGCTTTCTTCGCCGCATACTCAACCGCCTCGACGATGTGCTGATAGCCAGTGCAGCGGCACAGATTTCCTTCCAGGCCGTGACGAATCTCTTCGCGCGACGGATTGGGATTGCGATCGATGATTTGACTCGCCGCGATGATCATTCCCGGTGTGCAATAGCCGCATTGCAAGCCGTGCTTCTCCCAAAAACCTTCCTGAACGGGATGCAGCGTGCCGTTGGTTGCGAGTCCTTCGATCGTTGTCATGTTCGATCCGTCGGCCTGGACCGCGAACATCGTGCATGACTTCACCGCCTGACCGTCGACGAGCACAGTGCAGGCGCCGCAGATTGAAGTCTCGCACCCGACATGCGTTCCAGTCAGATCCAGGACGTCGCGCAGGTAATGCACGAGCAACATGCGCGGCTCGACTTCGTCGGCATGATCGACACCATTGACATTGATACTGATAGCTTGCTTCATTCGGCGCTACCTCGTTTGGATTATTCGATTCAGAGAGGGAAACTTTGCGGAAGGTTTTCTATGCCAGTTCGTGATGAAAGTCAATGAGGGACACAAACATCCGAATCGTGATACAGACATCCGAGTTGTTTAGAGGCGGGCTACTGCCCGCC
>DNNE01000215.1:0-6689 GCA_003487805.1 Blastocatellia bacterium | reverse complement strand
CCCCGCCTCTAAACGATGCAAGGAGATCCTCCGCCCGCGTCTCTTCACTTTGTCGGTTTCGGGAAAATGTCGCGGGGCACTCCGGGAAATGTCTTCATCACGTTCTTAACGAAGGTCGGACTCGCGTCTTCCGGCCCGAGCGGATCATTTCTGTCGTCGGGCACTTTGGAAAGATCCATCACTTTCCATCTGCCGTTTTCAAAATGCAGGAGGTTTGGGCCACCTTCAGCCGTAGCTCGTCCGCCTTTGTCGAGCGGAGTTGTGTCCACCCAACACCAGCCGTTATGAACTTTCAGGTTGTTAACCTGAAACACGACCTGTTGATTGCCGCGTAGCGCATCCATGATGGCTTGACGCTCATCGCTGCCCTTTACCGGCGTGCGCAACTCGTCGTTTATTTCAGTGGCGCCGCTTGCTGTTTCGTTCGAATGACTGTCGCGTTCGCTCGCTGCCGTGACTGGAGTTGAGGATGGGCTGGTACCTGCAATCGACGGCGCAGCGCTCGCCGAGTTTGTTTGCATATTGGATTTTGATAGTGAACAGCCCGCGACAAAGCTTACCGACGCAGCGACGATAACAAGGGTGAGATGTCTCATCGGTCGGTTACACGGTCGCCTTATGAATCTGTCGCTTCAAGCGGTGGATGCCGCGCCGGGCCTTTTTGAGTGCCGCACGATCGTGCGCGGTCAGCGCGGCGTCCCGCCTGGTTTTCAGCGCCTTGATGCGCAATTTAATCGAGGCCTTATCGACACCGACGACTTCGTGATGTTCGTGCATGTCGATGTTCAGGGCCTTGCAGAGAGCCACGATCAAATGCTCCTTATTTAGTTGGGTGTAACCCTGAACTGCTTCGTGCTCGATATCTTTCGCGATGTCGCGCAGCTCGGCCAGCGTCTTATGTTTTAACTCCTGATGTGTGTAAGCCATGCTCTTGCTCCAGTTCTTAATTTTTTCGGTGATTCGGAATTATTTCTGGCATATCATGGCTAACCTGATATGGCCAGTCAAACTCGGAGACGTAAGATGAAGATCGTGGTGCGCGTCATTTCACTCGTGCTCGCACTGCTTATCTGCGCAGTCCTCTATGATCTCTTCTTTCCGCGCACGACGCGCATGCGCGAGTTCGAGCCCGATGAAGTCGCGCGTCTGGAAACGGCGATGTGGCGATCATATTACGAGAAACAACGCGCGCGGCTATTCAATCAAATGACGGAACTGCTGCGCACGCAATATCACATGACGCCGGTTAAATCGAATCTGGTTGCTTACTATGCGGCCAATGCGGCGTTCGTCTTCAAGGAAGGGAAGCAGCGATCGGATTACGAAAAGGCGCTGCCGGACTTGATCAGGTTTTATAACTACGTCCACAACATGAGCGATATTGATTTCGATGTTAGTAAAGCGTCGAAGCTCGAGCTTGAGTGGTGGATCATTCATCGTCAAAGGGCGCAGCACGCTCCGGGTGATTTGGATCGCGCGCTGGCGGAATTACAGGCTGAGCTTTATCGCGTCCCGGTCGAGCGCGTCATGGAACATGGACGATTGCGCGCCGAGGCAATGACAATCCGCGACACGAAAGCCGAAACTACCGGCGTCACAGAAGAAGATTGGGCGAAGATAAATGAATTGCTGCGACAGTCGTGGCGGTCATTGGCGCAGGCGGTGAAGAATTAGCGATTTGTTGGATCCGTTGTCACTCGAGAAAACATTACGGGTGAAAATATTGTTTCGCTAGCTTGCTGAGTTCAGCGTTTGCGCCCCGTGCGATTTGTCCCAAAACCTCGTCAGACATACAACTCATCGTTTGATCTTTTTCTTTGGCGGCTTTCGCGATCGCTGGTATCGCGTCCATCATTGCGGGCACGCTACCTTCGGGATAATTCGAAGTCTCGGTAAGATCATCAAAGGCAAAGATCGCGCTTTGCCGTTCGAACAAATCGCCTTCTTTAAGTAAACGCGTCAGGACAGGAATGCCGTCAGCGGAGAGGCCAAGCACAAAAGCCGCGCCCCGGCGACACATCATTTCCTCTTGAAGGTGGACCAGAGAGCGAACAGATCCCCCAGTGGCGACCTGAGTCATTGCTGGAATCAGATCTTTATTGTTAGGGTCAAACGCTATGAACCATTGAGCAACGGCGATACGGTCACAAGGTTTTCCGTTTTTTAGAATGGAGCTCAATGCAGGTAGAGATTTGGCGTCGAGTTTAGATAATGCTTCTTCGCCCTCATCGGAAGTCTTGAGATCCTTGCTGCGAGCCTTCGTAAGGATAGCGTGAATCTCGGTTTCGGTTTTTGGACGGTCTTGCGCTACGGTTGATGCGAAACCGCCAGTTGCAAGCAAGGCGAGCAAGATAGGAAAAGAGTTGAAGAATCTTCTGTTCATACTAGATTAGCTGGCAATAAACATTCCCAACACATCATTGAACGAAGTCACGTTAAGCGCAAGCCGCTGATGCCGGATAGTTCTGACAGTTGCAATGCAGCTATGAGAGCCTGGCCCGTCTTGTCCCAACAATAAAACACAGTCTTGCAGCTAAAACTGAATGGGTGATACACTTCTGTCCCATGGTTAAGAAAACTGGAGTCAATACTTCTGAACTGGGCAACGCGGTGCGTCGCCGGCGCGAAGAGCAGGGCTTGAGTCTGCGCGACGTCGCGGACAAAACCGGCGTGTCAGCATCGACCTTGTCGCGGATCGAAAACGGCACGGGCAAACCCGACGCCGACAATATTGCGCGTCTCGCTTCATGGCTCGACATGCCGATTGAGCGGGTGATGCATCATGGACCTCGAAGCGTCTCTGATCCGAACCCGGTTGTGTATTATCCGCACGAATCGACACCCGAGATCGTCGAAGCACACCTGCGTGCGGACAAACATCTGACTGCCGATACTGCCAAAGCGCTTTCAGAATTGTTCAGGGTTGCATACGCGCAGTTCAGTCAAACACCGGGTCGCAAGCGTTGACTCGCCACAGATGAACACGGATATTCACAGATAAGAAATAAGAGATTATCTCTGTAAGTCTGTGTCTATCTGTGGCCGATTGTTCCTGTTATAATTCCTCGTGCTGAATCCTTTGCCTCCCGGCGAAAAACGAAAACAATTTGAGTTGCGTGCATTGGGGTTGCGGGACTTTGCGGGCGTCGCCTCAGCCCAGCCCTTAGATCCGTTTAAGCTCGCCGAGTTCGCGAAACTTCTGGTCGTGGACTTCAACAGCATCGAAGGTCTGTCGCCCGAATCACGTGCGCATTTATTAGGTGACGCCGCGGATGAGTGGTCAGGCGGCGCATGTTCGCGACCTTTGCCGAATGGGTGGAGGTTGGTGATTCTAAATCCCGCGCACGGCAAGCAAAGAAATCGCGCCACGCTGATGGAAGAAGTTGCCCACGTCTTCCTGGGCCACCAGCCAAATCGTCTCGCGGTTATCAGCAGGGAACCGGCCGTGAGGGATGGTGCTGCTTCTAAACAAACACTGGCTCGCGACTATAATCACGATGACGAAGAGGCCGCTTATGCGGTTGGCGCGGCGGCTTTGGTTCCTTACGAAGCGTTACGCCGGTTTGTTGTTCAGGGCCGTCGGTCAAGCGAAATCGCCAGGCACTTTGGCGTCAGCCGTCAGTTGGTTGAATATCGAATCAAAGTCACGCATTTGTGGAAAGAATACAAAGCTGCTTCTACGAGTCGCGCTGAACACGTATAATCAAATTCGATGAGACGCTGGTTCATAGTTTTGATCATCCTGGCCGGTTTTTTAGCAATGGCGAACGCTGCGACGCCTAAAGATCATTTGGGCAAGGTAAGAGGGGTAATCACTGACGTCCACAAAGCCATGGTGGTAAATGCGCAGGTGACCCTTGAAGGTGACAAGGGCCGTCGCCGCCTGGTAACCAATGGCAAGGGAGAGTTCGAAGTCGCGCTGCCGCCCGGCAAATATTTGGTCACAGTTGATGCCGACGGTTTTCGTCTTTTCGTTTCACCGGAATTCGAGGTGAAGGCGGACAAGACACGGAAACTGAATATTGAGCTGCACGTGACAAAACCGGTTGGCCTGACGCCGGCGAGTTCTGATCCAATGCCCCGAGAGTCTAATTGATCTAATGCCGGAAATAATGCAGAAACGGGCCAGCGGCTTGTCCACGATCGACAAGCTTCGCATGCTGCTCGACATTACCAAGACAATCAGCCGCTCACTCGATCTTGATGAAGTGCTGAATCTGGTGATGGACACGCTCGACTCACTGATTCCGTATGACGCCGCCGGTATTTATCTCGTCAAGTGTTCGCAGCCCCTGTTAGAAACGGGCGGGGAACTGGACGAGACCTGCGTCTTTCATACGCAGGCGGTGCGCGGTTACGAGATCGATGATTTGCAGGAGTTGCACCTGAAGATGGGCGAAGGCCTGATTGGCCACGTCGCGGTGACGGGCAAGCCTTACGTGTCGCACGACGTACGCAGCGACCCGCGCTACATTAACGCGCGCCCGCGTACGAATTCAGAGATGGTCGCTCCGATCATCTCGAACAACGAAGTAATCGGCGTGTTCGATCTTGAGAGCGATGAGCTGAATGCTTACTCGAACGACGATCTCGAAGTCCTGATGCTGCTGGCTTCACAGGTTGCGATCATCATTGAGAAGGTGATGCTGCACGAGCAGTTGATCGAGAAGCAACGACTCGAAACGCAGCTTGAGGTTGCGCGACAGGTGCAGCTGCAACTTCTGCCGGCCCGCGATCCGCAGCTCGAAGGGTTCGAGATTAGCGCTTACAATTTTCCTACCGAAGAAGTTTCCGGTGACTACTACGATTGGGTGCGCATCTACGACGACCAGATCGGAGTCGTGATTGCCGACGTTTCCGGTAAAGGCGTGCCGGCAGCGCTTTTGATGGCGTTCCTGCGCGCGAGTCTGCGCGCGGCCACGCACATCGGATACGCGCCGCACATCTCGATGTCCAAAGTGAACTATCTGCTTTGGGAATCGATCGAGCGCAATCAATTCGTTACTGCGTTCTACGGGATTCTGGACGCGACGAATCGCACGCTCTCTTATTCAAACGCGGGACACAATCCGCCGCTGCTGATGAAAGTTGATGGCACCGTCCGATTTGAAGAGCGCGGCGGTGTGCCCCTGGGAATGTTTCGCGACAGTCGTTACTACGAATATTTTGAAACGATTGAGCCAGGCGAGGTCTTCGTCCTGTACACGGACGGTGTGACGGAAGCGATGAATTCCACGGACGAAGAATATGGGCGCGATCGATTGGTTACCGCGGTGCGTGCGTGTCGTGAGCTGCCCGCTCGCGAAATGATTGATTTCATTCATCGCGATCTGATGGCCTGGACCGAAGGCCGCGGATCGAACGACGATGTCACGTTCTTTATTATCAAAGCCCTTTAAGAGACCATTGTTACTACGGCTTGGACCTGATGAGCACAACCTTGGAAACACAAAACCCCGAACCCACAACGCCGAGTCCGGCGCCGTTGAACCTGATGCGAGTTCTGCAGCAGATGCTCGCGGTCTCGGACAAAGTTAGCGACTTGATCTTCTCACCCGGCCGTCCACCGCAGGTCGAATTGGTTAGCAAGCTGCAACCAGTTCCGATTCCGGGGATCGAAAAACTTACGCCGGCCCAAACTCTGGCAATTGCTAAAATCATCATTGGCGATAACACCAAGGCGGCTGAAAACCTCGACACCCTGGGGTCGATCGATGTTTCGTTTAGTCTGCCCGGGATAAATCGATTTCGCGTCAACATTTTCAGACAGCGCGGCACCCATGCAATTGTCATGAGGGTGATCCCGCCGCGGCCGCCGCGCTTCGAAGACTTTGGTTTGCCGAACCAGTTGCGCGAGATTGTCGAAATGAAGACCGGTATCGTGCTGGTCACTGGCCCCACCGGCAGCGGCAAGAGTTCTACGCTCGCAGCCATCATCGATCTGATCAATGAAACCAAGTACTACCACATTGTCACCATCGAAGATCCGATCGAGTTCCTGCACGGTCATAAGAATTCGACGATTCATCAGCGCGAGCTGCATTCAGACACCCCTAACTTTGCGCTGGCCTTGCGAGCAGCCTTGCGACAAGCGCCGAAAGTGATTCTGGTTGGCGAGATGCGCGATCGCGAAACGATGGAAGTGGCGTTGGAAGCCGCCGAGACCGGGCACCTGGTCCTTTCGACTTTGCACACGATCGATGCCGCTAAGACTGTAGAGCGAATCATCGGTGTCTTTCCAAAAAACGAAGAGCAAATCATTCGTACGCGTCTGGCCCAATCGTTTCGTTACATCATTTCCCAGCGCTTGTTACCGCGCGCCGACGGAAACGGGCGCCTGGCCGCGATTGAGATTTTGAAGGCAACATCGCGCACGCGCGAATACATCGAACGTGGCGAATCAGAAGGCAAGTCGCTGGTCGATGCCATGGAGCAGGGCGAAACCGAAGGCATGCAGACCTTTGACGGCACGATCGAAAAGATGATTCGCGGCGGTCTGATCACCAAAGAAGATGGTTTGGCTTACTCGTCCAACTATGGAAACCTGCTGCTACGCCTGGGAGAGTTTGGCGACGCTGTGCGAGCGAAACCCAAACCTCAGCCAAAAGCCGAATCGATGTTGGACATGATCGAAAGATGATTGTGGCACGCGCATCTTGCGCGTGATCTCACGGGCGGGACGCCCGTGC
>DNNE01000197.1:37500-75169 GCA_003487805.1 Blastocatellia bacterium | reverse complement strand
CCTCACCCCAACCCTCTCCCAAAGGGAGAGGGAGTCAACCTGTACCACTACCCAGAATCTTTTCGGCTCTTGGCAACCCGTGACTTTTGCCGGTGAATCTCATAATCTCTGCGCCATAACTGAAGGAAGATCACCGCGATGATCCAAAGAACTTTTCTCTCCCTGATGTTGTTGGTTGCGCTCGTGCCGCGCGCGACCGGCCAGCAACCGCAGCAACGTCCAACGACTGAGCCGCCAAAGCCCGCTACCGCGCAGCCACAGAATCCGACGGAAGCCGAGTCACAGGATGTGGTGAAGATTACGACCAACCTCGTGCAGGTCGACGCCGTAGTAACCAAAGACAGTAAGCAAATAACCGATCTCAAGCCGGAAGACTTCCTGCTTTTCGAAGACGGCAAACCGCAAACGATCACGAACTTCTCTTATATCTCGAATGTTTCAACAGTGCCGGCGAACGTGGCTGCGACCCCGCCATCCAAAGAGAAAAACGCGGCCCCCGTCGTTCCGCCCGCCGTTCGTCCGCACGATGTCCGCCGCACCATCGCTTTCGTAATCGACGATCTGGGGATGTCAGTGCAGAGCATCTCGATCGCCCGCGACCAGGCCCGCAAGTTCGTCAGAGAGCAGCTACAGCCGAATGATTTGGTCGCGATCATTCACACCTCAGGCGACGTAGGTGCGCTGCAACAGTTCACCACCGACAAGCGAATGCTTTTCAGTGCGATCGATCGGTTGCGCTGGTATCCGTGCAGCCGCGCCGGCGTGCACGTCTTCGCTCCGCTGGGTTCGCCCACAGTGCCATGGGAGCTGCCTTGTGGTAGTTCGCAGAACATCAAGGGAACGCTGCAGGCGTTGAGATTCATTGTGGAGGGAATGAAAGATCTGCCGGGACGCAAGTCACTGGTGTTGCTTTCCGATCAGCTTCCGGTCGAAACACAGGAGCCCGGCACCGTAACTCTGACTCCGGGAGATGGCGATCTCGCTGACGACAGAACGAGCTATCTTAGTCAGTTGAAAAAGGTGGCCGAGCTGGCGATTCGGGCCTCGGTGGTAATCTATGCCGTGGATACGCGCGGACTGGCTTACACGGGAATCACCGCCGCGGATGATTTCAGAGGGCTATCACCTACAGTGACCGCCCGGGATATAACCAATCGGGTAAATTCGACTCTCAGCGCTCGATCAATGGCGATGATCGCAGGCCGCGAAGGATCCGATCTGATTGCCAAACAGACGGGCGGCTTCATGATTCGCAATTCAAATGATTTCGGCCTCAAAAAGATCGCCGAAGATCAGAATGGCTATTACCTAATCGGATATCGCCCCACTGACGAGACGTTCAATCGAAAGTTCCATCACCTCAAGGTCACCGTGAAAGGACGTGGGCTCACGGTGCGCACGCGCGAAGGTTTTTTCGGAGTCGGCGAAGAATCAGAAAAGCCCGTTGAGTTAACCGCAGGCGATCAATTGAAGAAGGCGCTCTTGTCTCCGTTCGGCGCCAACGATATCACCGTGCGGCTCACCACGATGTTTACGAACTTTGATAACGGATCACTGCTGCGCTCGCTACTTTTTATCAAGGCTCAGGATCTGGTCTTTGTCGACGAACCTGACGGCGGACATAAAGCGACGTTTGATCTGGGAATAATTCTTTTTGGCGAGAACGGTCGCGTCGCGGATCAGCAGAGCCGGCTAATCACTCTCAGACTGCACAACGACACCTATCAAAGCGCGCTGCGTAGTGGAATCGTTTACAGTCTGGATACTCCGCTCAAGCAAGCGGGAGCATTTCAGTTTCGGATCGCGCTGCGCGATCAGGGTTCATCCCGCATCGGCAGCGCCGGACAGTTCATTCAAATACCGAATGTCGCCGATGGGCGCCTGGCGCTTTCAGGGCTGGTCGTTCTGAAAGACATACCGGATAAGCCTGAGAACGCAAACGCGAACCAGCAGGCTGGGCAGGACGCGATCAGTTCAGGTCCGGCAGTCCGGCAGTTTCGCCAGAGCGACAAATTAATCTTCGCTTACTCGATTTACAACGCGCAGCCTGACGCGGCCACTCATCTTCCGCAGCTCACCGCCCAAACGCGCATCTTTCGCGACGGCAAACCAGTATTCACCGGCAATCCGGTGGCGATCGAAGTCGTCCCACAATCAGACCTCAAGCGCGTGCCGAGCGTGGGCCGGCTGCAACTCGGAACAGAGTTTCCGCCGGGCGAATATGTCCTGCAGATCCTGGTTACGGATAAGTTGGCGAAGGAAAAGCAGCAGATCGCTTCGCAGTGGATCGATTTTGAAGTCGTGAAGTAGGCTCGGATGGATCTAAGTGAAAGCGGGTAGTGCTTGGCGTGTTGCTGTTGTGCGTGATAACAAAACAGCTTGAGGAAAACGCTTAGTCCCGTAGGGACGAAATGTTTATAGCGAATGGGCCCAACATAATTGGGCAAGCTCCGTAGGGCGAAATAATTATCGAGTCAGTCACATGTCGCTCCTACGGAGCTATGGTTGTTGGATCAGCTGTTGCTATAAACATCCGGCTCCTACGGAGCTAAACGGCGCTTGTATTGCGTTCTTTCCTTGCCACTTGGCATCACTATTACGTCAGCAACACACTAACGGAGCACTAACTGAAAGCGAAGTCGCTTGTTATTCCGAGGCGCGCAGTCTATAAGTAGCCCGACCTCAATGCGTTCTATCCTGCTCAAGATTTTTTCAGTCGCTCTGTTCGCGTCGCTTGGCATCGGTGCGAATGCAAAGCTCGATAGACATCAACCTGTCAGTTCTCTTGAGGTCTCAAAGCATCGCTTCAGGATTCGCACCATCACTGCCGGCGTCAATCTGAAGAACACAACTGATCTGGCCACAGTCGAATCCGCAATAGGATTTCTCCAGCGAGCCAAAAAGAAATTCGAAGACGAAGGCTATGAGATTCAGACTTTGCGCATCGCCACTCAGCCTTTGCCCGAATATCTCAACGGCAAATCGCGCGCGGCGGCGCTCGCGGATCTTAAAGCGATTGACGAAGTGGTTTCCGCCAAAAATGTACTGTTCAGCATTGGGCCGGTCATCACGGATGACCGCTACGACCCGGAGTTTGCGTCGTGGGCCACCCAGCTCGTTAAGGAAACAAAAAGCATCAATTTCAGCGTGACCGTCGCGTCACCTGAGCGAGGCATTCACCGGCAGACGGCCCTGACTGCCGCCGAAGCAATCGTAGCCATTAGTAAAAGTAGTCCTGGCGGTGAAGGCAATTTTCGTTTCACCGCCGCCGCAAATTGTCTCGCCGATACGCCGTTTTTTCCGGTTGCCTATCATCAGGGTGCGGTCGCCTTCAGCATCGGTCTGGAATCGCCCGGCCTCCTGCAGGAAGCATTTCAAAACTCCAAAGATATCGAAGACGCCAAAGCAAAACTCAAAACTTTATTAGAGTCAGAGCTCCGCCCGGTCGAGAAGCTGGCGTTGGAAATTGCTCGCGACGATCATCGTGAGTATCGAGGGATAGACACCTCGCCGGCACCGGCAAAGGACCGAAGCATCGGCGCAGCGATCGAAGCTCTTACGCGACTTCCATTCGGGAGCGCTTCAACTTTGGCTGCGTGCGCGGCGATAACGGATGTGCTGAAAAGTTTGAGCATCAAGACCTGTGGCTATTCCGGTCTGATGCTGCCCGTACTCGAAGATCCAGTCCTGGCCCAGCGCGCCGCCGAAGGGCGATACAGCGTGCGCGAACTGCTGCTCTATTCGAGCGTGTGCGGCACCGGCCTCGATGTGGTTCCGCTGGCCGGTGACACGCCGGCGAAAGAACTCGCCGCACTGATTCGCGATGTCGCGGCGCTCTCGACCAAACTTCACAAGCCCCTTTCGGCTCGACTCTTTCTCATCCCTGGAAAGAAGGCAGGCGATCACGCCGAATTCGATAATCCATTTCTGACCAGCTCGGTGGTGATGAAATTGGATTGAGGCTTTGGGCCTCAGGATTCATCCGGCGATTCGTCTAGCCGTGTTCACGCGGCTTTCGCGAAGCGTTGCTAGACCGACGCTTCTAGCGCCGGGACACGAGCGGCGAAAATGATCCTAGCGCGCTTCAGCGTGCTTACATGAATCGCTTCAGCATCTCGTTGGCTAAAGCCACCTTCCGGTAAGCCCGTTGAAACGGGCTAACTCAATTTCCATTTTTTCTTTGACCCGGCCGTAGAACGGCCGGTCTAGTAACCCTGCGGGAAAGCCGCGTGAACGCGGCTGTTTTGAAGAGTCAAATAGCGATGCGTAAAACAATCACCCGAAGCTTTTGACTTCGGGTGACTGCCCAGCCTGCAGCGGAGTTCTCCTGTTTGAACCTACTGCCTGCTGACTTCGAGACTTCACTCAGCGGCTTCTAAGTGCCACGCTCTCAACTCGCACGTTGAGGGCCGTCATCTCCTTATGAGTCGCGCGCTCGGACCGTGATTTCACCGCGCGCAATCCGTCGGTCTCCCCATCAACCCAAGCCTGGGCAAAAAAATATTTGTTGCCGTATCGGTTGAAAACCAGTGCGGCGCCATCGGACGATTTGCGAATGGCTGAGTTCATCGGCGCCATCGCGGTTCGGCTGCCGTCCTTAGCTCGAATCTGTAATACGGCATTGTCTGACGCAGGATTGACTTGGGTAATCGTGTATTCACCTGCCGGCAGAGTCGCATCGCCAACGTTGAATTGGAACGGAATGTTTGTAATCAACTGTCTGCGGCTATTATTTTGGGCTTTGGCCGCCACTGCCATCGAGCCCATCAGAACCAACAACGCCATCATTGTGTAAGCCTGCTTTTTCATTTGTTTCTCCTTCTTTGAAACTGCCGTGGCGGTTGAAGCGACCGGCGGCTTGTCTGTGGCGTCTTTCGACCCCCGACCTGTCGGGGCTTCACCACTTTTTGCCTTACAACTGATAACGCGGAGGTCACGCGGAAACTCCCTCACTCCGGACAAACTCTTGTTGTAGAATCTCGCCGCCCGACGCCAATGCCATGTCGCCTTCGGAAAATGTGACGCAATTATTAGTGAAGTGGAGCGCAGGCGATCAGACCGCGCTCGAGAAGTTAATGCCACTCGTTTACAGCGAATTGCGGCGTTTGGCAAGTAATTACCTGCGACGCGAACGACAGAATCACACGCTGCAACCAACGGCCCTGGTCAACGAAGCCTATCTAAAGTTAGTCGCTCAACGAAAACCTCGCTGGCAGAATCGCGCGCAGTTTTACGGGGTGGCGGCGCAAATGATGCGGCGGATTTTGGTTGATCACGCGCGTCAGAATAAGGCAGCGAAACGTGGTGGTTCTGACCAGGAAAGGCTTTCTATCACCAGCGCCGGCCAGTTGGGCGAAAAGCCGGACATCGACTTGCTCGCCCTGCATGAAGCGCTCGAAGAATTGAAAATGTTCGATTCCCAACAGGAGCGGATCGTGGAGCTGAAGTTTTTTGGCGGCCTGTCAATTGATGAAACTGCGGAAGTTCTCGGCATCGGCCATGCGACTGTTGAGCGCGATTGGAAGATGGCGCGCGCCTGGTTGCGACGAAAACTAGATTAATTTTGTGAGGGAGTCAGTCTGGGTGTTTCGCGTTAACTAGAAGAAAGTCCGATTCAATAAGCGTGGTATCCATGAAACCTGACCGCTGGCAAAAAGTTAAAGAGATATTTCACGCGGCGCTCGATCGCCCACCGTCAGATCGATTTGCCTTCGTTTCAGAAGCGTGTGCGGGAGATGAGGCACTGCAAAAGGAAGTCGAATTGCTCATCTCGTCCGACGGCCGCGGTGGAGACTTCCTGAACGCCCCTGCCTACGAGGCCGCCGCCGCAATGATCGTTGATGACAAGTCAGCATTGAAACCGGGGCGAGTGATCGGTCCTTTCGAGATCGTTTCATTTATCAGCCGCGGCGGCATGGGCGAAGTTTATCTCGCACAGGATCGACGCCTTAGCCGCAGAGTTGCGTTGAAGCTTCTGCCTCCGGCGTTCACCAAAGACGATGAACGCTTGCGGCGCTTCGAGCAGGAAGCACGAGCGGCTTCGGCATTGAATCACCCGAACATCATCACGATCTACGAGATTCTCAAACTGAATCGACCCACGCGATCGCCGCTGAGTTTGTCGAGGGCGAAACCCTGCGCCAGCGTCTTTCACACTCAGCGCTGACTATCGCAGAATCGCTCAGCATTGCAATCCAGACCGCTGACGCGCTGGCCGCCGCACACAAAGTCGGCATTATCCATCGCGACATCAAGCCCGAGAACATCATGGTGCGCCCGGATGGTTATGTGAAGGTGCTTGATTTCGGTTTGGCCAAACTTGCCGAACAATCGCCGGCAGTTTCTGCCGACGAAGCGCTCACCAAACAAGTGCGCACCGGTTCCGGAGTAGTCATCGGGACTGCCGGCTATATGTCGCCCGAACAGGCGCGCGGCAAAACAGTCGATGCGCGCTCAGACATTTTCAGTTTGGGCGCAGTCATCTATGAAATGGTGACGCAGCGGAAACCGTTCGACGGCGAAACCCCAAGTGACGTGCTCGCATCGATCCTTAAGACCGAGCCACAGCCGGTGTCGCACTTCTCTGCGGATGCCCCGCCAGAGCTAACACGCATTGTCGGCAAGACATTGCGCAAAGACCGTGAAGAGCGCTATCAGGTCGTCAAGGATTTGCTGATCGATCTGAAGAGCCTGGTGCAGGACCTGGAATTTCAAGAGCGCCTGAAACAGACATCTGCCGCCGGTGCAGCAGCCGCCGCGAGGCCGAAAGCTGAATTACTGGCCAGACCGGCCGCGGTGGTGCGCACGGATCAGCTAAGCGAAGCAACGCCAACCCTGATCAGCAGACCGGCCTTCAGCGGCGTCATGAAAGCACGGCGTTGGCCCACCTTTGCCTTGATCGGTGTCATTCTGATCGGCGGAGGGTTCGGCCTTTACAAACTTTGGACGAGATCCAGGGAGATTGCTCCGCCCATCGTCTCGAATATCGCGCGCATCACCGCGTGGTCTGGTCTTGATGCGCAGCCGACGCTTTCACCGGATGGACATTCAGTTGCTTATACTTCAAATCACAACGGCGCGTTCGAGATTTTCGTAAAGCAGTTGACAACAGGTGGCCGTGAAATCCAATTGACAAGTGACGGCCAGGAAAACTTTCAGCCAGCGTGGTCTCCGAACGGTCAGCAGATTGCTTATTACTCGAAAAAGGGCGGCGGCATTTGGGTGATCCCGGCGCTGGGTGGCTCGCCACGACAGTTAACTGATTTTGGCGGGAGTCCGAAATGGTCCTATGACGGAACCATGATCGCTTTCAATTCTGATTCGAATCCTGATCTGGGTTCAGGCAACGTCGGCTCTTCAACCATCTGGGTCGTGCCATCCCAGGGCGGAACTCCCAGACAGGTAACGCAACTCGGTAGCCCTCCCGGCGGACACTTCGGCCCGACCTGGGCTCCTGACGGACAGCGAATCGTTTTCATCGATCTCAATTTCAGCAGCCAGGGCTTATGGTCTGTTTCGGTCAGCGGAACTGATTTAAGGCAACTCACTCTTCCTCCCGCATTCGGAAAAGTTGCGCATCCTATCTTTTCACCGGACGGACGCTATCTTTATTTCGACGCTGGACCAGCTATCGAAGCATTGCCGATTGCGGCAGACACCGGCGCACCGTTAGGCGAACCCGTGAAGCTCACCGACGTTGGCGCCTCGGTCGTCCAAAGCATCAGTGTTTCAGGTGACGGGAAACGACTCGCGTACAGTATGCAGACTATGACCAGCAACATCTGGTCGATTGCCGTTGCGCCAAAGACAGCCGAAGCCGCGGGCACGCCATTCCCGATCACCAACCAAACCGGCACGCGGAATAATCAACCGGTATTCTCTCCTGACGGGCGCAAGATTGCTTTCATGGAGTTCCTTCGTGGGGCGGGCGCCGACATTTGGGTCGCCGACGCGGACGGAAAGAATCCGGTCCAACTCACCGCAAACCCGCGCAACCTGATACCGAATTGGTTTCCTGATGGAGATCAAATCGCTTTCGTTTCCTTCCGAGATAAGCATTGGAGTGTATGGGCCACGTCGCTGCAAAGCCGGCGAGAGCGTCTGCTGCTTGATTTCGGACGCGACATTCAATACGCGCGCTTGTCGCCTGACGGCAAACAAATCGCGCTTAATCTTGCAGAGAGCGGGGTCCTCAATACCTGGATAGCTTCCGTGCCGGGCGGTCAGCCGCGTCAGATAACCTTCGACAAAGAATTGGCCGGCTTCGCGTGCTGGTCGCCCGACAGCAAGTACCTCGCCTACCAACTTAAGCGTGGCGACGATGCATTCGTCATGCTGATGCCGGCCGAAGGCGGCGAGGCGATTCAACTGACTTCCGGCCACGGCCGCAGTTGGCCGTACAGCTTTTCGCCCGATGGCGACAAAATACTTTTCGCGGGCGACCGGGCCGGCATTTGGAACCTATATTGGGTTTCGCGAACAACCAGGCAAGAGAAACAAATTACCGACTACAAAAAGATGAACGCTTTTGTCCGCTATCCTTCGTGGTCACCCGCCGGAAATCAGATGGCTTATGAGTACGCCGAGACTTCCGGAAATATCTGGCTGATGGAGTTGAAGTGAACTCGCCAAATCAGACGTTATTCAAAATCGATAAGGCTGTGCCTTCGAAGATGCGGCGCTTTTCTTCATCGGGTATTTCAAGATTCTCAATCGATGAAACCGCGCGATCGATCGAACCGAGCAGGTGTGGATAGTCGCTGCCCATCACCATGTGATCCGCGCCCATCATGTTGCGCGCCATCATCAGCATGTGCGGATTGAAATTGACCGTGTCGTAGTAGAGCCGCTTTAGATAGGTGCTCGGCAGTTCATCGATCTTCGCGCGACACTCGACGAAATCCCGCCAGCCGTTATCCAGTCGCTCCATCAGATAAGGCACTGCGCCGCCGAGATGCCCGACGATCCAACGAATGTCCGGAAAGTCTTTCAGCATTCCGTCAAAGCACATACGCGCCACAGCCAGCGTGGTGTCGAACATGAATCCGACCAGCGGCCCAAGCACGTATTCGCGAAACGGATCAGTGTTCGCCGGCAGCATTGGGTGAAGCAGAATGCAGAGCTTCAGGGCGTTAGCTTCTGCGAAGAAGGGTCGATACTCAGGAGAAGTCAGCGGCTTGCCGCCGATGTTGCTCAAAAGGATTACGCCGTTCATCTTCAATTCATCAATCGCGCGATGAAGTTCCCTGAGCGCTGCGTCCGTGTCATCCATTGGAATGGAAGCGAAGGCTTTGAAGCGCGTGGGATGTTGCACGATTAGTTCAGCGTACGAGTCGTTAACTATGCGCGCGATTTCCGGTTGATGCGCCGCATCAGTAAAGAAGACATTTGGTGTTGAGAGCGAGACCACCTCAACATCGATGCCGACGCGATCCATGTCTTCGAGACGTTTCGCGACATCAGTCATCGCTGGCGTCACGCCAAAAAACCGCGCGCCGCGATACGTGATGATCGTTTGGCCTGAGGGACTCTTGTCGAACGAAAACTCAGAAGGCAGTTCGCGAATCTTGTCGAAGTAGATCGGCGGATAGTAATGAGTATGGAGATCGAATTTGCGAGACACTGGTTCGTCGAAGCTATCTGGAGTTGTTCTCAACCGGAAAGGCCCAAACTGTCAATGACTTCTTCCAGCGGGACGGTCGGAGCATCGTGCTCTTCAGTCTTAGCGGCTCTAAGCGAGTTAAGATCGTCGATATCGGCAAGCGCTTCCTGAATCGCTGCAAACTCGTCGTAAGGCAAAATCACAAACTGTTTCTCGCCGTCTTTGGTTACGATTTGCGGATGCAATTCGATCATATCATCACCCTAAGAGTAAGCGTCCTTTCGATGCCGCACTCGATAGACTAACACTTTATTGCCTTCAATTTCGAATAGAACCCGATAATCGCCAACGCGAAGACGAAATTCAGGGGTGGAGTTCGTCAAGCGCTTAACATCACCGGCTAGATTGTCTTGCATGCCCGCGAGTTTCTCGATAATTCGGCGAGCCATTGTTCGGTCGAGTGACTTGAGATCGCGAATCGCGCGGGGTTTCAATTCGATCTCGTATCGCATTAGCCTTTCCCGATGCGCCCTCAATTCATAATCGTCATTCCCGACATACCACGCATGCCAAACACTTGATTGACCGGGGTCTTTACACCCAGCGTCGTCTGCACCAAATCGATTTCCATGAGCATGCGCATCTCAGGCCGGCCAATCTGATCGGCCAGCGTGCGCGCCCGATCGAAATCAATTCGCCCCAGTCCCGCTAACATTTGATCAAGCATTCCCACCATGTTCCCGAGGTTGTTTACGCCCGGCATGATCCACTCACCGTCTTTCAGGTAATGAAAATCGATTCCATCGAGCACGACCGCCGCCGCCACCAATTCATTCAACCTGACGACGATCGGTTGCAGGATCGCAAAGACCTGATCTGTATCCAGACGCATGTAAGCCTGGGCGAGACGCAACTGGGCTGTTAATTCGGCGGCCGATTGCGGAGTGGACGCCACGACCGCTTTCGCTTCGTTCAATAAGTCCAACGCGGCTTTCTTGTCTCCGCCGGCGTTCACCATAGTGTTGACGGTTTGTAATAAGATATCGAGCTTGCGATTGAGCGTGTTTGCCTTCTCGGCGAGGCGGTGCGCTTCGACAACTTTATTGTCGCCTTCGGCGGCCCGGGCCGCTTGATTGTCGATTTGATCGGTGACCTGTCGTCGCTGAACTGGATCGGGTATCTTCTCGGCGATCTCTTTCGCGCGCGCGGTATCGCCACTGCTGACGGCTTTCCAAGCCGCATTCTGATAAAGCATATTTTGGAATTCAGGTGGGTACTTTGACGCCAGCGCCAACATGTCGTCGACAGAGCCCTTCTCGCTGATCCGGCGCATCTCCTGGTACATTTTCGCGGAAGGATCGAGCGTGCGTTCGACGCCTTGTGACCACTCGCGCAACTCGGCCGCTCGCGCCGGCGCGTACTTATCAACCAGCGGCATGATTCTCTCAATCTGGTAATACATATTCTGCGCGACGTTCATGCCCTGGGCTGTCTGTCGATTGCTGGTGAGGATGTAGCTGAGCATGGACGTCAACAGATCGCGATACGTATCTTCGTCGGCTTTCGGCGGCTCAAACGAAACCAACAGATTCCACGCGTTGTTCGCGAGTTCTGCGTTGCGGGTGACATTGTCATCCTTAATTCGTGCCACGATCTCCTTATACAAAGTTTGCGCGGAGGTCGCGTCCTTCTGATAAAGCGTGGGCAGAAACGCTATCACGTTCCACGAGACACCTCGCGATAGACTGTTGCGCGCCAGCTTCAGCGCAGCCGCCGGATCTTTTGCAGCGATTACGTTCGCCAGCATCATTTCCAGATTCGCTTCATTGTTGGCCGTCCAGTTTCCGCCATAGCGCGAACGATTGTCGCCTTGCATCCGCGTTAGCTGAAGAGCGCTAATCGCCAGATCCGCGTCGTGCGGCGCGATCCGCAGGATCAGTTCCTGCCGCGATAGGAGGATGCGTTGCATCTCGTTATAGACCTCCGCGTCGCTGTAATCCAATTCCGAAATCTGACTCGCCAGCTGCGTCACCGCGGCAGTGAAAAGCGTGCGTGCGCGCTTTTCGTCCCGGACCCACAACAGATCGGCAACTTCTGATTCCGCTCGTATGCGATTCGCGGAGGCATGAAGATTTACTACTTGCTCAGACAGCGTCTGAACCAAATCGAGCGCTTTCTTTTCCGTTTCCGGATCGACCTTTGGCGGCGGCGCGCTGTCAGCGGGCTGAGGAAACTGCGTGATGATCGGCCCTTGCATTACCTGACCGTGGCAAATGCTGCATCCGAGGAAGACGATTAGGGTTAAGAGGAGTACGCTTGGGCGGATCATGTTAGCTTCCTTTCGGTCTTTGTAACGCAAACTGTTGGTTTGCGCGCAAGCTGACAGCTTGCGTTACGATCAGAGGTGCGACTGATTCTACCCTGCTGGTTCGGTGTCGGTGCTTTGAAGCGCAGATAGCAGCGCACGTTTCCTGCCTTAAGCAAAAAACGCCGCTGAATCTTACTTCCTTTGACGCCGCGCTTTGAGTATTGTTCCGTAAATTACTAGACTTAATTCGATGCCTGACCCCCAAACAAGAGCGATCCTGGACAAGACTCTCGACGGCCAGCGTATGAGCGTCAAAGAATGTACCACGCTGCTCCGGTCTTACGACATCGCGGCCATCGGAGCCGCCGCGGATGAGATTCGTCAGCGTCATCATCCAGATAACATCGTCACCTACATCATCGATCGCAACATCAATTACACAAACGTCTGCAACGTCGTTTGTACGTTCTGCGCATTCTATCGGCGGCCCGGCGCGCCCGACACGTATGTGCGCACGATGGATGAGATTTGCGAAAAGATCGACGAGACAATAGCCCTCGGCGGCACTGGTGTGTTGATGCAGGGCGGATTGCATCCTGATTTTGGCGTGGAGTGGTACGAAAATCTTCTGCGCACGTTGAGCGCCAGGTATCCCGGCTTTCAGTTGCATTGCTTTTCGCCGCCTGAGATTCACAATCTCCATCTGATCTCCGGGCTTGATTACGAAGCGATCATGCAGCGCCTGAAAGACGCGGGACTCTACAGCCTGCCGGGCGGCGGCGCGGAAATTCTCGACGACGAAGTTCGTAAGCGCGTCGCAACTAAATGCACAACCCAGGAATGGCTTGATGTGATGCGAGCGGTGCACAAAGTCGGTTTGCGGTCATCGGCGACGATGATGTTCGGCATCGGCGATAAGATCGGGCATCGCGTAAATCACTTGCGGCGCATCCGCGATTTGCAGGATGAGACGGGCGGTTTCTTTGCTTTCATTCCGTGGACATTTCAGAGAGAAAACACCGCGCTCGGCCGCAAGATCAAAACAGAGCCGACGGGAATCGATTACTTAAAAATGCTGGCTGTCTCAGTCCTGTTTCTCGACAACATCGAAAACTTCCAATCGTCATGGCTGACGCAGGGGCTGCGCCTGGGCCAGGTGGCGTTGCGCTTTGGCGCGAACGACATGGGCTCGATTATGATCGAAGAGAATGTTGTGTCAGCCGCGGGAGCGCATAACCGCTCCGACGAAGAGACTCTGCGTTATCTGATTAGTGAGGCGGGATTCATTCCGCAACAGCGGGACATTCTTTACCGCTACGTCAATCGCGATCGCGAATCACACGAAGCAGCCCCGGAAGCCGCTATCGCTTAGGCTGACTTCGAGCGGCGTTTCTTTCCGCCAAAATACGCGAGTCGTCCCAAGTGATCGGGTTGCTCTTCGTGGTCGCGAGTCTCAACCAAAACTGGTTCCAGCTTGGCGGCAGTCGCCAGCAAGCCGGTCCCTTCGGCCGTTGGTTTCACTTTAGCCAGCAACACGCGAGCAATTCTTTTCGGCATCAGCAGCGGTGCGATGGTGGCCGCGGATTCGGCAAGTTGCACAATGTCGCCGCCGCCGCGCCAGTGTTCGCGCACGATCATGTCATCGGTGTGATCGATCAGGCGGAGTAGCGTCAACGAGATTAGAAACAGATCGTCAACTTGTCCGACGAACGGAATCATGTCGGGAATGAAATCAAACGGAATGATCGCGTAGATGACCGCCGCCGCGAATAAGGCGCGTTCCGTTCGCGGCACGCGTTTGTCAATCATCAGCTTGCCGCAGAGAATCACCATGTTCGGCAGGAACATGAGCAGATTCTTCATTCGACCCTTGAGTTCACGCTTTCGCATTTGCTGACGAGTCTAGCCGACGAAGTTGTGCTGAGCAAGCTTTCCGGCCGCGACTTCTCATGATAGATTTGCGTCGATTTAGTTCCCTTGCAAATTATTAATCGTATCGCAACACCGAAATGTCTATTCTTGATCAAATCCGCCAACGCGCTGCTTCGAACCAGCAACACATCGTCCTGCCTGAAGGCGAAGACCCGCGCACTGTCATGGCGGCGAGTCTGGCCGTGCGAGAGCGGCTCGCGCGAATCACGATTTTAGGATCTGAAGAAAAGATCCGGGCCTCCGCGCGGCAAGCTGGCGTCGATCTCGGTGGCATTGAGTTAATCGATCATGTCCGCGCCGGCGACTTTGACAAGATGGTGTCGTTGCTTTACGAAGCCCGCCGCGCCAAGGGCATGACACTCGATGAAGCGCGCACGGCGCTGCGCGATCCGTTGTACTACGGGAACCTGATGGTGCGTGACGGCCGCGCCGATGGATCGGTTGCCGGCGCCACCAACACCACCTCGCACACGGTGCGGGCGGCGTTGCATTGCATCGGCGTGCGGCCCGGATTCAAGTTGGTTTCCAGTTTCTTCCTGATGGCCTTGCGCGATCAATCGATTGGTCATAACGGCGCGATGATCTATGCGGACTGCGGAGTGGTGATTGAGCCGAGCGCAGCGGAACTCGCCGAGATCGCGATCGCTTCTGCTGATTCGTGTCGCGCATTGCTGGGCGCTGAGCCTCGCGTCGCCATGCTTTCTTTTTCAACTAAAGGATCGGCCCGACATAAATTGATCGACAAAGTGGTGGAAGCGACGCGCACGGTGCGCGCGCGTGCGCCGGAGATCGAAATCGATGGCGAGCTGCAAGCTGACGCCGCTTTGGTTCCCGCGATCGCGCAATCGAAGGCGCCCGGCTCGGCCGTGGCCGGCCGCGCCAACGTGCTCATCTTTCCCGATCTGCAATCAGGGAACATCGCTTACAAATTGACTGAGCGGTTAGCGGGAGCGACTGCGATCGGGCCGATTCTGCAAGGCCTGGATCGACCTGCAAACGATCTGTCGCGTGGCTGTAAAGCGGAAGACATCGTCGACGCAATCGCGATTACCGCCGTGCAGGCGCAGGCCCGCAAAGCGCGCTAATGTAGCGCGAGTTGTTAATCAGCGGGCAACGCCAACATACAGCCTACAGCATCCAACCGGCGTTAGATTCCTGACTAAAAAGACGGAGGAAACCGCTTGCGCAAAGTTTTCCTGATTCTTCTGCTCGTTTCGCTTTCAGCAATAAGTGCCCGCGCGCAACGTGGTTCGAGACCGTCACCCTCTCCCACGCCAAAAAGCGAGGACCAGGAAACGGTCAAGGTCTTCACGGAAGAAGTTCGCCTGCCAATCGCCGCGACTGACACTTACGGCCATTATGATCCGACGCTAACGATTGATGACGTGCTGGTGCTGGAAGACGGCCGACAGCAGCAAATCAAAAGCATCCAACATCTGCCCGCGAATGTTCTGCTCTTACTTGATGTCGGTAATCAGATGGGACTGAAAGACACGAATCTGACCCGCGATGTCGCGATGCGGGTGATCAATAGTCTTTTCGCCGGCAATCGAATCGCGGTGATCCAGTTCGCGATGAAGCCGGAGCTTTTGCAAACCTGGACGACTGACAAACCAGGCATCGCCAGGGTTTTGAAAACGAAAATGATTTCCGGTAAGAGCAGCCGTTTGGCGGACGCGATCGCTGCCGCTGCTGATCAATTCAAAGACACTGCGCCAGGCACCCGTCACATTGTGATCGTTAGCGATGGAGTGGATACACCGGGTGGAAAAGTTACGATGACAAACGCCTTGAAGCAGCTGAATTCCATTCAAGCAAGCGTTCATATCCTGAGCTATACCGTTCTGGCGCGACAGGAATTACAAACGCAGACGAAGATCAGGAGTCCCGGTGATGGTATCCAGCGCGACGGAAATCCGGGAAGCAATCCGGTAGCGAATGGTGATCCGACTCTGCCGCCGGGAACCACCCGCACGCCGACTTTCAAGATTGGATCGATTGATACGGACGTCGCGATGCGACGCAAGCGGAAGGAGTACGAGCGCGCGACGGTCGAAAGCGAAAAGCAACTTACCGAAATTGCCGAAGAGAGCGGCGGCCGAATGTTCTTGCCGGCGAATGCTAACGAACTCTTAACCCAGGCGGACAGCATTGCTCGCGATATTGGATCACAGTACGTTGTCACGTACCGGCCGACCCGTCCTCTGTCTGCCGCAAAGCCGGGTGAGTACCGGAAGGTGGAAGTCGCTTCGCGACGCGTCGGCCTGTATCTGCGAAGCAGACACGGCTACGTCGTGCCGAATAATTAGTTTGAGTTCAGGGTTCAATCTTCAGACTGCGCTGAAAGCTGAACTATGAACATTACTAACTCTCATCACTAACTAACTGGGGCGCTCAACTTCGACTCGATAGCCTGGGCGACCGGACCCCATTCAGAATCATGCGGTTGTCTCACTAGTGACTGACGTCGTAAATCATCCCAATCTTCCTGAGGGACCCGGTGAAACGCCTCGACAACTTTCGGATCGAATTGGCGACCACTCCACTCGTCTAACTCTGCTGCCGCGGCATCGTAGGATCTACCCTGCCGATACACGCGATCGCTGGTGATTGCGTCGAACGCGTCCGCGACCGAAAAGATGCGCGCGCAGATGTCGATGTCCTCGCTCTTCAAACCGAGCGGATAGCCGGACCCATCCCACTTCTCGTGATGCTGAGCGACAACCCGTGCGGCGCCTTCCAAAAATTTAATTCCGCGCAGTATCTGCTGGCCGTGCATCGGATGTTCGCGCATTCGAATCCATTCTTCATCGGTGAGCTTTGCTGGTTTCCGAAGAATGGCGTCCGGAACTCCGATCTTTCCAATGTCATGTAAGAGAGAGCCGAATTCGAGCGCCTTCATCTGGGGGTTGGTCAATCCGTACTCGCGGCCCAGACGCAAGCTAAACGTGACGACCCGTTCTGAATGACCGTGCGTTTCCGCGTCGCGTGTTTCGAGGGCCGCAGTTAATGCCTTCAGCGTTGAGCGGTAGGCATTTTCAAGAGAGCCCAGCGCGTCATCCAATTCAGCGGTGCGTTGGGCAACCAGCTCTTCCAGTTGGGTTTCATAACGGCGTTTGGCGACGATTAGTTCATGATGATCGAACGCCCGCGAGACAGCAGCTTCGGCTTGTCGCAGATCGAACGGCTTCATTAAATAATCGAACGCCCCTAACCGCAGGGCGTTGATGGCACTCTCGATCGTTTGCATGCCGCTAATCATGACGATGACGGTGTCCGGCGAGATTACCTTCACATGCGGAATCATTTCCAGACCGCTCATCCCGCTCATCGTGATATCGCTGATCACGAGTTGATAATCATTGGCTCGCAACTCGGCGAGGGCTTCTTCAGCCGACGAAGCTTCGACGCAGCCGTACGAGTCGGACAACAGATCGCGAAGCACGCCGCGCACTTCGACTTCGTCATCGACAATCAGCAGATGAGGTTTAGAATTGGTGTCGCTCATGTGCACTAATGAAATTGATCCAAAAGGGGACGAGAATTACGGTAGGGAACTACGAGACTGAAAGACACCGGGGCTTGACCGGCAAAGCCATTGTACAACGCTGATATCTAAATGGCAAACATTCTTTTACTGATGATTTTGGCCGGAATTCGGCGAATTGTGGCTAGTTCTCGGCTGAAAGCTTGGAAGACGGGAGAATGGTTGACCGGATCGGGTGGCCTCAACTAATATGGCGTCCGCGCCAACAATCCGGGCCGGAGTGGCGAAATTGGTATACGCACCAGACTCAAAATCTGGCGAGGTCACACTCATGAGAGTTCGAGTCTCTCCTCCGGCACCATCTCTTCTTGAGTTTCGATGAGATAAGAAAGGGCTGAACGTTCGAGACGTTCAGCCCTCTTTTTGTTTACGACCTGCGGTCGCCTTATTTGATTCGCGAGTCCACGTCGCCTGCCGGACTACTGGGAGGCGCGTCGGGATCGCCGACCGCCTGACCCGCCGGCGAAATCCCATGCGTGGCGATTTCATGCGCCGTGTGCTTAGCCATTACGCTGTGACGCCGGCCATACGCAAAGTAGATCACTAAGCCGACCAGCAGCCAGATTATTAATCGATACCAGTTTTCGGCCGGCAGCGAGAACATCAAAAGCAAGCAAGTCAGAATTCCGAGAATCGGAACCAGCGGAACAAATGGCGCGCGGAACGGACGATTAGCATTGGGATTCGTCCTGCGCATGACCAGGACAGCGCCGCAGACGATCACAAACGCGAACAACGTCCCGATGCTGGTCATCTCCGCAAGGATACTGAGCGGAATGAATCCGGCCATCGCCGCTACGAACAGTCCGGTCAGGATTGTTGACTTCCAGGGTGTACGGAATTTTGGATGGATGTCACCAAAGAAACTATTGGGAACAAGCCCGTCTCGGCCCAGTGCCAACATCACGCGTGGCTGACTCAGCATCATGACCAGCAGCACTGAAGTGATTCCGGTCATGGCGCCGGCGGCGACCAGGTATTGCATCCAGACCATCCCCGCACGTTTGAATGCATCTACGACGGGCGCGTCGATATTGATATCCTTGGATGGAACCATTCCCGTCAGCACCCCCGCGACGAGGATATAGAGGATGGTGCAGATGATCAGAGATGCAATGATACCAATGGGCACATCTCTCGCCGGCGCGCGCGCTTCTTCTGAGTGAACCGAGACTGAATCAAATCCGATGTAGGCAAAGAAGATGATGGCCGCGCCGGCAAACATCCCTAACGGCTCGCCGCCTTTCGCGGTCTGGCCGAAAATTGTGTGGCCGAAAAAGCTGACTCCCGTATAGCCAAACGGCGCGAACGGATGCCAGTTCGACGTTCCATAAACGGTTAGAACCAGGTAGCCACCGATGCCGATCACCATCAGCACGATGACGAGCTTGACGCCGACCATCACCGCGTTGAAGGAAGCGCTCTCTTTGATGCCCTTGACGAGGACTACTGTGAGGATGAACGTGATCAGCACCGCGGACAGATCGAAATACGATCCGGTCGCGACAAATCCCGTATGAGGACATTTCGCACCGACGCTCACGCAATAATTGATGGGTGCTGTCCGAAAATGCTCGGGCAGCTGGGCGGGAATCCATGAGATGCCTTCGTGAAATATCGGGATGAACTCTTGAAAGTGCGCCGACCATCCGTGCGCGACAGTCGCTGACCCAACGGCATATTCAAGGATCAGGTCCCAACCGATAATCCAGGCGAACAACTCGCCTAACGTCGCGTACGCGTAGGTGTACGCCGACCCGGCTACCGGAACCATGGAAGCGAACTCGGCGTAGCAGAGCGCCGCGAACACGCAAGCCAACCCGGCTAATACAAACGAGAGCATCAGCGCGGGACCGGTGCGATCGTGTGCGGCCACGCCGGTAAGAATGAAGATGCCGGTGCCGATGATCGCGCCGACGCCCAATGCCGTCAGTTGCACTGGCCCCAGAATGCGACGCAGACGGTTCTCGCCTTTCATCTCGTCGAGAAGCATCGAGAGAGGTTTGGTTCTGAAAAGTTGATTAGCCATCAGTTAGCCTCCGGTGGAGTTCGACAAACTTCAGTTTGTCGTCAGTTCAAGAACTAATCCGTAAGACGCGACAAACTGAAGTTTGTCGAACATCAGTATTCGCCTTTTGCTTCGGCCGCCGCCTCTGACATGGATCCTTCTTCAGCCATCGGCGTTCCCAGTTTCTTCCAGATGAAATATATCGGGATCCCGGTTAGCACGATCATCAGGCCCGGCCAAGTCGTCGCAGTCTGGTAAGCGAAAAGCACAACCGTGATTACGCCCGCCCCGATAATGTAGAGCACCGGAATTATCGGATAGCCGAATGCTTTATATGGCCGCTCGTCGTTTGGACGTTTCTGGCGCAGTACGATAATTCCCGCAATCGTGAGGATATAGAAAATCAGTGCGGCGGAAATCACGTAAGTGAGCAAGTCGTTATAAAGCGACCCAAAGCTTCCATCGGCATTAATCGTGCGCGGCAAAACGAGCAACGCGGCCCAAATACCCTGAACGATCAAGCCCCAGGCGGGCACGTGCCTATGATTCAATTCGCCGGAGGATTTGAAGAACAGACCATCGCGCGCCATTGCGTAATAGCAACGCGCGCCAGCGAGAATCAATCCATTATTACAACCGAAAGTTGAAATCATGATTGCCACCGCCATGATCGCCGCGCCACGCCCTGGAAAAACTACGTTGGCAGTTGCGGAGGCAACGCGATCCGCGGGCACGGTCTTGATCGCTTCGATGGGCAACGTAACGAGATACGCGACATTTGCAAGCAGGTACAAAGCAATCACTAATAATGTTCCAAAGGCTAGCGACAAAGGAATGTTCCGTTTTGGATTTTTAACTTCACCAGCGGTAAACGTGATGTTGTTCCAGGCGTCGGCAGAAAAAAGCGAATTCGTCTGCGCGACGCAGATGCCGACGAACAATCCAAACGGTACGGCGGCCGTCAGCCCGCGACCGACGTCCTGCAATTTCCCGCCAACATGCCATAGATTTCCAAAGTTGACATGAACGGCATCAGCGTTCCAGCCGATCAAAACGCCCAGCAAAATCAAGGCGATCAAGCTTCCGGTCTTTGTGATCGTGAATACGTTTTGGACGATCTTGCCGAGCTTCAGTCCGCGCGTGTTCATGAAGGTGAGCAGCACGATCAGTAAAACGCCGACGAGTTGCGCCGTCGAAAGCGAAATTGCGTAACCCGAAGTGATCCGGATGGGTGCGACTATGTAGTTGTCGATGGAAATCTTCGGCCAAAGGACGCCGAGAAACTTTGCAAAGCCAACCGCGACCGCGGCGATCGTTCCTGTCTGAATTACCAGGAACAAGGTCCAGCCGTAAAGAAAGCCCCACAGCGGTGAGAACGCTTCGCGTAAATAAACGTATTGGCCGCCGGCCTTCGGCATCATCGCAGCCAGTTCGCCGTAGCTCAACGCGGCCATTACCGTCAATAGGCCGGTAATAATCCAGACAACCAGCAACCATCCGGGTGAGCCTACCTGACGCGAAATATCGGCGGAAACAATGAAAATGCCGGATCCGATCATGGACCCGGCGACGATCATAGTCGAATCGAGTAGACCAAGTCCGCGAATGAATCCTGTCGCTTTTGTTTGTGCAACTGGGGCAGCTTCTGCCATTCATTCCTCCAGCATCGAGCTGATTTCGGAACTGCTTGTCTTCTTAACTTCTTCGGGGAGAGATTGGAAACGCGAGCGGCATTATACTTAAATGCTCCCGTCTGTCGAGCGTTTTTCGGAAGCTTGGCGTTCTAGAGAGAACGAAACCTGCGTATACAAGCTGTGGTTCGACACAAGATCGCTGCGTGGCCAACCGCATTGCTACTGGATTCGGATTAAGGTTAAATGCGACAGAAATGAAACACCATATCCCCCTGACCGTAGCGATAATCTCGCTCACTTTTGCATTCTCGAGTTGTACAAACGACGGACAACCGACCGAAGCTACCAACAATCCGGCGGCGACCATCAGTCCTTCGCCAGGCAACAATAAGCAGGATCAGACTGCAAACGAAGAGCCGGTGCTCTTGAAGGGTCCGAATGCAATACCAAAGGACACGCGCATCGTCGTCAACATTCCGGCTTTCCGTATGGACCTGTTTCGCGACGGCACACTTCTGAAGTCGTACAGGATCGGGATCGGGTATCAACAGTTCCCTCTGCCGACCGGTTTCCGCAAGGCCGAGATGATCATTTTCAATCCTACCTGGACCCAGCCGAATGAATCCTGGGCGTCGAATCCCGGCGCGGTAACTCCGGCGGGCGCCAGCGGAAATCCGCTGGGACCAATCAAGATTCCCATCGGCGGTGCGAACTTAATTCACGGTGGCAAAGTGCTGTCGAAGATTGGCACATTCGCGTCGCATGGCTGCGTTGGGTTGACGAATGATGAGGTCAAAGATTTTGCGAAGGTCCTGGCCGAGGCTACAAACACGGACCTAAAAGAAGATATGATGGTGTCGTTTCTCAAGAAGCGAACCAGGACACAGGTCGTCAAACTACCCAAGCCAGTTCCCGTCGAGCTGCGTTACGAAACGATCGTGATCCAGGATGGCCAGTTGCATGTTTACCGCGACGTCTACAACAAGAACACGAACACAGAAGAAAACCTGCGCGCCGCGTTCGAGGCAAACGGGGTCAGCTTTGACAGTTTGAGCGAGGATGCGAAGACCCAAGCGATGGACGCTGTGAACGCGATGTCCCTTCATCCAAAGAAGCAGCCAACACCAAAGCCCACGATAGTTGCTAATCAGAATTCAGAAGACAAAAAAGCGCTGGCCGCGGAACGAAAGGCAGAAGCCGAGCGGCAAAAGAAACTGCGAGATCAAAAAGAGATTGTGATTGATCTCCCGTCACTGAGCGGCAAGGGTTATCCGGCGCCGAGGGATTTGAATACTGGTGCGCCGACTGGTAACGCGGCAATCGCCCTCGACACGACGCAGCGCCCAGAGACGCCGCCGCGCACAATTCCCAGGCCGGCCGCTGCCAGCCAGCGATCGCCGACGCCGATTCCTGCGAGTCCAACGCCGGCGGCTACGATACAGCGGTCACCGACGCCGCCTCGCACGAGTCCAACGCCGGCGCCTCAATAATTTCATGAGTTGGGCCAGCCTCGCCGAAGTACCGCCGGCCTGCGGTGATCGTTTCAAAGTATTCCGAGATGCGATCGAGAATCTCTGTCACGGAATGCGAATGATAGAGCGCCGTCCGAAACAGCGCGCCGCCCTGGAGTCCGCGCGTGAATTGTCCGGCGAGCTGTTTCATGCGCCCGATCGCCGCGAGCTGGGGCATGTCTTCCCGCAGCATGTCGAAATATTCAAGTAGCAACGCGCGCTTATCTTCCAGCGTTGGTTGAAACTGTTCGCGGCCGAGCATCGCGTCTTCTATCTGGCGAAAGATCCACGGATTGGCCATCGCGCCGCGGCCGATCAAAACTCCGTCACAGCCTGTCTCGCGAAATCGATCGAATGCTTGTTCGATTGTGTTTACATCCCCGCTGCCGGAAACGGGAACGCTCACAACTTCCTTTATCTGTTTGACCAGATCCCAATTCGCCAACCCCCGATAGCCCTGCTCTTTCGTGCGGCCGTGGAGCGCGATATGTTCGGCTCCGCAAGCCTCGGCGAGTTTTGCTGTCTCGACCGCATTAATCGCGTTATCGTAGTAGCCCGCGCGAATCTTGACGGTCATCGGAATCGTGATGGCTTTTTTGATCTCGCTCAGGATGATTTCCAATCTCGGGTGGTCCTTCAAAAGTCCTGAGCCGCCACCATGCTTCACAACTTTCGGTGCGGGGCAGCCGCAGTTCACGTCCAGAATGTCCGCGCCAACTTCTTCAGCCAGCTCGGCGGCCATACGCATGCGCTCAGGTTGGCCGCCAAAAATCTGCACCGCAAACGGCCGCTCGTTTTCGTAAAAGCGCATCTGCCTTTTTGATTTGGGATTGTTGCGCGTGAGTCCTTCGACAGAAATAAATTCGGACACAGTCAAACCAATTCCGCCGCGCGCTTTCAGTAAGCGGCGAAATGAAATATCAGTCACGCCGGCCATCGGCGAAAGGACCAACGGTGGGTTGATTTCGATATCGCGAATCTTGAAGGGCTTGATTTGATTCATAAGAAAAAAGCCACACGAGATTTTACCTCATGTGGCCTTGACGCGCCTCCCGCTTACGTTTAGCAGCGGGCTACCGCCCGCTGGGTCGGGCAGTAGCCCGACTCTAAACGTGGAATGAGATTACCAATTCACCACCAAATTCTCTGCCTGTTCCCATGCCGGTGCATCCAGACGCAGTGACGCGCGCTGCAATCGCTCTGGTTCAGCAAGCAGTCGCCCCGCGCCGAGCGCCACCGTGGTCAAAGGATCTTCAGGAATCGTAACCTGCAAATTCAGATCAGTTTGCAGTCGATCAGACATGCCGTGCAGCAGCGCGCCGCCGCCGGTCAGGATCAATCCCGAGTAGTAAATATCGGCGGTAACTTCGGGCGATGCGTCTTCGATCACACGTCGCACTGCTGAAATAATTTCCGCCACGACTCCCTGGACCGCGTTGCGCACCTCGCGCGCGCTAATCGCGATCGGCAGCGCCGCCCCATTCGCTAATTGTTTGCCGACGATTTCCAATTCATCGTCGAGGCGCTTGTCCCATTGATCCGCGGAAGCCGAACCAAGCTCGCGTTTGACGCGCTCGATCGTGCGTTCGCCAAATTGCACTGCGTAACGCAGGCGCAGGTAATCGCGAATCGCGTCGTCCATCGCGTTGCCGGCCGCCGGCACGCTGACGGAATTGACCACGCCGCCGGACGCGAGGATCGCAATGTTCGTCGTGCCGCCGCCAATGTCCACGATCAGGTGCGCCTGCTCATTATCAAAATCCAAACCGGCGCCCAGCGCGGCCGCCAGTCCTTCGTCGATCAGATCGACGCGCCCGGCCTTCGCATCACGCGCAGCATCTTTGACTGAGCGCCGTTCCAGCGGCGTCGATGATCCGGGAACACCAATAACCAGGTGACTGCGCTTTGGATGATCGTGATGCTGCACGCGACTGATCAACGCGCGGAGAAACTGCTGCGAGACTTCAAAGTTGTCTATGGCTCCGCGTCGAATCGGCCGGTGCACTTCAGTATCGTTCGGCTCGCGACCGAGCAGCTTCAACGCGCTCGCGCCCACCGACAAAACTTCGCGAGTGTATTTGTGAACTGCCAGAATGGAAGGTTCGTTCAAAACGACGCCTTGGGTCGGCGTGTAAATGATGGTGTTAACGGTGCCCAGATCTATTGCCAGGTCATCAGCGAAAAAGCTACTGAGAATATTCATGATTGATTACCTCGATTTCTTGTAACGCATACTGTTAGTTTGCGCGCGCAAGCTAACAGCTTGCGTTACGTTCCGCGTGTCGAATCAAGACCACTGCAGCAACCTACATGCCAACTAGTTGCGATATTAAGATGCCTGAGGGACTCCTGATAATCACGCGATTTCACTTTTTAACTTTCAGTGGATGACTAGCCGATTTGGGGTGACGAGCGGTCGATAATCGAACGCACGAGGTAGGACTTACTTCGTGAGCGGCGAGTCAGAACGCCGATCCATCGGGATAGCGACCGGAGTGATGAGCTGAACTGGAGGAGTTAGCGGTTGTTCGGCTCCGTAGGAGCCTGATGTTTATAGCAACCCGCACGTATCAGATGACGAAGCTCTGTAGGAGCGACATGACATTCCGCTCCTATGGAGCTCTTCGTAGATTATTTGGGGACGTGGTCTATGAACCTTTCGTTCCTAACGGAACGAAGAAACAAAGCAATTGAATTACTTTGTGGACTGACAAGATTATCGCTGGATCCTGACTGGCGTTCCGACTGGCACAGCATTGAATAATTCACGCACGTCGTCGTTCTCCAGCGCGACGCAGCCCCAGGTCCAATCACTGCTCGCACCGTTGCCGTGGATATAAATATCGCCGCCGAGTTTTGTGTTCTGCGGCGGAGCTTGCTTCGCATTTAGCGCGCTGATGATCGATTCGTACTCTGCTTTCGTGATCAAGCCAGCGCGCAATCCGCGTTCAGCATGAACCGCATTTGGATAGCTGACGCCAAGTGAAAGATAGAAAGCGCTCTTGTCGTTTTTGGTGAAGATGAAAAAGTCTCCTTCGGGCGTGCGGCGATCGCCCTGACGAACTTTGTCGCCGACCGGGCTCAGGCCCAGACCCACGTGATAAGTCCGCACCAACTTATCAGCTGCATAAAGCAATAACTTTCGGTCAGCTTTCTTCACGACGATTCTGGGCGAGACGAGCGGCAGCTTAAGAGGTTTGGTTTGCGGTGCGGCGACAGCATCTGTTCGATGTGCATTGGTAAGGGTTGGCGGAAAACCGGCCGAGCCGAACAATGTCAGCAGCAGCGCAAATATGAGTGTGGCCTTCGCAGTTGCCATGAACAATCCTGGTGATTCGCCGCGGCCGAGCCATCTCGGTACAGAACCGCTCGCGCCAGCGAGCGGGCATACCTTTGAAGAATACCCGCTTGCTTGCGCAAGCGGTTCCGTATCCATCGCTTAGTAGACGTCAAATGTCCTGCTCGAGTTCCCGTTCCGATATGACTTCAATCAAGCTGCTTGCTTCACGACGCGGGATGTTGCGAACTGCGGGCACGCTCAACACGCGGACTGTTATCTCATGCTCGCGCCGTCGAATCACAATCTCGTCTGCGGGCTTAACGGCGTGCGAAGATTTGGCGGGACGGCCGTTGATGAAAACAATACCCGCGTCGCAAAGCTGTTGAGCTACGGAGCGACGCGGGCACAGGCGAGTTAATTTGAGAAACAGATCCAATCGCACTGAGAAATCCTTCGGTGCGAGATCTACGGCTTCGGTATGATTCCCAATATCTTCCCTTTGCTCTTCTGTTTCGGATCTCTCTTGGTGGCCGCGGCCGGCGGCACGATCTTCAACAGAGGCTCGACCGAAGGGCGATAGGTATCTGCAATTTTCACGTAGGCATCGTTGCGCAGGCCCTGCAAATAATCCTCGCGCTCTTTGGGAAGGCGCTCCTCGGTGATGGCGCCACGCACCTGGTTCTCAACGAAGCTCGCCGCGCTGTTGCCGGCGTTGCGGGCCTCCACCTTCAAGATTTGGTAACCCTCGTCTGTCTTCAACGGATCGCTTACCCCGCCCGGTTTGACGTCCTTAACCGCGCCGGCGATGTCAGGACGAAGATCGGGCACGGCGAACAAACCGATCTTGCAGGGCTTTTGTCCGTTGGTCGCCGGCCTTTCTGTATAAGCCGCGGCCAGGGTGCAGAAATCCGCGCCGCCTCGTGATTGCTTAACGAGTTCGGCAGCGCGGGCCTTAACATCTGCTTCCGGTTTGCCGCCGAGGCTCAGAAAAATCTCAGACAGGTCGATTGACTCCGGCTTGATGAACTTATCTTTGTGAGCGTCGAAGTACTTGTGAAGTTCGTCGCTGGTAAAGCCATAGAAGAGTTTCGAATCAACTTCGGATTCGAGGACCGCCTGTTTCATGATCTCGACGCGCATGGTGCTGCGCGTTGAGACTGGATCGATGCCCGCGTCGCGCATGGCCTGATCGAGTTTATCGATCGAATTGATTCCGTTTTCTTTGGCAACCTGCAGCATGCGCTTGTTGACCTCATCTTCGACGCGCTGAGTGAAATCGAGTTCTTTGCCTTTCTGCAACAACAACTGCTCATTGATCAGGATGGCGATCAACTCGGGTTTCTTTTTCTCGACCTCAGCGCTGGCTTGCTGCGGGGTCATCCCGTTGTGCGTCAACGTCTCGACCCGCTCTTTCATCTCGCGCTTCAACTGCGAGAGCGTCACGATGCCATCGTTGACCTGGGCGATTACTTCATCGACGACGACCGGCTCGCCTTCCTGGGCGCGCGCCAGGGCGGGGAGAACGAGGGTGGCCGCCAGGACCAACAATGCCGCAATAATTGATTTTGACTTCACAGATTTGTAACTCCTTAATTATTTGGAGTGCGGTGACTTGTCACCGCTTTGACTCCGATCGTTAAAACAGAAAGCGGCGACAAGTCGCCGCACTCCAAAGTCCGGCAATTCTAACTGTCCGATCTGACTTGCAGCAACACGCGCCGGGCGACCGCCAGTATTTGATCTTTTTCTTCGTCGTTCAACTGGAGCCGCAAAACCCCATTCGGCGCGAAGTTCGTGCCCTCGCGAGCGTGAATCAATTCCATGAGCTTTTCCGGTGCTACCCGCGCTTTTTCGGCCAATTTGATTGCGATTCCTTCGCGGGTGCGGTCGATTGAAATGACGCCAACTGACTCAGCCGCTTGCCGCAGCCGGGCGTAATCGAACAAGTCTTCGACCGGTTCAGGAACTCGTCCATAGCGATCTTCAGTTTCGGCGCGAATCGCTGCCAGCGCGTCTTCATCGCGCGCCGACGACACTCGCTTGTACGTCCGCAGCCGCTGGCCCATGTCTGAGATATAGCTCTCGGGAATGCCTACATCGACACCGACATTGATCGAGACCGTCGGCTCGTCTTCAACCTGCTCGCCTTGAAGTTCCGCGACCGTGCGCTCGAGCATCTGGGTATAAAGATCAAAACCGAGCGCGTCCATGTGACCTGATTGCTCGCCGCCCAGCATATTGCCGGCGCCTCTGAGTTCCAAATCAAGCGCCGCGATGCGAAAGCCTGCGCCCAGATCTGAAAACTCGCGAATTGCCGAAAGCCGCCGCCGCGCGATCGGCGTCAGCTCTTGTTCCGCCGGAATCAGCAAATACGCGTAAGCCCGGCGATTCGATCGCCCCACGCGGCCGCGCAATTGATAAAGTTGAGAAAGACCGTAATTATCAGCGCGATTTATGATGATAGTGTTCGCGCGGGGGATGTCTATCCCGTTCTCGATAATCGTGGTCGCGACCAGCACATCGTATTTATAGGCAATAAAATCGAGCATGATCGCTTCCATCTCTTTTTCATTCATCTGGCCGTGGGCGACCGCAATCCGGCAGTTCGGCACCAGTCGTTTAACCAGGGCCGCGATTGTTTCGATCGATTCAACGCGATTGTGAATGAAGAAAACCTGGCCACCGCGGGCGAGTTCGAGATCGATCGCTGACTTGATCACGGCGTCGGATGACTGCACGACCTGAGTTTGAATCGCGAGCCGATCTCGCGGCGGAGTCTCGATCAAGGACATGTCGCGCAAACCGCTCAGCGACATATTCAGCGTGCGCGGAATCGGCGTGGCTGACAGCGTTAACACGTCGACGCGTTTCTTCAATTGCTTCAGACGTTCTTTGTGCGCGACCCCGAAGCGTTGTTCTTCATCGACCACGACTAGTCCCAGATCTTTGAAACTCACATCCTTCGAAAGCATCCGATGCGTTCCGATCACCACGTCGACCTCACCCGCCTCGACGCGCTTCACGACATCTTTTTGTTCTTTGGTTGAACGAAAGCGCGAGAGTAATTCGACCTTGACGGGGAAGGGGGCGAAGCGCTGGCGAAATGTATCGAAGTGCTGATAAGCCAGGACGGTTGTCGGTGTCAGGACCGCGGCCTGCTTTCCATCCATCACGGTTTTGAAGGCCGCGCGCATGGCAACTTCCGTTTTGCCGTATCCGACGTCTCCACACAGCAAACGATCCATCGGCGTCGGCGTTTGCATGTCGGTCTTCACATCTTCGATCGCGGTTTCCTGATCCGCGGTCAAGGTATATTCGAAGCCCTGTTCGAATTCATGTTGCCAGGGAGTGTCTTGCGGATAGGCGTGGCCCTGGACCAGCTTGCGTTCGGCATACAACCGCAAGAGCTCGTCGGCCATATCGCGCATCGCGCGCTTGGCCTTCGCTTTGGTCTTATGCCAACCAAGGCCGCCCAGCTTATCGAGCGACGGCTGAGTCGCTTCCGCGCTCGAATAACGTTGGACCAGATCGAGCCGCTCAACCGGAACGTAGAGCTTCGCTTCGTCCGCATAGTAAAGCAGCATGAATTCTGAGCGCGGTTTCGCGACGTCGCGCGCCCCAGCCGCCTCAGTCGGGCCCAGATCGAGCGTGACGAGTCCGCCAAATCGCGCGATCCCGTGATCGATGTGGACGACATAATCGTCGACCTTAAGATCCCGAAAGTCAGAAAGGAATGCCGCCGCGCGCGCGCGTCGTTTCTTCTCGCGTTTGATGGCCGTCGCGCGTCGCTCAAGCGCGGGTTCGGCTGCTTCATCAAACAGATCGCCTTCGATGTGTACGATCAAATGCGACGCCGGCAATTCAAATCCACCGGATAGTTTTCCGGAAGTGACAATCGCGTCGGGTGATGCGAATTCTGAGGTGTCCTCGAACGAAGTCAGGCGCGCGTTTACTTCGTAATCGCGCAAAATTTCCGTGACGCGCTCCGCCACTCCACTGCTCGGCATAACGAAGAGCGTCGTCGATCCGGATTTACGCCGCTCGATTATGTCGCGTGCAAGATCAGGAAGACGCCCGTGATAGCGCATGACGGATTGCGCTTGCCACGCGATTTCTTCGGATTTGTCGTCCGCATGCGGAAACAAAAACAGCGGCTTTCGTTTCGCCCGCTCTTTGCCGACCGAAATTTTTGGTTGCTCGGCATCGAGCGCAATTTCCTGATCAATCTTCGCGGCCGTGCGGCCAAGGGCGCGCACCTCAACGCGCTGCATACGATCGATTTCGCTGCGCAACTCATCGGCACTGAGATAGAGCTCGTCCGGCCTTAACCCCAGATCATCGGCCGCGTCGTTCTCAGCGTAGCGTTGCTCGAGAGTGTGAAAAGCATCAACCAGGAAATTCTCGACGGCCACCGGCTCGTCAATCACCAGCACTGCTTTATTCAAATAATCGAAAATGCAGGCGTTGCGTTCGCGCACGATTGAGATCAGCCATTCCCACCCGGGGAAATCTTCCCCTTCATCTGCAAAGTCAGTGCGGTCGCGCATCGAGCGCGCGAACCGCGGATCGTGCCAACGAGCCCGTGCTTGCGCCGCCCATTCGCGAAAGTCGGAAGGTCTGGCGATTAGTTCTCGCATCGGAGCGATTTCAACCTGCGGCAACTGCGTCGTGGAAAGCTGGGTCTCGGGATCAAACTCGCGAACCGAATCGACCGTGTCGCCGAAAAATTCGATGCGCACCGGCGCGTCATGTCCTGGGGGCCAGACATCGAGGATCCCACCGCGCATTGAAAATTCGCCGATGGCGCCGACCGGATCTTCGCGCACATAGCCACTCGCGACTAGCTTGTCTACCAGCTCTTCCGGCGACGCGTCTTCATCGCGACGAAGTACCGCGCCTGCTTTCATAATGTCGGAAGGCGCTACGGTTCTGCGGGCGAGCGCGCGTGAGGTGAGCAGCAGAAAATCTGTGGCACGCGCATCTTGCGCGTGAATCACGGGCGGGACCCCCGTGCCACCTACCTGCCGTCGAGCCAGCCGCCATAATGCCAGGGCGCGCCGCTCGAGCGTTTCCGCGTGCGGCGATCCACCGGCGTAAGGGTCGCTCTCGGAAGCGGGCAGCACGGCAACGGCATCCCCGCATTCACTGGTCCCGCGGAGCGCGCAGTACCAAAAGCCGATATCGCGTTCCCAATTTTCCAAATCTCTCTGCGCGGGCACGACCAGAGCAAAATGCTTTGCAGTCTGATGTTGCAGCGCGGCCAGAACGAGCGCGCGGGCCGGCCCGGCGACTAATCCGCTGATCGAAATAACTCGCGCGCCGCGATTGATTTGATCGAGCACACGACGAAATTCGGCGCTGTCGATTACCGATTGCAGCGTCGATTGAAGAGTTGAGTTGGTTTCTGTAGCAGCGCTCATTCTCGCGGTTAACTGCGAACCACGAAAGCACACGAAAGAGTTCGTGTTGTTTCGTAAACTTCGTGTGATTTCGTGGTCGGGGTCTTAACTGAACTATTCCTTCATACGTCGAATTATTTCGCTGGTCGACGCGCCTTCAACAAAAGGCAAACTCAATACGCGTCCTCCCGCGGCTTCTACTTCTTCACGTCCGTGAATTTGATCCAGCGCGTAATCGCCGCCTTTTACCAACACATCGGGCAGCAACCGGGCTATCAATGATCGCGGCGAGACGTCATCAAAAATCGTCACGTAATCGACGGCACGCAACGCCGCGAGAATCTCTGCGCGGTCGTTTTCTTTCGTCCACGGTCGATCCGTTCCCTTCAACTCTCGCACCGATCGATCGCTGTTGATGGCGATGACCAGCGCGTCGCCCAGAGCCCGTGCCTCAGAGAGATAACGCACATGGCCCACATGCAAAATGTCAAAGACGCCATTGGTGAAAACCAGCGTCTGACCTGCGGCGCGCAGGCCGGCGCGCTCATTCAGGAGGTCTTCATGCGATAGAATCTTTCCGGACATGAGAAGCCTAATCTAACGTTTTCGCTCTTCGGATCCAGTATTCCGGCCGTCGTTGCGATTGCGCAATGGCCACCACCCACAAGGTCTGTTCGCGGATAACGTAGGGAATATAGTACGGAAAGACGCGGAGGTTCATCCGCCGGTATATGCCACGCCTTCGGGCGCAAGCTTCGGGATTAATCGAAAGCCAGTGAATGGCTCTTTCAATTTCGTCTTCGAATCGTTGGCCGAGTCCGGGTTCCTGACTGTCGTAGTACTGAACTGCATCAGAGAATTCGCGATTGGCCTGGTCGAGAAAAACAATCTTCATTTCGCGCGGCGTTTTCGCGCAGCGTCGATGACTTCCTCAAAAGGTACACCTATCGCTGTGCCGTTATCGATGGCTTCAATTCGGGCGAGAATCTCGTCGTCCCAAGCCGCTTCGACCTCTGACGCATCACTAAGCTGGTCGCTTAATAGACGATTCGCCAGCGCCAATTTGTCTTGAGGAGAGAGTTGCAACGCTTTTTCTGCAATTTCTTCCAGCGCGGCGGACATGTGATGATGTTACCAGAAGAGCGAAATCAAACCAATCCTGTGTTTGGTCTATTAACCATTTACCCTTTACTATTCACGGATTCATGACTGTGCCTTTCATGGAAGAAAACGATCAGACGCAGGCGCGGCGCGAGCATCTCGAGGCGTTGCGCACGCTTGTGGGCAACGTTTATCCAAACAAATTCGAGCGCAGCAACGTCACCGACACGCCAGCCGGCGAGGACACAATCACTTCGATCGTCGCAGCGTTCAAGCAGTACGAGCCAAAAGTTGCTGAAGGCGAAAGGCCCGTCGCCGAAGCGCTTGAATTTGCGAATGGCGAGCTAAATAAGATTCGCGTGCGCGTTGGAGGACGCCTGGCTGCGCCGCCGCGCGTGATGGGCAAAGCCGCGTTCGTGCATCTGTCGGACGGCGTTTCCCGCTTGCAGATTTATGTGCGCCGTCAGGACGTCGTAGGCCTCAGCAACGATGCCGAAGGCGGCGAGGTCAACGGCTGGGAACTCTTCGGTTTGCTGGATCACGGCGACTTCATCGGCGTCGAAGGCTATCTGTTCGTGACCAAAACGGGCGAGCTTTCAGTGCACGTTGAGAAGTTGCAATTTCTCGCTAAGGCTTTACTTCCAATGCCGGACAAGATGCACGGCATAAACGATCCGGAGATTAGACAACGACAACGTTACGCTGATTTGATCGCGGGCAGTCTGAAACTTGAGCGCGACGAAAACGATCTGACGCCACGCGAAGTTTTCACCCTGCGCTCAAACGTCATTCGCGAGATTCGTCGCTTCCTGGATGAACGTGGCTATGTGGAAGTCGAGACGCCTATGCTCACGCCGTTGGCAACGGGCGCGGCCGCACGTCCATTTAAGACGCATCACAACACGCTCGATATCGATCTTTTCGCACGCATCGCGCCGGAGCTCTATCTGAAGCGGCTCGTCGTCGGCGGTTTTGAAAAGGTCTATGAGTTGAATCGAAACTTTCGCAACGAAGGCATCTCAACCAAACACAATCCTGAATTCACGATGTTGGAGTTCTATATGGCCTATGCCGACGTGAATCAGATGATGGATCTGCATGAAGAGATGATGCGGTCTGTGGTGAAAGTTGCGACGGGTTCAACGTTAGTCCCCTACGATACGTTTGACTGGGATAGTGAGATGCAGTCGGTGCGCGAAAGGCACCAGATTGACTTCGGTAGCCCATTCCAACGGCTTAAGATGACAGAGGCCGTTTTTAATTATTGGGATCAGTATTGGAGTAAGCGGCCAAGCGAACTCAATGGCGAACTGTTTGAGGTTCCATGGCTTTCTGATCCGTTTAAGGTAGTTGCGCTACAGAAGTTTGTCATCGATATAGATAGCAGCGTCGACCAAGTGATGCGTGACGATCAAAGTGCAGACCCTGCAGAAGTCTTTGACAGTCTTAAGGATTCTACTTGGCAAACTGCATTGAGCCAGACTTTTAGTACGCAACCGACCGCCATCGCATCAGCCGAATCCCTGGTTTGGTTGTTTGAGCACATTGCTGAACCACACTTGATTCAACCGACGTTCATCATCGACTTTCCCAAGCCTGTGTCTCCTCTGTCGAAAGCTTCGCCATCCGATCCATCCGTCGCTGAACGCTTCGAATACTTTGTCGGCGGGCTCGAATCGGCTAACGGCTTTTCTGAACTAAACGATCCCGAAGAGCAATACCAGCGCTTCAAAGATCAGGTGCAACAGCGCGAGCGCGGCGACGAAGAAGCGATGGTGATGGACGAAGATTACATTCGCGCGCTGTCTTATGGCATGCCACCGGCCGCGGGAATAGGTGTGGGCATCGATCGCTTGGTCATGCTGCTCGCGAATAAGAGTTCAATCCGCGACGTAATTCTGTTCCCACACATGCGCCCGGAGCGCAAGAAAGAAGACGACGAGACAGCGGGGCATTAGCCCGCGCGTAAGCAAGGGCTCCGTCATTCGTTTGATGAGCCCTCCCTAACGGTCGGGCTAGTGCCCCGGCCTGCTCGACTGGCAGCAGTAGCCCAACTGTCACTAACGGCGTACAATGCCTTCGCTACAAATCTTAAGGGAGACCCATTACTATGAACCGCAAACTACTCGTAATCCTTTTGTCACTTGCTTTCGCTGCGATGCTTTACGCCCAGGACGCAAAGTCGATCAAAGTCAGTGGCTATCTAATTGACAACGCCTGCGCTGATTCGGCGAAGGATCTCGGCGCTCGCGCCAAGGACCATGCCGTCAGTTGTGCCTTGATGGATAGTTGCGAGACAGCTGGCTATTCCGTCGTCACCGCTGACAACAAACGTTACAAACTGAATGAAAAAGGTAACGGCATGGCGGCCGACTTGTTAAAGAACACCAAGACCAAGAAGGGTCTGAAGGTCGCGATCGAAGGAAGCGCTAACGGTGATACGGTCGACGTGACCAAGCTCACCGAAGTGTCAAGTAACTAAAGCTCAGATCACAAAAGGGCGGACCCAACGGCCCGCCCTTTTATTCATGCATCAGTCGATCAGACTGCCGCTTGAACAGCTTATTTCACCGGCGTCTCCTGGTGTGAAAACGCTGTCCACTTACCTTTCCGGTTAACCCAAACACTGCTGGCCCAGACGGTCGGAATCGCTTGTCCGGCGCATGTCCCGTCCGATACTCCTTTGTATGTGATGACCGCCGCGTTAGCGTCAGCCATCGCCAACTTCCAGTCAGAGAGCGTAAACGATTTCACCTCACAAGGCATCGAGGCCATCATTTTCACGACGTCGCCTTTTGTGCCCACGCCTTGATCGCCGATCATCACACCATCCGCTGAGAGCCACATTTGAAATGGCTTCGCGTCTTTGTTCTTCCAGGCGTTCCAGAGCGCTGTCTCGTTGGCCGAAAGTTTTTTCATCAGAGCGGCTTTGCTCATTCTCGGCTTTGGTTTAGGCGAAGGCGACGGAGTCGCATCCTGCGCGAAACAGAATGTGGCGAACGCCAAAACTAATAGCGCGGCCAGGGGTAGATGTCTTTTCATTCTTAGGTCTCCTCGGGGTTGAAGTGTGCTGAACAATCTTAGAACAGAGCGAGCGGGCGAAGTTCTACTCTATGACGACAGTTCTGTCAATACTTGGAAGAGAGGCTGGGCTGCTTCGTGCAGTAGGCACGAAATATTTATGGAAGGGTGAGCCAGTTCAATAAGCGAAGGAGCGACATCGCGATCGCGTATGTCGCTCCTTCGCCTCGTATCAAATCCAATTTTGACGGCTATAAATATTGCGCTCCTAACGGAGCTGAAACATGGAGCTAACTCTTTAGTTGTGGCGCGCTCGATCCGCCGAACCTCAAAATTGTGCCCCCAAATCCGACCGCCCATGCATGACGGGAGTCGATAATAAAGAGTCGTTGCAGTGCGTGGGATGTATCAATCGATTCAGCAAACCAATGAACGCCGCCATCCCGCGTGTGCAGCATGATGCCTTGCGTGCCGATGGCCCAGCCTTCACTTGCGTCGATGAAACTTACGTCGAAGAGATCGGCATTCGTCGTTGATGCTTGCGGGAACCACGTGTGGCCGCCATCGTTGGATGCGAAGATCTGACCGGCCGCGCCCACTGCCCAGCCACGATTGCCAACTAAACTCGCAGCATTGAATCGAACATGCACCCCGTCGCGCACCAGGCTTGTTTGCCAGTTCATGCCGCCGTCACTTGTGCGAATGATCGTGCCGCCGGCGCCTACTAAACACCCACGCGCTTCGCTGGAAAACGCGCCGCCGAGCAGCAGATGTTTTGTCGCTGCCGTTTGTCGCATCCAGTGCGCGCCGCCGTCTTGCGTGCCGAACACGACGCCGGTCTCGCCGAAAGCCCAGCCATGCTGCGCGTCCGCAAACACCAGTCGCACAAGACGCGCATTCATGTCTGGACCGTTAAGAAGAACCTGGCGCCACGTCATACCGCCGTCTTCCGTCTTTAAGAGATACGAGGCTGGCTCGTTTGTTTTCAATCTGAGAATGTCACGTGTAGCAATCAGCCAACCGACTTCTTTGTCAGCGAAGTAAACGTCTTGCAAGGTGTCTTTGGTGAGCGTTGAAAGTTTTTTCCAGGTGGCCCCACCGTCTGTCGTTGTCAGCAGGGTGCCGTTGCTGCCGGCGACCCATCCTTGATTTCGATCGAGAAAGTAAACCGAATGTAGCCAGGCCATTGTGCCGGATGGCTGGCGCGTCCATGGCGAAGCGAAGACAGTGAGCAGCGAGCAGTGAGCGGTGAGCAGCAGGAAAAAGAAAGTGAGCAGTGAACTGCAAGCAGTCAAAGCTCGACCACTCCTTACTCTTAGTCCGCCGCGTAGCGGCAGAATGTTTATAGTCCAAAGCATTTGAAATCTCGCTAAGCTCCGTCAGGAGCGAAACAATTTAAAAGAGTCCGCCTCTAAACAAATTCGCGAACGTGAGTACCTGGGTGAATCCCATGATCGTTTGCAGTTTCTTCAACGTGTTCCCCGGCACGATCACTTGATCACCCGGAACGAGATATACGGAATCGGGAGTCTGACCTTTATACACCGCGGTCAGGTTCACCGGGATGGGCTTCAACGTTCCATCCTGTTGTTTGCGCAGCACGACGATCTTACTGCGATTTCCGGTTTGCAAGACGCCGCCCGCTTCCGCGACCGCTTCGGTCACAGATAAGCGTCGGTTCATTAGTTTGATTCCCGGCTGCGCGACGTCGCCGACCACGCTATAGCGATACGATCCGGCCTGGTCCAACGAGACCGAGACCTGCGGATTGATGACGAATTCGTCGTAGCGCTTCTTGATTAACTCGGCTACCTGATCGGGAGTCTTGCCGTTCACAAACAAACCGCCGTCAATCAACGCCAGATAGATGCGGCCGCTGGGCGGAATCTTAATTCCCTGCTTTGAATATTTTTCCTGCCCGAACACATTTACCGAGATCACGTCCTCCGGGCCAAGACGATAGTTCGTGAAAAAGTTGTTGTAATACGGAACGATCGCTTCTTCTTCAGAAGCTTCGTCGGTGCGATTAGTCTTCCCATCGGAGGTGACTTCGGGCGCCTGCTTCTTTTTGTCCTTATCGGTTTTCGTGTCCGTCGTCTTATCGCTCTTAACGTCGGACGCTTTGTCATCAGACGCTTTAACATCCGTGTCAGTAGCCGGCTGTGTTCCATCTGCCGCGGTGCGTCGTTGACGCGTCGCGTTGCCAGGTGACTGTGCGAATGTGCTGATCGTGATCGTCATCGCGATTAGCAGGACAAAAGTTTGAGTTAACAGCTTCTTCATGATGTAACCTCCCACTGACTTCTGTTTAGAGTCGGGCTACTGCC
>DNNE01000197.1:0-37199 GCA_003487805.1 Blastocatellia bacterium | reverse complement strand
TAGAGTCGGGCTACTGCCCGACACGAGCGGGCGGTAGCCCGCTCCTAAACAGTCTATGTTCCTCTACCGGACAAAATCGTCTTGATCGTTTCGAACATGATCGTCGCGTCGAGCATCACGTTCTGGTTCTTGATGTAGTACAGGTCGTACTCAAGTTTCTTCTTTGCATCTTCAATCGATGCGCCGTAGGGATATTTGATCTGGGCCCAACCGGTCAAACCGGGCGCGATGAGGTGCCGTTGTTCGTAATAGTCGATCTCCTGCGCCAGTTGTGAAACAAAGTGGGGCCGTTCCGGGCGCGGCCCGACAAAGTTCATGTCGCCGCGCAAAATGTTCCAGAACTGTGGAATCTCATCGACTCGGATTTTGCGAATGACTTTACCGACCCGCGTCATGCGGTTGTCGCCGTTACTGGCCCAGACTGGCCCGTCTTTTTCCGCATCGACCCGCATCGAGCGAAACTTCATCAGGGTGAACGTGCGGCCGTTCTTCCCCACGCGCTCTTGCTTATAAAGGACCGGGCCGCGTGAATCGATCTTGATCAGGATCGCAGTAAGTAAGGCGATCGGCAGCGAAAGAACCGCGCCCAGCAAAGCCACTATCCGGTGAATTATGATTCGCAGGACTTCGTTGACGCGGGCACGTTGTCCGCGACTTGAGAAAATCAGCCACGAAGGCCGAATCATGTCGAGCAGTACACGTCCGGTCAGCCGCTCATAGAAAGATGCGCTTTCTTCAATCGAAACATCGCCCGATAAACTCAAGCGCAACAGGTCCTGGGTTGGAAATTGTCCGCGGCGGTCTCCGATCGCGACGACGATGCGATCGATGCTTTCGCTCTTGACCAACGAAGCGAGTTCGGAAGTCAGACCGATCACTTTCGGATTGATCAAGCTCTTGCCAACCAGTTCGGGGTCGCTATCGACAAAACCAACGATGCGAAAACCGGCGTCAGGACGGTGCAGCGTCTCTCTCGCGACTTCAATTGCGAAAGGTCCCGAGCCAACGATCAAAATCCGTTCGCCAAGTTCGGGGTGGCCCAGCACCCAGTGAATTCCCAGCCGCCAGCCAACCATCAGCAACAACGCGACCGGCAACGAGATTAACGAAACGCCGCGGCCGAGCATCACTTGCGGCACCACGTAGAACAGCAACGCTAAAGCGATCCAGGCGAGCCCCAGTGCCTGCAGCATACGCAAAACCAACTCGCCGCGATCGTGCATCACGACAAAGTCGTAGAGATCGAAAAGATAGAACGAGGTGAGACAAAAGATCGTCGCCAGCGCAGCTTTGTAAAAGCCGTGACGATTGATCAGTGCGTCTTCGGCGTCAACTGCTCCCAGACGCGCGTACACCGCTACTATCAAGCCGCAGAAAAGCAACATCGCTTCGACCAGCAGCAGCAGGATAGTCCGGGCGTTGTGACGCGAAGTTTTCAGGAGACCCCTTCCTCCTCGATATAAATCATTTCGGGTTCGTCTTCGACGGCTTCTCTATCGGCGACATCCGTGGTTGCGGCAGACGCCACGCGCTGATGTCGCGGCTGATAGTAGTAAGCGGCATCGTCAGTTTTTCCCGCGGCGCGATTCAAAACCACACCTAGCATGCGTTCGCGGGGCAATTGCTCGAGCAGCCGATCGACAACTGCGTAACGCGTCACGCCCGCGCGCACCACCAGCATCGCCGCATCGGCGCGATTGATCAGAAGGTTGGCGTCCGTGAACACGCCCAGCGGCGGCGCGTCGATGATGATGTAATCGAAAAGTTTGCGCGCTTCTTCCAGCAAGCGACCGAAGCGTGGGCCGGACAACAACTCAGCCACGTCTTCACGAGCCGCGCCTCCTGGCAACAGATGCAAGCCGGATGGTTCCAACTTCAGAATGGCCTGAGTTAGCTTTGTTTCCCCGGTCAGCACTTCCGACAAACCACATTCAGTTTGAATGCCCAGATATTCCGCGGCGCAGGGCTGTCGAAGATCGGCGTCGATCAGCAACGCAGTCGCTCCATCTGTCTGGGCGAGAAGCCAGGCAAGATTGAGTGCGGTCAGAGTTTTTCCTTCACCCATGCCGGCGCTCGTGACTACGAATGCGTGTTTGTGTTCGCGCTCGCCTGCCTGCAACAGTCGCGTGCGCAACGCACGAAACTGCTCGCACTCCGGCGAACGCGGATCAGTTATCGCGACTAGATGTGGTTCGACACGCGCGGTCGAGATTTCTCGCGAAGAGAACTCGACGGCGCGCGCCGATCCAACAGCGCCCAAGGTTGCCCCAGCATCACGGGAAGCTGTTCCCGCGGGGAGTGCCGGCCCGCTGGCCGCCTCCGACGTGTGCGCAGTGGACGCTGAATCGTAGGCCGACGCCATTCCGGTGAAAGCGTTTCGCTCCCAGGGATGATCGTGTCCGTTTCCCGGCCAGCCGGGATACAAGACATTTCCGGAATTGCCATTCTGGCGAACTGAAGATTTCGAAGATGTGACTTGACGCTCAGCGGACTCGGCCCGCTTCAGCGCGTCATAGACTCTGCCCATTGTTTCCTCTCCCAAGACCGGAATGACGGAAGGCCGCACCCAGTTCGTCTATGCTGGTTTCGGAATCGTATCGTGAGTGTTCATGAAAGATGATGTCGGCCTCAGGTTCAGGCGAGATGCGAACGAACTCAGAAGGTTCGTCGGCAGGCTCCCTGTGTTTGCCGTTACCGTTGCTATTGCCTATGGACCAAAGTTCAGCGCGACTGGCGGCGGGAAAGATTCGAGCGGGAGCTTCGCGCTCCTCAACTTTTGCGATGCGCGGCAGCACGTCGAATGTTTCCGCTACTTCCTGGATCATCGCTTTGCTTATGATTGGCTCGCTGGCCGCGAATCCGTTCAGCATGGCGTTGTCACAGAGGTTATTAATCGAGCGTGGAATTCCAGCCGTGCAGCGAAAGATGTAATCAACCGCGCCGGGTGAAAAGATATCCGCATCGCGGGCTCCGGCAACTTTCAAACGCGAGCTGATGTATTGCGCAACCTCTTCGACGTTTGGCAGTGCTTTTATCTCGCAGCGCAAAGCTACTCGCTGTTTGAGCTGGCGGAGCTCCGGGTAATTCAGAACGTCGCGCAACTCCGGTTGGCCGGTCAGCACTATCTGCAACTGCTTCGCCGTGTCGGATTCGAAGTTGCACAGCAGTCGAATCTCTTCCAGGACCTGCGGCGAAAGTCCGTGCGCTTCATCGACAATCAGCACGGTGCGCAAGCCACGACTGTGGCGCGCGTCGAGCACCTTGCCTAATTCGAATAGCAGATCCGACTTAGTCTCCCAATTCTGAATGTCGAATAGAGTTGCGAGATGTTGATAAAACTCTGTAACCGAAAGACGCGGATTGAAGATGTAGGCGACCATCACGGTGCGATCCAGCCGTTTCATCACCCAGCGCAGCATCGTCGTTTTGCCGGTTCCTACTTCACCGGTGACAACGATCAAGCCTTTACCGCTTTCAATCCCGTAGTGCAGGTTCGCCATTACTTCGGTGTGCGAAGGCGTGAAATAGATGAAGCGCGGATCAGGTGTCAGCGCGAATGGCAACTCTTTCAGTCCGTAAAAATCGATGTACATGTTCTCCTCCGTGGGTCTAGCGCAATCCCGATTGGTCGGGATGGCGCTACTACATCAGAAACTTTTCAAATATGTGCGTCAGCCGCAGCACGAACGCGAGCGCCGGTATCGCCACGATGGCGAACGCTACCGACGCAGCTATGGCAAACACTTTGCGGCGGGGAATGGCTCGCGCTTCGGCGGGCGTCAGCAACTCAGGGATAGTCGCGAGCACCGGCAGATTCGTATAGTGCTTCGCATCTTCCGTGGTTTGAATCGTGAACAAGCGGCGAAGCTCGAATCCGACGGCAAGCAACAGACCAAGCGCCAAACCAATGCCGAACCCAGCGGCGGTCAACACCGCGCGTTTCGGGGCGACGGGACGTTCCGGCAGATTTGCCGGGTCAACGACCTGGATGCCGCCGCCTTGCTGATCCTTGGCAGCGTCCGCCCCCATCACGACTTTCTGTTGCTGGGCCAGCAGATTGTCATAGTTCAGCTTCTTCGTTTGATATTCGCGATCGATCGCTTCAATGCCGACTTCGGCGTTCGGGATCGCATTGATGCGTGCGTCGAGCTCGGCAATCTGTTTGTTCGTCTCGTCAAGCATTTTTTGTTGACGCTCGGTATCGCTGTCCATCATCGCGATTTGCGTCTTCAGACTGAGAATCCGCGGGTCGCTTAGTTGGATCAGTTTCTGTTTTCGCTCTTCGATCTTGATCTTCCAATCGTTAATCATTAGGTCCTGCTGGGCCTTGATGTCTTCGATCTGGTGTCGCTTAGCGACAATGTCAGGATTCTTTTCTCGCAAAGTTGTCAGCAGGTTTTGCAACTCACCTTCGTACTCAGAGCGCCGGCGAACTAATTCGGCCCAGGCCAAAGTCGTCTTTGGATCGGTTGTGTTCTCAGCGCTGAGCGCAATTTCCTGATCGTAACTCTTGCTGATGTCTGCAAGCTGACTGCGATAGGCGGAACCCATGTCTCGCGAGCGCCCGAGTTCAGAAATCAAAGCTTTCTGGCCTTCGTGCAGAGCAGTAAGACGGCCCACCAGCGCCTGCGATTGCGACGGCAGGTTGTTCATGTTTTGTTGCAGGTAAGTCAGCCGCTGAGTATCGATCGAGTCGAGCTCTTCTTTGGCCTGGCGCACCTGCTCTTCAATGAATTGTTTCGCCGAGGTCCCGGCGTTGACGGTGCCTTTGGTCTGCTCGTCGATGTACTTGCTCGCGAGTTCGGCAGCAACAGCCTGCGTCGATTTCGGATCGCGGCCGCGATAAGTGATGTTGAAGCCGTTCGTAATTTCGTGGTTACTCGTGTTGACTTCGACTTTGATCTGCTTTCGCATTGAATCGATCAGCAACTCCATCGGCTCTCCGCGCCGGCGTTCGTCTTTGTACAGATCGTATTTCTCCATCAACGGCTGCAGTGAACTGCGGCTGGTGACGACCTGCGAGATGCTCGTTAATTCACGCGTCAACGTTTCTTCGGTGATGGTCGGCACGACGGTGTTTGGCAACGTCGAGGTGGTCACAACAATCAGCGTCGTTGATTCGTAAATGTCGGGCAGGCGATAGACGACGTACGAGATGGCCAGTCCTACGGCAATTGTCGGCAGCAGGATGAGCCACTTGCGCTTGCGAACGATGTCGAAGTACTCGCCGATTTTTCGTGGTCGAAATTCAACACTCATTTTATTCTCTCCATCGTTTAGCAGCGGGCTACCGCCCGCTGATCGTCGGGCAGTAGCCCGACTCTAAACGTTACAATGTTGCCAGGGTTTTGCGCGCTTCGTTGGCTTCCGGGAAATTCGTTTTCTCGCTTAAACGCAAAGCAGTTTCGATCTCTTTGCGTGCGCCGGCCTTGTCGCCCTTGGCGGCGAGAGCGACGCCCAGATGGAAGTAGTAAGTTGGTGTCGGCAAGCCGTTGCTGCGCCGCGCGGCTTCTTCATCGACGCTTACGGCTTTCTTCAGCTGTTCTGCGGCCGCACCGTACAAGCCTTTCTTGTAATAAACCCAGCCGAGCGTGTCTGAGAAACTTGGCACGCCGGGATTCGATTGCACCGCCGTCTGGGCCAAACGCACGGCTTCATCCATATTGCCTTTGCCATACTCGGCATAGAGCCACGCCAGGTTATTCGCGGCAAAGACAGAGTTTCCATCTCTGGCCAGCGCCTTGCGATAGTTATCAACTGCGGCGTCAATGTTTTGGCGATTCATTTCGAGCATGCCGATCAGCGTGTAAGCCGAGGCATTGTCGGGACGCTTCTCAACGATCTTGTTGTATTCAGCAATCGCGCGCTCCTGCTGATTCGTATTGACGAATAGAGCGCCGAGCGCGGAGTAGGCGGCCAGGTAGTTTGAATCGATTTCCAGCGCTCGGCGAAATTCACCTTCAGCGCCCTCCGGATTCCTTTCAAAGCCATAGATTTGGCCTTTGAGAAAATGAAGACTGGCGTTATTCGGTTGCGCGGCAATCGATTGATCGATGCGCGCGTGCGCCTGCGCGGTTTGATTGCGTGAGGCGTAGATGTTGATGAGACCGCGGAGCGAATTGAAGTTCGCGTTATCAATCATCAACGCGTTGTTATAGAACGTGAGCGCTTCGTCGAACTTATTTTCGGCCAATGACACCGCCGCGAGATTCACATAAATGTCGGTGCTGTTTGGCGACGCCTCATGCGCCGTCATGAAATCCTGGCGCGCAGTCCTAGTGTCGCGCATTTGCAGAGAAGCCGATCCATGCGCGACCAATGCATTGGCGCGCAGGTCAGCCAGCATCTGTGGCGTCGTATCGCGATCCGGCGAGGTCTTCGTAATTCGATCCAGTAACTGTGAAGAGGTTTGCAAAGCGGACTTCGCATCGCCGCTCGCCAGGTTGATCTGCACCTGCATCAATTTGCCGGGCAGGTAATCGGGATAGTTGCGATCGAGTTCGCCCGCGAAGACCCGCGCTTGATCGATTTGGCCGGAGCGGAAGTTTGCCTCTGCCATGAAGAACAGACCGGGACGTGAATTCGGTTCCTGCTTCAGCACTTCCTGCAAGTCAGCAATCGCCGCTTTCAAATCGTTTGGGTTCCCGCCCTGCATCTCAATACGCGCGCGCAGAATCATCGCCTGTCGGTCCTTTGCGTCTTTCTTCAAGATGGCGTCGACTTCCGCTTTCGCGTTAGCGATGTCTCCGTGATTCAGCATTAGTTCCGCCAGACGGTAATGGCCTTGCGTGTAATCAGGCGACTTCGTGATCACTTCTTTGTAGATGGCAATCGCTTCATCCAGTCGACCGGTGGCGCCATAGAAATCGCCCAGAACCGAACGGCCCTCAGGTTTGTCTTTATCCAACTCTGCGAGCGATTTGTAAGCTTCTTCCGCTTTAGCAAACCGTTTGTTCACGAGATAAAAACTCGCGAGCACGAAGCGCGCTTCGCGATTCTTCGGATCGACCTGCACCGCCATCTGAAATTCGTTTTCGGCTGCGTCGGCGCGATTGGTCTGGACCAGGTACTTGCCGTACTCGTAGTGCGCCAGGGCCGACGATCCATTGACTGCGATCGCGCGATGGAACGTCGCGTCCGCGGTCACGTTGTCACCCGTCAGAGCATAAAAGCGCGCAAGACTCAGGTACGATTCAACGCGTTGCGGATTCAGTTCGATCGCGCGATTCAGTTCGGCGAATGCTTCCGGCTTGTGCTCCTGCGCGAACAGTACCGAGCCCATCAGGATGTGACCTTCGATGTGGTTGGGATCTTTTTGCAGGACTTCTTTGGCGAGACGTTCCGCTTCCGAGACGGCCGCCGCGGATTGCTTGCCGCCCATCAGGTAGTAATTGCCGAGCTTCACGCGCACGTCGAGGTTGTTCGCGTCCAACTCAGCGGTCTGCTTCATCTCTTCGAATGCCTCCTGGTAACGCTGGAGACCTTCATAAGCGCTCGCCAATCCCCAATGCGCATCGGCGAGCTTGTCGTCGATTTGCAGAGCGCTGCGAAACTCGAGCGCAGCTTCCTGAAACTTCTTGTCTTTCAGCAGCGCCTGTCCGCGGGCGACGTGTTGGGCTTTGGCTTTTTCGGGGGTCGTGCACGCGCCGATGAAAAGGGCGGCCACGATCGGAATGATGAGCAGAAAAAGGGTAGAGAACTTTCGGCGGCACTCGTGATTTGTCATTACTACTCTCCGTGAGCGTGTAGCGCAAAAGTTAATTTGCGGTCGCAATCCCGATTGGTCGGATTGCGTTACTACGCGCTCGGTTGGGTCGCTTCAGCGGTTGTCTTCGTCGGCGGGCAAAGCCGATTCGAAGGCCTCTTTCAGCGAGATGAACAAGGTGTCAAAAAACGTCACTCGCGCGCACTCGCGAGTCATAGAGAAGAAAGGGTTAATCGAGGATTTTTCCCAGGAAAGAGTTCGGAGTTCCGCCTTTAGGCGGCGGCCGGAAGGCGGTACTCCAAACTTGATCAGTTAGGAACGAATGCAGGGAGTTCATTAGCAGCTTGTGAAGCAAGCTCAACCGCGGACTTCTCGGCTTGCGCCGGTGAGTCACCCATCGGCGTCATCACGCGAACCAACGCGCCGTCGGACCGGCGTCGTCGCACGCCGTCCATAACAGTGTAGACCTTGGCCCAATACTCGCTCGCGACGGCCTTCCCGCGACCCTGGTACCAATAGACCATCAGTGCCTTCTGATTGCCGTTTTGAAGCACGTAACGATTAGCTTCGAAAGGTGGCCCAACAGCGGGCGTAATCGTAACTGTTGCGCCGTCGCTCATGACCCAACCCGCGCCAGGCAGACAATTCAGCGGGCTGTGATAAGTCGCGCCGTTTCGCTGCGTCGCGTAGTAACCCACATACAACGACGCAATCCGGCCATTCGATTCAAAGTTGCGCGAGACATAATCGTCGGCTCGCAAGACACTTTGCGTTTCATCATCAAAGCGCACGTCGTCGCCCTGCTGACGCCACGAACCAACTTGCTGTGGAAATTCTTTCAACAGCTTGCGCGAGACTTGCGCTTCACCGGCGCGTTCCCAGGCGTTGATGACGACGCCGCTCACGATTAGTACCGCGAGTAACAACCAGAACCTAATTGAATTTTGCCAGGCTTTCTTCATCATCAGAACATTAGACAGGGTTCACAAGATTTACAGGATTGCTGGAATGGCTTGTAATCTTGTCCATCTTGTTAATCCTGTCTGTCGTCTTTCCCAATCGTGCGATGCGATCCAGAACCCATCCCGTCCCCAGCAGCAACAACGCCGCCGCGACGTAAATGACCCATCCCGAAAAAGTATGAAAGAAACCATCGGCGACGCGCGTGCCGTAGTAATGTGCCAGCACGCCTGTCCCACTGACCCGCAAAGCATTGGTGAGAATCGCAATTGGAACTGCCGCGATCACGAGAATCAGCGAACGCCAGAACGTGAAGCCCAGGAACGCGGCATAGACCTTACTTTGCGTTACTGAAGTCGGTGCCTTAGGTTTCGTGAAGTACGCGTAAATCACAGCCAGCGTTACCAGCGTCATCAGCGAGCGAATACCGCTGCAAGCTTCCACGACCGCGAGTTTCTTAGGTTCGCTCGCGCCGAGCGGCATCAGTTCGATCACGTTGCCCTGGCGCAAAACCGGAATGCTAAAGAACGACATCGTGGCAACGGCGCAACGCGAGGCAAAGAGCTGCAAAGGAAACGCGATGCGATTGAAAATGATCTGTGGTATCGGAATCGAAAGAGCCAGCAACACTAAGGGCACCGCGACCACCCGCATGAGGCGCATGCCAAAGAAATAGATGACAATGCAGGCCAGCATCAGCACCAGCGAGGCTCGTTGCACGAACAATTCAACGCCCGCTGTTCCCGCCCACAACGCGCACAGCGAAGCACTTATGCCAATGGCTCCCAACCACGTTGCAGGCGCGCTCTTTGAGTCAACAATATTCTTCCGCTCCTGCCACAGAATGAAAGCAATGACGAACGGGATCAAGAGGCCATGAGAATAGTTTTCATCGTGCCACCAATCGTTCGCTAACTTGACGATAACAGTGAAATAAAGAAACGCGAGCGCGACGGCAATCGCGACCGGTGGAAAGAATTTTCGGGGAATGGCACTCATAGGTTGGTGAATCATCGCGGCTGAGGGGCAATCTCTGCGGCGAACTTACTTTTCATCGGGAGGGTTAGGACTTCTCCTCCAATACCAATAAAGGATCAATCCTGGCGGCTTTCCTTGTATCAGAAGCCCGACCAACCGGGGTCCCGGCGCGGGTAGCCCGCGTGGAGTGGTCGATATGGAGGGCAGCGTCGACCGCATCCAAGCCAGCCCTCCCTAACGGTCGGGCTTCTGACGCAACGCCATACGATTGGAGCAGCTGCGCTACGTTAGTCTGCAGATTGAATTTCGTCTGCACGGTCTGTCGGCCCGCATGGCCCATCCGCGAACCCGTCGGCGAACCAGCCAGCAATTCCAGGACCCGTTTGGCCATGCTCTCTACGTCGCCACGATCGACGAGGAAACCGGATGCGCCGTCAACAATCAACTCTGGAATTCCGCCGACGCGTGTGGCCACGACCGGCTTTGCGTGGGCCATCGCTTCAGCAATCATCCAGCCGAAGACTTCTTCCCAACGCGAGAATTGACAAACCACGTCGGCTGCCTGAAAAACTCCTTCGCCGAATGGATCGTCGATCATCCCGGTGAAAGTAATTCGATCGCCGAGTCCCAGCGCGGCAGCCTCGTTCATGTACGCTTCGCGATGCGCGCCATCGCCGACCAGGACGAATTGCACGTCCTGTTTTTGGGAATTGACGCGACGCGCCATCTCGAGAAAATCGCTGATTCCTTTTTCCGGAATCATCCAGCTCACCTGCGTGACGATTGCACGCTCGTCCGGAATCGAAAATCTTTGTCGGAAGGCCTTTGCCAAATCCGGGTTTGCGTTGACGCGCGAAACATCGACGCCGTTGTAGATCATCTCGAATCGATTTCGCGGCAGCAGACCGAAAGAACTCATGCACTCATAACCATAGTTGCTGACGCAGATCACTTTGGTGAATGGGTGGCCAATCAATCGTGCTGCCGCTCGCTTCCACATCGAAGCCCGTCGCTGAAGGTAACCCTCAGGTCGCGAATGATGATCTGTGAAGAAAACTTTCCTGGCTGATCTCAGACGAGCGATCCACGGATACAGTGTCAGGAAGCTCACGAAATGAAGATGCACAATCTCAGGCGCATGCTTTCCGATGATCCGCTTTAGATTGCGACGGGCTTCCCGGTTTCCGTTTGTCGAATCAGGCAGCGTTTCAAACGAGACGTTCGGCAAATCGAGAAAGCGGCGCACCTCGCCCGTCGGCTCGGACAAAAAACAGAGGACGCTCTTCCAGCCCTGCTCTCCCAGCTGCAAAGACAACTCGCGCGCAAACATCTCTGTCCCGCCGATGCGACGCGGCGCAACGCCAAACACTGACACCAATGTCGGGTTGCGACGAGGGGAACGGCCGTTTGTCAAAGTAGTTTCCATAATGGAAGTTGATCAATAACGAGTCTTTGGTCTCATTCCCAACACTCGCCGCCAGCGCGCGGCCATTCGTTCGCGAAACTGTTCCATTCGAAGCGAAACGCTCAGCGAGGCGCTGTAAGCCCGCTGAATCAGCGGCGGGTTTTCGTGGCGAGTAAATGCCGGCTGAAGATTTGTCTTGTTGCCGAAACCGAGAATCCGCTGGTCTTCCTCTGAGAGGTTTCCCAGAAACGCCGCGTTGAGAAACAGCGGATGATAACGATTGTAATAAATATCCTCGCCCTGAAGAGCGACCCTCGGATCATGGTAGGCGTAAAAAATTGCCTTTCGCGGTTCGAGCATGGGAATGCCCTGTCGATGCACGACCGTGGTGTCGAACAAGAAGGCTGTTCCGGCCGGACCTGCCAGTTCGATGCGGTCAGACATCGGCAATTCCTTGATCTCTGCCCGCTTCAAATTGTGTGGGTGCTGTCGCTGGTGAGTTCCCTTGATGACGTTGAACGCGCCGCTGCGCACATCGGTGAGATACATCGCCAGTTTGATTTCGCGATGAACTTTTTTCTCGACGGTCTGGTCGTACCACATGTCACCGTGCCAGCCGTGAAAGTCGCGTTTTGTCGGCAGAGACTTCCAGCCCTTCGCTTCCGTGAGCTCGTAAGCCGGGCCCAGATACCTCGCCAAAATCTCTTTGACCAGCGGATGGACCGCCAGATCTACGAAACCCTGATCGAGGAGCAATACATCTTCGATCATGAGTCGATAAGGTTCAGTTCGTTGATAACCATCGAACTGGTTCCAGCGCAGGCGCTTCAGCCTGGCGGCGAATGCGGTTTGCATTCCGCGCAGTTGCTCAGCAGTAAGCAGTGAAGGCAAAGCCACTACGCCGTTCCGCTCGAGTTCCGCGGCGAGCGCATCGACTGACGCCAGCCGAACGCCGTGCTCGCGCGGGCCTTCGGAATGGATGTCTGATTCGCTGAAACGTTTCATTGCTTTTTCTATATGCGACGGGCGCAGATCGCCTGCATCGCTCGCGGCGCAAAACTGGTAAGCCAAAGCGCGATCTGCTTTTTCGCGCCCGGCCGCAAGCGATTCGATTCTTCAAATGAATCACGTGCTTGCTTGAAATCACCGTGGGCGGCGTGATGTTTGCCCATTTCAAATTCCAGCAACGCGCGCCGGTTCTTGATGACTAGGAAAACCTCGTCGCGTTGGGCCGGCGAGAGATCGTATGACGTTTCGATCTTGTCAAAGACCCGTAACTCTCGGCGGTGACTATTGATCGCGTCTCCGGTTAATCCGTCCGGGCGACAGCGGTACTTGAGCAGCACCTTGCGCTGATAAGAAAGCCGCGATCCGCTCAAAGAGAGTCGCAACCACAAATCAAAGTCCTGTGCGTTGCGCAGAGCTTCGTCAAACAAACCCACTTGCATCATTGGTTCGCGCCGGGCCACCACGCCGGATGTGATCAGGCTCCGATCCGCATTGACGAGCTGCAGAAACGTGACGTCGTCAACCGCGGCCGCGGTCGCCATAAGAGTGTCCATGTACGTGTTGCCCTCAGAAGACGGATCGCCAAAGAATTCTGCATCCGCACATGCGAGATCGCAGCCGCGTTCGCGAATGAATTTCATCTGCTGATCCAGGTATGCCGGTAACCATAGATCGTCCGCATCAAGAAACGCGATGAACTCTCCGCGCGCTGCCTGCAGCCCCGTGTTGCGGGCGACACTGGCGCCACGGTTTTCCTGTTTCAGATAACGAATGCGATTGAGATACGGCGCGATTGCCTCTTCGAAATCTTCGGTGTCGGGCGAACCGTCGTTCACCACTATCACTTCGTAATCGGTGAACGTCTGCGCGAAAACTGATTCGAGCGTCTCGCCGATGTATCGCGCGACCTTGTAAGCGGGGATGACCACGCTGACCAACGGAGTATCAGTTGCAAAATTTTCTGTTGCCGAAAACCCAGCCGCGGGGATCGTCGATCGCGGATCGAGAACCGATGATGTGGTTGAAAATGAATTCATGCGTTTATGAAAGAGACAAACTAAAGTTGCCTCCGCAGTTTTTCGCGTATTTGTAGTAAGTCTCGGCAGCTTCGATGGCGTACTGGTAATCCCGCCAGCCCGTTGAATGAATCCACGTAGCCAGCCGCAGATTTTTCTTGTTCAGAATCTGGTCAGGGAAATGCGCGGAGCGGAGCACCTCTGATGCATTGCGAACCACGCGCCGTTTGCGCGCCACGCTTTCATTGGCCTGATGGTGTTCGTCCCATTGATAGGCCAGGTGATCGGGAATGGGCAGCGGACAGGGTTCGTGTCCCGGGTACGCTTGCCAGGGAACGGTGGTTACTACGGGTGGAAACAGCGACAGCCACTTGACGTAAAGTTTATGGCGCAGACACCAGTCAAGCGGTGTCGCGATTACTGCTTCAAGAAATGCGCCATCAAAAAATGGCAACTGAAATTCCAGTCGATGCAGATCGAGATTCTCGAAATGCATCGTTAGTTTACGGCGCTGATCGTTGAGCATCAGAAACAAATAAAAATTCCGGCCCGCGTCAGTCGCGGTTAATGCGCCCAGTTCTTCGCGCAATCCCTGCTTGATCAGATCGCTTGTATTATCGAGAACGTGAGGGCGAAAAAGCTTCGCGGGAATTTGTGTCTGTTCACGCTCAAGAAATTCTTGGATGGCCCGGTCAACGTTGCCGGCGCGCATCGACGCGATGATGGATTCATTCAAGTGAACCAGACCCAGCAGGACGCTGCCGCCTTCGCCAGACCAGACCAGTTGTGGATGCTCCTGATCGGGATTTGAGTCTTTCAAAGCCGCGGCCATCAGTAACGAATAGTCAGGCACACTGTCCCCGCTTTGTTTCGGCACGCTTTGATGAATCGAACCTATCTTTTCGGCGAAATCATTTCCGAAGAGGCAGTCCTGCGTTCCCGGTCGCGCAAAATTGAAGCTGTGCACTTTTACGTCGTCGTGAATCAAGGCCGCAACGCAAAGACGCGAATCGAGTCCACCACTAAGATAGGCCGCAGTTGCTTTGTCACCTTTGATGCGGCGCGCCACCGCTGTTTGAAACGCAGCGTGAATGGTTTGCAAACGCACCGGTTCAGGATCGTTCGACATTTCGATCTGATCCCATCGCCAGTAACTACGCGTCGATATAGTCTCTTGTGTGATCTCGACGATCTCCCCGGCCTTTAAAAGCCGAACACCGGCGTAGGGCGTGCGATCGCCGAGTGGCGCGTCGAGCGCGACCATCTCAGTCACCGCCCGCAGATCCATCTTTTTCGGCACGAGCGGACACTCTTCGAGTACGCGTAACGTGCTGGCGAAAACAACAACTTCATCGTCGATCCAAAAGTAGAGCGGCCGCACGCCGACCTTGTCCGCGACCAGCGTGAGGGTGTTCGATTGGGGCCGATAATTAACGAAGCAGAAGGTCCCGTCAGCGCCTTTGAATGCATCACAACTATTTAGAAGGACTTGATCGTGAAGGATTCTCAGCTCCTCTTGTCGATTGGAATCTTGCGCCGAATTAACACTTAGCAGAGGCTCGCCGGTCAGCAACGATAAAGCGCCATGCTCGTCTTCCACGAAGCCTGGCGCGCCAAATGCGCCGATGTCGATCTTCGCAAAGTAAGCGCTCCCACATCGAAACGAGATGACTTCGTCGATCGGGTTTCGAGAGAGCGACCGGGCCAGGCTCGAACAAACCGAGTCCGGCAACGAATGGCCATAACGATTAATGATTCCGGCAAAGAGGCTCATCCCAACTGACCTCCTGAATTGTGTCCGTTCACCGCTCGACGCGGGAGTGCGGCGGAGACGCCGCTTAACCAGCCTTCGAATTCGATTGGCGAGAGTGCGAGATTGTCCAGCACGCGCGGCAACAACAAGCGATCCGTGTTACGAGAAGCAAAGCCCACTTCGCATGTCGTCGCGGAAACAATTCCTGACTCTTTCAGCCACGGCAAAAACATTTGGTCGTAAGCGCCACTCGGATAGCAAAAGTGCGCGGCGACTTTTCCCGTCATTGCCTGAATGCTCTTGCGGTTCTCTTCGATCTCGCGAATGAAGAGTGCATGATCCTTCGGCGTGCGATGACGGTGTGTGTGCAACTGGACGTCAATGCCGGCGCGCGCCAACTCAGTAACCTCACCGGGGGTGAGGTTCTGCATGATTCGCCGTGCGACCAGCTCTTCGTAATCAATGTCGATACTGGCCGCTAGCTTCGCCAACAGCGCATCCTTCTCTTCGGCTGAGAATTTCTGGTTGCGCGCGAACCGTAGCAAAGCCACGCGCGCGGTATCTTGCGCGTCAGCGCTGCGAAGATCGAAAGTGGCAGCTTCACCGGTGAGCCGCTGTAAATCGAGTTGTGCGTGGCGACCCTTCCACAACAGATAAGAGCACATGATGTCGAAGACGGGCCGGTTGTAGTGAGAATAAAAAGTCGTCAAGTAGAGCGTCGCCGGCATTGCGAACTCTTCCAACAGCGGGAAAGCCTTTTGATAAAAATCCGCAGTGCCGTCATCGAAAGTTATCGCCACCGCGCGTTCGGGAAGATCATTCCGATAAAGCCGCTCGATCGCCTCATCCAAAGGCAGCACGTTACTGCGCGTACTTCTTAATTGTTCGAGCCGCGAGCGCAAGACTGTGGCCGGCATGTATTGCGTGTAATTCCACTCGTGTTCGTCATCAAGCGAAATGCCGTGATAGGCAAGAATCAAAAGACGCCGACGCCGCCAACGGCTGTTATGCACAGCTCTCGCCACTCCCGCCGTCTTCAGCGACATCAAGGTTGCCTGCTTGAATTTTTTCAACATTATGACGAGGTGATTTACGCGATCGATTCGTGGTTGCGCTTAACCAACAACAGCAACATCTCCTTGAAACCGCGCATTGCTAGTCTGCCGGTAGGCAGCGCTGAAAAGACCAAGAGCGATACGAAAGCGGCAATCGCAAACGCGAGAGACAGCCGCACCGGCATGACAGGTACAGTGGCCAGCCATGGTCGACTAATCAGAAGCACTGCCAGCGAGCAAAGAGCGGCGCAGACTGCGGGCGCCACCGTGCGATAAAAGTCTTTCGTCTTAACAGGTCCGCGCCGTCCCGCAAACCAAAACAGAAGCGGCGTGGTGACAACAAGGTCGGTAGCTGCATAAGCGGCCGCGACGCCAATTGCTCCCCAGGGTAAACCGGCAACAATCGAGGTCACCGCGATGACGCTGCTGATGATCCCCCACAAAAACATTTCACGCGCGCGTCCCTGAGTGGTGAACAGCCACAGCACGGTTCGTGTGGCCGGCTGAATTATTGCTGCCACTCCGAGCAACATGAAGATGCGCCCGGTGTCGCGCCATTGCGGGCCGAGCAGGAAAAGCACGAGCCAATCAGAGGTCGCGATCATGAAAATCACTCCGGGCATTGTGACCATTGCGATTTTCTCCAGCACGCGCAAATAGGAAGCTCGATATCGTTCGGGCGTGTCGGTGAGACGACTGAGGGCGGGCACTGCGACTGAAAGCAGCGGAGCATTGATCTGGGCCATCGGCATCAATAGCAGTTGATACGCTCTTGAATAAAGGCCAAGTTGATATGCGCCCCAAACTCTGCCAAGCAGGAGGTTGTCCAAATTTCGCGCGAAGTAGCTCGTGATGTTAAAGCCGGTCAAATTGCCGCCGTACGAGAGCATCGATCGCACATTAGTTCCGCGTACTGGCAGACTGGGTCGCCAACGGCATGCTGACCATGACCCGATTACTGTTACTGTTGCCAGCGCAAGCTGATTGATGACCAGTGCCCAATAGCGCGCGCCGTACAAAGCAGCCACGATCGCGGCGCTAAGTCCGATCGCCATCGCCGAAATTTCGATCACAGCAATGATGGAGAAACGCATTTGTCGAATCAGGATTGCTTCGTGCTGGATTGCGGCGCCGGTTATGAGTATGGCGACTGCGTAGCCAATCGTGATGCCCGTCAACCGGGGCTCTTTGAAGAACCACGCGGCGAGTGGCGCGGCGCAAATCGTCAAGAACATGATCGCGGCACTCAATCCTATGTTTACCCAAAAGAGCGTGCTGACTTGTTCATGATTCAGTTCGGACCACTTGACCGTTGCGGTCGATAATCCCAGGTACTGAAACATGCCGAGAAAGCCGACAATGATTGCGACCATCCCGATAAGTCCGTAGTCCTGTGGCGTTAACAGCCGGGCGAGAACAATCGCTGACAATGTGCTGAGGACAAATTTGCAGGCCTGGGCCGTAAGCGTGACCGCGCCCCCTCTCGCCGAGCGAGCGCCCAGGTCGGCTTTGAGATGATCAGTCCGAAAATGACGATTGCGATCATCATTGACGGAGCTATGCGCAGATGAAGATTCGATCGAAGACATCTTGAAAGTTGATTCGCGTGGGATCCTTGGGGTGGGCCACCGGGGCGGGAAAACTGCCACGGACAGTATACAGGATCAAGGTGGCCGTAAATCCATGATTTTTCGGGATCGTGGGAAAATTTCTGCGGGATGCCGTCATTTGCCGTTAGAATCTGTGGTCGGCGTACCACGGAAGCACAATTGTTGGGAGCACTCTCGCTGAAAACAGACCCGTCAAACCTGCGCGTGTTGCAATTTGCGCCGCGCACGCCCTGGCCCCTCGACACCGGAGCCAAACTGCGGAACTATCACCTTGCCCGCATTCTCGCGATGCAGGCGCGCATTTCCTTGCTGGCTTTTGGCGATGAGCAGAACGAGACGAGCGCCCTCGAGAGGGTGTACGAAGGAATAGTCACTGTGCCGCGTCTCGCTGGGTATTCGTTCGCGAAAGTACTACGCGGCGCGGTCGGTCGCACCCCCTTGCCGCTGCTGAATTACACCACAAATGAGATGAGTAAGACGCTCGCGCACGTCCTCGCGAAAAATGATTTCGACATAGTGCAGGTTGAAAGCATTCATCTGATCAACTATCTACCAGTCATTCGCGCTGCGCGCAGTCACCCCATCGTAGTTTGCGATTGGCACAACATCGAATCAGATTTGATGCGCCAGTACGCCGAACGTGAGCAAAGCGTCGCCCGAAAAACCTATGCACGCAGAACAGCGCGGCTGATGAACGAATCTGAGATGAAAGCTCTTAATGAATTCGACGGTCACATAGTGGTGAGCGAGCAGGATGCTGAACGACTTCGGCGCATTAACTCCCGAGCACGCATTTTTGTGATTGAAAATGGAGTTGATGTTTCGTACTACGCCGGCGAACAATCGGCAGGCAAGAAGCGCATCGTCTTTGTTGGTTCGATGGATTATCACGCGAACATCGATGGCGCAATAAATTTTGCGCGCAACGTCTGGCCCACCGTCAGAAAACAGAAGCCTGAGCTGGTATTTACGATCGTGGGCCGCGATCCGTCACCTGATGTGCGAGCTCTATCGTCGATCGAAGGCGTCGAAGTTACCGGCAGCGTCGACGACGTGCGCCCTTTCTATTGCGAAGCAATCGCTGCCGTGGTGCCGCTGAATGTTGGCGGCGGAAGTCGCTTGAAGATTCTCGAAGCGATGGCCGCGGGCGTTCCGGTCGTATCGACAAAATTGGGAGCGGAAGGTTTGGACTCGAGTGACGGCGAAAACATTCTACTAACAGATGGCCCAGGACAGATCGCCGACGCTGTCATCAGGATCATCGACGATCGTGAATTAGAAAAGCGTCTGATTGCCGGCGGTTATGCGCTGATTCGTGAGCGTTATGATTGGTCCATGCTTGGCGCAAAGCTATTGGCTCAATATCAAGCAATGGCTTCCGAGACGTCGCGATCCATGGCTGACCAGCGATGAAATCAAAGATGAAAATCGTGTCAGTCGTCGAAGCGACCACCATGAACGCGGTCGCGAAGATTGTGCTTGAATTTCATCGCACAGCCCACGAGATTGGCGAAGAGTCCGGCGATTTGCCCCGCATCGAAGGCTCTTTGATCACCTTCGATCGCGGTTCAGACCATCAACAAGGCGCAAATGAGTTTGTAGAGGCAACGCATGCAGCTGGGATTGAGATTGATGTGATTCCGGAACGCCGGCGTTTTGATCTTGCCGTGGTTTCGGTATTAGAAGAGATCGTCAGGCAGCGGCAGCCCGACCTTGTAATCACCCATTCCGTGAAGTCGCACTTTCTTATGTGGCGTTCGCGGCTGTGGAAGCAATATCCGTGGATCGCGTTTCATCATGGCTATACGACGACTGATCGAAAGATGAGAATTTATAACCGGTTCGATCGCTGGTCCTTACCAAAGGCTGACCTCGTCATCACTGTCTGCAATGCTTTCGCGCTTGAGTTGGGCAGCGTCGCACGCGTGGCGGCCGAGAGGATTCGAGTACGGCATAATTCAATTCGCCCTGTCTCGCAGCCTGCCGCCGAAGACGTGCGGGCGCTGCGTGAGCGGCTTGGAATCGTTGAGAACGAAGCCGTCATTCTTTCGGTTGGGCGTCTGTCGAAAGAAAAGGCGCATGCGGATCTAATCAAAGCCTTCAAACAGTTGTGCACAACGAATCCTGATCTCAATTGCAAACTCGTGATCGTTGGCGACGGACCAGAGCGCGAGCCATTGGAATCAGCATCGGCCCAGTCAGGTTTGAGTCAGCGCATTATTTTTGCCGGCCAGGTCACAGACGTTCGGCCTTTTTATGCTATGTCTGACATCTTTGTACTGCCATCGCTCACCGAGGGCTCGCCGAATGTTTTGTTGGAAGCGATGGCGGCACAGGTGCCAATAGTCGCCACCGCAGTCGGTGGAGTGCCCGAGATCATTGAGAATGAAGAGGGCGCTTTGTTAGTACCGGCAAAGGATCCGGCAGCGTTGGCGGCTGCGATCGCGCGTCTGCTTACTGACGCTGAACTTGGTCGTCGCTTGACCAGGAACGCCGCAGAGATTGCTTCAAAGAATCATTCACCGCACGAATACGTCCCCTCATTGATCGCAATTTACGATGAGGTCATGTCTGCGAGGAAGACCCGCACTTGATTCAATACTTCACCCAGTAATAAATCATCTTCACGTACTCGCCGCCAACTGTTTTCCAACCCCAGCGTTTTCTCCACCACGCCCAGGGCGAAGGCGTTTGCCATCCCGGGGGGGCGCTGTCGATGCCGACCAGGATGCCGCTGCCTTCACAGGCGCGGCGCATGGACCACAGCGCGCGACGCGAATGATAACCGGAAGTTACGATCAGTAACCGCTTCAAGTCGTGAGCAGTAGCGTAGTCACGTACCAGCAAACTCTCTTCGTAAGTTCCGATGGCCTGGCCGGGAGCGAGTTGTATGCGATCCGAGGGCACGCCTTGCTGCTCCAATCGTCGCGTGCTCAGTTCGTAATAATAGGGGTTGCGCTCTTCACGATGATCCCAACCGCTGATCAAACCGTCGTTGGTTAGCACAATCAGTGGCGCGCGGCCTTCCCGGTAAAGCTGTGCGGCCCATGCGGCGCGTTCGACATAGGTCGATGAGCCGCTGAGAACCACGATCGCGTCCGGAGACTGCACGTCGGCTTTGACGATCAAGAGCCGAGCGGCGCACCAGGCGACAAACGGCGACGCCGCCAACAACACTGCGGCGATAATAAGAAAGCGACGGCGGCGCGTCGCTTTTGTTCTTGCGCGGATCTGTGCGGTAGCAGTCATCAGGGGCGCGAGGGTCAGGCGTCTTAACTCTTCTCGTTTAGGTGTGGGACCTGGGCCGTGGCCGGCACGCGGACAAGTCCGCTTTCTAAACGACCTGCATGTTTACTGAGCAGTTCATCGTACAGCTCGAGGGTGTTATGCAGATGATGCTCGCTGGAAAATTTTTCGGATACGATTGCTTTACCGCGCGCGCCCATCATGCGAGCTTTTTCGTCGTCCTTTAGAACTTGAATGATTCGGGCTGCCATCGCTTCATCATCACCGCTCGCAACGATATGTCCAGTCTCGCCTTCAACAATCGCTTCGCGCACACCACCAACATCTGTCGCCACAACCGGTAGTCCCGCAGCCATGTATTCGAGAATGGCGTTGGCAAATCCTTCAGCTTTTGAGCTAAGCACACCCGTATGTGATGCAAACAAAAGACTCGCTACATCGTCGCAGCGGCCGATGAAATGAACATCGTCAGCAATTTCAAGGTCGGCGGCGAGTTGGCGCAGGCCCGGCATTAATTCGCCTTCACCTGCGACGACGAACGCCGCATCCGAAACCTCGGCGTGCACCCGCGCAGCAGCGCGCAAGAACATGGCATGGTCCTTCACCGGATTGTGCAGGTTCGCAACGATGCTAATGAAGCGTCGTCCTTGCGGCAACGCGAACATCTTCAATGCTGCTTTTCGCGTAAGGTCTGCGGCGGCTTTCATTCGATCTAAATCAAGACCGTTGTAATGCTGGATGATTCGCTTCGGATTTACGCCTTCGCGAATTAATTGATTCTGTACGACCAAACAATTTGCGATGACGCGGTGAGCCAAACAAAACGACATGCGCTCGGCGCGTTTCTGCATTGGTGAGCGAAAGCCGTCAGTCTCGCCCTTTGAAGTTATCCGCGCCGGTACGCGCGCCAGATACGCGCCAGTCATGCCGAAGATGTTTGTGTAGAAGCAGTGCGTGTGAACGACATCAATTCGGTTTTCTTTGATGTATCTGACAAGGCGTCGAATCTGTTTGGCAAAGTTCAGATCATAAAAACTTGTCAGCGGGTATTCGTGAATTTCTCCGATGCCGAGCCGCTCTGCGTCTGCCTTTAAAGATCCTTTATCCTGTAAACACGCAAGACGTACATTCACCCGGCCGCTCTCATGCAGCTGGGTTAAGAGCTGAAGCGCCTGGCGCTCACTGCCGCCCTGTTCGAAACTGTCGATAATGAAGAGGACGTTTGGCTTCATTTTTCTTTGAGAATCTCGGATCTCAAATTTGAGATCTGAAATTGAGGTCTAATCGGTTCCCAGCGCGCATACCTTTCGCCGCGCAAGAACTTGAACAACGCGATTAGCGAAGCGACGTTGGCGAGCACAAAGTAGTGCGGCAGCGCGAGGATTCGGCTGCGCACGCCGAGGTTTTCCAGCAGCCATGACATCGCGCCGCATAAATATCCGATTGATTGCGCGACCAGGAACACTCGATAAGAAATCGATACGCCTGACAGCGCGGCCGAAGCTGCAAACATCGCCATCAGAAAGAACGGCACGAAGTACCGCATAACCTTGTGCGAGAGAAGTTGTATGCCGTACAACCCGCTGCGAAGCGGATTTAGCATCGCGCGATGCCGCCAAAGATCGGTAAATGTTTGCGCGATGATACGGACGCGCATTCGCAATTCATTGGCGTGTTGCTGATTTGTTTCTTCGGTACAAACTGCGTCCGGCTCGTAGATAGTGCGCAACCCCTGCTCGATCATCTTCGTCGCAATGATGAAATCACTGCATGCTTCGTGATAGAGCGGAACGTAGGCGGCACGCCGGACGGCATATAAGCATCCTGACACCCCGATGAGAGAGCAGGCGCGACTTTCGTGTCGCTTCAGAAACGTTTCGTAATTCCAGTAAGACCTGGCGCCGCGCCCGACGTGAGTATCTCCGGGATCGACGTAAATCAGGCGGCCGCCGACACAACCGACTGATTCATCAGCAAAGTTCGGCAGAATCTGCTTCAAAACATCCGGTGCGTAAAGGCTCGTTGCGTCGGAAAACAGGATGATTTCGCCGCGCGCTTTCGTGACCGCCGCATTCTGCGCCGCCGTTTTGCCCAGGCGCTCCTTCTGTCGATGAAGAAGCACGCCATTGCTTGCGAAGGCCCGCGCGATTTCGTCCGTGCTATCGGTTGAGCAGTCTGAAGCGACGATAACTTCAAACAACTCACGCGGATAATCGAGCGCCAGGCTGTTTTCAAGCTTTGCGGCCAGCGCGCCTTCTTCGTTGTACGCAGTGATGATCATCGTCACTGAGGGTGCATAGTCGGCTCGCTTTACTCTGCGTGGTTGCAGGGTGCTGACGAAAGCGATAAGCAACGGATAACCCACGTACGTGTAGAACAGCGCGCCGGCGCTTAACCAAAAAATGATCTCGGCTGTGACTTTTAAGCTCATGCGATTACTGGGTGATGCGCGGACTCGCCGATCGAATTGTTATGTGATGCGATCCCTTTGGCGTTTTCGCTGTTCGAGCACCACAGACTTTCCGGTTTCAGACTCGTACATCCGGCGAAAACAAACTGCGTATCCGACCAGGTAATAGACGTTCCATCCGTAGGCGACAGAGAGGAAGAAACTGGAAATCATGAAGACCAGTAATGACGCCTGGAGGCCGAGCGCGAGATAGTAGAATTGCGAATGCTCGCGGGCGATGAACGTTTGACGCGCAATTACGGCTAGCTTTCGCATTGGGGCGACTATGAACGTCGTGTACAGAACCAGAGCAATCATACCCATCTCTGACGCAACCTGAGTGTAAGAGTTATGCGTCACCAGTCCTTTGTACGACATGTTCGGCTGGTAATTTCCCATCCCGATGCCGAGCAACGGATGGCGCAAGGCAACGTAGATCGAGCGGAGGAGCTCGCCCCGTCGTGAATCAGCCGAGCCGTTGGGATCAAGGCCGGGCATAAATATCGATAGCAGTCGATCGCCATAGCCGGTCGGCGCCAGCACAATCAATGCGGCTGCCGCGGCAACCAGCAGCGCGGCGATCTCAACCTTGCTACGACGGCCGATTTTCACCGCGAAAAACACGAAGACGACCAGCACTCCAAGAAAAGCTCCGCGCGAATAAGAGAGCACGATCCCGAAGATCATTGCGGCGGCGCAAGCAGCGTGAAGAGTTTTCTTCAGAGGGCTTCGTGTACCGAAAAAGAATGACACGGAAATCGGCAACATCGTCGCGAGGTGCAGCGCCATATCATTCGTATTTCCGAAAATGCCGGTGCCGCGTCCCGCTGCGCGATAGCCTTCTACAGTCATGAGCCCCAGCCGATAATCATTCATTGCCTGGGCGCTCAGCACAATCGCAGTTGCCACCGATAGAAACAGCAGCGCTTTCAAGCGACGCGGCGTGCGGACTACGTTGATGATGATAATGAAAATGAGAATGCCGCGAACGAACGTGCCGCTGAATTCAGTCCAGGCGATCGCCGGATCGATCGCGAGTGGAATCGAAAGGAGTCCCGAGAGCATGAACAAAAGCACGAGGTTCACTTCCGAGGGCCGCGCCGTCAACTTTCCTTCCAGGGATATTTGTGTGGGGATAAAGCAGGCGAGAGTTACGATTCCAATGATCAGAGCCAAAGAATTCGTGATTGCGGAAGGGTAGAACTCGGCCGGCCGCGCATACAAAACAATCGTAAAGACAAAGAGAGCTGCGAACGAAAACACGTGGCCGGGTTTAAGGAACGTGTTTGCGTCTATCGGGTTGAGGAGGGCAGTCGCTTGTTCATGCTGGATTACTGAGGGTTTCTCTGTAATAAGAGCAGCTGACTCGAAGGGATCTTCGGATGCAGAGGATCCACTTGCTCGTCGTTTTCGCGAGCGTGAGACTGTTTCGTAATCCTGCTTTTGATGACGCCTGATCATCTATGGCACTCGCCCTTTAAAACAAAGAAGCGCAGGCGGCCCCGCGCTTCTATTAATGTCGATATCACTCAGGAAGGCGAAGGACTTAAGCCAGCATTCCTTCGCTTTCGATCGCGACCATCGTACGGACGCGCTCACGCAGGGCCAACTCAAACATGCGCGCTTCCTCAACCTCGGTAAACGACAGCGCGCGCAGTTCCTGTTCAATACGGCGCCGATAGTCGGATACCAAAGAATCAGAAACACCCAATGTGGCCGCAACTTCCAATTGTGTTGCGTGATCCGTGCTCAAATAGCAGTGCCATAGAACACCAACCATCCGGTTGTATTGCTTGATCTTGCCGCGCACGTTGCCGCGCAGGTTCGTCAAAAACTTATCGACTGAGCCCGCGGCTTCCTGTTGAGACTCATGACGAAGGAGACTCTCTTCCGGGTTCTCTCGAAGATCGGCGGGATCGTAGGTTGGGCCATCAGAGTCCGGATCGTCTCCACCGAGGGGCACGAGATAGATATCCATTACCGGCAGGCGCGACATCACCAGACTGCGTAAGCTACGGACGTCAGCGGGCCCGTCGATCGCTTCGAGCACGGAAACAATCAGATCTTCCAAATCAGAATTGCTAATGACGATCTGTGCATCGCCGGTACAACCAACCATGCGCGTGTCTCGCTGTCGCACGGGAATCATGTGCGCGCGTTGCTCCATTTCATGCGAGCCGCGACCCGGTTTGTTGTCGGGCCATTCGCTCAAGCCATAGACTCGATCGGCCAGGCGGCGGTGTTGCTCTTCAGTCATGCCAATACTGTCAAAGCGTCGGAAGTTGGCACTGGACTGAATCAACGTCGAAATGCGTCGCGCCAATCGATAGCTTTCGGGATGGCGCTTTCGCAATTCCGCAGTTAAAAGATTAGTTAATTCGATTTGGCCGATCTCGCATTCGATCTCAGCGTCAGTCATCGCGGTGTCGAGGTAATGCTGGAAGCGTGACTTTGTTAAGAGTTGCACGAAGAGTTCCTGGGTAAGATCGGTGTAGGCGCTCGATGCCCCTTCTTCGATCAACAGGCCCGCACTACGCGAGGCTCGGACCAGGGGATGATTGCTGACGATTCGATGAAGCTCGGCCCACAAACGATTAACGTCAGAGTTGCGCAGACTTTCGACCCAGTGACCCGCCCGGCTACTTCGTTCGGCGGCCCGGCTGGGACGCGTAACTTCGCGCGGTACGGCAACGCTGGAATCGTGCGTTTTTTGAGTGATTGATTTCACGATAGTTTTTGTCCCGAAAGATGAGAGTGGATGCATTGCTAATCGGCGGCTAACGAACTGATCGATCTAGGAATGACATCCTTTACTGAGCTGTTGCGGAACGATCATTCGCTGGGAGTAATTGCAAGGAGATGCTGGGGCAACGTTCGTCCATAAAGAGATCGAGCGTGTGATCGATACGGCTTCAGCTGTTTTGTTTACCTTTTCAATCCCGGAAAGGTCGCTGGCTCTGATTGGCAAGTCAGATCCAAACGTGGGGGACTGCGGTTCGGTGCACTGCAAATAAGTAATTCACCGAGTGTGCGGAATCAAGGAGTAAGCGCTCCCCGATCAAGCTAGAGCAATACTAACAAACAGACACGACATTGCGCAACATTTTTTTACACGCCGGCTAACTGTTGAGATAGTTGAGGAAAGCGGGTGTATACCAGTTGTCGTTCTCTGGAAGTTCGGGACTATTCGAGCTTTTGTCGAAATGGATGAGTCTCTAGAACCGGAAAATGATGCCTTCCTATTCGCCGTCAAAATTCTGTAAGACCACACGATGCCCGTCGTCCGAAACGCTGTTGCGCTATCGCCGCCATCGATTGCCGATCCAGGATCGCGCGACGGTTGAAACCCATCTCGGGCACTGCGAGTTCTGTAGCGCCGAACTCCAACTGTTAAAGCGGCACCGCAACGAACTCGAGGAATATCGAGCCGTAGAGATGCCCGTTCAGCTTCGCAGATTGGCGGAAGATCTGTTGAGTAAGACAGCGAGGCGACTCTCGCTAATAAGTGAACTGAGTGATCGACATCTACTGTCGCATTGATTGCGATGGGCCTGGCTCGGCACGCATCGCCACGATTTCGTCTTTCGGTGCATCGTTTTGATGTGGAAGTTCAATTGTAAATTCGGTCCCTTTCCCAAATTCCGACCTCACAACAACTTCACCGCCGTGCGATTTTGCGAGATGCTTTACAATCGCCAGCCCGAGGCCTGTACCACCGAGCTCGCGCGAGCGCGCGCGATCCACGCGATAAAATCGTTCGAACAAACGATCAAGATGATGTGACGGAATGCCTTCACCAGTATCGGCCACTGCGATCCGATCGCGTGCGCCCCTACTGAGCGTGATCGAGACCGTCCCACCATCACGGTTAAATTTGATGGCATTGTCGATCAGATTCGTCAGCATCTGCATTAGTCGATGAGGATCGGCCAACACCTCGGAATCGGTGGGAATCAGATTACTCACCTCGATATTTCGGGATGCAGCGGCCGCTGTCAGCGTGCTGATTACATCATCAACCAGGCCGCCCACTCGCACCGCTTCAGGTTTCAACTTTACAATTCCCGCTTCAATCGCGCTTAGCTCAAGTATGTCATCAATCAAGCGATGCATACGGGTGGCATTCCTTTGAATTATGGAAAGGAAACGCCGATTGTTTTCGCGATCATCGACCGCTCCCGCCTCGAGCGTTTCCGCCAACGCCATGATCGATGTTAGCGGCGTGCGCAACTCGTGCGAGACGTTAGAGAGAAATTCCTGCCTGACGTTTTCCAGGCGTTCCAGCCGAGTGACGTCGAAGAAAACGCCCAGCGCCCCGGTGATCGCGCCATTTGACTTTGAGCGTATCGGCACTACCCGCAAGTCAAAGATCCGCCGATCGGGCTGATGCGTTTCGACCTTCACATCAACGCGTTCGGTGCCGCGGACGCCGTCCAGAAATGCATCGTAAATCGCCGGATTGCGCGTGATTTCGGTGATCGGCCGGGAGTCAATCGTCGTTTCCAGGTTCGAGAAGAGGCGCCGCGCCGCGCGATTTGAGGCGACGATTCGCATGTCGGTGTCGATTACCACCAGTCCCTCGTGCATTTCATTTATGGTCGAGTTCAATAACTCGTTTCCGAAACCCTGTTTGCCTGCATCTGCGAGCTGGTGAATCATTTTTTGGCGCACAAGGAATCCAATGCTGATACCAAGCAAGAGAAAAAAGGAAGAGAAGCAAATGAGGCGAGGATTTCCCGTCAGCAGAAATGCAGAGATAAGGAATGTCGCCGTCGCGGCGAGTAGGAAAGAAGAGAGAGTGCGAGAACTAACCATCGGTGGAAACTGACGATGCTAAGGGGCCGCAGCCGATAAACCGATACCCTACTCCGACCACAGTTTCGATGCAGTTACCGCATGTGTCCAATTTTTGTCGCAGGCGCCGGATATGCACATCGAGGGTGCGTGCATCGCCGTAGTAACTGTAACCCCACACTTGATCGAGCAACTGCTGTCGGGTGATGACGCGATCCTTTTTTTTCGCGAGCGTTGAGAGTAGTTGAAACTCTTTGTGGGTGAGTTTGACGTTTGCTCCATCACACGATGCCCGCACATCATCGAAATCGATCGCCAGCCGGCCATCGTCGTAACGTTCACGAGGTTCTTCATCAGTTCTGCGTAGCAATGCCCGAACGCGCGCGAGAAGTTCGTTCACCGAAAACGGTTTGCCGAGGTAATCATCCGCGCCCACATCAAGACCCGCGACCCGCTCCGCTTCGGAGGTTTTCGCTGTCAGCATAATAATTGGCGTACGCCGCGTTTGATTCTCGCGACGCAGCCGGCGGCAAATCTCAATTCCACTCATTCCTGGAAGCATTAGATCCAAAACGATAACTGCCGGCGGATTCTGCGTGTCCAACGCGAGTGACAGTCCATGCTCCCCAGTCGAAGCGACCAGGGTCTTGAAGCCGGCGCTTTCGAGGTTGTAACGCACGCTCTCAGCAATATCGGCGTCGTCTTCGATGATTAGAGCAGGTCGCGGCATAACTAAGCGCGGCGAAATTTATCGAATGAGTTTGAGAATCAATTCAAAGATAAAGAACGATATTGCTGCAAAAATCGCGGCGGCCGGAATAGTTAAGACCCACGCCCAAACAATTCTGCCTGCGACTCGCCATTTCACCGCCGACAATCGCGTCGTCGATCCGACACCCGCAATCGCGCCGGTAATCGTATGAGTTGTCGAGACCGGAATGCCAGCCGCCGTCGCACCAAACAAGGTGATAGCTCCCGCGGTCTCAGCGCAAAAGCCTCCGACGGGACGTAGCTTGGTGATCTTTGAACCCATCGTGTGAACGATGCGCCATCCGCCCGACAGAGTTCCCAACGCGATGGCCGCGTGGGCCAGCAGTACGACGTAAATCGGAATTCCCGGCAGTGATCCCTTGTCTCCCATGTGGAGATTGAAGATGCCGGCGGTTGCCAGAACGGCAGTGATAATACCCATGGTTTTCTGCGCGTCGTTGCCGCCGTGTCCAAGCGAATAAGCAGCCGCTGATAATAATTGTCCGCGACGAAACGTTTTATCGACCTGGGCCGGCGTCCATCGATGAAAGATCCAATAGACTGCGACCATGATGGCAAATCCCATGACGAATCCGATCACCGGAGACGCAACAATGAAAACGAGCGTCTTGATCCATCCTTCGGGTTTCAGCAAACCGCCGAAGCCCCGGTAGGCGGCGATAGCTGCGCCGCCATATCCACCGATCAGCGCGTGCGAGCTCGACGTTGGCAGTCCGAGATACCAGGTGATCAAATTCCAGATAATCGCGCCCAGCAGGGCACAGCAGAGTACATACAGGCGCATGTTCTCTTGAATTAGATCGATGCGGACCAGATCGCCGCCGATTGTTTTCGCCACTCGAGTTCCAAAGATCGCAAAAGCGACGAAGTTGAATATTGCCGCCCAGATCACCGCATAGCGCGGCGACAGCACGCGCGTGGACACAACCGTCGCGATAGAATTAGCGGCATCGTGAAATCCGTTGGTGAAATCAAAGACAAGAGCGACGACGACGACGAGAATTGCTATCACTACGGTCGCATTGATGGAGGCAAGCATAAATGTTCAGACGCGGAAATCGCTCCTTCACATGTTCTTAATCACGATGCGCTCCACCAGATTGCCGACGTGCTGGCAGCGATCGATGGTATTTTCGAGGTTATCGTAAATCTCTTTCATCACGATGACGGTTTGTACGTCAAAACTGCCGTTAAATAGATTGGCGACTGACTCGCGATAGAGATCGTCGCCCTCTCTTTCCAAATCGCGTAGCTTCAGAAGCGGATTCTTGACATCTCTGAGGCGTTCGATCGCCGGCACCAGCCGATCGAGTGCCTCCGCCATTTGCTGAATCACACCGGCAAACAGCCTCATGTAAGGGGTATATTCCTGGACGCCGTACCTTACCACGGCGCTGGCTAACGCTTCAATTAGATCCACGATATCGTCGAGAGTAGTTATCAGCGCATAAATATCTTCGCGATCGATTCCCGTAATGAAAGAGCGTTGGAGAGACGTGGACACCTGGTGGGTGATCTCATCGCAGGCGTGTTCGATCGTCTTGATGTGCTCGGAGTACTTAGGTGCTTCGCCAATTTCGTCACCGAACATTTCCACCAATGAGCGCGCGCCTTCCGTGAGGCGGGTCGTCATGTCGCTCAGAGACGCCACATAGTCCTCCTCGCGTGGCATTAACCCGATGCCGAAGAGGCCCATAGTTTCGTGCTCCCTTTACTGATCGCGCAGGTGGTCGAGCTTAATTGCGAAAGCGAAACTGATTCAGAAAGTAAGCCGCGATCGCAGAGCCGGAGCGATTTTTCCGGACTGCGATCGCGGCCCGGCGTTGCCGGCCACGTTCATCAAAAGTTTAGCCGCAGCGCAAATTGAATTTGACGACTGGTCCCTAATCCAACGTCGCGTACCACCGTCTGTCTTAGCAATCCGAACGTACCGCCTGCCGCACCCTGTGTATAGGCCGCACCGGGCTCAACAGTGGCGCCGCTGATGGTGTAGACGCCACCCGCTAAAGCCACGGTCGGTAATGCGAGATTTAGGCGCGAGCCCGGAACGTCGAAGTTCGCGCGATTGAAAATGTTGAAAATCTCGGTTCTGAATTCGAGGTTAGTCGACTCAGAGAACCTGAACCGCTTGTTGAAAATCAGATCGAATTGCTGGAAGTTCGGCCCGCGCAAAAAATTACGCGGCACGTTTCCAAAAGTACCGGGCGCGGGTGTAGTAAAGGCCGCGGGATTCAGAATCAGTCGATCATTGGTTAGATAAGGACTGACACCGGAAATCAGATCGGGCCGCCGCACATTACGCGATGCGCCGCCGCCCGGCGTATTCACAACTCCGATGAAGCCCGGTGGCAAAGGATTCGCCGCGTTAATTGTGCCGGGCAGTTGTGCTACGAAGCCGTTCGCAAATGTTGTCGTGGCTCCGCCGGCGCCTGTCGGCACGACACAGCCCGCCGTGTTCTGGCACTGAATCACGACGTCAGGACGCACGATACCGATCTCGAGTGGCAATCCCGAACGCGCGTTGATGATGGTGCCGACTTCCCAATTGCCGAGAATCGCGTTGCCCACCGATCCGAATTCGTGCTTCGTACCTTTGCCAAATGGCAGATCGTAAAGCGCGCTCAAATTGAAGGTGTGACGCACGTCGAAGTTGTTAAAGCCGTTGTCGTAATCAAACTCGCTTTGTGCGCGCGCATTGTTCCCCGCTGTGCGTGCTTCGTTCGAGCCGGAAGTGTTCCCGAATGAACGCGAGAAGGTGTACTGCGAATTGAGGGTCAAGCCGGTCGAGAAACGACGACCAAGAGAAAGTTGCAGCGCTTTGTAGCTGTCATGACCGCCGCTCGTCTTATCATCAATCTCGGCGTACGGGTTGTTCACCGTGGACGTGCCCGACACCAGCGAGAATTCCCGGATCGTGTTTACCGCGATAACCTGACCCGCCCCGTTCGTTCGATTAACCACGCCGAAGGTGGTCGGCAGATTAGTTCCATCAAGAATCGTCGTCTGACCGGGTAGGATGCGGTTGGCGATGCTGCGCAGAAACAGATTACGTCCCTGCGAACCGACAAAGCCCGCGGTCAGCGTCATCTTGTAAGGCAACTCTTGTTGGATTGAAAATCCATACTGGTAAATTTTTTCCGGAATTCTGTATTCAGGCGCATACGCGCGTGGCTGATATTGCCTGTTAAGCGGGGCAGCGGTGAAGAGAGCCGCAATCGCATTCGGATCCTGCGGATAAGTGCCGCCGTTCAACGTCGAACTAATCCGGTTCGATTCAATCGGCTGGATCTGATCCTCGGTCTGCCCTGGCCCATAATAGATTCCAAAGCCGCCACGCAGAACAGTGTGACCGCCGCTGAAGAATCCGTTGCCCTTAACATTCGGTGACCAGGTGACCGCGATACGCGGTCCAAAGTTGCCCTTGGACGAGCTGTATGGATCCCCGGTGGAATCACGCAGCACCCCCGTGAGAATGTCAAAGTATATCTGCCGGTTGTTCTTCTCTTTCAATGGGGTGTAGTACTCATAGCGTAAACCGTAACTTAGCGTCAGGCCGGGCCTAATCTTCCATTCATCCTGCGCATACATGATGTAGTAATTCTGTCTGGCGAAGGCCTGACCCGTCGAGTTATTGAAAAACGGCGACGGCGCAGAGAGGTCTCCGAGAAACTGGGTCGATTGTAGTGAGTTCGTCAAAAAGTTATTGATGCTGGCCCAGGTGTAGGTGATGCCGCCGAGCCGGTCCGTGTACAAGCGAACGGCGCGAACCTCGCCACCGAATTTCGCGGTGTGGGCGCCTTTGGTCCAACTGAGATTGTCGATAAACGACAGCGAGTAGGGCGTATAAGGCTGCGCGCGTCCATTCTGTGCGCTGTTGGCTCGAATCAAACCGCCCGGTACCGCGATACCCGCGTTTGCTCCCTGCCCGGGAAGCGAGAAACCGGCAACACTGCCGGAAAGATTCAACGTCACGTTGGATAGATCAACGCCGGCCAGCGTTGGCGCAACCCCATTGATGCGCGACAGAGCGCCGTTGTAACCAAACTTGAATTCGTTGAAGAGATTCGACTTCAATGCCGACTGAAACGCGATGACACCGTTCTGCGGTATCTGTCGAATGACAATCCGCCGGCCCGTCACGCCGTCAGGCTGGCTGTTGAATGCCTGATCCCGAAAGAAACGAACGTAGGTCGAATGCTTCTGATTGAATCTGTAATCAAATCGCAGCGCGACAGAACTTTCGTTGACAATGTTATTTGCCTGGAGCTGGACGGTGTCGAAGAGATCTGGTCCCGTGCGTAGCGTCACAGCGGCGGGAGCGCGAAACGCCGGAATCAGTGCGGCCGTGGCCGCGCTGCAAGCGACTGTGCCGGTACCGAGCGGTGGGGCGCAGATGCGCGCGGCTTGTCCGGGAACCGCTTCGATCGCGTTGATGGCGCCGCGCAGGCGGTAGCCTTCATAAGAGAAGAAGAAAAATGCTTTGTCCTTCTTGATTGGACCACCGACGGATCCGCCGTATTGATTCAGGCGGAGCCTGCTCTTTTGGCCGATGATGTTGTCAAAAAAGTTTGCCGCATCAAGCGCGTCGTTGCGTAAGTATTCGAATCCTGAGCCGTGAAATTTGTTACTGCCGGACTTCGTTACCACGCTGATCTGTCCGCCGGTTCCGGTGCCGAATTCCGCCGGATAATTATTCGAATCGACGCGGAACTCCTGCACGTTCTCGAGTGAAGACTGAAGCCGGAACGGCGTCGGAATTTCGCCATTTAAGTTGCCCGGCGAAGTGTCGATGATCGCTGTGCCTTCGATCCCGTCATAGCGAATCTCGTTCTGTTCGACCGCGCGGCCTGAAAAGCGAATATCGCCGTAAGTTCCCGATCCGCTATTCGTCGAACCGGGCGCCTGCATGTAGAGCTGCGAGAGTTGGCGTCCGTTAATCGGCAGTCCTTCGACCTCCCGCGGATTAACGTTAGCTCCCATGGCGGCTGTTCCTGTGTTCGTGAGCGTCTCTTCACCGCTGACCACGTTCACGGTGGCAGAGACTCCGTTCGCCGTCATCGCCAGGGTGACCGTCAGTTCCTGACCAACGTTCAGAGTCGCGTTATCGATCTTCGCCGACAAGCCGGTTATCTCAGCGATGATCCGATAACTCGATGCCTTCAAGGCCGCGATTGAAAACACCCCATCGTCGTTCGCCTTGGCGCTGCGCTCTTCGCCGGTGCGTGTGTTCGTTACGGTAATGTTTGCCCCGGGAACGATGGCGCCATTCTGATCTTTGACCGTACCGGTAATCTTCCCGGTGTCAGTCTGCGCGAACGCCGTTGCGGCGATGACCAGGATTACGGCAACGGCAAGTGGGGTGAGTAGAAATCGAGTTAGCGACTTGTAACGCAGCATTTCAAGTTCTCCTTATAATTGACTTGGCTGTCGGCGTCGCCGACTTGAATCGAATAGACTGGTAGCTGGAAACATCTACAAACGATAAAACCAGACTGAATGTGTAAGAAGAAAACCTACAGGAGGGTGATTACAGTGGAGTAAACTTGAAGTTAATTCGATGTTAACTCTGAGGTGAATCGGCTAAGAGGAATGAATTACGAAACCCACGAACGAGCGCAAAAATTTTTTCTTCGTGTGTGTTCGTGGATAATTTATAGAGAAGATAAACTAGATTCAATCTCGATAAGGTAGTTCACGCCGGAGTTATGATCGCGGATGACGCAGGAGGCTCTAACAAGAATGAAACGGATTCTCTTTACGATCTTGATGCTAACGGTTTGGGTCTCTGCCAAAACACCCAGGCTCAACATTACACTCAAGCACGATTCCGCAGGTGAACAGAAACGAAAGGAACAGATTGAGCGGCTGGCAGAGAAATACGATCTGGCGAAATACACAATTACGCCCGACATCGTGATCGATCAGCAGGCGGCCAATCATTCATCGCCGGTACTGACCCAGAACCTGCTCTTTCTCGACAACGACGATCGCGCGTTATCGGCGTACGTTCATGAACAGGCGCACTGGTTGATGATGGAGCACCATCGCCGTCAGGTGCGCGAAATGCTGCCCGAGTTAATTCGCCTGTATCCGAACATCGATATCACGCGGCCGCACGGCGATGGGTACCAGGGCACGTCTTACATGCATCTCGTGGTGCTGATGCTGGAGTGGCATGCGCTCGAAGATTTGCTTGGCGCCTCACGCGCGCGCGCGGTGATGGAATTCAAGCGACAGGATCACTATAAAGACTTGTATGCGACCGTCATGGACCATCGCAACGAGATGGAAGGATTTCTAAAGCGCTACGGCGTGAAGTGGTAAGAGGAAATCCACAGATTTCGCAGATTACACAGATAGGGCACACAAACAAGCACGCCTCAATTCTTTGGTAATCTGTGAAATCTGCGTAATCTGTGGATGAATCGTTATGACGAACAAAGAGACAATCCAGGCTTTCATCAATCATATCAACGCGCATGACGTTGAGGGCCTCGCGGAATTAATGAGCGAAGATCACACCACCTTCGTCGATGCGCATGGAAACCGAATCGAAGGCAGGGAGATGATGATCGTTGGCTGGCGCGCTTACTTCGAAATGTTTCCTGATTACAGGATCGGAGTGAATGAGATATTCGAGCAGGGCGAGACCTTCGCAATGTTTGGCTACGCTGCCGGTTCATTCAAAGGGAAGGCTGAAGCGTCATGGCGACTGCCGGCTGCGTGGAAAGCGATTGTGAAAGACGGCCGCGTCGCCCTCTGGCAAGTTTTCGCCGACACCAAGATTCCGTTTGAGAGTATGTCAGAACCGTCTGCGATAGCAGGCGGGTGATCATTGATTTAGCCAAACAACCGATCACCGCAATCCCTGAGTGGCCTTGCTGGTGAAAGTTGCCTCGAACCCCTGCTCGGTCAGACGGCGGCCCGGTGTGCGGGCGACAGCTTTTTCGAATTCAGCGTGTGCTTCATCTTTTCGACCGCGTCGCAGCAAAAACTCTCCTAAGATTTCATGGCTCGGTTTGTCGATCGTCGGCGGGCCGAAGGCGATCGGGAGCTTGTCCTCCAGGCTCACCGCCTGGAGCATCAGACGTTCGGCGCCGGTGAAGTCTCCGTCTTGCTCAGCCAGCAGGGCGCGGGCTTCCAGCAGGAATATTTCCGGCCGGACACGGTAACTTGGATCGGAAGCGCCACGCTTCGTCTCGATGTCGGCAACCTCGTGACTGACGGCCTCGAGTTCGGCCAGGGCCAGTCGGGCCGCATCGTGATGACCCTGCATGATCTCGCCCATGGCCTTTGCGAACGCGAAGTCGAGCCGCGCGCCCGCACCCGCGGTCTTCGGCAGTACCAAGCCGGCCATCTCACCGGTCCAGTCGCCGCTATCGAGCAGATAGCGGAGTCGCATATTCGCGAAGGAGCCGATTAGGCTGGCATCGGGATCCATCGACATACCGGGATGATCCATCGCCTGCGATTCGAGTGACGCGCCGCAGGACGCGACCGCACTCCTGGCTTTGTCCGTTTGTCCGAGTTGCAGATACGCGTATTCGAGCCAGCTCGCGTAGTGTCCGCAGCGCGCGGGCCCTTTTCCCTCCGCCTTACGCATGCGATCCACGTCAGCCATCCCTGCGATGTTGGCCTCAACAACTTCCCGCCACATTCCGAGCGCGAGAAAAATATGCGAGGTCATGTGCTGAGCGTGCCCCGCGTCGGGCGCGATCTTCGCGTAGATTCGCGCCGCGCGCAGGCCGAGCGGTGCGTGCGCCGGATCGTCGTAGCTATGAATCAAATAGTGGACGAGCCCCGGATGATCGCGATGATTGATCCACGCCTCTTCGAGTACGCCTGCTGCGCGCATGTAGATCGCAATGTCGCGTCCGGCGTGCGCGGTGCCGAGGATTGCCAGCCCGTAGAAAGCGGCCGCGTCAACATCATCAGGATAGCGCGCGTACAACTTTGCCATCGCATCTTCGAAACGGAAATCGCGCTCTTCCTTGCTTCCGTCTCCGTAGAGGATCTCGAGAGCGTCGAAGTATCCCTTCTCGCGTTCGGTCTTTGCTTTGGCGCGGCGCGCCGGCGGAGTCAGTGCCAGTTTGTTGAGTGCATCGCGGGCGGCCTTCAGGTCCTGCTGCATCCAGACCGGGTGGTTGAAGGTCATCGCCTCGCCCCAGTACGCCATGGCGAAGCTGGGATCCATGGCCTCGGCTCGGCGAAAGGCGTCGGCAGCGGCCGGATATTCAAAGTCGTGAAGCAACGCCAGGCCACTGAGAAAGTCGGCCTGGGCCGCAGGAGAGCCAGAGTTTGGGAAGTTGACGTGACCGTACACCCCGTCCGCAGGTGCCGGCGACGTGGTGAATAGCAGGCTAACAGTGAAGACGAGTGCGAGCATGGAACTACCTCCCTGGAAATACGGTCGCGGCGATTATAAAGAAGTCATCTATGAAGCGCTGGT
>DNNE01000199.1:100269-118698 GCA_003487805.1 Blastocatellia bacterium | reverse complement strand
TTTCAAGACGGTATCTACGGAGCCAGGGTCTTGGGTCGGCTGTTTGCTATAAACATCCGGCTCCTACGGAGCCGTGCGAGATTTACTTCGCGCTTTGCAGCAGAACGATTTCCTGCATATTGGCTCCGCGCGTGTAAGCGAGGGTTTTGCCATCGAGGGACCACGCGAGTTGATATATCTGCAGGTCCTCAAACCCCTTGACTGCTTCAGGTGCTCCCGGTAACCGCAGCTATGGCGTGTTCGCCGGTTCGGATAACAACACGATTGGAGGACCCGCACCTGGATCACGCAACGTCATCTCGGGAAACGGCACCAATCCATCCGTAGATGATGAAGGTGGAATTCAGTTAGGCCATAACCTCGGCAATATCGTTCAGAATAATTTCATCGGCACGGACAAGTCGGGCGCGCATGCTCTACCGAACGGAAAAGGCGTGCGCATCTTTGGGGGAATCAACAGCATCATCGGCGGCACTTCTGCATTGACCGGTAATCTCATTTCCGGCAACAGGGTGGTTGGGATTGAAATCACCGGCGCCGCGGCGACCGGCAATCAAATCCAGGGTAACTTTATCGGCTCCGATGTTAACGGCAACTCACCGATTCCTAACGCAACCGGAGTTCTCATTTCAAGCGCGTCTGGCAACCTAATCGGTGGAACTACGCCGGGCGCTCGCAATCTTATTTCCGGCAACAGCCAGAGCGGAGTTGAGATCGATGGAGGCAACAACAATCAGGTGCAGGGCAACTTCATCGGTACGGATGTGACTGGCCTCGTCGCGCTTGCCAATCAGCATGGCGACGGCATTTTCATAAACGGATCCAACGCCGCCGCCACCAATAATGTCATCGGCGGAACAACTTCAGATGCGCGCAATGTAATCTCAGGCAACGGACTTGCCGGCGTAAGCTTCATTCAGACCAGCGGCAACCTGGTGCAGGGCAACTTCATAGGTGTTGGAGCAGACGGCACAACCGCAGTCCGTAACACATCGTTTGGGGTGGTGTTCGCAGATGGCGCAACCAATAATACGATCGGCGGACCCCGACCGACGCTCCGGATAGTAACGATAACGGTTACCAGTTCTGGCTGACGAAACTCAATTCATTCGGCGGAGATTTCAACAAAGCAGAGATGGTCAAGGCCTTCATCTTGTCGAATGAGTATCGCTCGCGCTTCGGTTCACCCTGAGCGCGGTCATCCCCCAAACAATTCTTTTGCCGGCTGAAGCGCATCGGCGCAACAGCCTGCTGCCACTCGGGCGCGATGGAATCGTCTGCCGTCGTCGTGGATGCATTTGAATTTGGAGTAAGGAAGAAAAACTATGAGAGTTACAAGCAGGCGTACTCGAAACTTGATCGTCGTTTTCCCGCTCTCGATTTTGCTCGTCTGGCTGGTCTTGCCACATTCAATCCGCCATGCGATTCACCCGACAGCATTCGCCGCCACCAAGACCTTTACCGTGAATGTCACAGGCGATGCTCCGGACGCCAATATAGGCGATGGCATTTGCCAGACTTCGGTGGCGGGTAACTGCTCGTTGCGCGCAGCGATCCAGGAATCAAATGCGGCTTCTTCATTTGACTTGATCCTCTTCAACATCCCTGGGTCAGGAGTTCACACAATTTCTCCGGCTTCGCCGCTACCGGCCTTCACCGATGGAGTTCTCATTGATGGCTCAAGCCAACCCGGCGCGAGTCTCAACACCCTTGCGAACAGCGACAACTCAGTGCTGCTGATTGAAATCGATGGGACAAACGCTCCTGGTGTGGGGTTCGACATTCAGGGCGGCGAGGGTCGTCTCGGAAGCTCGACTTTATGGGTCGGTTTGCCAAGAAGACGATCCACGAACCCACACAAAACGTCTTTTCGTGTGATTTCGTGGATCGTTCTTGCTGAGGGAAACAACAACACGAAACCTGGTGAGCTTTGTAAAAGGTTACGCTAGAATACGGCGACGATGCTTATGAAGCTTTCGATTTCGTGCTTGATGATCTTGTTTGCGAGTTTGGCCTTGTCTTGTTCAAAGCTGAGCGGGACTGAACAGTCAAAACCCTTTCCGGCTGGCGATTATCAGTACACGGGCTATGACGACAAAGGCGAGAAGATGGTTGAGGGACGATTGTCGATCACCTCAGTTGAAAACAAACGCATCGGCTCGGAAGATACGATTCAACTCAAGGGAAATTGGGAGTTGAAAGAGATTGGCAAACACGAACACATCGGCCAGCAGGCCGGCTCTGGCAATCTGGTTGGCTCAATGTTCAAAGGCGGTGAACTCGATATCAATCTGAATCCCAATATCGAGGATGCCAATGTCTATCTACGCGGCACGATCGAAGGCCGGCGGTTTCATGGCACCTGGCGCTTCAACGGGTACGAAGGCACGTTAAGCAGCGGGAAGTTCGAGGCCATTAGAAAATAAGCTCGCCGAACACTGTGCTCTCACTTTCAACTCAACGACCGTGACTGGCACCGTGTTGTCATAGCCCATCCCATCACTAACATCCCTAAGACTATCGCTAACCAAATCATGTCGACCCTATTGCCTTTCGACGGCACAAACGCAATGGGGTCTGTGTGTTAACACACGGACGGATCAGTTTTCAGATCCTTTAATTCCCGCCTGATCTGGAGCATGATACCCCGTATCAGCGACTCATCGTCCAGCAACTTATTTATACGAAGGGGAAAGTCCATGAAACAGGTTATCTTCACTTATGTGTTTATTTTCGGCTTGCTCACAACCGCATCAGCACAGGAAAGCACGACGCCGCAGAAATCATCTTTGACCATCACGGCGTCGGCGGCTGGAGAGCAAGTACGCATCACTGCGCCGTCTTCGGTCGTGCAGATGCACGTGGAAGTTTATGCAGCGAGTGGAGAGAGACTCTTCGACCAGGAGATCAGAGGTGGCAACGTCTTTGATTGGCATTTGCAGGACGGTCAGGGCCAACGTCTGGCTCCGGGTTCTTACGTCTGCGTCGTCACTGCCAAGAGCGTCTCAGGCAAACTCACCCAGAAGATTGGCACAGTTAGAGTTGAAACGAATGCGGCCAGCGTGCAGCTTCCGGAACCGTTATCGGCGCCGCAGGCGCAGACGATCGGCCCCGTCGAAGAAAACGCATCATGGACTGTTCCGGGAACGGACGAACCGCAGACCACCACCGTGATCGCGCACGACGGCACCGACGGCCAGATGATTAGAGGGCGCGGCGCCCTCACCTTTCGCATCGGCAATTTCTTCTCCGGCATAGACACGGAGCAGATGCGGCTAAGTGAAGCAGGCAACCTTGGGATTGGGACTTCAGAGCCCAAAGCGAAGCTGGACGTGGCCGGCACCATTCGGGCCGAACGCTTTCTGGTCGCCAGACCAAAGCTCGGTAGTGCCACTCAAGCCAGCGACTCAGTAGCAGCAACGGACACAACGGATTCAGTCCAGCCATTGGCCTCAGGCTCGGGCACACAGAACCATATTGCCAAGTGGACTGACAATGCCGGCGCGCTGGGTGATTCAGCGATCACAGAAACGGCGGGTGGCAACGTCGGCATCGGAACGACGGCTACAGTGGCCCTGGATGTTTATGGGAAATTCAAAATAAACAATGACGGAACGGGTAAATGGGGAGCCAGCGGTGCTCAGGGGCTTTTGAGTTGGGATACAAACCTGGCAATTATCGGAGGCTATGCCGACAATAATCTGGGACTGTTTGCAAATAACACCCAGTACGCAACCCTGACCACCGCAGGCAGATTCGGCATTGGGACGACGGCGCCGAGTAGCCTATTCGAAATCAAGGGGGCGGTTCCCGTTCTATCAATCAACGGCACCACCTCAAATTCATTTAGAGGGTTGACGTTCTTAGACGATGGCAGTGACTTCGGGACCAAACTAACAGCTAATGCCAGTACTGGTGAACTCAGGGATTCCGTTGGCCCATCGGTGGCATGGGGAGGGTTCCGTACTTTCTACACCGATACTACGGAAAAAATGAGAATCACCAGTAGCGGCAACGTCGGGGTGGGCACTATTAATCCGACAACCAAGCTTGATGTCAACGGCGACATCAATACTTCGACCCAATACAGCGTTGGCGGCAATCGGGTGTTGAGCAATGGCGGACTTAGAAATCTCTTTGCCGGAGTTGGAGCGGGACAAAACAACATCGGCGGCGACAATGCATTTTTTGGTCATCAGTCAGGTCTTTTGATGACCGGTGGTTTTGGTAATTCATTTTTTGGTACCGTTGCCGGTACTTCAAGCACCGGCAACCTTAATTCATTTTTTGGTCGCGGGGCCGGTATTCAAACCAGCGGTCAAGCTAATTCATTTTTTGGTGCGGATGCCGGATTCGGAAACACCAGCGGCAGTAGCAACACGTTAATCGGTTATGGAGCGGACGTCGGCGCTAACAATCTCACCAACGCCACCGCGATTGGTGCGAATGCCAAAGTTACTCAAAGCAATTCCCTCGTCCTCGGCAGCATCAACGGAACGAACGGCGCCGGCGCTGACACGAACGTCGGCATTGGCACCTCGGCTCCGGTTAACGTCCTTCACCTCAACGGCAACCACAACGATTTTGCTTTAACGTTCACTAATCAAAGTAACACGGCTGGGCGTCGCGGCTATCGCATCGCGTTTGATAGCGATAGGCTTACTTTTCAGAGTGCGGCCGACTCGGGTGCTTTCGCCGCCAACCAAATGACCATCGATCCACCCACCGGCAATGTCGGCATTGGCACGACCGCGCCGTCCTTCAAACTGCACATCAACGATCCATCGAACACCGGACTTCGCGTGCAAAATAATACGTCCGGTGGAACGGTCGCAGGCTTTGGTGGATTCGGCGCCTTCCAGATCGACACCATTGCCACAACGGGTGGGCGATTTACGGTTAAGGAAAACGGCAATACCGGAATTGGCACAAACAATCCAAACGCCAAACTGCAAGTCGTAGGCGGAAATGTTTATATCGCGAATCCAAACGGCGTGATTATCAGTTCACCGAACGGCGTTTGCTGGCTGATTGGTGTCAGCAATGCGGGCGCACTGACGACAATTGCAGTTCCTTGTCCCTGATAAAAAGACTTTTAAAGGATTAGTCTGAAGCTGATTTGGCGAGATTAGTTTCGGCCAGCCCATTTCCATCGCTCTCAATAATTGATTGGGTTGGACATTCCACCGGGACGTCAGGAGTTACGCCGGTAGCGAATTATTCTTCGGTGCTGGGGATTCCTCAGTAGTGCACAATTGCAGTTTAGACACCGGACAACACCCATGACCTTCCTTACGCTACTCATCGCCGGGCTCTTACCTGCTCTTCGCTAATGTCGCGCTTGCTAACCGGGCAAACTTTTTCAATCAGGACAATAGCCGCCAGGTCAATTGCCGATTCTCCACTGATACTGATGATAATAATTTCGGGTCTCCTTCCGAGATCCAGGGGCTGTTCACAACCATAGTGACTTTGCACTCAGTCGCGATCATCCCCGCCGGGGGGATAGACTTCCAATGCGTGATCTCCACCGGCATTCCCAACGCCACTAGCTCCGTAGTTCCGGAGACCCGTCGATTCACCGCGGTGAAGATCAATAGTGTGATTGTGCAGTAGCGGAGCCCCATCTCGGCTTTGACAAGTTTCTGATTTCGTCAAGAGGGTTGGACGTGAATGTTGCGATGCTTTGGCTTGTCTGAGACGTGAAATTGCTTTACGCGAAACCCAGTCGTTATAATCGCCGCGTCTAAACCGATTACGCGACGATTCGATCATGCCAATCAATTTGAGCGGCGTATTGCTGCCCATCACCACCCCTTTTACTGCTGACCAGGAATTTGACGACGGAGGTCTCGCCACCAATCTCACGAAGTGGAATCAAACCGGCGTCAGCGGTTACGTCGCGCTTGGCTCCACCGGCGAGCGCGTGCATCTGGACGAGCGCGAATATCTGCAGGTGATTGAAGCAGCGCGCCGCGCCGTGCCCCACACGCTTTCATTCATCGTCGGCGCAGGACAGCAGAGCACCCGCGGTACGATCGATGAAATCGATCGCGCGGCCAAAGCCGGCGCGGAAGCCGTCCTTGTCATCACGCCAAATTTCTATCGCCCGGCGATCACGCAGGAAGCATTGATCGCTCATTACACGGCGGTCGCCGATGCTGCGAAGATTCCCGTCATTCTGTACAGCATGCCGGATCTGACTGGAATCACGATCGAGCCGGATACAGCGGCTCACTTGAGCGCACACGAAAACATCATCGGCATAAAAGACAGCTCAAACGATGTAGCAAAACTTCGTGAGACCATCCAACTGTGTCGCAGTGACTTTGCCGTCATGATCGGCAACGGAACTGTGTTCGCCGATGCGTTACGCGCCGGAGCGTGCGGCGGCATTCTCGCCGTCGGATGTGTGGTGCCGGAACTCTGTCTGGAAATTTATCGCGCTGTCAAAAACAAGGAAAGCGATCGCGCGACTGAACTGCAGAATCGATTAACCCCGCTCGCCCGCGCAGTAACGAAGACGTATGGCATCGGTGGTTTGAAGGCAGCAATGGAGATGGCTGGTTACAACGGCGGCGCCGTACGCGCGCCATTGAGACGATCGAGCGCAGCAGCCGGCGCGGAAATCGCGCAGCTACTTCGCGAGGCCACGAATGTTTCAGAAGCCCGGGCGTAAGCGAGTTTAAAAGATCGTGTCAGAACCGGGAGCGGTAGCGACCGGATCTGAGACTCAACGTGGCATCAGACCTGTAAACGGTTCGTCATAATCAACGATCCGCTCTGATCCGGTCGCTACCGCTCCCGGTTCTGACACGCTACTAGCACTGCCAACCTTCAACGCGTAGAATGTTCCCACAGGAGCAAACCCCGAATTGAGCACCGCTGAAATCGCCTGTCACAGCACGCCTGAACAAGCTGGCTTGCGCGTCGAAACCATTTCCTTCGATCAGATTCCACAACAGAGCAAGCTGTTTCTTGACTACCTCCGCGATCCGGTCGCCCTGCGAAAATTCTATCCGGAAGCCGTAACCCATCACTACGATCTGCCAAACCGCCGCGAGCGGGTGCTGGCCAACCACACGACCGATCGAGATGCTCTTTGCGCCGCGCTGGAAAGAATGAATCGCGCCTGGGGTGCAAGCGAAGAGACCCTCGAACACATTGAGCGCCTGCGTGAATCGGACTGTATTGCCGTGGTCTCTGGACAGCAAGCCGGGTTGTTCGGCGGACCGCTCTACACGATTTACAAAGCACTGTCCGCGGTGAAGCTTGCAGACTGCCTGACACAACGTGGCGTCAAAGCCGTTCCAGTTTTCTGGATTGCGACCGAGGATCACGACTTTGACGAAGTTGCCATCGCGCAATTCATTAATCGCGATTGCGCGCTGGCCGATGTCACCATTTCAAGTGAGATTCATCCGGAAGGATTACCAGTCGGACGCGTCACTTTGGACGAATCGATCACTTCGACCGTCGAAACATTGCTCCGGTCACTGCCGCAGAGCGAGTTTATCGATGAACTTCGTTCACTCTTGAGCGACAGTTACCAACCGCGACGGACTTTCTCAGATGCGTTTGCGCGCATGATGACTTATTTGACCGGTGCGCGCGGACTGATTTTGCTCGATCCGCTCGATCCCGATCTGAAGAAACTTGCTGCGCCTGTCTATTCAGAAGCCGCGCGTCGCGCGCCAGAACTCGCCAAAGCGATTGTGGACCGTAGTCGCGATTTGGAAGCAGCCGGATATCACGCGCAAGTCACGCCGTCAGAAAATTCGTTTCCGCTTTTCCTGCACGATGAGACAGGCGCGCGCCAGGCGCTGACGCGAAACGCTGCCGGTAAGTATCAGGCTAAGAGCGCGAACCAGGACGACGCGTACACCGCCGAGGAACTCGCCGCTTGGGCGCAACGCGAGCCCCATCGCTTCAGTCCAAACGTGACTCTGCGCGCAGTCGTGCAGGACTACCTGTTGCCGACAATCGCCTATTACGGCGGCTCGGCAGAGATCGCCTATTTTGCGCAGACGGCCGAGGTCTATCGAATTCTTGATCGTCCCGCAACTCCAATTCTGCCGCGCGCCAGTCTGACGTTTGTCGAGAAGCATACCTGGCGATCCCTTGAGCGATACGGTGTTCGCTTTCAGGATTTCTTTGAAGGCGCCGATCTTGTCGCCGCGCGCGTCGTGACGAATTATCTTGGCAAGGAGACAGCGACGGCGTTTGAGCACACAACTGAGACGTTCAGCAAGGAACTTGACGATTTGCAGGAACAACTGCGGCGGGTCGATCCGACGCTGGCTGACGCGCTGGATAAAGGCCGCCGCAAAATCAATTATCAAATCGATGGGCTGCGTACGCGGTTTAATCGCGCGCAAGTCGCCCGCGATGAAGCTGTTCATCGCCAGTTGAATCATGCTTTCGATTTACTTTACCCGCAGAAGGTTCTGCAGGAACGGAAAGTTGGAGTCGTCTCGTTCATTGCCCGCCACGGTCATTATTTTGTCGATTGGATTTTCGACGCCATCGATCTGGCAACGAAGGAACATGAAGTTGTTTACTTGTAATATCGATGACCTCCCAACGCAAAAGCCAACTCAAGCACACTCAATTGATCACGCCGATCGAGAAGAGAATCTTTATTCTGCGTGGCGAAAGAATAATGCTGAGTTTCGATATCGCAGCGCTTTATGGGATTGAGCCAAAGGCGTTGGTTCAAGCGGTAAAGCGCAACATCGATCGCTTCCCGGAAGATTTTATGTTTCAACTGAGCGCTGAAGAGTTCCAAAACTTGAAGTCACAAATTGTGACTTCAAGCTGGGGTGGTATCAGGCGGGCTCGGCCTTACGCCTTCACTGAACAAGGAGTCGCGATGCTCTCAAGCGTTCTCCACAGCACCCGGGCGGTCCAGGTCAACGTCGCAATCATGCGCGCCTTTGTCAGGCTGCGCAAAATGCTGGTGGGCAATGAAGAACTCACAAGAAAAGTCAACGAACTCGAGAAGAAATATGATGCACAATTCAAAGTAGTATTTGACGCGATTAGAAATCTTATGAAACCTGTGCCGATCCAACCGAAACACATTGGCTTCCGCGCCAACACGAAGAAAACCAGTTAGCCATGTCCAAGATCCGCGTCCTCCCTGACCACCTTTCCAACTTGATTGCCGCCGGCGAAGTCGTCGAACGGCCCGCCTCAGTCGCCAAGGAACTTGTCGAGAACGCAATCGACGCCGGCGCGACGCGCATCGTGATCGACGTCGAGTCAGGCGGTCGCCGGTTGCTGAAAATAACCGACGACGGCGAAGGCATGATGCGCGATGATGCAGTGCTGGCATTTGAGCGCCATGCGACTTCCAAAATCACCAGCGCTGAAGATCTGAGCGCAATCGCCACACTTGGCTTTCGGGGCGAAGCCTTAGCCTCTATTGCGTCGGTCGCTCGCGTCGAATTGATTACGCAGCGGGACGACACGCCGGCCGGAACTCGCGTGGTAATTGAAGGCGGCCGCATGCGCGATGTGAAAGATGCCGCGCATCCGCGCGGGACAACGATCGCCGTGCGTGATCTGTTTTTCAATACGCCTGCGCGACGAAAGTTTCTGCGCTCGGAAGCCACCGAGAGTTATCACCTTACGAATCTGGTTACTCACTACGCTCTGGCGCACCCGGAAATTAATTTCACACTGACGAATAATGGACGAGAGACGCTGCGCGTAGCGCCCGCGAAAGATTTGCGCGAACGTGCTTATCAGGTTTTTGGCGCGCAGTTTCTCGATGGCTTACTCGAAGTAAACAACGCCGTTAGCGAACCTACAGAGACCAGCTTCTCTTTGCCACAGATCGCGCGCGTGCGGGGCTTTGTTTCAGCTCCGCGCGAGCGCCGCACCTCGCGCGATGCGCAGTTTCTTTTCGTCAATGGACGATTCGTACGCGACCGCTTGATTGGGCGCGCGCTTTCGGAAGGCTATCGATCGATCCTCCCGCACGGCGTGTATCCGGTCGCTTTGTTATTCATCGACGTGCCGCTCGAAGAAGTCGACGTCAACGTGCACCCGGCAAAAACGGAGGTGCGCTTTCGCCGTGCGGCCGCAGTGGCCGACGCGGTGCGCGAAGCTGTGCGTGCAGGTTTAGCGAGCGCGGGGTATGTCGCCGCCGGCGAAACTCGAGATGCAACTGCTGTGGATGACGTCGGTTCGGATGTCGAAGAATCAGCAGCCGCGATAGAGACGACAACCGAACCTATCAACGCAGCGCGTCCGACTCAGAGTTTTGAATTACGAGCGGCGCCGCAGCAGGAACGAATTGGGTTTGTCCCTCCGGAACCGGCAGCGCCAGCTACGGAACCCCTTCACGCCACAAAGGAACTGCCGACCGGTGCTGCGCCCGCACGCGCCATTCATGCGGCCGAAGCGGAAAACGAAGAACTCCGCGCGGCGATACAGTTTCCACAAACTGCGACCGAGGTGAAGGCGTTTCCGGATTTGCCGCCGCTTGATTCAGCGATCAAGTTTGTGCGCGAAGTCGCCGTCGAAACACTTAGCTCGAACATTCGCCCGCTGGGCCAACTGGATGAAAGCTTCATCATCGCGACCGACGACGAAGGCCTGCTTTTGATCGATCAGCACGTCGCTCACGAGCGAGTTCTATTCGATAAATATCGCGCGCTGGAAGCGTCACGGCGCCCGGAATCGCAGCACATGTTGATTCCGGAAACCTTCGATCTAACTCCCGCGCAAGCGGGCGCTTTCGATCATGTCGCGGAAGAACTAGAAAGTTATGGGTTCGAATTGATGCGACTGTCCGGTCGCACGGTAGCCATCAAATCAACGCCGGCGGACCTGCCTGCCAGCGAAGCCCGCAACGTGCTGGCAGAAGTGCTGGACACGGTTGATTCGGAAAAGAAAGGCGCGGCGCGCGCGACGCTGCGAGATGAGATTGCCGCTTCCCTCGCCTGTCACGCGGCGATCAAAGTAAACATGCCGCTCGCGCCGGAAAAGATGCGTTGGCTCATCGATCGTTTGCTGACGACTTCCTCGCCAACGACCTGTCCGCACGGCCGCCCGGTGATTTTGCGTCTGGCCACGCAGGATATTTTGAAAGGCTTTCACCGGATCTAAATTGGCCGCGGATTAACGCGGATATGCGCGGATCAGACACGATTTCCTTTTCCTATCTGCGTCTATCCGCGGCTAACTATCTCTTCAATGACCCCACGGTCCACTCTTCAGGGTCCACTCATCGCCCGGATATTTTTGGCTTAGTTCCACCGCCGCCGGACTAAGGACCGTATGATCGTTGGTCGCTTTGTACTTGCATACGGCACTCCAGTAAATCGCTTCCGGCACCACGCCGGTTGCCGCGAACTTCTCGATCACCCTGGCGTAGCATTTCTCAGCGTCCGCGAATTTCTTCTTCATGAAGTGAACGCGCGCGACGGCCATTTCCAGGCGTGCGTGAAACCAGTCCTTCGGCAGATAACCTTCGATTCGATACCGCTCCTGGCCGTCGGAATCCATGACCAGGATTGTCGGCGTCCAGAGAGCGTCGAACCTTTTGAACCAGGCGGGATGTTCCTTGATGTGAGCTTCGAGCGGGACGAAAGTCTGATGAATAAAGTCTGCGATTTCCTGATTCGAGTATGACTCAGCTTCCAGCTGAGCGCATGCGCCTCAGGCAGGCGCGGCTGAAAAATCGATCAAGAGTGGTTTGTTTTCAGCTTTGGCTTGCGCTAAAGCTGCATCGACGTCGCGGATCCAATTAACGAGCATAGATCACCTCCGGGATTGTGACGGCATTGTCTCACCGATTCAGTTTCAGAAAGAACACGCCGCCTCAAAGTTTGGCTAACGTTTCCATTACCAAGTCGACATCTAGCAAGTCCGGCAATAGCGCATCGGGCTCGCCCGCGCGCAGATCTTCCGCCGAATGAATTCGACCCGTCGCGACTGCGATTACTCGCGCGCCGAAGTGCCGGGCACAGGCGATGTCGCTCGGTGTATCGCCAATGACGATGAACTGTTCGGGCTTCAGCTCCGCCCCCAGATATTCATTGATTCGTCGCGCCGCCGACGCGGGCAAGTCACGGCGATCGAAAGATTCATCGCCGAACGCACCCGGCAGCGTAAAGAACTCCGCCAGGCCCGCAACTTCGACTTTGAAATGCGCGGCCGGTTCAATGTTACCGGTCAGCAACGCCGAAGCGTAGCGCGGATGTTCATGGACAGCCTGCAAGACTTCGCGTCCACCCGGTATCGGTTCGATGACGTGCGCGCCAGTTGTAACCGCGCGTTTCATCTCTTCCAGATAGCAGCGCCGCAATTCGTCCCTGCGAAGGTAGATGTGTTCACGCGTAATGCCTTCACCGCGCAGGGCTTCTTCCACGATCTGCAGGTCTGTCATTCCTGAGACTACGAGATCGCGAAGACAACCGGCGGTGCCGAAGACTAACTCGAGCATCGGTGCGGTGTAATCCTTGAAAGTTCCCAGGCGTTTACCGCGCACCAGCGTGCCATCGAGATCCCAAAGAAGAATTCTTAAAGATTGATTCATTTATTCATTGTTTCATTGATTCAATGAGCCAATGGATCAATGAATCAATTCTTATTCGATCACCGCCAGCAGATCCCCACCGTTAACTGTCGCGCCAACTTCCGCATGGATGGTCAAGACAGTTCCGCTCTTTGGCGATTTCAACTCATTCTGCATCTTCATAGCTTCAACAACTGCGATACCGGCTCCAGCTTCGACACTCTCACCTACCTGGACGAGCACGCGTACGACCTTTCCCGGCATCGGCGCTACGATGCGCGCAGCTCCGTCACCATGTGCACCAAACTGTAGCGCCCCACGCAAGCGCTTTGGATCGGTGATCGTAATCGCGTGTCGATCCGTCCCAACGATCACATCAAGGACGGACCCCGACTCCGGCCGGCCTTGAACCACACAATCGAAGACCTGCGCGTTAGAAATCAGCAGATAGTGATTGTCGCGTAGAATACGAACATCGACGTCATATTTCCGGCCATCGACCACGGCCAGGACCTGCGAACCCTGCTCGTGAAGTTCGATTTCGATCTGAGATTCAGCGATGGTCGCCTGCAGCTTCATGAATCAGAAACGGCCGGAGCAATCGCGCGCGAAATTGTCCATTGACGACGCGCGACCGGTCATTCTCCACTTGCTGTCGGTCTGTCTAACTTCTATTCCATGGGATTTGTTTTGAGCGCGTTTGAAAGCCAGTGCGGCCGCGATGATCGCAATGTCTTGTTCAGTTCGCGCTTCGCGCTCATGGCGGGCAGGATGCCCGCGTCCCGCGCGGCGTTCGTTGAAACGCGCGATGAATCCTGTGTCGAGACGCCCCTCGATAAACTCTCCGTCCCGGATGACTTCGCGAAAGAAAGGCAGCGTAGTCTTGATGCCGCCGACAGCATATTCGTCGAGCGCGCGTCGCAATCGATCGATTGCCTCTTCGCGAGTCCGCCCCCACGCGGCCAGTTTTGAAATCATTGGATCGTAATAAATCGACACCTCGTCGCCTTCAGTAACTCCGCCATCATCGCGAATGCCAGGCCCGGCCGGGACGCGAAGAAAATCAATCCTGCCGGGCGACGGCAAGAAATTATTCTCGGGATCCTCAGCGTAAACGCGACATTCAATTGCGTGACCACGCAACTGCACATCGTCCTGCGCAAACGAAAGTCGCGCTCCGGCCGCCACGCGAATCTGTTCGCAGACGAGATCAAGGCCAGTCACTAACTCCGTCACTGGATGCTCGACTTGCAGACGCGTATTCATCTCGAGGAAATAGAAATCGCGCGTTGTGTCAGAGAACAGAAACTCCACGGTGCCGGCGCCAACATAGTTCACGGTCTTCGCGATCTTGATTGCGGCCTCGCCCATGCGGGCGCGCAACCCGGCGTCATTAATTGGCGAAGGGCACTCTTCGATCACTTTCTGATGGCGGCGCTGGATGGAACACTCGCGTTCACCAAGATGAACATAATTGCCGTGCTGGTCGGCAAAGATTTGTATTTCAATGTGTCGCGGCTTCTCAACTACCTTTTCCAGATAGACTTCTGAGTTCCCAAAAGCGGACGCAGCCTCTGACTGCGCGGCTTCGAATGCCGATCGCAAATCCGATTCATTCGCGACCTGGCGCATTCCCTTGCCGCCGCCACCCGCGGACGCTTTCAACATGATCGGATACCCGAACTTTGTTGCGGTGGCGCGCGCATCATCCAAACTCTTCAGCGCCTCAGTTGTGCCCGGTACGACGGGGGCGCCTGCAGCAATAGCTGCCCGGCGCGCGCTCGTCTTTGAACCCATGACTTCCATCGCGTCGGCGGTTGGGCCAATGAAGGTCAAGCCCGCGGCCGAAACCGCCCGCGCAAACGCTGCGTTCTCAGCCAAGAAACCATAGCCTGGATGAATTGCTTCGGCGCCACCCTGCTTCGCGACATCGATGATTGACTGGATCTTCAGATAACTCTCGGAGGAAGCGGCCGGCCCAATACAGTAAGCTTCATCAGCCAGCCGCACGTGCAACGAGCCCGCGTCAGCCTCGGAAAAGATGGCGATGGGCGAGACACCCAAATCGCGGCAGGCGCGGATGACACGCACGGCGATCTCTCCGCGATTAGCAATCAGGATTTTGCGAAACATTAAAGCGAGTGCTTTGTACTTGGTGCTTTGTACTTCGATAAAACCACCAACAAAGTACAAAGTACCAAGGACAAAGTACAGCGCTCAACGTTCAAAGGCGACCACGCTGTTGATTAGACTACAAGTGAATTCGCTGGACGATGGGGATCGTACCTCATATCCGCTCTGGAACCCGGCAGGTAACTATCTTTGCGGCTGAGTTGCTCAGCGTCTAAACGTTGAACGGTCTCATAATCCACGCCGCCGATCGTGTAGCAGTAAGAGAGAAGTTCATTTCCGTCGGCGTCGCTACTGATTTCCAGAATGTTGGCTTCCCCAAGGCGGCCACTCTGCAAAAGCAAGGCACGCCGCGCAATTTCCGGATCCGGTTTGTTACGTCGGAATCTTCCCAGGAAGGACATGCTTAAGGCAGGCGACCGCGCGATTTGGCATAGGATTGGTATTCGGGAATGGTCATCACCAGGCCATCTGAAATGATCAAGTCATCGTCGTTGTTGAGTATTTTGTCTTCACCGGGCAGGCGCAGTTCGTAATTGGTAAACGAGATTCCACCGTGCTCCACCACAGGAACAGACATGGAGGCTTTACGGATGACTTCTCCGCGCAACGGCATTGGCTTGCCCTTGTTCGACGCGGACGCTACCACCGTCCCCGGTTGATATCCACTCATGTCGAGGTTTTGGAGCGCCGCGGCAATTGAACCATCCGGATCAGGCAGCGTCTTCAATTCCGAAACAAGGTCGTCCTTATCCGGGATGAATCCGTGCAACTCGCGATAAGTGAGCAATGCGCGTGAATATGTGTAGGCCTGTGAGTAGTGCCCTGCGTTATGGGCCACTTGCCGCTGACGCAATCTTTCAGGAACTGTGATTCCGATCAGGGTCGCAACTAAGACCGCGACCATCAGCGTGCCGGCAAATCCGATTCGAGCAGGTAGTAGACCAATAAAGCGCGATGGGTTCTGACTAATGCTACGAATAATTTGCGCGCCGCTCCACAATACAACAATCGACGCAAACACAACTTCCCACTTCACGCGCCAGGCAGCAACCTCGCCAGCGGTCACGATGTTCCAGAAACCAAGCGCGGATTTATTTTCCAAAAACGCCGCAATCAGCAATCCAGTGAACGCGCTGAACATGGCAAGGCCGATAACGAAAACGGCCGCGGCCCGCCCGAAGGACGGCAGCTCATGCTCCGCCTTCGCCAGTGGTGGGCCCACCGCGCGCGCGCCGCACGAAGGACAGCCGAGGCAAAGATCACCTTTGACGCCTGAGCCGCATGAAGGGCAGATAATCAAGTTTCGTAAACCTCTGAAGAAATCAAAAAGGCGGAACTAAATTAGAACTGAGTACACCTTTTAGTCAAGAATTTCCTGCAACTAAATCTTTTAATTCTGTGTCGCCAGCCGGCGCTTACCCGGTCTTGTGCGCCAGCGTTGGCTCCCGTCTCACTTCAGGTTGCGAACCTGAGCCCGGTTCGACCTCGGAGATTATTTGTTTTGCTTCGCTTCGGTTGACTTCGGTCCACGTGTGATACATGCGATGCGCGAAAGTCCAATACGATCCGACTGCCAGGACCCACAACACGGCCGGCATCCGGTAGGCGAAAAAGTTATTCGATTCGGGAACCGTGGACAGGGCTCCAATGATAAAGAGGACCACCCGCTCAGGCCGGCGCAGGAATCCAACATCACATTTGGGAATCAGGCTTTCGGCGCGCGCGCTGGCATAACTAACCATAACCGAACCCATCAATCCTGCGCCCGCCAGAAAAACGTTCAGCGTCGAGTGATCCGGAGTCGTGCGCGCATAGAAGACCATGAGCCCTACGAACACGACCATGTCGGACAATCGATCGAGCGATGAATCAAGAAACCCACCGAAGCTGGTCACTCTGCCTGACAGGCGCGCGACCTGGCCGTCAAGCATGTCAAAAAGATTAGCTACGATTAAGACGACTCCGGCCCAGAAAAATCTACCAAAGCCAAAAAGCAAGCCGCAGCCGACGTTGATCGCAACCCCGACGAAAGTAAGAATGTTTGGATTGATGTGCCCACGCGCCAGCCAACGCACCATCGCATCGATGATTCGCTGGCCCGCTCGTCCGATACTTGCTCCAAACATTAGTTGCGTCTGCTAAACAATACCTGGCTGATCATAGGAACCTAAGATGAATAGTGTCAAGAAGGTAGACGCCCCAACCCAGCGAATGGTCACAGCAAAAGGCGCGGAAAGAATCGATAATCACCGTTTCCCTCTCGCGCCCTTCGTGTGGTTTCTGCGCGCGCCGGTCATGGCCCAAACCGCTGCCGGTATTCATTCGATTCGATAAAGGCCTTGACCATCTCAGCATCGAGGTAGTTGCCGTTGAACATATTCAGCTTGTTGAGCCAGAAGTTAAATCCGGCATTGTCCGGGTTTCGTCTCAGGAACCCGTAGTATTCCATCAGCACGAACATCGAATTAAATTCGGCCGCGCGGAAGGTTCCCTTTTCGCTAATCTTGCGCAACACCGTAGCTCTGGTTTCGCTCTGATTGGCCAACCCATTCACGAACGCGTCGTGCTCAACCTGAGTGAACGCCACGCCCGTGTTTGTGATCAGCGTGTTTACGTAGGTCTGATCGGACACCCCGCCGTAGGTATTCACGAAGTCAGTGCGCGTCACATAGTCGTTGTAGTAAGCAACCTTGTTCGCTTCGAGCAAGGCCTCGGCTCCCGGCTGACCGAAAACGTAATTCAGACCGACCTGTTGCGCGTCTTGCTCGAACCGAGCGAAATTCGGTCGACTACCGAATGCTGCCTTGTTTGTCAGATAAGCAGTTCCGCCAGTCGCCTGGAATTCAATCGACAAGAAGAATGCAGCAGCGGTAACGATGCGCGACAGCTGGATGCACTGCGCCGCACTCTGTCCCGGGGGACGTTGAGCTGGATCGTTACAGTGATCGATGTTGTTTACCCAGAACGCCTTACCCGCCGGATCCGCTGGACGATTCAGGAAGTCGCGGTACAACTGTTCGACGAAAGCATTGCTGTCATCGACAGTATTCGTTGGCGGCTCAATGGCGTCGTCCGTAATCGTAACCGTAGCCGTGGATGGCAACGCCAGCGTTGCGCTGTTGGTCGGGTTAGAAAGCGTCAAGGCAAACGTCTCGGGACCTTCGACGTACGAGTCCTGAGTCGTGAGCACCTTGAACGTCTTGTCCGCGCCATCGCCCGCCGCAAAAGTGATGCGGCCGAAGGCACTGGTGAAATCGCAACGCGAGGATGCGAGCGTGTTGCCCGGTGTGGGCGCGCACAGGACCATGGACGCTGGATCGCTATCGTCACTGGTCGCAAAACTAACACTGACCGCCTGGGTAAGCGTGCCTTGACGCTGCACCGTAATCGTGGCGACACCGCCTTCGGCCACGCTGTAGGTCGGCGAGCTGAACTTGATATAACCACCGGCGGGATCGTCATTGGCGATCGTCAGCACCGCGATTAACGGCGTGCCGAGCGCGCCCGAGCCGCCGACATTACTCAGCGTCAGGTTCACCGTCTCGTCCGGCTCATTCAATAGATCATCGGTGATCGGGATGTTGACGGTCTTACTCGTCTCTCCGCTGTTGAAGGTCACGGTCTGAGTAACCGCTGTATAGTCCGAGCCGGCCGTCGCCGTGCCGTTACTGGTAGCGATCTGGACCGTCGCCGTTCCGGCGCTGCCGCCGGTACGCGTAATTGTAATCACCGCAGGCCCGGCGTTTTCACTGACTGTGTAGGTTGAC
>DNNE01000199.1:94886-99970 GCA_003487805.1 Blastocatellia bacterium | reverse complement strand
TCACTGACTGTGTAGGTTGACGCGCTGAATTGCAGGTTACCGCCATCGTTGACGGTGATGCTCAGAGTGTCGGTATCGGACAAAGCGCCACCGATGCCGGTGTTGCCCTGATCGTTCGTAATAATCTGCAATGCTGCGGCGCCGCTAAAGCCGTTGGTGGGCGTAAACGTCATCCCCTGCAGGGCCGTGTTGATGCTCGCCAGGGTGCCGGTAAAGGTCATTGTCGGATCCGCGGTTCCGTCTCCGACACTGAAAGCCAGGCCGGCAACCGTGCTCAAAGTGATTACGCCGTTCGTCGCGGTTAAGGTCACGCGCACGGGGCTGGCGGCTGAGTCCACATCGGTGATCGAGATCAGATTCGCATTCGCCGTTGAGAACGTCAGCGGATTGTTTTCAGCTATCGTCTGTGGCCCAGGCAGATTGTTTATGGGCGCATCGTTAACTGCGTTGACTGTGACGTTGAAGGTACGCGTGACCGTCTGCACGCCGCCGTTCGCCGTGCCACCGCCATCATTCACGGTTACGGTGATTATCGCTGTGCCATTCTGATCAGCTACCGGCGTGAACGAGATGGATCCGGTTGAACTCGGCGAAGTGTAGTTCACCGTGGGGTTCGGGATCAGAGCGGGGTTGTTCGAGGTGGCAGTTACCGCCAGCACCTGAATTTCGCCGCCGCCGGCACTGATACCGGCCAGACTCACGGTTTGCGTCGGCGCGTCTTCGTTGATCGTGCGGTCGGGCAACACGTCGAGTGTCGGCGCGTCGTTCACCGCAGTGACATTGATCGTAAACGTCTGAGGCGCCGAAGTATCTAAGCCTCCGTTAAGCGTTCCGCCATTGTCTTTGAGCACCAGGGTGATCGTGGCCGAACCGTTGGCATCAGGCGCGGGCGTGTAGGTCAAGGTGCCCGTAGGACTAATCGCCGGAGCCGAACTGAACATGCCGGCATTGGTATTGTTAGTGATGATGAACTGCGCCGTCTGCCCGGACTCCTGGGGCGGCCCTACCGAAATAGCCGTCGCAAAGTTAGCAACTGTTTGCGAACCAGCGTCTTCCAATACGGTTTGATTCCCGGCGAGCGCGAATGTTGGCGCGTCGTTCACAGAGTTAACGGTGATCGTAAACGTCTTCGGCGTCGAAGTATCGTTGCCGCCGTTTGCCGTGCCGCCGTCATCCTTCAACACAACGGTAATCGTCGCCGACCCATTAGCGTCAGCTACGGATGTATAAGCCAGAGTGCCGCTGGAATCAATGGCTGGACCTGCACTGAACAGTCCCGGATTCGTGTTGCCGGTCACTATGAATTGCAACACCTGCGATGACTCATTTGCGGCCCCGGGCGAGATGCTGAACGCGAAGTTATTAACCGTCTGCGGACCCGCGTCCTCGTTGACCGTATGATTACTGGTAATGCCGAACGTCGGAGGATCATTCACCGCGCTCACGCTCACGGTGACGTCTGCGGGATCCGAGTCGAGGCCGCTTGCGCTCACCTTGAACTTGAACAAATCAGCACCGCTGGCATTAGCCGCCGGCGTGTAGGTGACTGTCGCGGTACAAGTCATCGAAAGATTGAAAGTGCAGTTTGGCGCACTGATGGGCCCCAGCGCTCCGTTGGTCGGCGACTGGGTAATGCTGAACGACAAGTTTATGTTTTGCGAATACGTGCCCGTCAGCGTTATCTGCACCGGAGTATCTTCGGATGTCGTCGTTGGCTGAACAGCCGGCGGAATCGCTGTTGGCACACAACCGCCGGCACTCTGTGTTTCAACCGCGCCAATGTCTGAGCCGTCGCCACCTACTACATTTGGATAGACAGCGTCAGCAAAGTCAAAGGGACGTGTTCCGCCGCGCTGATCTCTCTGTGAATCTGGCGGTGCGCCAAACGCCTTGCCTTTATCGATTGCCGGGCTGCTGCACTGCAGGGAATGCGTGAACGTTGGGCCACCATTATCAGCCAAAACATTGAGCAGGGGATCCTGGCCGGTGATGTCCGGACCCGCCCCACCGTTCTGATTGATGGTCGCGCCTGAGGTGCTCTGAATCAGATTGAAACCATCCGACTGCACCGTACCAGAGATATCTGGAGCGCTAACTGTCCCCGTGTTCACCGCGATAATGCTGTTCTGAATCGTCGTGACCCCGGCCGTCCTCGACAGGCCGCCACCCGATCCGAATGCAGTGTTCGCGGTAAGGGTCGAGCTCGTCAGGGTGAGAGTCCCTGCAGTGGCGATGCCACCGCCGGAACCGCCAACACCGACGCCCGCCGGACTGCCAGCAGGGCCGGTCTGATTGCCGCTGATGGTGCTGTTCGTGATCGTTAACGTGCCGGAGCTATATACACCGCCACCGCTACCACCGGATCCGCCCGTCAGTCCGTCGCCGCCAGTGCCCGCGTTGTTTGCGTTTATGGTGCTGTTATTGATCGCCAGCGTGCCGCTGTTGAATACGCCGCCACCTAAACCTCCGGTGCCTCCGGCACCGCCCACATTATTGCCACCACTACCGGCGGCATTGCCAGTGATGGTCACGGCTGAGAGTGTAAGCGTTCCTGCGTTAGAGACGCCGCCACCATCAGTCCCCGGTCCACCGACAGATCCGCTGGCCGTGGCGCCGTTCGAAATCGTCAAGCCTGAGATACTACCCACTGTGCCGACCGTGATCGTAAACACGCGGAAGCGTGGTATGGCCGGTGGGCCTGCCGAGTCACTACGCATGACGGTCAGCAGATTCGCGCCGGGACCCTGAATCGTCATGTCAGTCGAAAGATCCGGCAGAGCCGTCAGCAGTTTAATAATTGCCGGTCCGCCTGAAGTCAGGGCCGGAGCAAACGTGATCGTCTCAGCGCCGGCATCAGCGTTCGCGGCAGTGATTGCTTCGCGCAAAGTGCAGCCGTCACCGACACCGACGGCAGTGCATCCACCCACCCCCGGATCGGCGATTGAGTTAACTTCCAATGTTGAGAAGTTGTCGGCGTTGAATTGAACAGTATTGTCGGCACTGGTAGATGCGGTATTTCCGTTACCCGCACTATCCGATGCCGCGTTCAGATTAACGCTCGCACGCACAGTGCCGCTTTGGTTCATGCCTTGAACGCCAAGATTGTAGACTGCGCCTGAGCCGGTAACGTTTACGATAGTCGGATTAGCAGTGCCGAATAACGTTACGCCGGATGGTGTCAGACCGGTGACCGGTTCACTGAACGTGGCCGTGAAGTTGATGGTTGTCGTTCCGGTTGGGCCGGTAAACGGATCGGTCTGTCCCACAGCCTGCTCCACGGTAACCGTCGGCGGCGTGGTGTCCATCACCCAACTGGCGGTCGCGTCTGACGCCAGAGCTGTATTCGTAGAGTCCTGGATATTCGAACCGGCTGCCGTCAATTTCAGGTCATAGGTCCCTTCCGCGGTTGTCAGTCCGGCGAGATTGCCCAACGTCCACGTAGCGTTATCGGCACTGTTCAGTGTCTGGGCGCCCGTCAAAAGGTTTGCGCCGTTGTTCCGTTTCAGCGTTAGATCGCTGAGATCAAATCCGGTGACGGGCTTATTGAAGACGATCTGAATCGACGAAACTGCCGTATTGCGCGGATTCGGACTGATCGCCGTGATCGTCGCGCTGAGCGCTGACGGATCGTAAGTGCGGTTGAATTGGACTGCCGCCGTATTGCCATTGCCCGCCGTGTCGGTCGCCGCGTCCGCCGCAATGTCAGCCGAGACGCCGCCCGCTGCCGTCGCAGTCAAATCAAATGAATAATTTGCGTTGCTGCCGGCGAAGTTACCGACCGTTCCATTTGAAGGAACGATGTCGCCGATGGTGAAGCCGAACACGTTTTCGCTGAACTGGACGGTAACCGGGATTAGAGCGGTCGCGGTCGGATTACCCGCTGCCGAAGCCATCGACACGGTCGGCTTCACGGTATCGATTACTAGTGGTCCGAACGCGCCCGAGAATCCCGAAGTATTGCCAGCCACGTCAGTCGCCTGCGCAGTCACGCTGTAAGAATTATCTGGGAGCAGGCCGCTGATAATAGACCAGGCCTTGTTTCCTGGTGAGCCGGGAGCTCCGGTCGCCAGACCGCTGCCGACGGGCGTGGCGCCGGCGAACAACTGCACGATGCTGTCGGCTTCGGCCTCGCCCGTGAAATTCGGCGTGTTGACCTTAGTGATTTTGTCGGACGGCGAAACACCAGTGTCATCCGCGGGATTCAGCACCGGAGTCGAGGGCGCATTCGGCTGAACCGTGTCGATTACTACCTGCAAAGTATTCGAAGCGACTGATTGATTACCGGCAAGATCGGTAGCCTTCACGGTGAACAGATAAGTGCCATCGGCAAATGGATTACAGCCGGGCAAAGTACAAGCAAGGATGCTCCAGGCGCCCGAGCCGTCGGCTGAACCGGTTCCTACTCCGACGGGACCGCCACCCAAGCCGTTGTCAGCAAACAAGTCCACAATACTGCTTGCCTCGACGGTCGTGTTCGCGCCATTAAAAGTGGGCTTGGTCGTCTTGGTGATGTTATCAGTAGACGACACGCCCGTGTCATCTGCGGCAATTAGATCAGGAGGAACAGTCGGCTTGGCAGGAGCTTGCGTGTCAATCGTAACGCTCAGGCCAGACGAAGCGACGGACGTGTTACCAGCCGTATCCGTCGCGGTGGCGGTGATTGAATAAGTTCCGTCGGCGAGCGCGGTACAGGCTGGCTGAACACAGGCCATAATGGTCCAACTCCCACCTGTAGCAGTGCCACTCCCGACCTCCACGTTATCGGCAAACACCTTGACCGTGCTGCCACTCTCGGCAGTGCCGCTGAAGGTCGGCTTGTTCTTATTTGTGTAGTTGTCGTTATTGAACGTACCTGAATCGTCGGCCGTAACCAGGTCGGGCGTTGTGGGCGCAGCGACTTGAGTATCGATGGTCAAACTCAAAGGACCGGAAGCGGGGGAAACATTGTTAGCGGCATCAGTCGCGACTGCAGTCATTGCATAGGTACCATCCGAAAGCGTGGTCGTCGCGATCGTCCAAGCGCCGCTGCCATTAGAGAAACCAGAACCGGCCGGACTGCCATTAGCAAAGAGCTGTATGAAGCG
>DNNE01000199.1:91767-94591 GCA_003487805.1 Blastocatellia bacterium | reverse complement strand
TAGCTGTATGAAGCAGTTCGCGTCCGCGGTGCCAGTCAGCCTGGGCATCTGGATTTTGGTCTTACTGTCGCCCAGGGTTCCGGTGTCGTCATCCGGGGAAAGCAGCACCGGCGTTGACGGTGTCGTCACCGAAAGGTCGATCGTCACACTTAATCCGGGCCCATCGGTGCCTTCGAATGCGCCGAAGACCTCCCTGGCGGTGATAGTGTAAGTGCCGGCGCCCAGCGCGCTGCTGGTGATGCTCCAAAGACCGCTGCCATCAGACGTCGTGCTGCCGAGCAGGGTGGCGCCATTCGCGTAGAGACGAATCGTCGTGGTCGGATCGGTCGGGGCGCCGCCAGTGAAGGTAGGCGTAGTGACCTTCGTAATATTATCCGTGTTCGTGCCGCCAGTGCCGACAGGGCCGACGCTGTCGCTGCCAACATCCAAATCAGACACTGAAGGTTTCGTAGTAACCGTCAGCGGGACAGCATTCGACGTCGCCGGACTGCCCGCCACCGTTTGAGTAACTGTATAGGAGAAGGGACCGCCGTCAGTGGTAAGCGTATTGTCGGTGAACGACATGGTCGAGTTATTCGCGGTGACAGTCGAAAGCGTAGTAGCGCCGCGCTTGAACTCGACGGTCGCGCCAATGACCAGTGACGTTGCGCTGAAGTCCGGAGTGCTGTCGCGGGTCGTATCAGGGCTAACTGTTGTCGACGTCAGCGTAAGGACCGGTGTCTGCGTTGGGCCCTGGTACTCGTAAGCTCCGACATCAGTACCAGCGCTACCCGATGCGTTGGCGATTGCGGCAATGTCAACGGTGCGCTGGACACCTCTTTGATCCGTGGCCGGCGAACTCGGGTCTTTACCCTGATCAATCGCCGGGCCATTAGTCACTAGCGCATGCGTCTTGGTGGGACCGCCGTTGTTGGCGAGCGTCGTGTTGAGGACATTGGCGATAACAACCGTACCGGAACCGCCATTACCGACCTGGTTCTGATGCACCGCATCGGTCGAACGATCAATCAAGCCGCCGCTCGTAGCCGCATCGCCTATCAGGTTGTACGAGCTACTCGAATCAACTGTGCCTGAGATGTCGTTCGGAGACGCAGTTCCGCCCGGACTGGTATTTGCACTGTTGGCCGGGACTAAGCCAGCCTGGCTGGTGGAGGATTGACAAGTACAACTATCAATCGAGATGTTCAAATTAACATCGTTGCCCTCCGCAGTCGTTTTTGTGAATTTGACGTCCGCACCCGTGACGTTAAGAGGATCGAAGAAACTGGTTACCTCCGTATGCGAGCCGTTTTCCAACTCAGTCTTGATATCGGTCGCCACCGCGCTCGCATCCTGTAAGGCAGTGACGGGAACCAAGTAAGTCTTCGGCACGCCGGCATTAAAACTATCGCCCGAGATGGTAACCGACGCATTGCCACCGGTTGAAAGCGTCCCACTGCCACCGACGGCGACCGTTAGAGTTTCCTGCTGCTTGACCGGCCCGCTGCCTGGAGTGGTATTGGCGCTGTTAGCTGCATCTAGTCCAGGAGTACAGGTACAACTATCAATCGAGATGTTCAAATTAACATCGTCGCCCTCGGCAGTCGTCTTTGTGAATTTGACGTTCGCGCCGGTGACGTCAAGAGGATCGAAGAAACTGGTTACCTCCGGATGCGTGCCGTTTTCCAACTCAGTCTTGATGGCCTGCGCCACTCCGCTCGCATCCACGGCAGTGACGGGAACCAAGTAGGTAATCGGCACACCGGCATTGAAACTGTCGCCCGATATGGTTATCGAGGCATTGCTACCGGCTGAAAGCGTCCCGCCGCCCGTTACTGTGACCGTTAGAGTCTCGACCTGTTTGATCCCAGGCGGCGCGACACCTGCTTTGGTATTCGCGCTGTTAGCGGGGACCACTAAGCCCGGCTGGCTGGTCGAAGACTGACACGTGCAGCTATCAATCGAGATGTTCAAATTAACGTCGTTGCCGGCCGCATTCTTTACCGTAAACCTAACGTTCGCACCTATGACAACAATGTCGAAGAAATTAGTAACCTCTGGATGCGTACCGTTTTCCAACTCAGTCTTGATATCGGCCGCCACCGCGCTCGCATCCTGTAAGGCAGTTACCGGAACGGAATAGGGCTGCGGCACGCCACCATTGAAACTGTCGCCGGATATGGTTAGCGACGCATTACCGCCCGTCGAGAGCGTTCCGCTGCCGGTGACCGCGACCGCTAGAGTTTCGATCTGCTTAACGGCGCCTTTGAGGTTACCCGCCACAATTGTGTTGTTCAACGTCAGATTATTGCTGACAGTGTGAATGCCGCCGCCATTACCATTTGTATCGCTATCGTTATCGGCCTGATTGGCAGTGATGGTGACGCTGTTCAAGGTCACCACAGACGTGCCGCTGCTATTGAAGATGCCGCCGCCGTTGCCGCTCGACAGATTGCCGCTGATGGTGCTGTTAGTGATCGACATCGGCGCGTTCGTGCCTGTGCCGTTGTTGTAGATACCAGCGCCATCGCCGATCGCCATATTGCCGTTGATCGTGCTGCCGGTAATACTGAGCGTTCCGACAAAGGTCGTACCGAGGTTATAAACGCCGCCGCCATTCCCGCCTGCGGTGTTGCCGCTGATCGTGCTGTTAGCAATTGTCGTCGTCGCCGTAGCGGCGCCGCCATCGTTGTAGACACCACCGCCCAACGCACTGCCCGTTGCGCCGTTGGGACCAGCGCCCGTATTCGTACCGCCGGCGCCGCCTGCGACGCTATTCGCATCAACAGTCGATGCAGTTAGCGTAAGCGTTCCGCGATTGTAGATGCCGCCGCCGAAAGCTCCA
>DNNE01000199.1:91325-91463 GCA_003487805.1 Blastocatellia bacterium | reverse complement strand
CCGAAAGCTCCACCGCCCGCGCCAGGTGTCGTGTCGGAGTTACCGCCTTTGCCGCCGGTCGCCGAATTGCCGCCATTGACTGTCGAGTTTGTGAGCGTTAGCGTGCCGCTATTGAAGATGCCGCCGCCGAAAGCTCCA
>DNNE01000199.1:88501-91027 GCA_003487805.1 Blastocatellia bacterium | reverse complement strand
CCGAAAGCTCCACCGCCCGCGCCGCCTGCATCACCCGCGACAGCGCCATTACCGCCATCACCACCGGTGATGCTATTGCCCCTTACGATCACGCTCTGCAGATTCAGCGTGCTGGAATTAAAGATACCGCCGCCGCTTACCGCAGTACCTAAAGCACCCGGCGAGCCCGGCCCCTGCGCCGCAGCACCCTGGCTGCCGTTACTAATCGTCATGCCGGAGATCGTGACGGTTCCGGCAGAGACATTAAATACGCGGAACTTGGTGATCGCGCCGGCATCCCTTCGCACTGTCAGCACACTCGCGCCCGGACCCGTGATCGTCAGGTTCTGACTGATGGCGAGTTCGCCGCCGATACCAGGGCCGCCCGCATCTATCAGGTTGAGAGTGTATGGACCAGGCGCGGCAAACGCCACCGAGTCAAATGTGATCGTCGCACCCACGCAAGCATCAGCAATCGCCTTCCGGAGAGAACCGTTACCGTTGTCGTTGGCATTCATCACGACGGGTGCATTGGCGCACGCTGGCCCGACCTGCTGAACCACAGTATTGGACGTGCTGCCATTGAAAGCCGGATCGCCGTTGTAAACCGCCGTGATGTTTCTGGCGCCGGCAGGCAAGGCCGTGGTGGTACAGGTCGCTTGATGCGAGGCATTAATCGTCTTTCCGCCGCAATTGAGAATCGTGTTCGAGCCGTCCTTGAAATCGACGGTGCCTCCGTCGTCGAACGCAATGGCCGGCGGAACCGCGGAACCAGATATAGTCGCCGTGAAGGTTACGGAGTCTCCCACGTTCGGCGTCAGACCGGAGGACTGTAGATTGACGGAGGTATCTGACTTATCGACGACCTGTGAGAACGAATTGTTGGTGTTTGCGCTGTAGTTCGAATCACCCACGTACTCGACTGTGATCGTATGGTTCCCGGCTGCAAGGGACGTGGTCGCATCACTGCTGACGCAGCCGCTCTGCGCGTCGGCGCAACCAGAGGTACCGAGAGGCTTGGTCGCACCGATTTGTGTGCCGCCTATTGCCCCATCCCAGAACTTCACGTTGCCCGTCGGCGGTGTGGTAATCGACACGTTCGACGATTTGATATTGACCTTGAACGTCACGCTCTCCGTCACTTTCGACGGATTGTTACCCGCGGGATTCGTGACGGTCATCGTCGTATCCGACTGATTGACTACCTGCGGATTTCCGTTCTGACCCGCGTTGGCGGTCATGGCAGTTCCGCTGACTGCGTTGAAGTTCGGATCGGTGGCTGGGTAATCGACAGTAATCGTGTGACTGCCGGCCGTCAGATTATTTTTTTGACAAGTCGCCACGCCACCGCTCAATGTCTGGTTGCCGCCGGTGCAAGTCATCGCCACGCCGCCGTCTCTGAAGGTGAGCGTGCCTGATGGAGTGGCGGTAATTCCGGCCGGCGCCGTTACGGTCGCCGTGAATGTGACGTTCTGGCTAACGAACGACGGGTTAGTCGAAGACACCAGCGTCACCGTCGGTGTGGCCTTACTTACTGTCTGATTACCGGCCGGCGACCCGCCCGAAAGCACTATGCCGGTGTTCGCGCTGAAATTCGTGTCGCCGCCGTAATCGCCAGTGATCGGATGATTGCCCGCCGTCAATGTCGAAATTTGGCAAGTGGCCACGCCGCTGCCATTCAGCGGCTGGGCGCTGCAACTGCCAATGGTGTTCACGCCATCCTTGAATGCGACCGTGCCAGTTGGATTAGGCACCGACGTCGCGGTGGTTATCGTGGCCGTGAAGGTTACGGTCTGCGTGACCACCGACGGATTGAGCGATGAAGTCAGGGTCGCGTTGGTGCCTGACTTGCTCACCACTTGTGGACTTCCAGTTAGCGAGCCGCTACTCGGATCGAAGTTGCCATCGCCACTGTAATCAGCGGTGATCGCGTGCGAGCCAGTTTGCAAAGCCGAAGTGATACAAGTGGCCTGATTCGAGCTGACATTTTGATTGCCACCACTACAGGCGAGGGTGGTAACCGGCCCGCCATTGAAGGAATCCTTGAAGACAACAGTGCCCGTGCGCGCGAAGGCCGAACCATTCGGAATGCCGCTGGTGCCAATCGTCGCGGTGAACGTAACTGACTGGGTCGTGTTCGAAGGATTCGCCGAAGAAACGACCGTGGTCGTCGAGTCATAAAGATCGACGTTCGTCGACGTGGGATCGGTCGTGCCAACCACGCTCGGATCGTCGCTCAGCAGCGGGTTGCCAACGAAACTACCGGTCAGAGTCGCCTGGGCAGAGACCTTTTGCGTGGCTGAGAAGCTGGCGAAGTTCGGCGGAGCATTGAGAGTCGCTTTGAACGTAATGGTGATTGACTTGCCGTCCGGCAGAGTGAATCCCTGGCCAGCGCCCGTGCCGTTAATTGGGAAGCTGCCGATGGGTGTTGGAACAACAAACGCCACTCCGGCGATGTGATTTCTGACTTCTGATTTCTCGCCTGCGATCTCTGCCTTCGCCGCGTGATTCAGGCGAACATCCAACTTCTGATTTCTGACTTCTGAT
>DNNE01000199.1:87781-88176 GCA_003487805.1 Blastocatellia bacterium | reverse complement strand
TCTGACTTCTGCTCTCTGACCTCTGATCTCCGCGGCAACGCCGTTCTCTCCGCTCATTCCGGAGACGACATGCATGTTCAAGCTGAAGCTTTCGCTTCGACTCAACTGCTGAGCAGCGTCTTCCATCCGGCTTTCAGCTGCTGACTGGATACCGCGGACTTGTTCTTCGGATACGAGCGACAGAAAATGTGCAGTCGCATTCTGACCAGGAGTTGCCTTGCTTGCCTGGTCTTTAGCCGGCAATCTTCGCTCGCCCACGGTCAGATAGCCGTACATCAGGTCGTTGCGATCTCTTTCCAGATAAGAGTCGCCCAACCCGAGCTTGTGCCCCATCTCATGCTCGATCGCCGTCAAGAGGTCGATATGACCGGCGGGGGGGGGTTTTGGGTTGGGGG
>DNNE01000199.1:63141-87505 GCA_003487805.1 Blastocatellia bacterium | reverse complement strand
GATATGACCGGCGGGTGCGCTTTGTGGATCGGTGAGCCGCCGCGTTGCAGCCAAAGCGTTAGCGAACTCTGAATCATCCTGCGGCGTGGAATCGAGGAACCAGCCTTTGCCTTCAGCGCTGCGGTCAACGAGGATGCGATTGCCGGACGATTCCGCCAGGTAGGCATTGGTCAGATCAGTAACTTCGAACTTGATTTCGCGCAGACTGGCAATCTGTTCAGCGCTCAACCCGGTCGTTGTCCAGCGCAGTATTGCTGCATCAACCAGCGAGTCGAGCTGTGGCTGGCTAAGCGAAGTTGAAATGGCATTCGCAGTGGTAATCGGCGTCGTCGCGGGTGAAGCGGCGGGCGCAATCTCGATCGACGAGAAGAACACACTGGAAATCAACGACGGCGCATTCAATGCCGGCATCACACCGCCTTCGGCCAGCAACAAGGGGCAGCCGCCGCTGTTACTGAACACCGCCGCTCCCTGGGTTGCCGAAGCAGCATTCTGACCTGGAGAAGCATTTGTAACGCCAGGGTTCTGTTGGCGGATGTAGTCAGCTACGTTACCGACGTTGCCGACAGCGCCGGTTGTGCTGCCGCTGACGCCCGTCGGATCGTTCGGATACTCCGTCGCCGGATTAAAGCCGACGATCGCGAAGCTGCCGGCTGCGGTGGTCAATGACCGCACGCGAATGGAACTCAGATGTCCCGTACCGAGGCTCCACGTCCCACTGATGGTGTTGCCGGAAATGTTCAGACAGGTCTTGCTGGTATCGGTTCCCACACTAGTGCCTGACTGAATCAAAATCGCGGGATTCGCCTGGCCGGCATTCTCATCCGGATTGTCGATGGTGTTGTTCTGAACCGTCCACGACACCGTGCTGTTATCGGGCGCGCCGCCGGCGATGATCACCATGCCGGATCCTTCAGTGTCGTGAATCTTGTTGTTTACGATCGACAGCTTGTGAGTGCCGGCAGAATTGTTGACCACGTCGATGCCGTCGCAGCCGGCGACCTGGCAACCCGAATTTGCGGTCCCCGCAGTGCCCACCGTATTGTTGTCGATGAGCCCAGTCCACGTGCCCGACGCGGTAGACCTGGCCACCCCAATCTGGTTGGTGGCGCCGCCGGCCACATTAGCCGGCACGATGTTGGCGGTGTTGTTGCGAATGTTATAGGTCAACCCGCCGGTGTTCGACCCGGTAACCGAAATTGCCTGGTTACTGTTGGTGATCGTGTTGCCGTTGCCGGCTCCACTGGCGGGACCAATGTTCGCGGTCATGCTGCTCGCACCGGCCATGTCCAGACGAATACCCTGCGCGTAGATACGATCGACGGTACAGTTCGTAATCGTCGGATTCATCACCGCGCTGCTGTGCGTCGCCAGGAAGAGTCCGCTGTTGGCGGTCGTGTTCGCGGGCGTAGTTGCGCCGGTTGGGAAGGCAGTATTGCTAAAGGTCGAGGTACCGACAATCACCGACAGTGGACCGGCTACACCATTCTGCACTTCGAATTGATTCGACGCGTTATCTTTGAAAAGGCCGCCGGCGACCGTCAGCGTGCCGGTCAAGTCCGTGATCTGCACGCCGTCTTCCATCGTCTCGTTCCCGTTGCCGGTGACGGTCAGGTTCGTCAGCGTCAGGTTCGAGCCGCCTTTGACGTCGATACCGATTTGCTTACTGCCAGTCGCGCTAATTTTTGTCAGCGTCGCCGTGGTGACCGACGACAAACTAATGTTGGCGTTACAAGTCGTCGGTCCATTGGTTCCGTTTAGGGCATCACCGCAAGTTCCCGAGGCGCCGAGGTTCGCCGTCGCGTTGTTGGTGAAGTCCATGTTACTGAGCGAGATGTTGGTGGCACTTCTGATATCGGCGCCCTTCGCTGAGCAGTTCGTAATGGTGCCGCCCGATCCGGCAGTAGTCCCCGATCCAGTCACAGTCAGACCGGCCGTGGCGCCGGTGGTGTTAAGCACAATGCCGTTCGTGCCGCCATTGGCAGAAATGCTTTTGAAGGTGAAGCCATTTGCGCCAATCGTCACACCGCTGAATACATTGAGAGCTATGCCGCCCACTGCAACCAGAACGTTGGGCGAGTTGGTTCCGTCAGAGGTTTCGTAGGTGACGGTTTGGGTGCCACTCAGGTCGACCGCGTTTCCGGTGGCGGTAGTCACACTGACGTCCTTGACCAGAGATGTCCCGCTACTAAATCCGATCGACCTTAAGCCCGCGGTGGCGCCCGTGGTTACGATCTTGACGCCGGTCACCTGAGTGTTATTCCTCATCGTGACGGTGCCTGAGATTTGCGGCCGTGCAGTAAAAGCGGTTGCCGGGGCACTGTTAAGGGTCGGCCGCGCAACAGTTGCTGCCGGCGGCGCAGCGCCTCCGGTCAAACCAAAGAAGGTGTCGAAATTTGCCGCCACCGTGCCCTGACCCACCAGCCAATTGTTGTTGCCTGACAGATCCAGCGCCTCACCTGCGGTCGTGGTCCCGGTGTATACGAACACTCTCTGGCCCGTCTTGAGGTTTATCGCGTTATTCGCGGAAGCCAGGCTCTTAAAGGGCCCCGGGTTTCCCGCCGCATCCGGCGCGCCCGAGAGGGTGCCGTTGCCGTTATTGGTTCGGGTGGGATCAACAAACCAGATTACCGGGCCGTTGACAGTGATATTGATCGTTCCGGCGAGACTGGTGGCGCTACCGGGATTGCCGTTGTCCGAGATTGTATAGTTGAGAGTGACCGCGCCCGTTACGCCCGGAGGAGGATCGAAGTTGAAAGTTCCAGTCGAGGCATTGGTGATCGTTATCGTGCAAGGACCAGCTCCCGTCGCGGGATTTGCTACGATACTCGTGCAGGCGCCGGTAAGACTCGCAAGCGTGAAAGTCGGCGACGTATAACCAGCCGCCTTGTCAGCCGAAAGCGCATCAGCATTGGCGTTAGTAGCATCCGGGTCGGTCGCGTTTGCCAGCAAGCCAGTAAAGCCCACGCTCCTCATATTGGCCTGAACTGTGAACGCTTTGGCGACTGGATCAACTACCGGCGCGTCGTTTACCGCGTTGACCGTGATCGTGAAAGTCTGGTCCGCAGAGTTATCGACGCCGCTGTTAGCCGTTCCGCCATTATCGTGCAGGTGATAGGTGACCACTGAGGTGCCATTGGCATTCGGCGCCGGCGTATAAATCAGGTTCGCAGTCAGCGGGAATGGTTGATTGCCCGAATTAGAGACGGTTAGCGTCGGCTGCCCGCCTGCGGTAAACAACGCGGTGTGCGTCACATTCGTAATTACAAAACTGACTGTCTGGGTGTCTTCGGTAGAGTTCAAGGACGGTGGTCCCTGCGCCGGTCTGACGCCCGTAATGAAACTCGAAACAGTCTGCAAGCCGGCATCTTCATTCACGGCAGTTGGATTGCCCGGCACGGTGAAGGTCGGCGCGTCATTGACCGCGTTAACTGTGATCGAGACTACCCCATTCTCGTTCGAGTTCGCCGTGCTGTCGTTGGCCTTAAAACTAAAACTGTCTAAGCCGTTGTAGTTCGCGGCCGGCGTGTAGGTAACCTGCTGCGAGCAAACTCCGTTGGCGTCACAACTGACCGAACCGAAATTCCCGATCGTTCCGTGGGCCGTCGCTATCGTAGTCGGGTTCGATGGAAACGCGGTGCCGTCGGACTTCTTGAATGTCAGATTGCTGCCGTCAGGATCCTGACCAGAAAGCGTGACGACCAGCGTCGCATCTTCGTTAAGTGAAACTGATTGATCGAAAGCTACCGGCGTGCTGTTCAGCGACCCGCCGACAATCGTGGTGTGCGAATCGAGTGGATTAGCGATTGCGAGTCCCGTAGCTCCGGCGCCGCTCGAGTTCGCCAGCGACAACGTGTAAGCAATCGTGTCGCCCGGATCGGCTTTGCCATCGCTGTCGGCATCGATGCCGCCATTGCCCGCCGCGAGGCTCGCCGTCAGACTCGACGTCACAGTTCCTACTGGTGGCGCAGCGGGCAGGGGTGCCGGTGCTGGCACCGCTGAGGGAACCATTGGCTTTGCCAAATCCTCAAGTGGCTTAGCAAACACGTCAGCCACCGCAGATTTAGCTTTTGAGACTTCGGCTTGTTCTGATTTCTGACTTCTGACTTCTGACTTCGGCTTTATAGTGGCCGCAATCGCCGCAATCGGAGTGATGAAGATATTAAATGAGAGCAAACAAGCGAAGAATACTCGCAAGTTGGTGGACGTATGACGAGGGGATAATTGCTTCACGAAATTAAAATCTGAGGCCAATCAACCAGATAGACGTTGAGATCAATCGGGGCGGAAAAGAAGTTACACTTCCTTTCAGATGAGCGACAAGACTAATACACAATAAAAATAAGGTCAATGCAAAAGTGGGGATTTGAGCCAAAACAGCAAAGAAGTTGGAAAGGAAGTTGCCATCGTTGCAGGTTTGCGCAGCACAAGACGGAGAGTTGACATTTGCTCTAGCGGTTGCGGCTTTGCCACCGCACATGGCGGTAAGCCTCTGGCTTACCGTAAGTCCCTTTCAGAAATCAGGAGGCTATGCTTCCTCGGGTCTCAAAAAACCGGGGCGTAGCCTCCCAAAGAAAAAATTTCTCATCGGAAAGCCGGAGGTTCTCCGCCATGTGCCGCGCCGAAGGGGCGACTGCTTGACGCTGCTTCCGGCCGTTTTTTCTCACGGACTCGGTGTCGCCGCCTCTCTCGCCTTCTTCTTTCGATCTTTCAACTTCTTATCAGCTTCCAGATCATGCATTAAGACATAATTCAGCTTTCCGCCCTCTCCGCCGATGAAAACGCGCACCTCAAAGTCTTTGCAGACCAGCATTTTCAATTGATTGTCCATTCCTTCATAGCCTTGCCATTGGTCGACGGGCGGAAGGTTGGTTCCCTCAATGAATTTTGCGACAAATTGATCGACATGTGGATACTCCGGGCCATTGAAGCCAACGGTGAATGCGGAGACGCGGCCATCGAGCAGGTTGAAAGTAATCTGCGTGACGTCCTTAAACTTGTCCTTCGATCCGAACTTTTCGGGGCGAATGATGAAATCGGAGACGCCGAATTGGCTGGGCGATTGAGACAGATGTTTCCGGACTTCCTCATCGTCTTTGCTGTCCGGAAATAATCCCAGCACCTCGTCAGGCGTCATGCCGAGTTTGAGGCCTTTGATGTTCGGGGCGCCAGCCATCTTAAGCGAACAATTCGAACTGCTCTGTTCCGTCGAGTTGGCTGGTTGCTCAGATGGTTGATTGATCGGGGCGTTGCTATTTGCGGATGATGAGAGCGCGGACTTGTTTGGCACACACGCGATTGAGCCGGCGATCAAAGCAAACGCGATCAGGGAAAATAATTTCATATTCCTATGATGCCACGAGAGAGAAGCCAGTTCCAGATGCAATAGCAGCAAGAAGAATCAAGATTAGGATTATGAGCGTCGGTAGCGCCTGCGGCGCAGCACACGGCGGTAAGCCTTCGGCTTACCGTTAGCAGCTCTTCAAAATTCAGGAGGCTCCGCCTCCTGCCGAGGCGCAGCCTCACAAAAAAGAAGAGTAGCTCACCGGAAAGCCAGAGGCTTTCCGCCATGTGCTGCGCCGGAGGCGCCAGTTCTCACCCGAACCAGCTAACAATCGAATAACGCTCTCCGTGAGTTACCGGGACGACTTCGTGAGTAATCTCTGATCTAAACGCGACCAAAGTTCCAGGCTCACCCGCAAGCTCGAATCTCTTGTTCGATCGCCAATCGGAAAAAACGAGTGAGCCTCCGCCATACGAATCGCCGTCTGGTTCTTCATTCTGACTATTCAGGAATATGCTCACCGAGACGCGACGCGACTTGTCGGTTTCGAGAGTTACTAATCCGGTATTGCCATCCTGATGAGCTACAAAAAAATCTCCAGTGCGATAACAAAGGAACTGAGGCTCTTCGCAGGAGCGGAGGCTGACGCCGAAATGTTCAGCAACTCTCTCGCGGTGGTCCATTAATCGCTGAGTAACTCGCGTGATGGTTTTTTCTGACGGCTGTACCCGCGCTACCTTTCGCACCGTTTCGTTAACCTCGCCGCAACTTCCCTGCCCATAGGTAACCGCGGGACTCGTCGTTGACGAGTGCATCTCGGCGATCAATTCGCGGCAGAAGTCGGCGTCGAAGAAGTTGCGGACGAGATATAGGTCAAAGTGATCGCTTAGGTGAGACTTCGTCATGATTAATCCACAGATTACGCAGATTACACCGATTAGGAAAAAGAATTAGCCACGAAAAGGCTCAAAAAAAGAAATGCATCGATCGAATGAACTCATTTTGGCCTGATTTCATTTTGTGCTTTTTGTGCCTTTTTGTGGCCCAGTTTGCGTTCTGTGTAATCTGCGTAATCTGTGGATTCCAATCTGCTCATCAAAAACAAAACCGCCAGCACTCACTCATCCCGAGTCAGTGCCGGCGGCTTTTCTGCCTACTGCTTTCTGTTCGCTACGGCCGAGCCGGAAAGACGCCCTGCATCGCAATAATGAAAAGCACGCTCAGGAAGGGCATCATGTTGTTATGCGGCAGGCTGGCCCCAGCCACCGTAACCTCCTGAAAATTCATATTGGTGTTCGATGGGGTCGGCCGATAAGGGGTCAATGCCTGCGCCAATCCAAGGATGACGCCTGGCCCGGGCACCGTAACGTCCGCGGGGTCGTCGGAGTACGCCTGAACAAGGTGGGTGTGAACCGGCATCTCGGTTTGCAACAGGGTTACATTATCTGCTCCGGATTGCTGACCGAGGAAGTATTGGGTACCAGTGGTACTCTGACCCTCGCCAATAGGAAGGGAACCCTGCAGGTCGGGCAAGGCGAAAGTAGATTTTCCGTCACCACCATAAAACGTGCCCACCAACGAAAACAAGGCAGTATTCTGGGAAATCGGCAGCAACTGCCCATCGCAGGTGGCCCAGCCCTTCGGCGCGAAACTGCCGGCGAACATTCTGATTTCAGCTACAAATGGATCGGACATTTTTCTTGAGCCTCCTTTTAAGTTGGGCTGGGATAGACACCAAAGAGCGAGATGATGAAGTTGATACACAGGTACGGCTGCATATTTTCATGTGGCTGATTCCCGCCGACCGCAGACAACATGTTGGCGGCAAGACTTACGAGCGGCGACTGCCCGGAGCCGGTATACATCTTCCCGGTGGTGGGCTGCGCAAATACGTTGTCTTGCGGCTGTGGGCTTTGCCCAAAGTCACTTGAGGCCGTTAAGCCGTGGTTGTGTATTGGGGTCTGCTGCGCCGTTAGCGTAACGCTTTCAACTCCCGCGCTTTCACCGATTTGATAGGTCTGACTGACGTTAGGCCCTTTCCCCATATGTACAGGAACGCGGCCCGCCAGATTCGGCAGATTAAAAGTCTCTTGCCCGTCGCCGCCGTAGGTTGTCCCAATCAAGTTGAACAGCGTGTCGTTCTCGGAGATTGCCATTGACTGTCCCTGACAAAGGGCCCAACCGACGGGGGCAAAAGTTCCGGCGAACATTCTAATCTCGCCAACGTAAGGTTCTCCCATAATTCGCTCCTTCTAGTTTTGAGACGGAAAAATACCTTGCAAAGCGATAATGAAATTGATGACCAAATAGGGCTGTCGATTCTCGTGTGGTTGACTACCGCCGAAGTTGGTAACCGAGTTTGGGGCCAGCGTGGTGGTGATCGCACTACGGTAAGGACTGACGCTGGAGTTGGCCGGAATGTTGCCCGACGGGACATTTGTATTATTGGCGTCGGCCAGATTGCTGGCGCTCGCGAAGTGATTGTGCGCCGGCATCTCTGACATGGTTACCGTATGGGACTCTTGTCCACCGCTTTGACCCTCGGTAATTCCGTTACCACGGTGCACCGGCACACGGCCGCGAAACTCAGGGAGCGCAAAGTTCACCCGGCCGTCCCCTCCATACACAGTACCGAGAATCGAAAACAGCGCCTGGTTCTGGTTGATGGGCAACAATTGACCATTGCACATCGCCCAGCCTTTCGGCGCGAAGTTGAAGCTGACAAATTTGATTTCTCCCATGAAAGGGGTTGACATAGTTTTCTACTCCATTTGATTGATGTTGGAGTTGAGTCAAGCAGTAAAGCTCGACTGTTACGAAAGATCTTGGAAAGAGCTTGATCAGGCAATAACGACAGCAAGTGGACCGAAAATCTTAAGAGCCTGAAGTTGAAGTGCGGCGGATTCTAATCGCAAGCTGAGAAGAATGCAAGCAAAATCTTTTACAAGCGGAGCGAAGCGAGTTTCAGGTGAGGTTTAGTTCAAACTGTAAGCCGGATAACGGTAATTTGGGACTAAGCAACAAGCTATGCCGCTTAGCGAATTAAGTTAATCCGCCCGTTATCATCACTCTTCCGCAATGGCTTTCGCTTCCGACGCTTCGCTGGTTTGCGCACGGGCGTTGCCGGGGTCACGGGAGTGACGACCGGGCCGACCGGTCTTACCGGCGCGACCGTTGGAGTAACCACGGGCGAAGGCCCGATAGTTGCGGGTGGCGCGGTAATGGCCGGAGCAGTTCGTGTGGCCCTTGAAGGCGCGGACAAATTAGCGAAGTCCGCCAGTGAAAGTCGATTCAGGGTTGCTAAATAACCTTGCGCGCCGTTTGCATCGGCGCCGGCGGGCACCAGCAGTAGCGCAAATGTTCCAAGCGCCGGATGCGTGATCATATAGGTGTCTTGCGGTAGCGCGCGACTGCCGCCGCGAAACAAAAGCGTAAAGCATTCACCGCCCCTGGGCGCCGGCATGTCATCGACTCTCGTAAGCGTCGCCGCGACAATACCAAAGGAAGTTTGGAGCTGAAAGATCGAATTCAGATAAGACGTAAAGGCAGCTTTTGAATAATTGCCGAGCGGATCAGTTTGGGTTACCGGAGTCTCTCCCGGATTTCCATCGCGTTCCTTAAAAGTCTGCCCGAACACGTGCTTGAACGGAACCGCTGCGAACAACGCCGCCATTAATCCGGTCCTTAAAAATATTCTTCTTGAATTGGACACCTTGTCTCCTGAATCATAGCCGGCAGAGGCGGGTCTCGTGGCCGGGGCGGATGTAAGGGTCCGCTTCAATTTCTCTTTCGCGCGATGCAGTCTATTATCTTTTGGTTCAAGTTTCAATCGCCTTTAATTAAATTACTAGTAGATCCTGAATTCCTGATGACCCTAAACGAACAGCAAACATCCCTGCCAAACGGTGAAAGACTAACGCTGCGCGCAGTGACCGCGGAGGACGAGGCATTGCTCCTCTTTATTTATGACAGCAGCCGAGCGGAAGAGCTGGCGCAGGGCCAGTGGCAGGAAGGACAGCGGGAGGCTTTCGTGAAGTGGCAGTTCGATCTTCAGCGCCGCGAATACGACGCGCGCTTTCCCGACGCCGAGTACGCTGTAATCCTGGTTGATGACCAACCCGCGGGAAGAATTTGGATTGGCCGGGATGCCGAAGAAATTCACCTGCTCGACATTGTGGTGCTGCCCGAGTTTCAGAATCGTGGCGTGGGCGGAGCGTTATTGAGCAGCCTGATCGATGAAGCAAAACAGCGTAGCAAGGCTTTGCGGCACTATGTATTCGTTATGAATACCGATGCGCTTCGCTTTTATGAGCGGCTCGGTTTCGTGGTGATTGAAGAGATAGGTGCGTACAAGCACATGGAGTGGAAGTCGGAACCGCCTGCGGTAGCGGGCGGGCCAAGTCAGAACCGCCTGCGGTAGCGGGCGGGCCTCTTCTTCGCTGCAAAAACTTTTCCGTTGACTATTGCCATACAATAGTTGTGGTAACCATAACAGTAATGTGGAACGACACTGACATCCCGATCGGCTATCTGATCACTTTTCGTTGCTACGGCACCTGGTTACATGGTGACCAACGCGGCTCGGTCGACCGCGAGCATAACCGATACAAAACTCCTTACGCTGCGGTCAACAACAATCGCCGGCGACACAATCAGCATTTACTTAAAAGCGAGCCGGTCTTACTGAGCGCTGAGCAACGCGCATCGGTTGAGAAGGCGATCGGCGATACCTGTTTACATCGGAAGTGGCACTTGTACGCCTGCAATCTCCGCACGAATCACGTGCACTCAGTTATTTCTATTGGTTCGAAAAAACCTGAGCTCGCGCTGAACGCACTTCAAGGCCAATGCAACAAAGCAAATGAGAGAGGACGATCTTTGGCAGGCATGTCACAGCCCCTGGGTTGATCGTGGCAGCAAGCGATACTTGTGGACCGAGCGTAGCTTGGCACTGGCGATCGAATACGTTTTGCACGGGCAAGGTGATGAGTTGCCGGAATTTGATTAAGGTGTGACGAGCCGGCCCGCCCGCTACCGCAAGCGGTTCTGACTCGGCCGCTAAGGGCCCGCCCGCTACCGCAGGCGGTTCTGACTATTTCCTGAAGTAATTAAAGACCGCTTCGTAACGAAACTTTTTTTCATCGCCGGCGATTGGCACCAGGAAGAGATCGAGACCTCCCATGTCCGCGTGTTCGAGATGATGAAGGCCTTGAGGCAGCCGTCGATCTGGCGGACCGTCAAAGTAAATTGAGAAGCGCTCCATGCCGGCTTGCTCATTCTTTCCCGGCATGTACGCGTTGACTTCAACCAACTTCAACTCCATGGTGTGGTCTTCAAGATTGAGCTGGAACGTCGAATTGAGATGTCGTGAAAATTCCTGTTCGGTCATGTCAGTCGGCATAGAGACCTTTCGTTGGTTGTGTGGGCACTAGCCCGACCGTAAGGGAGGGCTCAGCATTGAATCCTTGCGAGCCCTCCCTTACGGTCGGGCTAATGCCCCGCTCTGTAGCGTCGCGAAATCAAATGTCTAATTGCATGGCGCCGGCCATCCTCGCACAGGAGAAATGATTTGCTCAAGCAGCCATCCCCTTTTCCAAATCTGAGCGCGGCCGGCCGCGAGCTCGCGCCACGCCTTGCGGAGTATGAAAATGATCCTGACGCAATCGTACTCGGGGTGGCGTTAGCCGGCGTTCCCGTGGCGCGCGAAGTCGCAAACTTTCTGCATGCGCCGCTCGATCTCATTCTCATTCGCAGACTGTTGGTTGGCGACGGAGTTGGCGTGCACATCTGCGCCGTCAACGTCGCCGGCTCGACGTTCTTTGACGATGAGATCGCCTTAGCTGAGACACCATCGACACCGCTCGATCATTTTCTCAGCGAGGCCATCGAAGGCCTGGGCCAACGCGAACAACTCTGCCGCCGCGGGCGCGCACCGATCGTAGTCACAGGCCGGACCGTAATCGTAGTTGATTGCGGAATTCGGACTGGCTCAACGATGCAGGTCGCCGCGCGCGCCGTGCGAGCCATAGAGCCGAAGCGCATGATCGGCGCGGTCCCGGTTTCATCGCGCGAAGGCTATCAAATAATCGCGCCGCTCTTTGATGATTTAATTTGCTTGATGCAGCCTGAAGAATTCGTTAACGCGGGCCGCTGGTATTCTGATTTTAGACGGGCCGAAGATGATCGGGTTGGTGAGTTACTTGCGTAACCTACGAAGACCTCTGCAACGATATAAGACCGACCACGAATTCACACCAACTAACACGGAAAGAAATCTTCTTCGTGATGGTTCGTGTGTTTTCGTGGTTACGGTTTGGTCTTAACCTTACGTCTACTCGCGGCTGATGCGATCATTTCGGTTGATCGTGAAGCGTGGTGAGTTTTCTGATCTCAAAGCGGCGCGAACCTGAAGGAATGCTGACGACGACCTCGTCGCCTTCTTCTTTGCCCATCAAGCTGCGGCCGATCGGCGACACTGTGGAGATGAAACCAGCTGCCGGGTCGCTTTCTTCAGGCGTAACCAGCTGGTAGGTCACTTCTTCTTCACGCTCAGAGTCGTAAAGCAGCAGCGTCGAACCATAGGACGCTTTGTCGTGGGGAATTTTCGAGAGATCGATCGAAGCAACTTCGCTCATCCGCTGGCGCAGCTCGCGGATGCGCGCCTTGACCATCGTCTGTCGCTGCAGGGCCGTTTGGTATTCCGAGTTCTCTCGCAAATCGCCAAACTCAAGCGCGCGTTTGATCTCTTTGGGCAGATGAACGCGCAGCTCAGACTCGAGCTCGTCGAGTTCGGCCTGAAGTCTCAGTTTTACGTCTGCTACTCCTGATGACAATGAATGCCTCTTCGTTTGATCGAGATTACCCGGTCGCTACCGCTCTCGGTACTGACCTCTCCTGCTTACTGCTCACTGCCTACTGCTTACTGATCTTCACGCCTTGCCTTTGTCATTCAAGGCGTCTTCGATCGCCTGCCGCATCAGTTGTGGGGTCTGGGAACTATTAAATCCCTGGAAGTGTTTCACAATTTTTCCATCGCGCGAGATGACAAAACTTTGTGGAATGACTGAGCGGCCCTGCACAGCTTCAACCAACGGCCCCGCCAGCGTGCCATCATCCCAGATGATCTGATAGGGAACATTCTGGGCTTTGATGTAGTCTTTCACGTGCTGCTGATCATCGTGTTCGTTGTAGCTAGTAGCCAATCCCAGCACCACCACGCCGCGGTCTTTGTAATCATTGCTCACCTTTACCAGCTCGGGCATTTCTAAACGACATGGCCCGCACCAGGTGGCCCAGATATTCAGGACCACAACCTTGTCCGCAAAATCCGCGAGCTTTAGCGAACGTCCATCCAGCGTTTTCAGAGCCGTATTGCGAAGCTCATCAGACAATGGCACAACCAGAGGCGCCGGCGCGGCGGTAATTGCCGGCGCAGTCTTAGGGGCTGTCTTCGCCACGGTTACGCCCGCCGTCTGAGTTCCCTTTGAACTCCACTCGGCAATGCCATACCAGACGATTAGCGCGAGCGCGATCAGAGTGATCGCGATCCGGCCCGGAGTCCAGAACGAATCCTTCGCTTTGGAATCGGCAGCTTCTGCTTTGGAATCCAGAGCGGAACTCTGGCTGTTATCTATTGGTAAAGAATCTTTCGATGAAGCCACGTAAACCCTGCTTTCTAAAACTAATCTGCAGCCGCTATCACGCGAAACGTTGCGACCCGAGTCAGGTCATTGCCAATAATCGCATATTCTCCCGGCATGAGCGAAACGCGCGGACGAAGCTCCATGAAAACTTCGTCACCGTTTTTCGCCAGGCCGCGCGGAATCGGTCGCACAATTTCAGAAGATGAAATCGCAAACCCCGCTATCCCGCGTTGGGCAATTGCGGGGACGCGCCGCGCGCCGCGATGAGGCGTCAGCCAAACCAGGAGCGGCGGATGGGCGCCGCCTCGATCAATCGTAAACAGAAAAATTCGCTGCGTTGCTAAAAGGACAGTCGCAGAATGCTCGCCCTTTAGTTCGAGGTAACTCGTGCTTGTGCTCCTGGCGACCTGCTCTGCTCGCAACGGCGTCGTAGCGGTTTCAAACGGCAGCGAAATTAATTTGTTCTGCTGATCGAGGACATAGATCAAGGAATGATCAGCGGGTGGTGACGGCAGGAACTCCTGTTGCGCCGAGGTGCTCGGCACCCAAATCACGAGACATAGCACCGCCGCTTTCAGATATCTTTTCCTTCTTGCCATGTTAGTGGTATCAATTCTCTGCCACGAAGACCCGTCCGTACGCAAGTCGAAACTTGTCGTGATCTTCTGCCAGGCTTTAGCCCGACCGTCAGGGTAGCTACATATCTGACTCACCTCATCATATTAATTGCATACGGCGCCGAAGGCGCTAGATGTAATAGCCTGGCCCAACGGGCCGGGTGGGGGAAGCAAGGACAACTGAGCACTGAAGGCGCGCAATGTGACCGCCTTTGCGGAATGTGGCACTGGATGAGTCCGCAGCCTTGAACATAGATAGGCCGCGCTTTCAGCGCTCATGATAACGTGCGCACTCAGACCTGGGCCGTTGGGCCCAGGCTTTTACATCCAGCGCTTTCAGCGCCTTGAAAACAGACATACCACTTGACTGAGTCAACTATATGATCGCCACCGTGAGGGACGGCTCAGTTGCGTTTCGGCCCGGAGCCCTCCCTCATGGTCGGGCTAGTGCCCACTTGCGACCTGGCAATACGATCTTTGGACACTACTACTCCAATGGATAACTTGTGGTCAAGAGCCCGCCTCATTAAACTCTGAACGAGCCTTGCTTTGCATTTTGCGAAAGAGGAGTAGAACGATGACCCAGCCTTCAAGATCGTCCCGGGTGACCGCTACCGCACTGGCGCTTTTGCTTGCCTACGCCGCGGTGATCGCGCAAGACATTACCGGCGGCGCCGGCGTGTTACTGGCAAGCGCGGACGTCGAAGCGAAACTGGGCAAAGGCATCTTCACTCCGGCGCAAAGCAAGCCGCACGTAAACAAAGCTCCAGAGAAGAAGACTGTCGCTCGCTCGGTTCGTTCTGCTCATCCGCGAACAAACACTGCTGGCAATCGTTCGGGGAATACCGGGAACTCGGGAAATTCCGCCGGCAACACGAACAGCAATCGCACGGGCAGCGCGCGGCCCGCAATGGATGCCGAAAGCTATAACAAACAAGGCGATGATTTTTTCGATGCGGGTAAATACGACGAGGCCGCTACGGCTTATCAACAAGCAATCAAGCTGCGCGCTGATTACGCTGACGCGTATCTAAATCTCGGCGAAACGTATTTCAACCTCGGCCGTTATGACGATGCCATCACGGCCGACAATAAAGCGATCTCTTTGAAAGCGGACTGGGCCGAGGCGTATCGCGCGCTGGGCATCGCTTATTTGCACAAGAATAATCCGGCAGATGCGATCACGGCCCTCAAGCACGCGAACCAATTGAATTCTGCCGACGCTGAAACACGAAACTCGCTGGGCCTGGCTTACTTTGATCAAGGCGCCGCGGCTTACAACGCGAACAATTATGAGGACGCGATCGGCCGTTATCACGAGGCGATCAGTTTTAAAGCTGATTCCGCCGAGGCTTACAGCAATCTCGGCGACGCGTACCGGCAACTGAACAAACTGGCTGAGGCGGCGGACGCTTACAAACATGCGGTCGCGATCAAACCGGACCTGCTGGAAACCCAGAGTAATCTCTCTTTGGTGTACGACAAACTCGGCCGCTATCCGGAAGCAGTTGAAGTTTACCGGCAAGTGGTTCGTTTGGATGGCAACAATGCCGAAGCCAACAACAACATGGGTTACGCGCTCGGCAAGAGCAAGCGATGGTCTGACGCAGTGGTCGCATTCAAACGCGCGATCGAACTGAAGCCGGACTATGCCGAGGCGTACAGCAATCTGGGTTGGGCCTATAACAATCTGGGAAATTACAACGCCGCGCTTGAGCCACTAAAGAAAGCCATTCAATTAAAAGCTTCGTTGCCGGAAGGGCATTTCAACATCGGCATCTCGTATAGCCACCTGAATCAAAAGCAGGAAGCGCTTACCGAATTGGAACAGACGATTCAACTAAAGCCTGATTGGCCGGCAGCCCAGAACAATCTGGGAGTCGCATATGGAAATCTCGGCAAATGGAAACAGGCGATCGTGGCGCACGAGGAAGCGGTGAGATTAAATCCGAACTACGGCGGCGCTTATTACAACCTGGGCGTTGATTATTTGATGAACGGTGATAAGAAGGCAGCGACCCGGCAGTATGAAAAGCTGCGGACGTTGAATCCGAATAACGCGAACCTGCTCTATTTTCAGATTTATAAAAAGCCACCACCGAAGTGATGAGTTACGTCTGGGTTAGCTGTGCGCGTGGCGGCTTTGACCTCGCGCAGCCGGACAGGATTCCAACCTTGAGGGCTAACGCCGCGGCTTTGCCGCAGCACATAGCGGTAAGCCTACGGCTTACCGGCAAGGCCTTTTCTTCTATCCGAGGCTACGCCTCGGCTCTTGCAAAAATTTTACCTTGAAGGCTCATTTATGATTGGGCCATGCATACGATCTCCCGCGACGCTCCCTGTTACTACCTAACCTCCGTAGCAAAGGATCGCTTGCCGGTTTTCCGCACAGACGAAATTAAGCGTGTAGCTTGCGCAGCGATGGATGAAGCACGGCTTTCTGGTGGGTTTGCGCTCTATGCTTACGTCATCATGCCGGACCATCTGCACGTGATCACCGATTCGACTCTTTCGCCTTCGCGAACTCTCCAGTTCATCAATGGAATTGTCAGTCGTCGTGTGATCGATTATCTGAAACTGCATAACTATGAAACGTCGTTGCAGAAACTGCGGCATGAAATCGGACCAAGGCGTTACAAACATTCCTTGTGGGACCACCATCCCGACGCGCGTCTGTTATTGACTGAGAAGATGTTGATGCAACGAGTTCATTACACTCATCGGAATCCGGTGCGAGCCAATCTGGTCAAGAGGCCTGAAGAATATCGATGGTCGAGTATTCGGTATTGGAACGGGGGAATTCTTGAAGATGAACCGCTCCGAATGGATATTGATCGAATTAAGTGGAGGAGCGGAGGCATAGCCTCCTGATTTTTAGAGAGTGTGTAACGGTAAGCCGTAGGCTTACCGCCATGTGCTGCGCCGAAGGCGCGACTGCCGGCTCTCAAATCAGAACCAGCGCGCAACGCGCAGCTTACAAAATATCCTGTGACTTCAGCGCGATGATCGTCGCAAGTACCAACCCAAAGAACATGAAGAGCAGGACGAAGGGATCGATGATGATGTTGCCCCAGGGATGTTTGAAGTTGATGTAGTTGCTCAGGTCTTCCGGCATCTTTTCCGCGGCCGGGACCTCGGGCGTCTTATCTAGTTTCGGCACCGGCGGCTGCGTGCCTGACTCACCGCGCTGCATCCCCGCGATGTAGTCCTTCATCTCCTTCTCGTAGTCCTTCAGCTTGTCCTCGCTATGCTTCTTGTAGTCGTCGATGTCGGTCCGCGCCTTTGAGATGTTCTCGTCGTTGACGTCTTCAATGTGCTTGTAGAGGCCGCGACCTTTGTTGTTCCCGTCAGGATCGGATCCCTCTTCATCCAGAGTATCGAGCGTCGAAAAGCGCTTGACGCCATCGAAAGCCCAGGTCGCCGGTATTACTGTGCTGATAACGCGCGCGGTGTTTTGCGGCACGCCCACCAAACCCGAAAACAGAATCTGCGGAATCAAGATCAGCGGCACCATGCTCGTGGCCATCTCGGAGGTCTTGACGATAGCCGAGATGAACAAACCCAGGGCGATGCCTACCATTGCGGTGATCAAAACGATCACGATTTGCGGTATGGCCCAGCCCGGCACGCTCATGAGTCCGGCGTAATGCATGAATTTCAGCGAACCGTAAAGCAGTAAGCACTGCAACGATACGATCATCGACAGAACAAAAAGTTTCGAGCCGACATATGGGAACAAGCGCATGTTGACCATACGCTCGCGCGTGTACACCGCGCGTTCGCGGATGATTTCGCGGGAAGCCACGGACGTGCCGAACCAGATCGCCACCAACGCCAGTACGAAATAAGGAAAATCGCGCGGCGATTTGTCGGGCACAACCAGATAGGTAAGAAAAGCAATAATCGGCGCCTGTCCAAACAGGATCAGCAAATTGAATTTATCGCGCGTAAGAACTTCTATGTAGCGCCGCGTCAGCGTACCCCACTGCCGCACCGTGTCGATGATGCTCATGCGCCGCTTTGGCGGCGCGGCCGCGCGGCCGTCACGCGGCAGGACGCTCAACGGATCGACTACGTTGCGTCGATACTGTTCGGTGGTTTGAAATTTCTTCTTCCACTCATCAGCGACGTGTTCAGAAATTTGCTCGCGTTGATGTTTGAGGGCGCTATTCTGACTCTTGCTCGCGTTCGGGGGTAGCGGTGGCAATGCCGCGAGTTGCTGGTCAATCGGGCCTTCGAGCTTGTCGTAAAGATCTTTAAAGCTTTCCGCTTTGACATGCGCCAGCGCCTCCTGAGGCGCGCCATAAAAGACCAGCTTGCCGCGCATCAGCACCACGATCTTATCGAACAGCTTGACGTTCTCCATCGCGTGCGTCGTGAGAATGACGGTGCGGCCGCTCTCCGCGATTTGCCGGAAGAGCTTCATGATCTTTTCTTCCGTGGCCGGGTCGAGACCGGAAGTCGGCTCGTCAAGAAAAATTACCGAAGGCTTGGTGATCAGTTCGACGGCGATCGAAACGCGCTTGCGCTGGCCGCCGGACAGTTGCGAGATCGCCACGTCACGTCGCTCTGACAGGCCCGTGACATCCATCACCTCATTCACAATCTGATCGATTTCGCGGCGGGACACATCACGCGACAGGCGCAGACGGGCAACGTAGTAGAGCGTGCGATAGACAGTCAATTCGCGATGAATAATGTCATCCTGCGGAACATAGCCGATGGATTGCTTCAACGAATCGAGATGTCGATAGAGATCGAGATTGTTGACGAGCACATAACCGCTCGAGGCCGGACGCATCCCGTTCAGCGCATCCATCAAAGTCGACTTTCCTGCTCCTGACGGACCGAGCAAGCCAACAAACTCGTTCGGCTGAACCGTGATGCCGACATCATCGAGCAACTTGATCGTGCCGCCGCCAGATCGGTTCTTGACGATCTTGGTGATGTTGATGCAGTCGATGCGGGTTTTCGATCGCGTGTCGTAGACGGCCACGCCCTGCGCCGCATCCGCTTGCAGGACGAACGGGCCGATTTGAATCACATCTGACAGAGAAACGTTGCGACGGCCGCTGATGCGCTCGCCGTTGACGTACACGCCATTCGTCGATCCGGCATCTTCAACCGACACATTGCCGTTCGTGCGCACAAACCGCGCGTGATGATTTGAGATTTGCAATCCATCCAATCGCACATCGCTGTCTGGCGAGCGGCCCACGGAAAGTTGCGGACGGTTTTCAAACAACATTCGCACGAGCAGCTGCGGTTGTGATCCGGCAGGCGGCTTGGTGCCTTGCAACGATCCCGAGGTCGAGACGATCGTTTGTCGATGGGCCATCACGCCGATTTCCGCAAACGCGGGCGGAATCAGTCGCTGGCTGGGCGTCGGAGCACCCGGCTGAATCTCGCGATGCGCCGGCGCGGGATGAGCGGGATCGACCAGTCGCAGTCGCGGCCCACCAACGCCAAGTTGGATTTGATCGCCATCAAACAGCCCCACGGTTTCCGTGATGCGTTGATCGTTGACGAGAGTTCCGTTGAAACTTCGTAGATCGCTAATCGAGAATTGATCGCCGCTCCTCTTGATCTCAGCATGACGACGAGAGACCACCGCGGCATCAGCGTCGAGGACCACCTCGCCTTCAGGATCGCGACCGAGGCGCGTTACTTCTTTGTTCAATTCGATCCGTCGGGTTTGCCCGGTGCGTGACTCCTCAAGTTCCAGGTGGGCTGCACCTCTTTGCGACGGTCGCACTTTTGGCTCGCTGGAAATTTGAGGTGGGACGGATTTTGGGACGGGAGTGGCGACCATCTGTGGCGCCGCGCCGGCGTCATGCACCGTGTCCATTCTGCCGAGGTTTGCCGGCTTTGGCTCGTCTTCTTCGGCGGGCGATTGCTCGATGCTAACAACTCGCAGGATTGGACCGCCGGCGCCCAACTGAACGTGCGATCCAACTCGCACTTCAACCGGCTTTGTGATCCGTTCGCCATTTACGAAGGTGCCGAATCGGGAATTCGCGTCTGCGACAGTGCAAAGACCACCGGCAAGGCGGAACTCGGCATGCTTGCGCGAAACCATGGGCCACTGTTCCTGTGAAAAGAAGTAATGGCACACGGCCGGATCGCGGCCAACAAAAATGGCTTCGCTGGTGAGCGAGCGCTCACCATGCAATACACCACTTCGATCTTCAGCAAGAACTAGTTTCATAGATTGGTGCGCAAGTTGTTAACTTGCGTTCATTGATTGAAGAGAATGAAAGATGATTCGCAAGTTAACAACTTGCGCTACTTTCCGAAGCGAAACGACTCGAGCATCATCGGCAACTCGCCTTTTACGCCGACGTCGTTAACGGACCTTAACTCCGGCGCCAGCGACGTCGCCAGCATCAGGAGTGTGACGCCATCTTTGCCACCATCGACCGGCGGCACAAAGACCGCCACGCCCCAGATTTCGAACTGACCTTTGTCGGTCGGTTGAGAGCGGCCCGCAAACCGAAATTCATAGGCATCGTACGCCCCGATCTTCGTTTCCTGCTCGGATACCTTTCGATAATTGTCTATGGTCTTCTCAAACTTTGCGCTGAGATTCTCGGCCAGTCGAGAGAAGGCAGTGCGGTCTGCCTCTGCCGACCCGGCCGATGAATACCAACCGACGGCGTAATTCTCCAACGTATAATTTGGCGGCAGGCTACGCTCAACCTGTACAAAATTGGTCGCGCCAGCCACGCCCGATTTAGGATCTCTTTGCCAACCTTTCGGATAATAAAAAGAAAAATCGACGTAATGTTCGGCGAGCTTGCCGGTCAGATTCGCGTTCGAGTTCACAAACTGCATCGCACCCGCGGGTGGAGAATAAGCCGGCACTTCTATTTTCGGAGTTTCCGGTTTCGTCTTTCCAACATCCGGAGTGGTCACCACGACCGGTGTTGGTTTCGGACCTCGAGGTTCGAGAATTGCGCCGCGCTTCGCTTCCAACATCGGTTTCAGAACAAAGAAATATCCCGCGACTACGGCGCCCGCGCCCAGCAGCAACAACACAAACAGAAGTCCGAGTATCAGCGGCAGCTTCGATCTTTTTTTCGCCGGTCGCGATGTCGGAGCAACCGCGGCAGCAGGCACGACCTGCGGAGTAACCGGTGCGGCAGCCGCAACCTGAGGGGGCGGAACATTCGTCGCAGGTGAAGCAATTGTGACGGGCGGCGGCGAGGCTGGCGCTTGAGCGGGCGGACCAGGTGCAACGGGCGGCTGCGGAACAACCGGTGCAGCCGCGACTTGATCGGGAACAGGTGCAACGGGCGGCGGCGCAGCTGGCGCTTGAGCCCGAGGCGCTTCAGTTTTTTGCGATGGAATGGCGCTGGTTTCCTGTGGCGCCGAGACCGTCGTCTTGTAAGGATCAAAGCCGCTGCCGGTCATGCGCGGCAGCCCTTTTGAAATCGCCTTGGTGATTTCGTCGTCGAGTTCGGCCGAGTCAATGCGCACAGTTTCGCCCTGGCCTGCGCTGGCGGAATGCGCATCGACCAATGCGATCCCATCCTGAGTGCAAAACTTCTGCTTATCGTTCGCGTAAGTGCGACTACAGGTTGGGCATTGCTTCATCTGTTTCTCTCGAACATTTAGCGCAAATTAATTTGCGAAAACCACAAATCACAAGTCAGCAACTTGTGCTACGTATTAATTGGTTGCTTTGGCGCGCGCTGCGGCAATTTTCGCTTGCAACTCGGCGTTGTTCGGATCGATCTGCAATCCGCGCGAGTAAGCGCGCATCGCATCTTTGGGCCGGTCGGCTTTCATGTAACCGTCACCGACGCCCGCGAAGCCGAATGCTCCAGCCAGTTGTTTGCGATCCGCCTCGGATGCGAGATCAACCGCCTGATCATAAGCTTTAAAGGCATCGTCGTAGCGAGCGAGCCCCAGATAAGCTCTCCCAAGAATGATGCGCGGCAGGAAAGATTTTGGACTCACTTCGATCGCAGACTTCAAAAACGGCTCGGCCTCGGCATATTTTCCCACCGCCGAAAAGAGTCGGCCCATCAGGAACAATGCGCCGGGATTGCGCGCGTCGAGGCTCAGAGCTCGTCGCAGGACCGGCTCAGAGTCGGGGTAGCTCTGTTCTGATTGCATTGCGTCGGCAATCAAAACAAGTGTGGATGCGTCCTTAGCTTGTTCAATCGCCGAGCGGTAGATTGGGTCAGCTTCCGCCGATCGATTCGTATGACGAAGCAGGCGCGCCAGATGCACCTTGGCGACCAGGAAGGTGGGATCGAGTTCAACCGAGTGGCGCAAAGCTGCTTCAGTGTCGCTGTTGAAAATTCCGCGCGCGATCATCGCCGCGCCCAATTGATCGAAAGCCATGGCGTTGTTAGGCTGCAACTGAGTTGCACGCCGCGCCAGGTACTCTGCGTCAGTGAGCCGCTTGGCGTTCGACGCGCCGCTGCGAGGTTGGACCAGCACTAAGCTCAGCGCGGTGAGCACGTCTGGATTCGTCGCGGCAAAATCGAGAGCCTTGCGATAAGCTTCTTCCGCATTATCCCAACGCCGCTGATCGACGTAGATATTTCCCAGGCCGTAAAACGCGAGCGCATCGTGTGGCTTTAGATTAATGGCAGCGCGATATGAAGACTCGGCCGTCGCGAACTTGCGCGCGTCGCGCGCATCGTTTCCATCAGAGATCGCGTCCTGATATTTTTCTTCTATTTCTGCCGGAGTCATCCGCGGGCGCGCCGGACGGTTTCCATTGCCGGTGCGCTTCGCGTCGGGATTCTTCGGGCGAAAAATTCCGGCGCCGCCCACCAGATCCCCGCCTGCTTCCTGGGCGTGAGCAAGCGCGCCGGCAAACATCAGGCACATGCAAAGCAGCACCGGTCGAGCGAAACGAATCTTGCTTTGTTGGAACATCTACTCCTCCGTTTATCGCTTAGTAACCAAAGTCCACTCTGCACGAACGAATCGAGGCTCTTAACTTGCGCGGCTGATTTTGAGGAAAGCAGCGTGTGAAAGCAAGCGAGCTGACCACAACTGCTATGAGGCGGCTTTCACCAGACGAAATCCGAGCACCGCATTCTTGTAATTAGGGGCAAACCAGTCGCGGTGAGTACCACTAACCTTATTGGTTGGGCTGCTGTAGCCTCCTCCACGCGCCACGATCCAATCCTGGTATTGCGCGGGGAGCTGCAACGTATTGCCCTTATAGACGGATGCTTTGGACGAGGTCCATTCCCAAACGTTACCCATCAGATCTTGAACACCCCAACGATTGGCGCCTGCCGGATAAGTTCCGACGGGTTGTTCTCTTCCGACTCCGGCATCAAGCGTCGCGGCGTGTCCCAACGACCAGGTGTTTCCCCACGGATAGAGATTATCTTTGTCGCCGTTGCGCGCCGCGTACTCCCATTCTTCTTCCCTGGGTAACCGATAAGTGACGCCATCGCGCTTCGATCGCCAGGCGGCAAAAGCAATCGTATCTTCGTACGAAACATTCGACACGGGAAGCAGCTCCTGGCCCGCCTGTGGTTTCACGCTGCCCCACTGTTCCGGCGGCGTATGGTTCGTCTGCTTCACAAACTGCGCGTACTCAGCGTTCGTGACCTCGGTCTTGTCCATTGAAAAAGTATTTATAGTAACTGGATGAGCCGGTCCTTCAGTCGCCTCCGAATCGTTGCGACCCATTTGAAAAGTGCCGCCTTCAATTTCAACCAGGTCAGGTTTGATTGGAGGATCTACCGGAGTCGCGGGCTTCACTGGACCAGCAATCACGTCGCTTCGCGATTTGTAAATGAAGTAACCGCCGACCACACCGCCGGCAAGCAGCACGAGCAGCGCTACCGCCGCGATCGGCATCGCCGCAGATCGTTTCTTCGGCGCGAGATCCACATCTACCCGGGGAAATGCCTGGGATGCGCTACCCGCTAAGCTGTCGCCAGCCGTAATCATCCCCGCGCGTTGAATGTGGGTGGCTTCCGCATCGACGCCTCCGGTTTTCGGCGACATCGTCGAAGCAAGTTGCGTCAGCTTCTCTTCCAGGACCTTCGTTTGCGCGGCAACTATTTCTTCAAGATGTTTGCGCTCTTTGTCGCGCGCGGCCTCTTCATCCTGACGCTTTTGCTCTGCAACTCTTAATCGCTGTGCTTCTTCGTCGGCTAATCTCTGTTTCTGCGCCGCTTCGCGCGCAAGTTCGCGCTGCGCAAAGAGAGTCTTGTGCTCCTCTTCTTGTAACGCCGCGGCGCTGATCGTTCCCGCCAGGGGATCGAACGCCGTTGAAGATCCTGTCGGAGGTGTCGTTATGTTGGCGGGAGCGGGAGTAACAATCGTCTTGCCGGGATCGATTGGCGCTCTGTCGCCGGTGCGCTTCAATTCAGCGCTGGCCAATGACATTGCTTCGCGCAGTTCCCGCGCGAACTCGTCGGCCGACTCAGTCCGATGCTCCGGCTCTTTCTCCAAAGCATGACGAACGACCGCTTCAATTTGCGGCGGAACTTCGACGCCCTTCGAAGCGAGCGAAGGAACATCCGTGGTCAGATGCTTTTTCATGATCGACGGAATCGAACTGCCTTTGAAAGGCACTTCACCGCAAAGCATCTGAAAGAGCATGACACCAAGACTATAAACATCCGCGCGGGCGTCGGGCGGTTCGTCCGACCACTGTTCCGGCGCCATATAAAAAGGCGAGCCCATTAATCCAGTCGTCTGCGCTGCGATAAAAGATCCCAGCAACTCGCCGGACTTAATCTTGGCCAATCCGAAGTCGAGAATCTTCACGGCTTCCGAGGTCGGCAGGTCGTCGCAAATCATCACGTTCAGCGGTTTCAGATCGCGATGCACGA
>DNNE01000199.1:54641-62925 GCA_003487805.1 Blastocatellia bacterium | reverse complement strand
AGCAGCTTGGCGATGCCGAAATCGAGCAGCTTCGCCCGCTCGGACTCCGGATCGTAGGTGATGTTCTCGGGTTTCAGATCGCGATGGACGATGCCCTGTCGATGCGCCGCGGCAATGCCCGAGCAAATCGGCTGCATCAATTCGAACGCGCGCAACGGCGACATCGCGCCTTCCTCAGCCATGATGTCTTGCAGAGATCTCCCCTGCACGAACTCCATCACCAGGAACGGCATCGTGCCGCGCACCACGCCGAAGTCAGTTACCGCAATGATGTTTTGATGGCGAATCGCGGCCGCGGCCAGCGCTTCCTGTCGAAAGCGAGTGACGAGATTTGGATCGTTGCCGACGAGATCGGGAAGAATGATTTTGATCGCGTGCGCGGTTTTCAGAAAGATGTGGCGTGCTTTGTAAACCACACCCATGCCACCCTGGCCCAGGCGCTTCTCGAGCTGATAGCGGCCATCGAGGATCGGCTCGCCCTGGATGGACGAAGCGGTCGCCGCCCCGTCATCAGGACAGTGCAGTATGTCGTCGGGGAAACAACTACGACAGGTTGGGCATTCTTTCATTCGCTGGTTCTACTACCCCGGGGGATCCCGACCGAGTCATTGCGTTCGAAAAGATTTTAGCGGGTGCGGTGCGCGCAAGCAAGCATGATTACTGACGCTTCATCTTATAGACTTCGCGGCGATGACCAACGAGATGGACAACAATTGCCTCTTCGGATCGAAGTAGTTCGTAGATGATTCATAGTCGCCTTCTCGCAGCTTATACAAACCGCTAAATCCGCCTTTCAATGGTTCCGGGCTGAGATCATCGAGATTATCGGCCAGCCAACGCAACTTCCTGACTATGCGATTCGCCACAGGCCTATCCAGTCGCATCAAGTCACGATTCGCATCTTTGAGAAGTCGAATCGAATACATGTCAGGTCAAGCCCAACCGCTCCGCAACCTCATTCAAATCGTCGCCGCGTTCACCTTCGGTTACCGCTCGCTGTTGCAGGAGCAAGCGTTCGCGAATATTGGCTTTCAAATCGAGACCCTCATCTGGGTCGCCAAGAATTTCTTTTAGCTTCTCCTCAATGACAGATCCAATAATCTCCCTGAGCTCATCTGTGCTAAGTTGACCTACGTTTGCTGCCATAAATTCATTCTCCTACTTCACCACCACATTCACCAGCCGCTGCGGCACCACGATCACCTTCACGATCTGATGCCCATCGATGAAGCTCTGCACCTTCTCATCGGCGAGCGCGAGCGCGCGCAGATCGGCTTCGGAAATATCAGGCGCAACTATGACGCGCGAACGCAGTTTGCCGTTCACCTGAACCGGGATTTCCAGCTCATCTTTCTTTGCCAACTCGGGATCAGCGATTGGCCACGGCGCAGCTTTCAGCAAACCACCCTCATGGCCCAGGCCTTCCCACATCTCTTCCGCGACGTGCGGGGCGAAAGGGGCAAGCATGACGACTAAAGATTCCAGTGCTTCGCGCGCGGCGAATCCATCAGTTGCGGAGGCTGTTGAGGGATCGACACTGTAGTCCGTCACAGCATTTAACAATTCCATCAACGCGGAGACGTTAGTATTCAGATCGAGCTTATCGAAATCTTGCGTAACCCGGGTGATCGTTTGATGAGTCTTCCTTCGCAGAGTTCGGGCAGATTCGCTGAACTCGCCATTGCGTCCCGGCCAATCCGCTAATAGACCACGCCAGCGATACACCATGTTCCACACTCTTCGCAGAAATCGCACCGCGCCTTCGATTCCGGTTTCCGACCATCGCAGTTCGTTTTCAACCGGCGCCGCAAACAGAACAAACAGACGCGTCGCGTCAGCGCCAAAGGCTTCGATCATTTCATCCGGATCGACGCCGTTGCCGAGTGACTTCGACATCGCTTTGTATTCATCTGTGCCTTCAACGCGATTCGTTACCATGCCCTGCGTCAGCAGACGCTTCACCGGCTCGTTGAATTTCACCAGGCCCAAATCGCGCATTACCTTCGTCCAGAATCGCGTGTAGATCAGATGCATCACCGCGTGCGAATCGCCACCGATGTATTGATCGACGGGTGTCCATTTCTCAGCGATCGATGGATCAAATGGCATTGATTCGTTATGCGGATCGGTGTAACGAAAGAAGTACCATGATGAATCGACAAAGGTATCCATTGTGTCGGTTTCGCGCTTGGCCGGTTTGCCACACTTCGGACAATCGACGTTCACGAATTCCGGCACTCCCTTCAGAGGCGATTCACCAGTGCCGGTAAATTGCGCATTGTCGGGCAACATCACCGGCAAATCTTTTTCCGGGACCGTCACCATCCCACAATCTCCGCAATAAACGATCGGAATCGGCGCACCCCAAAATCTCTGCCGCGAAATGCCCCAGTCGCGCAAACGATAAGTCACTGCGGGCCCGCCAAAATCTTTCGCAGCCGCATGCTCAGCCATCGCGCGAATTACATCGTTTGAGAGTTTGCCGCTCCACTCGGCGCTATTCACCAGCACGCCATATTCGGTGAACGCGTTCTTCATCTCCATGGATTGATCGCCGCCGGGCGCCTGGTCTGCCGGTTCGCTCTGCTGGCCGTGAACAACCGGCGCAATAACTTGCCGAATCGGCAGCGTATATTTTTGCGCGAACTCGAAATCGCGTTCATCATGGGCGGGCACGCTCATGACTGCGCCGGCGCCATAATCCATCAATACATAGTTCGCCACCCAGATCGGCAGCAACTCACCATTGAAAGGATTGATCGCGAGCAGTCCGGTGTTGATTCCCAACTTCTCTTCCTCTTGGCTCAGGTCTTCGGTCTTGATCGCGCGCGCGGCTTTCACTTGATCAGCGAACGCCATGACCTGATCTTTCAAAGATGAACTCTCCAAAACCTTCTTCAGGATTGGATGCTCCGCCGCCACCACGATCGCCGTCGCGCCAAAGATCGTATCGATGCGGGTCGTGAACACCCGAACCTTTTCATCGTGGTCTTTAACTTTGAAATCGATGTAAGCGCCTTCGCTGCGGCCAACCCAGTCACGCTGCCGCTTCAAAACTTTTTCCGGCCAGCCGCTTTCGATCTCCTTAATATCTGCCACCAGTTCTTCGGCGTACTTCGTCGTGCGCAAGTACCACTGCTCGATCTCTTTCCTGGTCACGGCCGCGCCACAGCGCCAACAAATACCGCCCGACGACTGCTCATTCGACAGCACGGTCTCTTCTTTCGGACACCAATTGACGGCCGACTTTCGCTTGTAAGCGAGACCGCGCTCAAGCATCTTCAGAAAGAACCACTGGTCCCATTTGTAATAGTCAGGCCGGTGCGCAGCGATCTCGCGCGACCAGTCATAGCTGATGCCGAGCCGCTGCATCTGGCCTTTCATATGGGCGATATTTTCTTCGGTCCAATCGCGCGGTTGAACCCCACGCTTGATCGCGGCCTGTTCCGCCGGCTGGCCAAAACTGTCCCAGCCGATCGGATGCAGCACATTGAATCCGCGCAGACGCTTGTACCAGGCCAGTGCGTCGCCAATCGAGTAGTTGCGCACATGGCCCATGTGCAGATATCCCGACGGGTAGGGCAACATTTCGAGTGCGTAAAACTTCGGCCGCTCGTCATCATCACGCGCTACAAACGCAGACGTTTCAGCCCAACGCTTTTGCCACTTTTCTTCTATTTTTTCCGGAAAATATTTCTCGTCCATCGCTCAGAACCTTTGAGAGTCAATTACGAATCGCCAACCCGGATCGCGCAAGGCTTTATTAAAGCATTCTGCGCGTCACGCACCTAACAGTTAATTTGAGTTTGAAGTGTCGCCGCTTCGACGAGCAGGCTTAGAGCGCCCGACGCAGAAACGGCACCGTAAGGAGGAGTTTGGTAAGTGATCGATTCCGAAACATTAGCTCAACCTGTACGCGCAGGATTCTAGCGAAAGATCAGTGCGGCGTCCAGAAAAAACCGTGAGCCTTGACAGTTCACGGTCGGTTCAATTCCCGTTCTTACGATGTGTGGAAACCTATTTCGGCTTTAGGTCATCCTTCTTTGACGCCTCCATCCAAGAAGTCAATGATGTTAGCTCATATTCATTTTTTAGACGCCTCCCCAGTTTTCGCTCCATGTGTTTTCGATATACGCGACTGACGAAAAAACTTGAGAGAGCGATGGCTACAAAGACTATTGGATAGATGACCTCCCCTACAAAAAGCTTACCATCACCGACGGTCAACTTATACACGACGATCATCGCCACGATAAGCAATCCTATCGGAACCGCGAGCAGCCAACTTAGCACCTCTGCCCGTCTTTGCTGTTTCTTTATTCTAACGTCCTCATCGGGAGTCATTGGTGCTCCTTCCGCCAGTTTCGCAAACCGTTCCCTCGGGTTAGGTTGCTTTCTTTGCGCCGTCTGCAGAAACCACTCCAACTGAACACAAAATGATCTTAAGTAGCTTGTCCAGTTGTGGGGAAAACTCGCGGGATATTTCATCCGGACAATCCGCAATTCCCTTCTCGGCCAAACACGCCATTACCTCTCTTAGATCGCTGACGCCGAGATGGACCCAATAGTCCCACTGACTACCATAGCCGTCTGGATTGTTCCTGACATTCAGCGTTACGCTCTTACGACTGCTATCCCACGTTATCTTAGGGACTTTGTCTCGAACGATTTCTGACGAGCTACCGCTCCTCCTGGATCCTTGTCTAATAACCTTCATTATATCCTTCCTTTTTGATAGGTTGGCTTTAAGTCGAAAATAAGAGAACCTTGTTATGCTGACTTTCTGAAGTGTTCTTCCATGTACGCACGCAACAGTGAATTGATCTTAGTTTGATAGCCTTGACCTTGCTTCTTGAACCACTCGATAACGTCGCTATCCATGCGCAAAGTCAGTTGCCTCTTACGTATTACGGGCTTGAGCCCACGACGAACGATACCGCGCGCAAACATCTCAGGCGGGACTGGGGGTATGTCAGAGAAATCAATATCCTCGTCCTTCATTTCATGTAGGCGTTTTAGATCAGTCTCTGACTTCCTTGAAGTAGGTTTCTTCCTCATCTTTTGAAGCCCTCCTAATGGATATGACGCGGATCACTTCATCTGTCTCAAGGTGGACGATAGCCACGACTTCTCCCCAAAGCAGACCGAAGGTAAGAAAGCGCGTCTCGCGGTAATCATATCGATCATCGAGAAAGGTAATCGTTTCGCCGGCAAAGACTTGGTCCGCGTCCACGAAATCAATTCCGTGTCGCCTGACATTCGACCGTCGCTTAGCTTCGTCCCACTCAAATCGCATAATCAGCGTAGCTACAAAATGTAGCTACGTCAAGCACAATCAACTCACTTCGCCGGTCGCAACAACCACGTGAACACCAGCACTACCAGACAGAGCGCGATGATCACTTCGGCCCAGAAGAAGGAAATGAAATCACTGTAAGTTCCGATAGGCGGCGTCCCCGGCTGGGCATTGCGCACTGCCGCAAACGCAAACAGCAAGGCCGCCGTAAATGAAAACATCGCCAGCTCCACTTTGCGCCCGCGCAAGACAACGCTCATGGTTAAGAGTAATACCGAGATCGTCAGCCCCCACATCATGACCATTACGAAAAGCGAGAAGAACTTCGTAGTCGAGGCGCGAGTGATCGTCATATCGATCCCGACCAGATCTTCATCACTATCTTTGGCTTTGGTCGCGTCGATCTTGAAACCGGTAATCGAGCCGACAAAATCGACGCCGATGGGAATAATGTCTTCGTCCTTTTCTGTGGCTGCCGGTTTGTTTTCGCCTTCTTCTTTCTTCTGTTCCTCGCCTGAAGCAGGCGCTGGAGTAGCTGTTGCTTCCGGTGATTTCGGAGCTTCGGTTTTCTTTTCGCCCTTGGCACTCTCTTTTCCCGGCAGGAAATAAAACTCCAGGTACGCACTATGTTTGTCGAACGGATAGTCCGTGACCAGCCCGTCGTACATGTTGACGACGACTTCCATCGGATTCATGCGCTTGCCTTTGGAAAACTCCAGTTCCTGTTTGCCGTTGGCGCTATTGACGAAGAGTTTCAGATCGCGCGCCAGCGTTGCTCCCTCGTCAGTTGTGAAATGCCCCTTCGGCAGGAATTCCATGCGGGCCACGACATCACCTTTGTTCGGATCGATCGACACCAGCTTTACGTCCACTTCGATGTGGTTCGGATCTTTCTCGCCAATATCTGAAATCGACGCGGACCGCTTCTCACCTTCGTTCTTGTAGATGTTCAGAACCAGAACCAGGGCGACCGCAAATACAATAATCACGGCCACTGTAATGATGATGTCTTTTACTTTAATCCGTTCAGCCATTGATAGTTTCCTCCGAGCCCGAAGATTAAGTTCGAAAATCAGGTGAGAGCAGAAGCGGTATTGAAAATCCGCAAGAGATTACGCCGGACGCCTTCACTTAGGCAACCCTACAAATTCGAATCGTAGTGGTCAGATTTGAATTTCCTCTCCGGCCTCTGCGAAATCCTCAGTATTCGCTCTGCGGTTAATCCTCACTCCTGCGAAACGAAAACCGCCGAGGAAGAACCGAGGGCTTCGCAGAGGAACGCGGAGAAACCGGGACATCACCAATTCGAATCGCGCCCCGAAACAATCTCGATATACGTCCGTATGCACATCGACCGAGGTCATTTCCGATGTTTCCCTATGTATATGAAATCAATTTCGGCGGATGGTTTCACCTTTTATATTTCGGCTTGATCATTCCCGGCATGGCCATAAGCCAAGCCCGGAAGTTTAGTGATCTGCAAAAGCCTCTGCCGAACCGTCTGCGTCATTTTCAGAGGACCGTGTTTATGCTGGTCTTCTTCGGCGCGATTTCTCTGTTCATCGCACGGTCCGAATGGATGGAGCTTTTCCCTCGTGCTATCCCACCGTGGCGCGCGATGCTGGCCGGCATTTTGATGTTTGCCGTCGCCGTGGTTCTTATGCGTCCGCGTTGGCGGCGCGCGGTCGAGCGCCGCACGCGCGTTGTGCATCTATTCATGCCGGCGAATGCTACTGAGCGCGTGTGGTGGATCGCCGTCGCAGTGCTGGCCGGCATTAGCGAAGAGATCACCTGGCGTGGAGTTCAAGCGGGCCTGGCCATGGCGCTCACGCGAAGCGTCCTCGTCGCGATTCTGTTTTGCTCAATCTCGTTCAGCGCGGGGCACATGATTCAGGGATGGAAATCCGCGGCAGTCATCTTCGTCTTTGCGCTCAGCTTTCATGCTCTGGTTTGGTTGAGCGGTTCGCTTTATGTCGCTATGGCGGTGCACATTGCATACGACGTGACGGCCGGGATTAGTTATGGCCGGCTGGGACGAGAGTTGGGTTATCAACTCGATCCTGGCGAATCACCGATTGCCGCTGGCTGAGCCCCTCGTCGACGAACGATCGCAACGTCTGCAAATTCTTCAGGTCAGCGCGCGGGTCGTCGTAAGGCGTCTCGAGAATGAACGCCGCATGCGCAAGTTTCGGGTGTTGGGCAAAGCGCCGCAGGGCTTCGCGACCGATGTATCCTTCGCCGATGTGCCAGTGCCGATCGACGCGTGAATTGTACGGCGCGCGCGAATCGTTGAAGTGGACCGCGCGAACATTTCTTAAGCCCACCGTGCGGCGAATGATCTCAATCGTCGCTTCCAACCCATCCTCTTCGCGAATGTCATAGCCGGCAGTGAACGAGTGCGCGGTGTCGACACAAACGCCGAGTTTGAGTTTCGGACATCGATCCATGATCGCTCGCAGATGTTCGAAGCGGTGACCGATGCACTCGCCCTGGCCCGCAGTGTTTTCAAGCAGGATTCGAACGCCATTGAGTCTTAGACCCTTCGTCGCAACTTTCAAACTCTGTGCGCAGGTTTCGATCGCGTCAGCCTCGCACGAGCCACGCGCGCTGCCCGGATGCAGCACGACGTAATCGACCCCGAGCGCAATCGCGCGTTGCACTTCTTCACGAAACGAAGCAATCGATTTCAACAGCAGCACTTCATCTGACGCGCAGAGATTGATTAAGTAGTTTGCGTGAATAAGAACGGGCGAGAGCTTCGTCTGTTTTCGAGTTTGACGAAACAGATCGATCGCACTTTCTGTCAACGGCTTCGCCATCCACCCGCGCGGATTGCGTGAGAAGAGCTGCACCGAGTCGCAGCCGGTTTCTTTCGCAATGATGAGAGACTGATCCAGGCCATCTTTGATCGGAGCGTGAAAACCTATTCTGGGCTTCTTTTGTTTAGTCTCTCTTGCCATTTTCGTTTAGAGGCGGGCTACCGCCCGC
>DNNE01000199.1:35326-54286 GCA_003487805.1 Blastocatellia bacterium | reverse complement strand
GGCGGGCAGTAGCCCGCCTCTAAACGATTACGAGGTTAATTTCTTTTCAACTTCTTCCATGACGCGAAGCATGTTGCCACCCAGGATCTTATCGATATCTGTTTCCGAATAGCCGCGCCGCAGAAGCTCCTTCGTGAGGTTTGGCAGATCGGCAACTGAAGATAGATCAGCCGGCACCGCTTGAATGCCATCGAAGTCTGATCCGATTCCTACATGATCGATGCCGACCAGTTTCACGATGTGATCGATGTGATCGACGATGCGCGAAACCGAAACTGGCGGAAGACGCTTCAGGTATTCGCGCGCGCGCACTCGATCGCGCGCGAGTTTCTTGTGCGCCGCGTCGCCTTTCTCTTCATCAGACGCTCGCTGAACCAGGGTTGCGATCTCGGCGTCGACCTTTTTCTTCTGCTCGCTGTAACCCGGTTCGATGTGCTCGGGATAAAAGATCACGTTAACGACGCCGCCAGTCTTCGCCAGCGCGACGATCATCTCGTCAGTCAGATTGCGCGGCATGTCCGTGATCGCGCGACAGCCCGAGTGCGTAGCGATCACCGGCTTCGCCGAAGTGTTAATGATGTCCCAGAACGCCTTGTCAGAAAGATGCGATACGTCGACCATCATGCCCAACCGGTTCATCTCGCGAATCACCTGTTTGCCGAAATCGTTCAGGCCGCGAGTCTTTCCAATCTCGTCACCGGAAGATCCCGCCCAACTCGTGCTCACGCTCCAGGCGCCGGACATGTATCGCACGCCCATCTGGTAATAGCGCTCGACGTTTTCGATCTTGTCGTCGATCGCATAGCCGCCTTCCAGGCCCATCAGCGCGGCAATCCGGCCCGAAGCAGCGATCCTGCGAACGTCGTCAGCTGTGGTTGCAAGCTCCCACGTCTCTGGATGCTTCGCCGCCAGATTGTGCACGGCTTCAATTTGAATATCGGCCCGCTGGATCGCGCGCGTGCCACCACCGCCAAACAACTCCGGCTCAACCCAGATTGAAAAGAACTGCGCATCGAGTCCACCTTCCTTCGCGCGCACTGCGTCAAACTGTCCGTCCGGCAAGCGATTCTGCAAATCGACATTTTCATCGACGAGACGCTGGGCGGTATCGGCGTGCATGTCAATAATGATTGCGCGCCGGTGAATTGAAAGTGGATCGCCGGCCGCACGAGGATTCTCGGAATTATTTGTCATGGAGTTTTTGGTGGTGCCACAACCTGGTAGCTGAATCAAAAACAGGCCCGCGCCGAGAATCTTCAGCACTACCGCACGGCGCACATGCATCTGTAAGAACACCTTTTGCTTTTCTTCTCAAAGTTTAATAACAACGCGATTCAGAATCGTACGAAGGCTGCTCCTCTTAATCAAGCGAACCTCCAAATCGGTAGTGAAGTAATTTCTGTGGACATAAACCCGATCGGCGAAGCGGGGCATTAGCCCGACCGTCAGGGAGGGCTCCCCGCGCGACTTGATGAGCCCTCCCTGACGGTCGGGCTACTGCCCCGGATCCAACGTCAAACATTCACCCTATGACCTCCAAATCGGTGACAACTGATCCAGGTTCGTGAACATTTCAAAACCTGTTTCGGCTGCGCTTCGTACTAGTCTTGTATGTCCATTCTGGCGCACAAATGGCGTCTTGCAAACGCGCGCGATTTTGAGTATTGTGCTTTGTCAATTCACCCTTTTACGATCCCGCTCTAGATTAAGTCTCCAAAGGAGAACCAACATGTTTCCAAGTAGTGGTAAGACAAAAGACGTAGCAACTCCGCGCATTTGCGACGTGGTGTGGCACGACGGCGAGTTCATCAAATGGGATGACGCACGCGTGCACGTAATGTCGCACGTTCTGCATTACGGCTCGAGCGTTTTCGAAGGCATTCGTTGTTACACTACGAAACGCGGGCCGGCGATCTTTCGTCTGCGCGAGCACATGCAACGGTTTTTGAATTCCGCCAAAGTCTATCGCATGGATCATGAGTGGAAGGTGGACGATTTTTGCGATGCTGCGATCGAATTGGTCAGGCGCAGCGGCCTCGAGCAGTGCTATATCCGTCCGATTCTGTTTCGCAGTCTTGACGAAGAACATCCGGCCTTCGGGGTGAATCCATTTCCCAACCCGCTCGCCTGTTACATCGGCGCGTGGGATTGGGGTAAGTACCTGGGTGACGAAGCGATCGAAAAAGGCGTGGATGTTTGTGTCTCCAGCTGGAATCGCTTAACACCGAATTCCCTGCCCGCGATGGCCAAGAGCGGCGCGAACTATATGAATTCGCAACTGATCAAGATGGAAGCGCTGGTCAATGGCTATGCCGAAGGCATTGCCCTTGACGATCGTGGCTATGTTTCAGAGGGCTCAGGCGAGAATATCTTTACAGTCAGCAACAGCATCGTTAACACACCGCCGCTGTCGTCTTCGGTGCTGCCCGGCATCACGCGCGATAGCGTGATTCAAATCTGTCAGCAGTTAGGATTAACGATCAAAGAACGAGCCATCCAACGCGCTGCTCTATACGTTGCCGATGAACTTTTCTTCAGCGGCACCGCGGCTGAGATTACTCCGATTCGTTCCGTCGATCGCATCGAGATCGGAAACGGCAAGCGCGGCGAAATCACTGCGACGATTCAGAAGATGTTCTTTGAAATCACGTCAGGAGAACGCCAACCGCCAGGACCGTGGCTGACTTACGTTAAAGAGGAAAAGCAGTCGAATAACAACGGCTTCAAAGGCGAAAACGCCAAGGTGACGGCGTCCTCGAATACGATCGCAGAGCCTAAAGCCAAACTGCTGGCCGCCTCGATCAAATAAACCGAAGTGTCACGGGCGTCCGGCCCGTGAAAACCACGCGCAAGATGCGCGGGCCACCTCAAACAGTCTAAGGCGACGCATCGAGCGTCGCCTTTTTTTTGAGGCGAATTTTGGAACCCAATTCGATCAAGCCCGGCAAAATATAAAAAACCGCAACTGATCCCAACAATGCGCCGGTCGCAAATCTCGAAGCGTGATTGTTCTGCCAGATCGAAAAGTAGCCCAGCGAGAAATCAATGACCAACGGCACGGTCGCCAGAAAGAGCCAAAGGATGCTCGGCGTCTCAGTCTGTCGCAACGAACGAACGATTGGATAGATGAGAGCAGCGAGCGCGAATCCGGAATACAAACCAGTGCACCGGGAGCAAACAGCAAACTTATAACCGGCGAGGTGAAAAGAGCGTTCCGGAATTTGATGGCAGACAAAGCTGAAGGCTTTATAGATTGGAGTCGCGAAAGCAGGATGGCCATTAGCCTGGGCGATCGGCGCACCAAGGATCATCGCGACCAGCGCTAACGCGATTGTAGCGGTGATGGCCCAGATGAGCGTCCCGCAAAACGCTGAGACCAGCGGCTGGCGCTCGGAGATTAAATGTCGGCCATTGGCGGTTATTACGTCGGACACTCGGCAACTCCAAACTTAAAACTCAAGCTTCCAGACTCTCGCCTCCCACGATCGCGCGTTCACCGGAGGAGCGATGGCGTCGTCGGTGGGGGTTTGCGATGGTGCGTCGCCTGTTCATACGCGTAGGCCAGCGCGAACAGCCGGCCTTCGTCCCAAGGGCGGCCAAAGATCGTCAGACCCGCGGGGAGTGCGCCGCCGCGCGTGAAACCCATCGGGACAGTGATCGCGGGAAAACCTGTCGTCGGCGCATAGACCTGGCTGTTGTCGCCCGCCAGATTAAATCGCACGTCACCGATGATCGCCGGCGGATTACTCCACGTTGGATAGATGAACGCGTCGAGCTTCAGCGTCGTCATCGTGGCCAGCACCGCATCGCCAAACTTCTTGCGATAGTCACGAGCTGCCTGGCAACCAGGACTGTCGTCGCCGGCGTCGTCGGTCGTTTGCGCGCTCTCGAGCCGGCGGCGGATCGTCGGGTGAAAGTTCCCGCTCTTGATGATCTCGTCCAGTGTCTTGACTGGCGCGCCGGCTTCCGCCAGGTAGTGTTCAAGGTCATACTTGAAACCGCGGCACGGCCCGGTATTCTGAGGACGCACCGGCAATCCATCGACTGCTGCCGGATCCACAATCTCCGCGCCTGCGGCTTTCAATTCAGCCAGCGACGCTTTAAAGAGCGCCAAGACTTCAGTGTCGGCACTCGGCCGATCGTAGGCCGCATGCAGTACACCCAGACGCACGCCTTTGAGCGCGTCCTTCTTCAGAAATGAAGTGTAGCTCGGCGGAATGTGCCCAGCGCTCGACTGAGTGACCGGATCGGCTGGATCAGGCCCGGCAATTACTTGCAGCACGACCGCCGCATCCTCAACTGTGCGCGTGATCGGTCCGGCAATGTCCGCCAAAAAATTGAGCGGCACCACGCCCATGCGACTGACCAACCCCATCGTTGAGCGAATGCCGACCAGACTCTGGTGCGATGACGGACCGCGGATCGAGTTACCGGTGTCGGTGCCCAACCCGACCGCGCCAAAGTTCGCGGCGACACTTGCTGCCGTGCCTCCGCTAGATCCGGCCGTGGTGTGATTCAGCGCGTATGGATTGAACGTGTAGCCCGGCAGAATTGAGCCCACGGTTTCAAGCGGGGTGAACGCGAACTCAGCCATATTCGACTTGAACAGGACGATGGCCCCGGCGTCCTTGATCTTCTGCACCACGAACGCATCTCGAGTCGGAATGAAGTTCGCAAGTGACTGAGAGCCAGCCGTGGTTCGCAGGCCTTTGGTCTCGTAATTGTCTTTGACGATAACCGGAATGCACTCCAGGGCACGCATGGCTGTTCCGGCTTTCATCCGCGCATCGAGTTCATCCGCAGTTTTCAGCGCGTCCGGGTTGAGCAGCACGACCGCATTGATTGATGGGCCCTGCTTGTCGTATGCGTCGATGCGCGCGAGGTACGCCTCGACCAGGCCCCGGCACGTCAGCTGTTTGGTGCGGAAGGCGGTATGAATTTGAGCGATGGTCGTCTCTTCGACGTGAAATGGGGCTGCAGGGAGTTCATTTGCTCCTGGAGAATCTGAGGCCCCGATCAGTGCGACTGTCAGGACTCGCGCGATCAAAAGAAAGAAGCTCAGTTGGCCGGCGGTCTTCGCTCTCGTTTGTAATCTCACGAGTGTCCTGTGTCAGTTTTTCTCTGCGCAGTCTCGGCGATCTCAGCGCCTCTGCGGGGAATGTTAGCTTGAGAACACTCACCGCTGAGACGCAGAGAACGCAGAGGAGGCGCAGAGAAATCTAAATCATCCGATATTGGTTGCTCTGATTTTCTTAGCCGTCTGCTGCTCTAGAATCTAATCACCGTATCCGGGCCACCTTCGATGTGAATGCTGTCGACAAAGCGAATATGCTTGGACGCGCTGGTCATAACCATTGAGTGGGTGCGCTTGCCTGAACCAAAGAACCGAACTCCGCGCATCAGCGAGCCGTCAGTAACGCCAGTCGCCGCGAAGATGATGTTTTTTCCCGGCGCGAGATCATCCGTATCATAAACCTTGGTGTGATCCGGAATGCCCATGGACTTGAGCCGCTCGATAACTTTCTCAGCCGGCGGCACCTTATCTTTATCGACGCCCAGTCTTTCCGGATCGAAAACCAGCCGCGCCTGAATCTCGCCGTTTAGACACTTGATCGCCGCCGCAGTCAGCACGCCTTCAGGAGCGCCTCCGATCCCGATACACGCGTGGATGTTGGTGCCCGCTACCGCAGCGGAAATTCCTGCCGAAAGATCGCCGTCTGAGATCAAGCGAATGCGCGCGCCCGCCTCACGCACGTCGTCGATAATCTTCTTGTGGCGCTTTCGATCGAGCACAATCACTGTCAAGTCTTCGACGTCGCGTCCCAGCCGGCGTGCGATGTTCTTCAAATTGTCTTTCACCGGCGCATCGATGTCGATCACGCCGCGCGACGATGGGCCGACGACGATCTTGTCCATGTAAATGTCCGGCGCGTGCAGCAGTCCGCCGCGCTCCGACGCCGCCAGCACCGCAATCGCATTGTTAGCGCCGACCGCGCAGAGATTTGTGCCCTCCAATGGATCGACCGCAATGTCGACTTCCGGACAGGACGCTGCCAGTTCCTCGCCGACGCCAAAGCCGCCGCCGACCTCCTCGCCGATGTAAAGCATCGGCGCTTCATCACGCTCGCCTTCGCCGATCACAACGCGGCCCCGCATCGGCACTGAGTCCATGACTTCGCGCATCGCTTCGACCGCGGCTTGATCGGAAAACTTGCGATCGCCCTGGCCCATCGTGCGCGCGGCCGCGATGGCCGCCGCTTCCGTCACGCGCAAAAAATCCAATGACAGTTCACGTTCGGTTCTTACTTCTGCCGCCATTATTTGTCTCCTGTGCGCAGAATTGCGCGCGATGATTTCCAAACTAAAAGTTTGTTAGATTGAAGAAAGCGGCGTCATACTATCAGAGGAGCGCGTTACTTTTCCAACCTCTGGTTCGCGCGGCTTTGCGCTCCTTCGTTTGACTTGCTCCGTTAACTGGCGTAAAAAACCGCACATTCCCCCGCCAGAAAATACTTCAACCGAAAAGTCAGGAGACCATAATGCCGGCAGCAATCCAACAAACTGCAATTAACGAAGAGAAGATGAACGCGTTTTTGGGTAAGGTCGTTTCGGACTTTGGCGCGTCCCTCAGTTCCGCGCTGGTTTACCTTGGACAGAAGCTGGGACTCTATCAGGCACTCGCTGCGGGTGGACCAGCCACGCCGGCCGAATTGGCGCAACGGACAAATACCAATGAACGGTATGTGCGGGAATGGCTGATTAATCAGGCGGCGGGTGGTTATGTTGAATACGACACAGAGAGCGGAGCGTACAGCCTCACGCCAGAGCAGGCCGTGGCGCTTACGGACGAGCACAGTCCGTTTTATGTCGGAGGTGGTTTTTTCGTAATCAAGGCGATGACTGCCGCGGTGCCGCGCATCGAAGAATACTTCCGCAACGGTGGTGGGATGCGTTGGGGGGAACACGATCCCGATCTTTTCGTCGGCACGGAAAAGTTTTTCCGGCCCGGCTACACCGCGCATCTGGTCGCATCATGGATTCCCTCACTTACCGGGGTCGAAGACAAACTAAAGACGGGCGGCAAGGTCGCGGATGTCGGCTGTGGACATGGCGCCTCAACCATCATCATGGCCCAGGCGTTTCCGAATTCGCGCTTCTGGGGTTTTGACAATCATGAAGCTTCCATCAACCAGGCGCGGCAGAAGGCGGAAGCAGCGGGCGTGTCTGATCGAGTCTCGTTTGCGGTCTCAGATGCCGCGCATATTCCCGACGAACAATTCGATCTGATTTGCTTCTTTGATTGCCTGCATGACATGGGCGATCCCGTGGGCGCCGCGGCGCGGGCCAGCGAAGTACTGGCGCAGGACGGATCAGCTCTGATCGTTGAGCCGATGGCCGGCAACACTGTCGAAGAAAACTTCAATCCCATCGGCCGCACGTTTGCCGCTGCTTCGACTTTGTGTTGCACCTCGAATTCATTGGCGCACGATGGACCAGCGCTAGGCGCCGTGGCCACCGAAGACGCACTGCGAAGCACCGTTCTCGCCAGTGGTTTCAAAGAATTCCGGCGCACGACAGAAACGCCTTTCAACCGAATATTCGAAGCGCGCAGATAATATGAGCTAACTGGTTTTGCGAAATATGAAGAACTTAGCGTCGCTTGCTGTGTTTTTTGCTTCCACGCCTCGCATTACGCGTGGAAGACGTTTACAATGACGGCGATGCCGACCATTCTGATTGTTGACGATGACGCTGCGGTTCGCGGAATCCTGCTGGATCTTCTTTCCGAGAGCTACGAATGCAACACCGCCAGCATGGCCGAGCAGGCGCTTCAATATCTCGAAATCGAAGACTACGATGTGGTGCTGACTGACTTGGCGATGCCGGGACTCACGGGCATCGAGTTATTGAAACAGGTTAAGGTCAAGGACCTGAACACGCCGGTCATCCTTATCTCCGGAAAAGCCCGGGAAGAGGATCATGAATCGTTGATGAAGCTCGGCGCGTTCGCCTATCTCACGAAACCTTTTTCTCTGGATGAGATTGAATCCGTGGTACAGCGGGCCGTGGCGCAAAACGGACGATAGACTTTCCAATGATCACAGCGCGACTGTTCGATGCGGGTCCGCCGGTTGCCAGGCCGGCAAAGTCTTTCGCGCCGGCTTTTCTTTCTTTAATCCCAAAGCCCAGTCAGCTTGCATCAAGGTGTGAATGTCGCGCGTCCCTTCATAGATGATCGCAGCTTTGCAGTTCCGCAGATACCGTTCGACAGGATAGTCATTCGAGTAGCCGTTTGCGCCATGAACCTCGATGGCCATCGACGCCGCTTCCTCGCTGCGCACGGTCGCTTGCCACTTCGCTAAGCTGGTCGCGCGGCCGCTTGGTTGTCCCAGGTTCTTCAACCATCCAGCCTTCAGCCATAGGAGTCGAGACATTTCATAGTCAGCTTCCATGTTCGCGATCTTCTGTTTCACCAATTGATGATTGGCGATCTTCGTCCCAAAGGTCTCGCGCTCATTTGCGTACGCGACCGAGGCATCGCGTGACGCGCGAATCACTCCGGTCGCGCCGGCCGCGACGGTGAACCTTCCCTGCTCGAGCGCGAACATAGCGATCTTAAAACCTTCTCCTTCTTCACCGACCAAATTCTCTTTCGGTACACGCACGTCTTGCAAAGAAAAATATCCGGTATTCCCCGCGCGAATGCCGAGCTTGCCGTGAATCGTTCCCGAGGTGAATCCTTTCATCGTACGCTCGACGATGAAACACGACATGCCGGAATGATCCCGCTGGCGCCTTTTTTCTTCGTCAGTCCAGCAGAAGAAAAGAAAGTTGTCCGCGAAGCCGGCGAGACTTATCCACATCTTCTCGCCATTCAAGACATATTCGTCGCCTTCTCGACGGGCAGTCGAACGCGCGCCAACTACGTCCGATCCGGCGCCGGGTTCAGTCAAGCCATACGTCGCCAACTGCTCGCCCTTTGCTTGCGGCACCAGGTACTTTTGTTTCTGTTCTTCCGTGCCCCAGGTGTAGAGCGTCAGCGAATTCAAACCCGTGTGCACGGACATGGCCACGCGCAAAGACGTGTCGACAGCTTCGAGTTCTTCGCAGACAAGACCCAGCGAAATGTAATCAAAGCCGGCGCCGCCGTATTGCTCGGGGATACAAACGCCGAGCAGGTTCAGCGCGGCCATCTTCTCAAAAATCTCGCGATGGCTTTCCTGCTTCTCGTCCCATTCCTTGATGTAAGGCGCAACCTCTTTCTGCGCGAACTCGCGCACGGTTTGCACCAGCGCATCGTGGTCGTCGGTAAGTTGAAGTTCGATCATATGAGTCCTAAATATAGATTATTTGATTCCGCATCTCGTCGCGGGCTACGGAATCTATCACGCCAAGGAGTCGCTCCACCAAATTCATCGGCAGGCGTCGCACTGCGATGATTACTCCGGAATGTTCAACTCCCGATGAATAGTATTCCTGAGTCAACTTCTCAAAGTCAGCGCGGTTATGAGTTAGAAGCGTCAATTGAGGTCCAGTTGCGTACTCAAGTTGTACGCGATCACTAGCCCCCAGGTTGCCTGCTTGTTGAGTCGTGACCGCGACGAATCCGCGAGCTCGCAATAGCTCGCCGACGAGCACGCTCACATCCTCGTCAAGATAGATTTCAATGAATAAAGCATTCACGCGAGCGATAGCTAACGAAGGCGATCTTCGGGAATCCGATTGCGTTGGATATGACCGTTGATCTCTTCTTGATGATCACTGTAGTAACTCAGTGCATCAAAAACCTGGGCCAGGCTGAGATGAGGCAAATGCTTGCAAATCTCCTCCGGCTGGGACCCCAGCCGCCAGAGTTCTACAATCGCGCGCACCGGCGTACGAGTCCCTCTTATTATCGGCTCTCCCCCGAGAATCTCGTTCGTGCTGGTAACGTAAAGATGTTCGGTTGCAGTAGACATTGCTTTCATTAAATCACAAGGCGGATTATCGACAAAGATGGCGTTAGCTTTCGAGGATATTTCGCGCAGCGGCCCTCGCTTCTTCCAAGGTGGTCACTCGTCCATCCAACTGCATCTCGTAAACGGCTTTTGTGATTTCGCCGATGCGCGGCCCCGGTTCCAGCCCCATCTCTAACAGGTGTCGTCCGAGCAGAATCAGTTCCGGTGGCTGTGATGTGACCTCCAACTCTCTCGCGCGCGCAATAAACCATTCCTGAGCTTCGGCCGTGTACCACTTTTCGGGTGACACATGTTCAGCATTGCGTCCGAGTGAATCCGCCCGCGCCACGCGATACAGAAGCTCGAGCTCGCATTTGCGCGCAAGCCGGCGAAACGCGCCGTCACCCACTTCATCTCGCTTTTTGTAGAACTCGCCGGGCTTCAGATGATCGCGCACCAGAGCAATCACCTGAGCGCGTACGTCGTATCCGTCCAACGTGTGAATGTTCAATCGATCGAGAAACGTGTTCGTTGGTTCGACGCCGGCTTCTTCGTGTTCGCGCGAACGGATGCGGCCGTCGACCAACGCGGTCGTTGCCGGTTTGCCGAAATCATGACAAAGGGCCGCCAGCATGACTGTCACCTGCCGTGGGTAATCCAGGTCGTCGACAAGCGCACGCGCGCGATCAATGACCAGGCAGGTATGAACAAAAACATCGCCTTCGGGATGCCATTCAGGATCTTGAGGCACATCGATAAGGGCCTTCAGTTCAGGAAAGAGTTGATCGATCGCACCGAGCTGTCGCAACCAATTGAGTCCGATGGATGGTCGCTGCGCCCGCAGCAGAAGCTTCTCCACCTCGCCCCAAATCCGCTCCGCCGGCAAGTCCAACAAATCGATCGAGCGACAGAGATCGATCGTCTGCTCCTCGATGCCGAATTCAAACCGGGCAGCAAATTGAGCGGCGCGCAGGACACGCAGACTATCTTCGCCAAATGTTTTGGGCGAGACCGCCTGCAGGATTTTTGCTTCGAGAGCTTCACGCCCACCAAATGGATCGAGGACTTCGCCCGTCAGCGGATCCTTGAGAATCGCGTTGATTGTGAAATCACGGCGTGACGTCGCATCTTCGAAAGTCATCGCCGGATCGCCTTCGACGATGAACGCGCGATGGCCGCGGCCTGTCTTGCGCTCGCGACGAGGCAGCGAAATATCGAGATGCGCTCCGATTTTGTAAACGGTGAAGGCTTCACCGACAACGTTGACCTCTCCGAATCGATCAAGCATTTCTCTGAGTCGCAACGGATCGATTCCATAGACTTCAACGTCCCAATCCTTCGGCTGGCGGCCCATCAACTCGTCGCGCACGCAACCGCCCACGAGAAAGGCGCGACCACCTGCGTCGCGAATTGCTGCGGCAAGGGTCAGAACTTTTTCCGGGATATCACTCATCGTCGAAAAGGCGGGCAGTAGCCCGCCTCTAAACATATCAATCCTGGTTGTTAGTCATTCGTGGTCGATAAAGACGCTTGTGCCGCGAGTTGACGGCAAACAGCTGATCACTTGTGCGCGTTCGATTTTGGCCAGGTCAGTTCCCGCGGCGTGCCACAGCTTCACCCAAAATGTCCGCGTCTGACCGTGAATCATGAACGTTGATCCGTCATTCATCACGGGAACGGGCTCGGCGATCGTTCCTGATCGCAAAGCCTCGATCAGTTCCGGAATGAATGGCTTGAATTTATCGAACTGTACGAGCACCGCATTGTCCGCGACGTCGGCCGGCGGCAGCTCAACCGGATCGTCGGATTCGAGCAGCAGCCGTGACTCAGTTTGATGATCGCGTTTCTTAAGGATTGGCATCGTCTTTAGGATGGCGTGTCAGAAGCCCGCGCGTAAGCAAGGGCCATTGTCCAAAGATGCCCTCCCTGACGGTCGGGCTTCTGACACAATCCGCCGCAATCAAAACACATAGTCGCCCAAGTCGCCAAACAGCTTGACTGGCCGTGTCGAGATGTTTACATTGGGTCTGCAGCGCGACGAAGACGCGCACAACAAGAGTAATGAGTCAAAGCTACAGCCATCGTTATTATTATTACTATCCGCTCTCCGTCTGGAGGGACGGTCGGACGATGCTGTCGCGAGACGAGTAGCGAAAACTCGCGGACAAATTCAACCGGCCATCGATCCTTCCAAGTGAAGGATCGGTGGCCGGTTTAGTTTTTTGAACGAGGGCTTCGAGCTTAGATATTAGAGCTTGGTTGGTTGTCGGGCTCTAATTTCTAAGCTCTAAGCTCTAAGCTCTAACCGGAGACATCATATGGCTGAACCTCAATCTTCAATCCTACTCGATCACGTCGACGGGCGACTGGTAACGGATGAATCCGTTGCGGATCGGAACGATATTGTTCAACTCGATCCCGACCATCCGGGCTTTCGCGATCCCCAGTATCGCCGCCGGCGCAATCAAATCGCGCAAATCGCGATGAAGTATCACCCCCGCGACCCCATCCCTGATGCTCCTTATACTATCGAGGAGCATCAGGTTTGGGAGACTATCTGGAAAGCGTTGCAGCCGGCACATCAACAATATGCCTGCGCGGAGTATCGCGAGTGTCTGAAAAAGTTAGACTTCGCGCCCGATCGAATCTCCCAGCTGCGCGAAGTAAACGAAAAAGTAAAAGCGATCAGCGGTTTTAGACTCGAGCCGGTCGCCGGTCTGGTTCAGCCGCGCGTGTTTCTTGAGAATCTCGCTGACGGAGTCTTTCTCTGCACGCAGTACATCCGGCACCACTCGACGCCTTTATATACGCCCGAGCCGGACGTGGTCCATGAAATCATCGGCCACGGCGTCACGCTCGCAAGCGAACGCCTGGCCGAGCTGAATCGCCTGTTTGGACAAGCAGTGAAACGAACCACTTCATCAGCAGCTCTGGAGAAGCTTTCGCGAGTTTACTGGTTCACGATCGAATTTGGCGTGCTGCGGGAAGACGGCGAGGTGAAAGCATATGGCACTGGTCTGCTGTCATCAGCCGGGGAACTGGATGAAATGCACAGCGCCAGGTTGCGTCCATTTGATCTCGAAGCCGCATCGTCCGAAGAATATGATCCGACACATTTTCAACCCGTTTTGTTTTGCGCTGATTCGTTTGCAGCCATGTACGAAACACTGCGCGAGTTTCTGGTGAATTGGTAAACTTAGCAGTTCTACCGACTAGGGACGCTGCTTGGGCTAAGCTCCGTTAGGAGCGAAATGTTTATAGAACCGCCGTCTAATATGACTCCAAGCTCCTTTAGGAGCGAAATATGCGATGACGCGCCATTCACATCTCGCCCCTAAAGGAGCTTTCTGAACCTTAATTGAGGACGGAGCTATAAACATTCGGCCCCTACGGGGCTGGGATACAGAGCTCGCTTACATCGAGCAGTTCACGCGGATGACTTTAACCGCGCCAACAAGTCGTGAACCGCTCGCTGACATTCGTTCCTTGACACTCTTTTCAGGCAACGCCTATAGTTTTTGCGTGCAAGATACCAAACCGTTGACGCGCATGTATTACTACTATTATTGGTGCGCCTGTACCTTTGCTTTCCCGACTTATCGGGAGAGCGGCCGGGCGAAACTTGTTTGCGTGTCATAAGGTGATTTAGCCAACAGCACAAACAGTTTTTCGAGACCGGTCGCAACTTCAAAGGTTGGCGGCCGGTTTTGCTTTTGGACTTATGATTATTGAAGCGGAAATACCCGGCGGTCCTGGAACTAAGGAACGCTCGCGCTCCTACGAGCTCGAATCACAGATCGGCAACACGCCGTTACTGCGTCTGCGTCGGATTACTCGCGACTTGCCGGTGGGCGTCGAAGTTCTGGTCAAAGCTGAACACCTGAACCCCGGAGGTTCAGTCAAAGATCGGCCAGCACTCGCGATGATTATCGACGGTGAACAGAGTGGTCGTCTCTATCCCGGCAAAGTCATTCTTGACGCCACCAGTGGCAACACGGGAATTGCCTATGCAATGCTGGGCGCCGCGCGTGGATACGGAGTGACGCTTTGTTTGCCGGCGAACGCGAGCCCGGAGCGCAAACGCATTCTGCGATTTCACGGCGCTGAGATAATTGAAACGGATCCGTTGCACGGCTCGGATGGCGCGCAAATCGTGGCGAGGGAAATGGCCGCGCGCGACGCGACTAAATATTTCTATGCCGATCAGTATAATAACGATGCTAACTGGCGCGCGCATTACGAAACTACCGGGCCGGAAATCTGGAGACAGACCGAGGGGCGAATAACTCATTTCGTTGCGGGTCTCGGCACCTGCGGCACGTTTACCGGAGTCGGACGAAAATTGAAAGAGCTGAACCGACAGGTGCGCCTGATTTCAATGGAACCCGATTCGCCGATTCACGGATTGGAAGGTTTGAAGCATTTGCCGACTTCGCGCATGCCGGGAATTTTCGATCCGGAGTTGGCTGACGAGCAGATCGAGATCGCAACTGAGGAAGCCCAGGGGATGACTCGACGCCTGGCACGGGAAGAAGGTTTGTTTGTCGGCGTCAGCGCGGGTGCTAATGTGGTCGCCGCCATTGCCCTCGCGCGCAAGTTGCCGCGCGAGTCACTCGTGGTGACAATTCTTTGCGATGGCGGTGAGCGCTACATGAGCGAGCGCTTTTGGACTGAATAATGCGGGTCGACAAACTAAGGTTTGTCGGACATTTGAGCAAATATGGCAACGGATAAGAATAACTTCGATATCGCCACGCAAGTGGTTCACTCTGGACACAAAGACAAAACCCCGACGGGCCAGCCAACTACCACACCCATCTATGCGTCGGCCACTTTCACGTACGAGTCGATGGAGGACATCGACAAGGTGTTCGCGGGTGAAAAGCCCGGGTACATTTACACCCGGTATGGAAATCCCACCGTCGCTGCGCTGGAAGAAGTGATTCGCACCGTCGAAGGTGGCGCGACCGCATGCGCTTATTCATCGGGAATGGCGGCTTTGCATGCGGCGCTGTTCGCTTGCGAGTTGACGCCGGGCGCGACGGTGCTGGCTTCTCAGGATCTCTACGGCGCCACGACGAACCTCTTGCTAAATATCTTCGGCGCCTTTGGAATTAAGACCGTCACCGCCGATTTCAGCAAGCTGGAGGAGGTGCGAACAAAATCCCGCGAAGCAAAGCCGCGAGTGCTTCTGGCTGAAACGATCTCGAACCCGTTGCTCAAGGTTTGCGACATCGATGCTTGCGCTGAGATCGCGCACGAAGCAGGCGCCCGGCTGATCATCGATAACACGTTCGCCTCCCCATATCTTTGCCAGCCGCTAAAGCATGGAGCGGATCTGGTAGTACACAGCGCGACAAAGTTTCTGGGCGGACATGCCGACGCGATGGGCGGGGTGGCGATCTCGCGCGATGAAATCGACAGCGCCGCGTTAATTGGTGTGATGAAACTTGTCGGCGGGGTCTTAAGTCCGTGGGAAGCGCATGAAATTTCGCGTGGAGTGAAGACGCTTGCCGTGCGCATGGATCGTCATTGTGACAACGCACGCACACTGGCTGGGCGACTGAAAGATCATCCGCGCATCGGCCGGGTTTACTTTCCGGGTCTCGCCTCCGCGGAACATCGCACCATCGCCGGACGAATGTTGCGCGCGCCACATGCCGGCGCTCTGGTTGCCATTGAATTGAAAGACAACACGCGTGAAGACGCTTTTCGGTTTATGGACGGGCTGAAGCTCTGCGTACGATCGACCAGTCTAGGCGATGTTTTTACCAGCGTGCTGCATCCGGCAACTGCTTCGCATCGCGATCTATCGCCGGCGCGACGACGTGAATTGGGAATTAGCGACGGGCTAGTTCGGATTTCCGTGGGCATTGAGAACGTTAATGACATTATCGCGGACATCGAACAGGCTTTGGCAAACTGAACTAGAGACAGGATTAACGCGATTCACAAGATAAGAAGCTAAGACGTTCTTGAGATCTATCATTTGCTTAATCCTGTTAATCCAGTAAATCCTGTCTATTCAAGATGATTGAATTCAACGAGGATCATTCCCAGGAGATGCGCACTCACGGCGAGCGCGATTATCCGTTTGAGTGCTGCGGTTTGATGCTCGGAAGATTCGACAACGGCCGCAAGCAGGTTGTTGAGACTTACCCAATTTCAAACGCGCGCGAGGAAGAAGCGAAGCGAAATCGTTTTTTGATTCGCCCGGAAGAACTGATGCGTGGCGAGAAATACGCGCGCGAAAAAGGTCTGGACGTCGTGGGCTTTTATCATTCACATCCGGACGACCGCGCCGTGCCTTCGCAATACGACCTGGAGCACGCATGGCCGACTTATTCGTACATCGTGATCGCGGTTGAAAAAGGTCAGGCCGCCGATTTGCGATCATGGGAGATGGAACCCGACCGATCGCGGTTTAATGAAGAAGAGATAATGACTCGATAGTTGATTACCACTCGATAGTTTAGGAGCGGGCTACCGCCCGCTCGGTCGGGCAGTAGCCCGACTCTAAACGATCAAATGAACAATTGGGACGAGGAACACAACAATGCCAGTAACGATAACCATACCGACACCGCTGCGACAATTCACCGGCGGACAATCTGAAATTCAAGTCGAGGCCAGTACCGCCGGCGAGGCTTTAGATCAATTGACGGCTACGCACAGTGAATTGCGTCGTCATCTTTTTAACGATCAAAACACGATGCGAAATTTCGTCAACGTTTACGTGAATGATGAAGACATTCGTCACGTCAGTGGCCCGGCGACTCCGGTGAAAGATGGCGATACGATTTTGATTGTGCCTTCGATCGCTGGCGGGTCTGTAGCGCAAGTTGATGACTTGCGTTCTGAAGAAGCCACGCAAGTTAGCAACTTGCGCTACGACGAACTTCCCATGCTTTCTAACGAAGAAGTTGCGCGCTACAGCCGTCACTTGATCATGCCTGAAGTCGGCATGACCGGTCAGCGAAAATTGAAAGCCTCAAGCGTGTTGATGATTGGCACCGGTGGTTTGGGAGCGCCGGTCGGGATGTATCTGGCGGCCGCCGGCGTGGGGCGCATGGGCCTGGTTGATTTTGATGTCGTTGATGCCTCAAACCTGCAACGTCAGATCATTCACGGCACTAAAGATGTCGGACGTCCAAAGATTGCTTCCGCGCGCGATCGGATTCAGGACATCAATCCGCACGTCGAGATCGAAACTCACGAAACCAGACTGACGAGCGAGAACGCGCTGCGCCTTTTCGTTAACTACGATGTAATCGTCGACGGCACCGATAATTTCCCGACTCGCTATCTGGTCAACGACGCGTGCGTGCTCACCGGTAAACCGAATGTGTATGGCTCGATCTTTCGTTTCGAAGGACAGGCGAGCGTCTTTTGGGCCGAACGTGGGCCATGCTATCGTTGCCTCTATCCTGAACCGCCGCCGCCGGGTTTAGTGCCGTCATGCGCCGAAGGCGGCGTGCTGGGCGTGCTGCCCGGAATCATCGGCGCGATTCAGGCGAACGAGACGATCAAGATCATTCTCGGCGCGCCGGACATCATGGTGAACCGGCTGCTGCTGTTCGACGCGTGGCGGATGCGCTTTCGCGAATTGAAGCTGCGAAAGAATCCGGATTGCCCGGTGTGCGGTGACAATCCGACGATCACAGAGCTAATCGATTACGAACAATTTTGCGGCATCACTCAACAAACAGAGACGAAATCAACTATGGAAGAAATCACGGCAACTCAACTGAAACAACGACTCGATCAGGGCGATGACATTCAAATCATCGACGTGCGCGAACCGCATGAATACGAGATCGGCCAGATTCCCAACTCGAAACTAATTCCGCTGGGCCAGGTGCTCAACCGCATGAACGAGATCGATCCCGATCGCGAGACGGTGGTGCACTGTAAGATGGGCGGCCGCAGCGCCAAAGCGATCGATGCCCTGCAGCGCTCAGGCTTTCCCGGCAAGCTGGCAAATTTGAAAGGCGGCATCACCGCCTGGTCCGACGAAGTCGATCCGCGCGTGCCGAAGTATTAGCAACCACAATCAGCCACGGATTAGCGCAGATCGGCGCAGATAAGACAGCTTTCCTATCTGTGTTTATCCGTGAATATCTATGGCCGGTTTCTTTTGTGAGCCGATCACTCGCCACACCACTCTCTTCCCCTTCCCGGCTGCGTCCTCCTCCTTCTCGGTGTATGATTAGGCGCCCCTAATCCCTGCACGAGGTAACGTTACTGTGACTGAAGCAACCTTGGAAGCGAACGAAACAGAAGAAGCAAGCGACTCGCCTTTACAACAACACAAGTGGGTCTATCTTTTCGAAGAAGGCAGCGGCGATAACAAGTCCCTCTTCGGCGGCAAAGGCGCCGGCCTCTGCGAGATGACGCAGGCGGGCTTGCCCGTTCCTCCCGGACTTATCGTCACCACTGAAGCCTGCAACGCCTACTACGCCAACAACAAGCAATTTCCCGACGGCATGTGGGAACAGGTAACAGACGCGCTGCAAGAAATCGAAAAGAAAGTCGGCAAGAAATTCGGCGATGAAAAAAATCCGCTGCTGGTTTCCGTTCGTTCAGGCGCGGCGTTTTCGATGCCGGGCATGATGGACACAGTCCTGAACCTCGGTCTGAACGAAGAGACCGTGACGGGACTCGCCGAACAAACCGGCGATCTTCGGTTCGCGCTCGATGCTTACCGCCGCTTCGCTTCGCTCTTCGGTGAAATCGTAATCGGGGTCGCGCACGAAAAGTTCGAGCGCGTGATGGATCGCTTCAAAGCCCAAACCAAGGGCGGCAAGGACACGGATCTAAAACCCGCGGAGCTGCGCGGCATCATCGCGGCTGAGAAAGAAATTATTCTCGCCGAACAACACGCGATCCCCGACGATCCGTACGAGCAACTCCGCGTCGCGATTGGCGCGGTGTTCAATTCATGGATGGGCCGGCGCGCGTGCGACTATCGCCGCATCAATCGCATTCCCGACGACCTGGGCACGGCCGTCAATGTGCAGGC
>DNNE01000199.1:33891-34991 GCA_003487805.1 Blastocatellia bacterium | reverse complement strand
TTCACGCGCAATCCGTCGACCGGCAAGAAAGAGCTGTACGGCGAATATCTTTTGAACGCGCAGGGCGAGGATGTCGTCGCCGGCACGCGCACTCCTAATCCGATCAGCCAACTCAAGAAAGAGTTGCCAAAAGTCTACGAAGAGTTCAATGCGAGGACGCAGTTGCTCGAAAAGCATTATCACGACATGCAGGACTGCGAATTCACGATCGAGCGGGGCAAGCTCTGGATGTTGCAGACGCGCACCGGCAAACGCACCGGAGCGGCTGCCGTTCGCATCGCGGTTGATATGGCGGGCGAAAAGTTGATCGATCGCGCTACCGCAGTGCAACGCGTCACTCCCGAGCACCTCGATCAATTGCTGCATCCGACCGTCGATCCAAAGACCGACGCGCGCGTGCTCGCGACTGGCTTGCCTGCCAGCCCGGGCGCGGCGCAAGGCCAGGTCGTCTTTAGTCCCGACGAAGCGGAAGAGATGGCCAAGGAAGGCACGCAGGTGGTGCTGGTCCGACAAGAGACCAGTCCCGATGATTTTCACGGGATGGTCGCGGCCCAGGCGATCGTCACCGCGCGCGGCGGCATGACGAGTCACGCCGCTGTCGTCGCCCGCGGGATGGGCAAGACTTGTGTCTGCGGCGCCTCGAGCATCGAGGTTGATTACAGCCAGCAACAGTTTAGTGTCGACGGCGAAATCGTGACGAAAGGTGAATGGGTTACCGTCGACGGATCGACCGGCCGGGTCTTTCTCGGCAAAGTTCCGACGATTCAGCCTTCGCTGGGAACAGATTTTCACGAACTGATGAAGTGGGCCGACAAGTTTCGCGTGCTCGGTGTGCGCGCCAATGCTGACACGCCGCTGGACGCAAAGACGGCCCGCGGCTTTGGCGCTGAAGGTATCGGCCTCTGTCGCACTGAGCACATGTTCTTTGGCGATCAGAGACTAGCGGCAATGCGCGAGATGATTTTGGCGGACGGCGTCGGCGCGAGAGAAAAGGCCCTCGACAAACTGCTGCCGCTTCAGCGCGGCGATTTCATCGGCATCTTTCGCGAGATGGCCGGCTTCCCAGTGACGATTCGCTTGCTCGATCCGCCGCTGCACGA
>DNNE01000199.1:33074-33582 GCA_003487805.1 Blastocatellia bacterium | reverse complement strand
TCGATCCGCCGCTGCACGAGTTTCTGCCGAACATCGATGAGTTGCTCGGCGAGTTGGCCGAACTGAAGATGGGTCTGAAGCAGGCCAGGACAATGGTGGAGATGGACCACCTGCTGGATGAAATCGACGAGAAGCGCAACCTGCTGAATCACGTGAACAAGATCCGCGAAGCAAATCCGATGCTCGGTTTTCGCGGTTGTCGTTTGGGCCTGCTTTACCCCGAAGTCACCCGCATGCAGTGTCGCGCTATTTTTGAGGCGGCCTGCCAGGTAAAAGGCGAACGCAAACAGGTGACTTTGGAAATCATGGTGCCGTTGGTTTCGATCAGTGAAGAGCTGCGGCAACAGGCCGAGCTGATTGACGAGGTCGCACGCGAAGTTATGGGCGAACACGGCATAAAGATCGAATACCTGATCGGCACGATGATCGAGTTGCCCCGCGCCGCTTTGACTGCCGACAAGATCGCCCAACACGCCTCGTTCTTCTCATTCGGCACCAACGATCTGAC
>DNNE01000199.1:30592-32775 GCA_003487805.1 Blastocatellia bacterium | reverse complement strand
AACGATCTGACGCAGACGACTTTCGGCTTAAGTCGCGATGACTCAGGACGCTTTCTGCCTTCGTACGTCGATCGAAAAATCCTCGCTGACGATCCGTTCCAGGTGCTGGATCGCGAAGGCGTCGGCGAACTGGTGCGCATCGGCGCGGAACGCGGCCGCAGCGTCAAGCCCGATCTGAAAGTTGGAATTTGCGGCGAGCACGGCGGCGATCCGCAATCGATCGCTTTCTGTAACGAGATCGGATTGAACTATGTGAGCTGCTCTCCTTATCGAGTTCCGGTGGCGCGACTCGCGGCCGCGCAAGCGGCATTGGAAGCAGAAGCGAAGGCGACGGCGGAAGCTACTGCAGTGGCCGCAGCCGATGAAGACGCGAAGTCCCGTGAGGCCGTTGGGGCTTGACAGTTGTGATGACAAGATGAACAAGATTATAGCGGTAACCGCTAACGACGATTTTTCTCTGGACTTACAGTTTAGCGATGGCAGTGTGAAGAGATTCGATGCGAAGCCGTATCTGGATTATTAAGTCTTTCGCGAACTGAAAGACCTGAATTATTTCAAACAAGTTGATATGGCCTTCGGAACCGTCCAATGGCCGCATGAGCAAGGTATCAGTCCAGAGACCTTGTACATAGAGAGCATACTAGTATTAGGTAACGGCGACAGTCATGGCTAAATCAGAACTAAACGATTGGGGTAAAGCGGAATACAAACGATCTGATCTTGGACAGTTGGTTCGCGGGAAGTACGCGAACCTCTCAGAAGCAGACCGAGAGAAAGTAGAATCCGAATACCACCGTTTGAAGACGGGGGATTTTGACGAAGCAATGTCTCGGGTAAACCCACATACGCCCGCCGCTGTTTCGAGATCGAAGCGCAACAGTAAGTGAACTGAAAGGACGCCGCTTTGACCGAACGGCGGACCTTGTCCCAACCTCATCCGTAGTTAACTCCTTTGATGCAATGCTCGCGAGTACCCAACCTGCGCTCCAAAGTCCCGGAGGAACAAAATATTTATAGAACAAACAGCACACACCATAAGTCTTGAGCCCATTTATGGTGGCAGAACATTTCGCTCCTAACGGAGCTTTGAAATCTTTTTAGACTTGCCGGTTCTATAAACATTTCGCCGCTACGCAGCTATAAGCGACGACTGTTATACTCCCGCCGTCTCGCGGACCCAGACTCCGGAAAGGATCATGACATGCGCCCTGCCATCTTCTTTCTTCTCTTCCTAATGTTTGCTTGCTCATTCATTCAAATGACCCCATCGGCTCAAACTCAAACCACACCCAGGCCACCCGACACGGTCTATCTGCTCAAGCCGGCGCACATTTTTGATGGCGAGTCGGCGCAATTGCATGACGGCTGGGTGGTGCTGGTCCATGGCCAGAAAATCGAAGCAGTTGGCCCGGCCAGCGAAGTCAAAGTTCCGGCGGACGCGAAAGTGATCGATCTCCCTGGCCTGACGTTGATGCCGGGGCTGATCGAAGCGCACTCGCACATCCTGCTGCATCCGTACAGTGAAACCGTTTGGAACGATCAAGTGGCGCGCGAACCGTTGAGCCTGCGCGTGGCGCGCGCGACGAATCATTTGCGCAGCGAGTTGATGGCCGGCTTCACAACGATTCGCGATCTCGGTACGGAAGGCGCCGGCTTCGCAGATGTTGGTTTGAAGCAGGCAGTGCAACAAGGAATCATTCCCGGGCCGCGCATGGTTGTCGCCACGCGCGCGATCGTGGCCACCGGCAGTTATGGGCCGAAGGGTTATGCGCCCGAATGGAACGTGCCGCAAGGCGCGGAAGAAGCCGACGGCATCGACAGTCTGACGCGCGTCGTGCGCGAGCAGATAGGGCGTGGCGCGGATTGGATCAAAGTTTATGCTGACTATCGCTGGGGCGCGGGCGGCGCCGCGCACGCTACGTTCACGCTTGAAGAACTAAAGCTCGCGGTTGAAGTTGCGAGGAGCGCCGGCATTCCAGTCTCAGCGCACTCAACCAGCACCGAAGGCGCGCGCCGCGCAATTCTCGCCGGCGTCGAAACGATCGAGCATGGCGATGGTTTGACGCCGGAGCTTTTGCGCTTGATGAAAGACCGTGGCACGGCGCTGTGTCCAACTCTGGCAGTTGCCAGCGGTCCCGCCATCGAGCGCAAGAAAGTTGTGTTCAAGCAAGCGTTGGATGCCG
>DNNE01000199.1:0-30296 GCA_003487805.1 Blastocatellia bacterium | reverse complement strand
AGCAAGCGTTGGATGCCGGTGTGATAATCGCCAGCGGCAGCGACGTCGGCGTGTTCGCGCATGGCGACAACGCCAAAGAGATCGAGTTGATGGTCGCCTGGGGAATGCCGAACATTGATGCGCTGCGATCGGCAACCTCTGTCGATGCGCGCGTACTGCACATGGAAGAGCGCGTTGGCCGCGTAAAGAATGGATTGTTTGGCGATCTAATCGCGGTAGAAGGTGATCCGACAAAAGACATTTCGGCCCTGCGCCGCGTGCGGTTCGTGATGAAGGACGGAATGATTTACAAGCAACCCTGAGCGCGGGCGCAGCCCTCAAATAGCCGACCAGCTCAAATGTGTAAAGTGCCCAGCAAGCTCGTCTGCTTTTTGGCCGCGTTGCTTTTGCTAGCTTCGGCAAAGGTGTCCTTTTGTCAGAATGCTCCCACCGACGTACATGCGAAGCTCACGCTGGCCGACGCGAAAACAACATACCGCATCGGTGAGCCGATTGTGGTGATTCTTGAGTTCACTGCTGATCGCGATGGCTACCAGGCTGATATAACAGCTGACAAAAGCGACACTCGCGTCGACGAAGTTTACGTCTCGCCGGAATCTGGTGTCTATCACTGGAGAAAAGAATCCCTGGGCGGCGGATACCGCGATTACTCTTCAATAGCCAAGCTCTCTACCTCACCAGCCAGAGTTCAATTCCAGCTGAATGATTCCTTAAGATTTGATAAACCCGGGCGCTATTCCGTTAGATTCATTACGCACAGAGTGAGTCCCAACAGGACGGCTGAATATCAGCCTGCGATCCCCCTGACGACGAACGAAATAAGCTTCGACGTTGAGCAGATGAGCGCTGTTGACGAAGAAAAGGAAGTTAAGCGAATCTCAGACTTAATCGACGCTGCGCATGATTGGCAAACGCAGGATAAGTACGGGCGCGAACTTTCGTTTCTCACCGGCGACGCCTCGGCCCGAGAGAAGGTGCGACGTTTTTCCAAAGCAGAAGGTGTCATACCCGGTAACTATTTCGGAGAAATTTACGACGGTCTTTTCATCGCGCGAAATCGAGCGCTCGTACTTCAGCTGCTTGAGGCGGCGATGCGCGATCCGAACACTCCCGTGACGTCCGGTTTGCTGGGCGTAATTACGCATTTGCGTTTTCTGCAACAGTACGGCGACGGAGTTAAGCAACCGGCAGGCAGTTTTGTCCTCGAGCCAAATGGCGATCCGAGATCCAGAGAGATTCAGGACGCTTACGTAAGCGAACTGGCCGCTGGCCTGGCGAAGCGAACCGGGAAAAGCCAGACTACGACGGCGATGACAATCCTCACGCACTTGCCGGAGGAACCACAGGCGAAAGGTGCTCTGTTACGAGAGGTTCGACGCCTGCTGGTGCAGCAATTCGATAGTCTACATCCCTTCGATCAGGAATACCTGCTGCGACAGTACTGGGATCAACTGCGCGATGCTTCGCTGATCCCATCGCTAAAGAAGATGCTCTCGAGCACCGGAATGGCCAGCAAGAACATTCACGACTCGGCGCTTAAACGTTTGATTGAGATCGTTCCGGAAGAGGCGCGCCCATTTGTAGTTTCCGAAATTCGCGATCCGACATCGCTGGTCGATCTTGAAGTGTTGGGAAATCTGGCGGACAAATCCCTGCCGGAAGTTGACGCGGCATTACTGGAGCAGATTCGCCGGCTGGCCTCGTCGCAAATAAATTTTGATCGAGTGTATCTGAAACATAAGGCGTCTCTGGCGGCACGCTACGGGACCGACGCGATTTACCAGGACCTGTTAGAGGTCTATCGAAACAGCGGTGCGAAGCTGCCAATCGATTCGCGCGCCTGTTTGCTCGCGTACTTTGCCCGGTACAACGAGCAGGAAACGCTGCCACTGATTGAACAAACTTTGACCGAGACGCCGCCCGGACAGGAATTCAACTTTCTTCCCGAGCTGACGCGTTTGTACTATTCGGATGGTATTGACGCTCTGTTGAGAAAACGCCTGGAGAGCAATGAGCCGCAGATTGTCAGCAACGCTGCCTATTTGATTTCTTTACACGGATCAGCTGACGACGAAAAAGTCCTGGAAAGTAGATTGGACCGCTGGCGAAAAGACTGGGCCAACCGTAGTGTCGAGGCCGAGACCAACCTGCAAGGCACAGTTGAACGAGAGTTGGTCTATGGTCTGATTCACGCCAAAGCGTGGAAGCTGGCACCCGATCGCATGAAAGAACTTCAGCAGGGCTGCATCACGAAATACTGTAGTCAAAACTTTCCGAAGTAGATCACTTTCCCCAGGTCAAAAACATCCCCAACGCGGCCGCGGACATAACTATGGTAGTTGTCCATCCGAGAAAGTTTGTCAGCCTGCCATTGACGCGCTTGCCCATCACTTTCTTATTGTTCGAGACGAGCATGATCACGACGAGCAATGGCGGGGCCAGCACTCCATTGATCACCGCCGTCCAGAAGAGCCCCGTAACTGCCGGGACTCTCAGGAAATTAATCAACACTCCGGCCAGAGTAGAGCCGATGATGATCGCGTAAAAGCGCGGAGCGTTGCGAAGCTTCTCGTTAAGGCCGCATTTCCATCCGCATGCCTCGCCAATCGCATAGGCGCTCGAACCCGTCAGCACTGGCACCGCCAGAATGCCACACCCAATTAGACCGAGCGCGAAAAGGACAGTTGCGACGCCGCTCGATAAAGGGCGCAAGGCCTCAGCAGCCTCGGTCGCGGTCTGAATATTCGTCTTGCCCGTCGCATGCAGAGTCGCGGCCGACGCCAGAATGACAAAATAAAAGACCGCGCTGGCAAAGAACATTCCGATGTTCACATCAATCCCGGCAATCTTGATTTCCTGATCGGTGGCGCCTTCTCTTTCCGCCAACGTTTCGCGCCCCATTTTCAATTCCTCTTCTACTTCCTGGCTGGCCTGCCAGAAAAAGAGGTAAGGCGAGATCGTGGTTCCCAGGATCGCGACCAGAGTCATTAGGTATTGGTTGTCGAAACGGACGGTCGGAATGAAGGTAGCTTTCAGGACTTCGCGCCAGTGGGGCTTGGCCATAAAGGCGGCGACGATATAAGCGAATAGCGTCAGGGTTAGCCACTTGAAGATCTTTGAGATCAAGGCGTACGAGCCAAAGATTTGTAGAACGACGATTCCCGCGCCGACAGGTACAACCATAGCCAGAACCGGGATTGGCGCCATGAGATTAATCGCCGCGGCAATCGCCCCAATGTCCGTTCCGGCATTAACAGTGTTGGCGATAATCAGCAGAGAGACGGCTGAGTAAACGAGCCAGCGCGGATAATGTTCGCGCAACACACCGGCCAACCCCATTCCGCAGACCATACCAATTTTGGCGCAGATGAATTGGACCGCAGCCATCATTGGCAGGGTAACTATGGCCGTCCATAGGGTCGCGAATCCAAATGCGGCGCCTGCTGTGGTGTAAGTTCCAATGCCGGAGGGATCGTCATCCGAAGCGCCGGTGATTACTCCTGGACCAAGCACCAGGAAGAAACGCTTGATGGGATTTCTTTCGCGCTCGATTCTTGATTCGAGCGCTTCTTTCGGCGATTCGTTTGTTTGACTATTCGACGTTGGACTTTTCTCCCAAGGATTTCTTGTCAGGTTTTTCGCACTGTTCGATCAAGAAAATACAATTGTCGTCAAACCACGAAGACCGCCAACATCTCCCTATCGGATCTCACAATAGGCAGGTGATGACGGTCTTAGCGGAGAGGACAGGATTCGAACCTGCAAAGGGTTTCCCCTAACCGGTTTCTAAGGCCGGCGCATTAACCACTCTGCCACTCTGATAAGAGTCTTACTGAGCTTCATATCACGGGTGCTCCTCATAATCTTGTTGGCTGGGAGGCAGGGACTCGAACCCCGATAGCCAGATTCAGAGTCTGGTGTCCTACCATTGGACGACCTCCCAGCGAGGAGTTCGAATTTACGGAAGTCTGACATTCAAGTCAACCGCGCCTCTATACACCCAACGCCGGTTTTGAATTTCTCCGTTGCTCTGTGGTAGTGGACTATCCTGGTTTCGTGTTGTCTTTTTCGCGCGGCAGGAACGGACCGCGAAACCACACGAACGCGGCCCTAAAAACTTCTCGTGTGGATTCGTGGATCGTCTTACCTCGCATGGCGGGACTTCAAAGTACGGTATCGCTCACAGAAGATCCACTGCTTATGGGTGCGACAAAAACCAGGCAATCGAAAAAAACTACTTGCGCTCAGTTCGTCATCAACGCACAATAGCGGTTCCGCCGGCAACCCTCAAACCTGCCGCTCCCTCACGTTCGCGCATTTGATCTCAAACTCGATCGAAACCAATGACTGAATCAAACACGCCCCCAGATATGAATGAGCTGGCACGCCTGCGCGCGCTGGTTGCGGACTACGAGACAAAACTTACGGATGCGGCCGCGCTTGTGGCCCGCGTCCGCCATGAAATTAACAACCCGCTGGCGGCGCTGTTGGGCCAGGCGCAATTGCTTCTTCGCGAAGAAGACTTAAGCGAAAAATCGCGGCGGCGCGCCTCAACAATCGAGAGCCAGGCGAAGAGAATTGAAGAGATTGTCGCAGAACTGCGTGATCTTCAAACGCCGGTGCCCGCGATCAATCGCCAGGAAGAATAAGACTGATCTGATTATCTGAGTGGCACGGGCGTCTCGCCTGTGAACCACGCGCAAGATGCGCGTGCCACAATCAGGCCAGATCGAACAGCAGGAATTCGCAGGCGTCGGCCGCGCTGACAGTCAGCTCAGTCTCGGTCGTGATGGCGGCGCCATCGCCCTGACTCAAAAGCTGACCATTCAGACTAAGGGTGCCGCGTGCTACCTGTAGCCAGGCCGAACGACTCTCGTCGAGTTGATGCGTGATGGATCCCCCGGCGCCGAGCAGCGACGCATACACGCGCGCGTCCTGGTGAATGGTAACCGCACCGCCGCCGCCGTCATCTGCAGCAATCAAACACAGCTTTCCGCGTCGTTCGTCTTCACCAAAGAATTTCTGTTCATAGCTCGGCGTGAGCTTCTTCGCTTTCGGCATAATCCAAATTTGCAAAAGATGGCAGGCTTCGCTTTGCGATGGATTGAATTCGCTATGCGAAACGCCAGTGCCGGCGCTCATGCGCTGCACGTCACCCGGGCGAATGACTGATCCGTTGCCCATGCTGTCGCGATGTTCAAGCGAGCCCGACAGAATATAAGTAATGATTTCCATGTCGCGATGCGAGTGCGTTGGGAAACCCTGGCCAGCCCGGACGCGATCTTCGTTGATGACGCGCAGGCTGTGGAAATGCGAATGCGCCGGATCGAAGTACTGATCGAACGAGAAGGTGTGATAGGTCTCAAGCCACCCAAAATTAAAGTGACCGCGCGCTTCTGATTTGCGAATTGTGATCATAATTGGAGCGCCGGCATCCTTGCCGGCGGTGCGCAGGCTTCCAGCCTGCAGATCAAACATTAACCACAGAGGGCACAGAGAAGACAGAAAGATTTTCGAAAATAGAATCGATCAAATTCGAAATCTCCTGACGCGTGAACATAGGAATGCAATCGACATCGAGATGAACCGCCAGGCCCCGGCGCCATTTCTCAAATGATTCAATCGCGCTGGCTCGATCTGAATCATCAACCGTCGAAAGAAAAAGCGCATCGGCCTTCGCCAGCGTTTTGCGCGCCGAGGTCTTCATCTTGTTCTCGCCCGCGCGCGCGCAGGTGATCGCAAAGTCGGCCTTGATGTATTCAAGAAAACTGTTGCCTTCGACGATCACTCCTGCCGATTTGACTCGCAACAACGCGCGGTTGATTCCTTCCTCAACCTGCTCTTCACCGACGATCACCCAATGCACATTCGCGGCGCCCGCATCCCAGAAACGCCCGGTGTCTTTACCTTTTTCGTAATTTGCTTCGCGCCCCGATCGAATCAACGGCTCGTCAGACAGCAAATCGCTTACACAGCAGCCGTTCGGATCCTTGCCGCACGAGCGATAGTGACCGCGCGTCAATTTAATCGCTTCCCAACCCGGCAGGCGTTGGATCAATTCGCAGGCGAGCGTTGTCTTGCCGGTGTTAGACGACAATCCGCTGATGGCCACGATGATGGGTGTTGTCACGATGAGTTCCGCCGAATCCGTATACGCCGTCCCGTTAGGGCCGAAATGTTTATAGCCGCTGGATAACATTAATACTCAGCTCCATTAGGAGCGACACCGGCTATCAGATATTTCGCTCCTCCAGAGCTCCACGAAAAAACGTTGGCGCTGCTTTCTATAAACATTTCGCTCCTCCGGAGCGAACTAACCACTGACTTCGATCAAGATTCCAGCTAGTCTTTCGAGTCCATCAGCATCGTCAGCATCAAACCTTCCGATTAATGGACTGTCGAGATCCAACACGCCTATCAATCGTTCACCTTTCATTAAAGGTACAACTATTTCCGAGTTCGAGGCACTGTCGCAGGCGATGTGACCCGGGAACTCGTGCACGTTTGGCACAATAACAGTCTCACACTTCGACGCACCCGCGCCGCAGACACCCTGGCCCACACGGATGCGGACGCACGCCGGCTGACCTTGAAAGGGTCCCAGCACGAGTTCGTCGTCCTTTGCGAAATAGAACCCGGCCCAATTCAAATCGGGCAGCGCATGAAAAATGAGCGACGAGAAATTCGCCGCGTTGGCGATCAGATCGCGTTCCCCGGCGAGCAGACTCGAGAGCTGCGCTGCGAGCTGATCGTATAGATCGATTTTCGATTTGGATTGGTTCATTGAATCAATGGACCAATGGGTCAATGGATCAATCTGCCGGTCTAATACTTATCACCACTGACTTCGATGCCGGGGTGTGACTCTTATCGGCAAAATACTTAACCGGCACCAAAACGTTCGTCTCAGGAAAATATGTCGCCGCACACCGACGCGGAATGCTATACGGCACAATCGTGAAGTGCCGCGCAATTCGTTCCTGGCCTTCATAGCGGCTAATCAGATCGACGGCCGCGCCGGCTTCAAAGCCGCTCAAACGAATGTCATCGGCATTGAGAAAGACCACGCGGCGTCCGTTGCGAATACCGCGATACCGATCGTCCAGCCCATAGATCGTCGTATTGAATTGATCGTGACTGCGCATCGTCATCATCAGGAATTCTCCCGGCTGCAAATCGATTTGCGTCAAAGGATGAACCGTGAAATGCGCCTTCCCGTCTTTCGTGTTGAATTTCCTATCGCGAATCGGATTGGGAAGATAAAACCCACCCGGTTCACGCACCCGGGCGTTGTAGTTTTCAAAACCCGGCACAACGTGTTCGATGCAACTGCGAATGCGACCGTAATCCGAGACCAAACCGTCCCAATCAACGCTCGATCGATTTCCGAGCACAACTTTCGCCAGTCCCGCTACTATCGCCGGCTCACTCATCAATTTATCTGAAGCGGGAGCCAGACGCCCTTGCCAGGATTCAACAACGGCCATCGAGTTTTCAGTCGTCAGAAGCTGTGGGCCACTCGACTGCTGATCGACTTCAGTGCGCCCGAGACACGGCAAGATTAATCCTTGCTGGCCGGTAATCAAATGCGCGCGATTAAGTTTTGTCGAAACGTGAACCGTCAAACGACAACGTCGCAAAGCCTCAGCCGTGTATTCAGTGTCAGGCGTCGCGGAAAGAAAATTCCCGCCCAAGGCAAAAAAGACTTTCGCGTTTCCCTCGTGCATCGCCTGAATCGCATGGACCGTATCGAATCCATGATGCCGTGGCGGCCTAAACCCAAATTCCTTTTCCAGGCTGTCGAGGAATTGAGAGGTAGGCTGCTCCCAAATTCCCATCGTGCGATCACCCTGCACGTTGCTGTGCCCGCGCACCGGACACAACCCACTGCCCGGCTTGCCGAGTTGGCCGCGCAGCATCATCAGATTCACGATCTCCTGGATGTTCGCGACCGCGTTCTTATGCTGAGTCAGGCCCATGGCCCAACAGAAGATGATGCGTTCGGATTCAATAAAGATGCGCGCCGCATCTTCGAGCTGCGTCTTCTTGATTCCGGATTGCTCGATGATGTCGCCGAGATGGACTTGATGCAACCCAGCTTTGAATTCTTCGAAGCCGGTCGTGTGGGTGTTAATGAATTCATGATCCAGAACCGTGCCGGGTCGACGCTCTTCCGCATCCAGCACTTCCTTCATCAACCCCTTGAGCAAAGCTACGTCGCCGTTGATCCGCACCTGTAAGAAAAGATCAGCGAGCTGGTTTCCCGCACCGAGCCAGGTCCAAAATTCCTGCGGATGTTTGAATCGCGTCGTCCCCGTCTCTGGCAGCGGATTGATATGCACGATCTTACAACCGCGCCGTTTCGCTTCCAGCAGCGTCGTCAACATGCGCGGATGATTCGTGCCGGGATTCTGACCAATCACAAAAATCGCATCACACAGACTGAAATCTTCCAGCGTCACGGTGCCTTTGCCGAAGCCCAGCGTTTCCTTCATGCCCGTGCCGCTCGATTCGTGGCACATGTTTGAGCAGTCAGGCAAATTGTTGGTTCCAAACTGTCTTACGAAAAGTTGATAAAGAAATGCAGCTTCGTTGCTGGCGCGGCCGGAGGTGTAGAAAATCGCTTCGTCGGGCGATGCGAGAGAATTCAACTCGCTCGCGATAAGCGCAAACGCGTCTTTCCAATCAATAGCTTCGTAGTGCGCCGCGCCTTCACGCAAGACCATCGGGTGCGTGATGCGTCCCTGTTGATTGAGCCAAAGATCCGATTGCTGCGAAAGATCCGCGACGCTCCACTTCGCAAAGAACTCAGGCGAGGCTCGCTTCCTCGTCGCTTCGTCAGCAACGTGCTTCGCGCCTTCCTCACAAAATTCGAAATGCGAACGCTCGCCGTCAGGCTCAGGCCAGGCGCAACCGGGACAATCGATTCCGTTTTTTTGATTGAGTTGCAACAGCGCGCGCGTGCCGCGCACCACACCCATTTCGCCCCAGGCAAACTGCGTAGCTACTGACGCCGCCCTCACGCCGCCTGCGACTTTGCTGATGGGTTTGACATCGGGAGGGGTTGATTCAAGCGGAGGCTGCGCAGCCGCGCCAGAGCCGTTCGGTCCTTCAGTTGATATTGGGCGATTTCGTTGAGCCACGACGATCCTGTGAAGGTTAATCTTAGAACTCGTTCATCATTTTTCAAAAAGGGAATGAAAGGGTGGGGCCCTCTGGAGCTCCCCCATGCGAGGTAAGACGATCCACGAACCCACACGAAACGTTTTTTTGTGCCGATTTCGTGTGATTTCGTGGATCGATCTTGCCACGGTGACAGACAACACCAAACGTCGCTATCGCTCGCGGTTCTGTAACAGCGCCATTGACTTACTTTCGCGTTTAGCTTAAAAGCATCTTCTTCTCTATTAATCGATCTAAGATCGTCGAATCGGTTTTCATGCGATCAACTTTCAAGGAGTCCACATGAATCTCAATCGGATCAGCAGTGTCTTTTTCGCGGGCGCTTTTCTGCTAAGCGCCACGGCATTGTCAGTGCACGCACAGAACGGATATAGCCGTGATACCAGTCAGCCGGTCGATCAGGAGTACACGAAAAAGATTGCCGAGTATACGACCGAAAAGTTTTTCAACTCGCCGCTGACCGATTACCTGCCCGCGTCGCCTAAGGTGCCGACACCGCAATCCGTGATCGGAGACGTCGCCGGCGCGCCAGGCAAACTGCCTTATGCCGAAGATGTCTACAAGTACATGCGCATGCTCGAGAAAGCCACTCCGCGCGTGAAAGTTTTTTCGATTGGCACTACCGAAGAAGGCCGCGAGATGATCGCGGTGGCGGTGGCATCCGAATCTTTGATGGCAAAGCTCGATGAAAATCGTGCGCGACTCGCGAAGCTGGGCGATCCCCGCACGATTAACATGGATGATGCCGAAGCCGATCGATTAGTCGACCAGTCGTTTCCAATTTACTACATTACCGGAACGATCCATTCGACCGAAACCGGCGCGCCGACGGCGTTGATGGAACTGGCTTATCGTCTCGCCGTCGACGACAGTCCCTACATCAAATCAATCCGCGACAACATGGTCACGCTCATCACTCCCGTGGTCGAAGTCGATGGCCGCGATCGGATGGTCGACATTTACAAATGGCATCTGGCCCATCCGAACGAGAATTATCCAAACCTCATTTATTGGGGCCATTATGTGGCGCACGACAACAATCGGGATGCGATGGGTTTGTCTCTGAAGTTGACGCGCAATGTGTTGAATACCTACGTCGGCTGGAAGGCGCAGGTGCTGCACGACCTGCATGAATCCGTTCCGTATCTCTACGACAATACCGTAGGCGATGGCCCGTACAATGCCTGGCTCGATCCGATTCTCACTGACGAGTGGCAGATGATCGGTTGGAAGAACGTTTCCGAGATGACCAAGTTCGGCATGCCCGGCGTCTTCACGCACGGGACGTTCGACACCTGGTCGCCCGGCTATTTGATGTTCATCGCGGCGACGCACAACGGCATCAGCCGTTTGTATGAAACGTTTGGCAATGGCGGCGCTGACACTCTGACACGGACGGTTTCGCCGGACGAATATCAACGCACCTGGTACAAACAGAATCCACCGCTGCCGCGCACGAAATGGTCGCAGCGCAACAACAACAACTATGAAGAGACCGCGCTTTTGGTCTCGCTCGATTATTTCAACAAGAACAGCAAGCTGTTTCTCAAGAACTTTTATCTGAAGTCGAAGCGTTCGATCGAAAAGCCGAAGAACGAAGGGCCGGCGGCTTACGTTTTCCCCGGGGACGATCCGCGTTTAGGCAACCAGGCAAACTTGCTACGAGTCCTGCAAGGCCAGGCGTGCGAAATTCATCGCGCCACGGCTCCGTTCACCGTCACGATGAAAAAGAAAGCCGCGCCACGAACCGGTGGCGGCCCTCGCGGTGGAAACAACAACGCGGCCGCGACCGCATCGCCGGCGAAAACCCCGGACACGGAACAGCGCACTTTTCCCGCGGGTAGTTACATCGTGCGCATGGACCAGCCTTACAGCCGCATTGCCGACGCGCTGCTTGATTATCAGTACTGGAGTCCGCGCGATCCGCAGCAGAGCGTGTATGACGACACGGGTTGGACGTTCGGCGAGCTCGGCAACGTCCAGGTTGTGCGCGTTACCGACGTCAAGGTTCTCTCCGCCTCAATGGAACGGGTCACGGGCGATGTGCATTCGCCCGGCGGGGTCAGCGGCACCGGATCAATCTTCGCCGTCAATAACAACGCTGATAACGCTCTAATCACCTTGCGCTATCGATTACGGAAAGCATCTTTCGCGGCGGCGGAAGAACCTTTTGCAGAGGGCGGCAAAAAGTTCAATCGTGGTTCTTTCATTATTGGCGGCGTGTCGACGGAAGAACTTAATCGAGTGACGTCAGAACTCGGGCTGCAAGCCTATGCCCTGTCTCAACTTCCAGACACAATAAAGACTCATCCCGTCAAAGCTGCGCGCGTCGCGATCATGCACACGTGGTTGAACACGCAGGATGAAGGATGGTGGCGACTCGCTTTCGATCAGATGGGCATTCCCTATGACTACATCAGCACGCAGGATGTGGCAAAAGAAGCTGACCTTAACAAAAGGTACGACGTGATTGTCTTCGCCCCGGGCGGTGGCAACGCAAACGCAGTCATTCAGGGCCGGCCGATGTACGGCAATCCTCTGCCGTGGAAGAAAACTGATCTGACGCCGAACCTCGGGGGCTTTGCTTCGACTGACGACATGCGTCCCGGACTTGGATGGACGGGACTCGTGAACCTGCAAAACTTCGTGAAGAACGGCGGCGTGTACGTCGGCTCTGACGAGTCGGCGGATTTTGCCGTCTCAATGGGCTTCACGCCCGGTGTTTCAATTCAGCGCGCGACGCGGCTGCGCGCAATCGGCGATGTGCTGCGCACCAGATTCGTCGATTCAACCAGTCCGATCGCGTACGGCTATGGCGATTCGCTTTCCGTCTACTGTTTCAATGGCCCAATCTTCAACGTCAGCAACGTCGCCGGTGGCGGGGGCGGTGGACGTCGCGGCGGAGGCGGAGGCGCACAACGCGCGACCGGCCGCGGCACAGTCGATGATCCGGATATAGTTCAGGGACGGCCGCCGGCAGAAGTTCCTGAGCAACCACCATCAAGCGAGATTTGGGAAGCTGCGCCAATCAATGAAGAGCAGCGCCGCAATCTCGGGGGCCTGATTCCACCCGCGCAAAGGCCGCGAGTTATCCTGCGTTGGGGCAATGCAAATGAACTCCTGGTTTCGGGATTGCTCGACGGCGGCGACGAGATTGCGCAGCACGCGGCGGTAATCGATTCGCCGTTCGAGCGTGGTCACGTCATCCTGTTCTCGCTGAATCCGTTCTGGCGTGGACAGACTGCGGGAAGTTATTCGCTGGTCTTCAACACGATTCTCAACTTCGATAATTTGAACGCGAGTCGAAAGCTGGACGAGAAGTGAACTGAGCGCGAACCGAACGGCTTTGCGCATAAAGGCGTCCTGTCTCCCGATCTGAACGCGAGAAAACGTTACCGAACCGCGAGCGGTAGCGAGCGGATCAGGACTCAACGTTCCGAATCAAGTTCAGAGTTCTGCATGTGTAGCGGGATGGCCAGGTTGCGCCCTGATCCCGCTCGCTACCGCCCGCGGTTCTGTAACGCGGCCGCTTATCCAATCAATCCCCTGACTCGCCACTTGGCTTTTTTGTGCGAAGCAACTCCGAACTGATGCGTATCGCTATAATCGGCGCCGGCATTGGCGGCCTGACGGCCGCGTTGGCGCTGAGGCAATTCGGTTTTGAGCCGCAAGTGTTCGAACAGGCGCCGGCGCTGCTGGACGTCGGCGCCGCCATCCTGATGTGGCCGAATGCGATGCGCGTGCTGCGTCAGCTTGGGCTGGCCGATGCGGTTCGCCAACACGGCGGCATCATGGAGCAGGCACGCTGGCTCAACTATGACGGCCGGCTGCTAAACAATTTTCGATTTCCGAAAACAGACCTTCCTCCGATGGCGCTGCACCGCGCTGAACTACAACATGTTCTGCTGAACGCTCTCTCCGAAAACTCGATCCATCTCGATCATGTTTTTGAAAGCTATGAGCAGCGCGCTGGCGACATCGTTGCGCGCTTCGCCGATGGCCGTTCATTTGAATGCGATGCGTTGATTGGCGCTGACGGTCTTCATTCGCGAGCGCGTACACAGCTATTGAATGATGGCCCGCCGACAGAGCACGACTACGTTGCCTGGCGCGGAGTTGTAAACTCTCCCGCACCATCGATCACACCGGGAACCGCATACGAGATCTATGGCCGCGGCCAACGGTTTGGTATTGGAACGTTGGGTTCGGGTAAGATCGGTTGGTGGGCCAGCATCAACAAAGATTTGAGCGGATCGAAAAAGACGAATGAACACGAGGCTCACGAATTGAATCGCGACGAACTGCTGCGATCCTTCGATGGTTGGTGGGCGCCGGTCCCGGAATTGATTCGCGCCACGCCGGCCAGTGCATTAATTCGGAATGTCACCTGCGATCGACGGCCGGCCAGAAAATGGGGCGAAGGGTCAATGACGCTGCTTGGCGACGCGATTCACCCGATCACTCCAAACCTGGGCCAGGGCGGGTGTTTGGCGATCGAAGACGCCGCGATCCTGGCTCGCTGTCTAAACAAGTACGGTCCGGCAGATAAACAAGGAGGGGTTGCTTCGGTCACAGGTGCTCTGCGAAAGTTCGAGGCGTTACGCTTTGCGCGCACCGCTACTATCAGGCGATATTCGCGAATCTATGGAGTCGTCGGCCAATGGGAGAGCCAATGGGCGGTGCGACTACGTCGCCTGGCTCTTTCATTGGTGCCTGCGGCTTTAACTGAACGCCTATTGCGGACGCTTTTCGATTACGATGCCTACGCCGTGAGCATTTGACCGGATCTGCCGCTTCACCGAATCGTATCAGCCAGCGTCAACGTCACTCGCGTCCCTCGCACGACGCTCGAGTTTGCCGCCGGACTCTGATTGATAACGGTTCCAAAGGCGCCGTTACCGCAGAATGGCTTGACCGGAAGCGACCGCTTAATAGAGTTCTGATCGACGATCAGCCCGGCGGCCGCGAGTGTCTTCTTCGCATCATCAAGATTCATTCCGCACACCTGCGGAACGTTCACCTGGTTATTCTGCACCGGCGGTATGCGGGGGGCGGCGACAACTTCCAAATCGATGCGCGTACCAGCCGGTACGAATTGCCCCGGATTCAAGCTCTGATTTCTAACAGTTCCCGGGGTCCGATCGCTATCGATGACGCGCGTGAGAGTTCCGACGGTCAGGCCACTGTTCTGTAAAGCCACTCGCGCATCTTCGAGTTTCATGCCGCGCACATCCGGCACCCTCGCGTCGGTTCGCTGCACAACGAATAAAACAACCGAAGATCCACGGCGCGTGGCCGTTCCGGGCAAAGGATCCTGCTGAAAAACAGTTCCGGCCGGGCGACCGCGAGTCTGCTGATATCTAACCTCTGGAGACAAGCCCTTGAGCATAACTTCCTGTCGAGCCTGGCCCTCAGACATTCCGACATAATTTCCCACCGTCAAAGGTATCGCAATGCTGAGATCTATGTTGAAAGAGCAACTCCGGGCAAACTTAGTACCCGGATTTGGCGATTGCGCTGAAACGGTTCCTTCCGGATAACGATCAGTTTCCTGGTTTCTAATCCGGCCCAGCACCAGATTCCCGACGCGCATTGCAGACTCGACTTCGCGTCGATCCTGGCCGATGAAATTCGGCACAGTTATCGGGTTCTCTCCGAGAGAACCAACCGCCAGTGTCACCGTCGATCCAGGTTCAACCAGCGTGTGGCGCGGGGGTATCGTTTCAATCACTTCGCCCACCTTGCAACTCTCTCTCTGTTCGACCTTTCCAACCAATCCTTTTTCTGACATCTTCCTGATTGCGGTTTGTTCCTTATCATCAATTACACCGGGCACCTCGATTGGTTGAGTTGTAGTTACGGTGATATCCACCACTGAGTCGCGGTTGACCTTTCTTCCCGCTCTCGGATTTTGAGCAATGACCTGATCCCTCGGCTGGCGGTTATCAGGCCTTGCATCGATTCTTCCACGCTTAAGACCCGCGGCTTCGATGGCGGCAATCGCGTCTGCCTGACTCTTGTTAAGCAGGTCCGGCACGCTGACTTCCGTGCCGGCATTGATGACGAGATTGATGGATGATCCGCGCGCGACTTTCGCTCCCGGATCGGGTTTCTGCTCAAGCACGGTGCCTGCCGGTTTCGCGTCATCTCGTCTGGCCGATGTTCCGACAACAAATCCTGCCGCTCGCAGCGCTCGCGTCGCTTCATCCTGTGTCTGAGTCACAACATTCGGAACGATCACGTCAGTGATGCGTCCACCGGGACGCGGAGCGGGAATGACTTTTCCGCCGCGCGCAATCTTGCCCGCGGTCGCGGCCTTCTCTCCGTGCTTGAACGGTTCGCGTTCGAGTTTCAGAAAGGTGGCCGCCAGGGCAGCCGCCAATTGCGGATCCTCGCTTTGCAGCAGAACCGCGAGTGGCAAGTACGAAGCGGGTTGTTCCGGGCGCGCCTGAATCGCCAGCCGGTAATTCTTTTTCGCGTTTTCACGCTCGCCGCGATCGTCGTAATAATCACCAAGATTGAAATATGCTTCCGCGAAATCACGATGGGCCGCGATCGCTTGTTCGTGCTGCTGTTTCGCGCGCGCATACGAATCTTCCGCGGCCTTAATATCGCCTGAGAGAGCGGCGGCATCACCTAATCCACGATAGGCAACTCCCAGATCAGTTGTCGGAAAGGGATAGATTGCAGGCCCCTGCTGATTTGATTCGAGCACACGAGTAGCTTCGGCAAAATTTACTTGCGCGAGTTGCGGCACGCCGTTTCGCAGCGCTGCTTCGCCGGCAACAATGTTCGCCTCAGCCATGTTTGCCTGGATCGTGCTGTTGCCTCGCACGCCGATCATCGGCGCGCCTGGCGGAATCCCTTGTGCCGATTTGTAGCGGCTCTTCGCTTCTTTCACCCCCGCATCAACTGCCTGCGTGTTGCCCTGGTCCAGAGCGATGCGTGCGTGATCGAGCGCGATGTTGCCAAGCAGGTTCTGCGCCTTTAACGAGCCGGCAGCGGCGACCGGGTTTGAGGCGGCAGCTTCGTCCAATTTTCCGGTCAAGCGCAGAGCTTCGCCACGATCAATGGGTAGATCCGGCGGCGCACCGCGGCGGTTCAGATCCTTGTCATAGGCATAAACGGCCCATGCCGCTCGTCCCCAGTCGCTATAGACATTGCCCAGCGTCGTGTGACTCCCGATCGCGTTGGTAAGAACCGCGCGAGCACGCGCCGCGACAAAGTTTTGACTTCGCTCATCAACTGATTCGAAGTGCGGAATCAGGTTCTGAGATGAGTAAGTTGGTTGAGTGCTCACCAGGACCTGGTTGGTCCAATTGAGCACCGACTCGATTCGTGGCGTTGGCGCTGGCACTGCCTTATCGAGGTTTCTGGTAACGGGCGACAGTTGCAGCGCCCTAACTGAGAAAACCGGATTCAACGGATTAGGTGAAATAGAAGGCACCGGCGTGGGAGTTGGCGTTGGTTCAGCGACACCGGTAACGTTTACGCTGAGCGTGTAGTCAATTTGTTGGGCCGGGCATCTTCCCTGGCCGCAATCGACGCACACAGCGTAGATGTGGGCTTCGTGTCTGCCGATTCCCAAACGTGTCGCATCAATTGAAAGCTTGAGGGTTACCGGTAGGTTTTGACCGGCCTCGATATCAACGACCAGCGAGCCTTGAAGCTGCATCCATGGAGTCGCATCAGATGTGCGAAATTCAATCTTACGCTTTTGCTTGCAGTCGTTGTGCAAGTGATAAGTAGGCTCGAACGATATGATCTCTCCGGGCGGCACATCTAACGTTCGCACTACCCCGCCCTGTGGATCGAACGCGGGAATGAAACTCGCTAAAAGAAATTGCGGCAAGCGCGTTTCAGCGACTGTTCGCCGCGGCGGGCGCTCGAAGTTTTCACTGGTGAACTCGTTTCGCTCTTTGCTGACTTCGACAGTCCCCTCGATCACAACCAGGGTCGCGCTCACCGGATCGGTCAAGCTAAACGACGGGTTGAAAACGGTAAATTCATATTCGGTGCCGGTGGCGCCGGCCTGAGCGTAGGTCGTTTTAGACGCGAAGGCATCCTTCACTTTCGCCCACACCGTTCCCCACCAACTGTAGGTTGAAGAAATTCCGACGCGCGAATTCACGTCGATGATTACTTCGTTTTGTCTCTCCGCGTAAGGTTCATCAAGAAACTCAACCGTCACCTTCACGCTTTGCGTTTCGATCACGTCGCCCACATAAAGAAGGAAGCCGGGTGTCACCGGGGCGCTGAGGCCTGCTCGCGAAACCGTGGCGATTGAGCGCACACTCGGATCGGCAGGCATGACGCTCTTGATTACGGCTTTAGGCGCGCCGTCCGGGAACGGCAGAGGCGAACGTGTTTGCGCCTGATCAATTTCAAATGCCGCCAACAGGATCGTCGCCAACAACAATACCGGCAACAGAATTCGTCCGCTGAAATTTCGGTGAGAGTGAGTCATGATGAAAGTCCTCGTGCTGATCCTGGGGCGATCCTTCGACGCATTTTTCCGGTTAGCCAGTAAGCGATGAAGGGCGCAATCAGATGGTAGGTTCTGACTATGTAAATGTGTTCGCCTTTGAAGAGGAGAAATCCAATTAGCAAGTAGACGACGTCAACCACAAAAAGCAGTCCGGGAATATCAAACCGTCTCTTGCCTTCGGTGAACGGCAGCGTGACGGTAATCGAAAACACATGCGCGAACCGAGCGCGCACCAGGGCCCCGATTCCAACCATCGCGGCAACGATCAAGAGATAAACCGGTGTCGAGACCCAGCTAATGTAGTCGCCGGTCAGAATATTTGAAGCGATGTTTGCGTGTATCTCCGTTCCGTATCGCTGCTCATGTTCATCCACGCGAAATTGATCGCTCGCCTGCCTGAAACCAATGAAAACGATCTTGCCTTGAAATTCACGAAGGAAGGCGTCATCTGAAAGCCGCTGATATACGTCCCGGTAAGAACGGGTTGCGCTTTTCAGATCTTCGTAATCGATTAGTCGATACCCGAGATCATAGATTGACGAAGTGGCTTCATACACGGGGATAGACCTGGTTGCGTCACCGATAATCTCAATCTGCTTTTTGTCTTCGTCCAGAACGATCCTGGGCTTTGATTTGGGACTCGTGAATTGGGCCACCGCCTGCAACGCCAGTGACGGAACTGTTACGTTGGTCAGTGGTGCGTCAGAGGCCCGGCGGGCCGACTGGGCCAGTTGATAAGAACGGACGAAGCCCCAACTCAATCCGGCTGTCCGGATGTTTCCCCAGCGATCGTCTATCGCATTGCTGAGTTCGGCTGCGAGATCTTTCGTCGTCGCGCCATCTTGATTTACCACCTTTGCCAGCACCACGTGCGTGCCGCTCTCTTCCGCATGTCTGATTGCGTCTGCCAGGGCTTTGTCCTGATCGGTGGTCAGGCTCATCTCAAGGTCAAAAACCATCACCCTGGCTTTTCCAGCTAACGCATTGATCAGCGACACGTGGAACTTTCGCCAGCCTGGCCCGGCCTCACCAAGATCACCATTGACGCCTTCATCAGACATGATCAGCTTCACGTCCTGATTGATTTTGTTAGCTATGAAGTTGTCCATGTAGGGAATCAAACGGCGGTCGAGCCAACTATCAGCGCCGGCAACTTCGAACAGTCCGATAAAACTCAGGAACAGAACAATCAACATCGCCAGCACCGTTGCGAGCAGGGCCCGCTTCCATTCCACTATTCGCCGATCGACGGCGGTGACTTCTTCCCGCTCGCGTGCGATAGCTTCAGCGGCTTCCTCGCGAGTCCCGGAGTCCGCATCGTTCGCCTTCATCTGCCATGCTTCGATGTTCTTCTCGTAAGTTTTCCTGACCTCTTTCAGTCGATTGACCTGCTTGACTGATGAGCCGGAAAACAACCGCGACAGCCGGCCGGAGAAACCGGTCTGATTACTTTCGAGATCGAAGATGACGCCGGTAGGCGATCGCAGAAAGAGGACCGGGGTCGCGAACGCCAGCGGCTCTTTCACGCTCATGTTCATTCGATTGCGCGCGTGAGAAATCGCGGAATCGACCTGCCCGCGATTCCAGCCTTTGCAGAGTTTAAGATAGAACTCTCTGGCGAAAGTGAGGGCGGCCACATCTGAGATGGGATACTGCATCGCCACCACCGCCGGAATACCGCGCGCCACCAGTTGCGGCGCGACCCCCGCCAACTGTCTGGTCGAAGAAACCTCAGCTCCCTGACAGGCGTTCAGGACCACCAACTTCAGCGAAGGATAGTCGCGGAAAAAGTCTGCGAAGGCGCTTGCCGAAATCAGATCGTAACCGCCGCCCTCTGAATTCAAAACGAGTTTTCCGTCACCATTCTCGAACGTTCCATGTCCGATGAAGTGCAGAATGTGATACTGCTCTTCCACCAAAGCCCGGCTAATGTCCGACTGAGTGACCTTGTCTCTCAGGACGCGCATCTCAACTTCAGGTAAGTTTGCCAATGCCTGCGCGATGATCTGCTCTTCCTTTTCCACGTCGAGACCTGACTGGCCGGGAATCAACGTCAGGACTTTGACCGGCGGCTCGATCTTCAACGCTTTGATTGGTTCTTCCAGTTCGATGTAACGGGTAAGCGGGGTCTTGTCGGAAGTCGCGAGGAAACATTTTGCCCCTTCGTCATAAAGAACTTCCCAGGGCAGCGCAGCGATCTCAGCCGGCGCAAGCTTCAAACGAATACGCAAACCCTGCTCATCATCCTTGACGGCTCCGAGACACTCGTTAAGCAGCCTCGCAACTCGTTTCTGAAACAGGCAGTCATAGAGTGTGACGCCCAGGCTCAGCGGCAGAGGACTGTCGTCACCAAGACCACTCACATCTTTCAGTTGTTCAACGACCTTCAGGCAATCGTCCGACAGAATCAGACGGCCTTCAGTTTCGCCCATCTCGGATTCAACGACGACGGGATAGCCATCACTGACTTTGCTTTCAATGCGCAGATTGAAGTTTCTGTATTCCATCGTTGCGTGACCTACATGAACGAATCGGACGCGGGGCATCCAGGACAAGTAATTGCGAGGTGAAGTTTCTGTTCGGCTATCGATCAGTAACGTGCCAAATCGACAGCAAACGCTATCATCTGAGCTGGATCGAGAGGATTGCGATGAGTCGCAGGCTCAAAAGACCAGCCGCCGGAATTTTTTCTTTGACTTGCAGCGCGGGCGAATGATAGTAGAAGCCCGCAGCATAATCAACAAAACTGCATGAAAGCTTACTAACGTAATTTTGCTCAATGAGGAGTCGCAAATGATGGTTCGTTCTGTACTCGTGCTTACGCTATGCCTGTTAATCAACGCAACGCTTTATGCCCAGGGGCGCGGTAGCGCTGAAACCGCAAAAGCGATCAGCATAAGTGAGAAGATCGCCGGCATGCAGAAATTTCCGGGCTATTTTCCGTTCTACTGGGACGCGAAAGCAGGAAAACTTTGGCTGGAGATCGACAAATGGAATTCTGAGTTTCTGTACGTTGAGTCTCTGCCGGCCGGCATCGGATCGAATGATCTCGGTTTGGATCGAGGTCAACTCGGACAGGATCACATCGTGCGATTCGAGCGCACTGGCCCACGCGTTTTGCTGATTGCTTCGAACGAAGGCTTCCGCGCCGAAAGCGAAAGTGCCGATGAGCGACGCGCGGTGAAGGATGCTTTCGCGGAATCCGTCATGTGGGGATTTGAAGTCGCCGCCGAAGAAGGCAATCGCGCGCTGGTAGATGCAACGGCGTTCTACCTGCGCGACGTCCATGGAATTCCTGGCACACTGCAACGCAGTCAACAGGGTCAATTTCGCCTGGACCCAAGCCGGTGTGCCTTCTATCTCGCCAACACAAAAAACTTTCCGAAGAACTCAGAAGTGGAAACCACGCTCACCTTCACAACTGAGGGTGAAGCTGGTCCGCTGGTCCGTTCAGTGACGCCGGTGGCCCAGGCTATCACCGTGCGCGAGCACGTTTCGTTTGTCGAACTGCCTCCGGCGGGCTTCAAACCGCGCGTCAACGATCCGCGCGCCGGCTATTTCGGAATTCAGTACATGGATTTCGCCACGCCCATTAGCGAACCCATAGTCAAGCGCTACATCGATCATCATCGCTTGCAGAAGAAGGATCCGGCGGCGGCGATCAGTGAGCCCGTCAAGCCAATCGTCTACTACGTGGACCGCGGCGCGCCGGAACCTGTGCGCTCAGCCTTGATCGAAGGTGCGAGTTGGTGGAACCAGGCATTCGAAGCCGCCGGTTACAAGAATGCTTTTCGCGTTGAAGTCATGCCGCCCGATGCCGATCCGATGGACGTTCGTTACAACGTCATTCAGTGGGTGCATCGCTCGACGCGCGGCTGGTCATATGGATCGTCGGTGAGTGATCCGCGCACCGGCGAGATCATTCAGGGTCGCGTCAGTCTGGGCTCGCTTCGCGATCGCCAGGATTTCTTGATCGCGGAAGGCCTGCTTGCGCCTTACGGAAAGGACAAGTCGGTCGTCGATAAGATCATGCAGCAAGTCGTGCTCGCGCGTCTGCGTCAGTTGGCCGCGCATGAAGTTGGCCACACGCTCGGGCTGCAGCACAACTTTGCGGCCAGCACCACGAATCGTGCTTCCGTGATGGACTATCCCGCGCCTTTGGTAAAGCTGGGCGCTGATGGTGTGCCCGATATTTCTGACGCGTACGCGAAAGGCATCGGGGAGTGGGACAAGGTCGCGATCACTTATGGTTATCAGGATTTTCCCACGAGTACAGATGAACAGGCAGCGCTCGACAAGATCCTAAGTGATGCATTCGCACGCGGCTTGAGATACCTGACGGATCAGGACGCGCGTCCGGCCAGCGCCTCGAGTTCTTACACACATCTCTGGGACAACGGCGCGAATGTAATCGATGGTCTTGCTCAGGTGATGAAGGTGCGCGCGGCGGCGATGAATCGCTTCGGCGAAAATAATATTCGCGAAGGCGCGCCGATGGCCACGCTCGAAGATGTGCTGGTGCCGCTCTACATGTACCACCGCTATCAGGTCGAAGCGACGGCGAAGTTAGTCGGTGGCGAAGACTACACGTTCAGTTTGCGAGGCAAGGGTGATCGTAATCCGCAGATCATCGCGCCGGAAGAGCAGCGGCGAGCCCTGGCGGCAACGCTTGATACTTTGAAACCTGAGAATCTGGCGCTGCCTGAATCGCTATTGAAATTGATTCCGCCGCGCCCGCCGGGTTACGGCCGCACCCGTGAAGACTTTCGCATTCGCACGTCTCCGACCTTTGACGGCTTGGCGCCGGCCGAGGCGTTCGCAAATCATGTTTCCGATTTTCTGCTGAATCAGGAACGCGCCGCGCGCCTGGTCGAGTTTCACGCGCGCGACGCGCGCAATCCCTCGTTCGATGAAGTGCTCGATAAGATTCTGGACGCGACCTTGAAAGCGCCGGCGCGCGCTGGCTATCAAGGCGAGATTCAGCACATCGTGAACATGATTGTGTTGAACGATCTGATGGCGCTGGCTTCCGGCGAGCGGGCTTCCAATCAGGTACGCGCAATTGCTGAATACCGGCTCGAGATCCTGAAGAACTGGTTGCGTCAACAGACGGATGTAACTCGCGACGAGAATCAAAAAGCATTCTTCGTCTATGCCGCGAACCAAATCAGACGCTTTCAGGATGATCCGAAGAAGATGAATCTCACCAAACCAAACGATCCACCAGACGGACAGCCGATTGGCACGGACTGGTGGACCCTGTTGGATCAGGATTGGTGTGGGTGGCGGTAAGTCTTCTGAGCGCTGAAAGCGCTCAATGCAATAGCCCAGGACAAGTGCGAAGCGCGCCACCCTGGGTTACAACGTAAAATAAGTCAAAGCCCCGAAGGGCGACAGAATAGCGCTTATTCAATTGACGCCTCGGATGCGATAGAATCTCAGCGGAGGTTAGACATGTCAACTGCGAAGGAGCAAATAACCGAGCTAATCAAAAAGCAGCCCGACGACAGTTCATATGACGAGATAATTCGTGTGCTTGCGTTTGACTTAATGGTTCAGCGCGGCTTGAAGGATTCAGATGAAGGCCGCACAATTTCGAACGAAGAGATGCATCGCCGGATAAAGACTTGGCAGAAATAAATTGGACTGAGGAAGCCCAAACGTGGCTCCGGGAAATTTATGATTACATCGCGGCGGACAATCCTGCCGCTGCGTTCGAAACCGTAACCGGCATTTACGACGAAGCGCAGTTACTCATCAATCACCCTGAGGCTGGCTTTCGATACGAAACTGAATCGTCTCGTTCCGTCCGAATTCTTCTCTACACCCACTACCGGATAACCTATCTGATCAAGCCTGACGGGGATATTGATATTCTCGGAGTATTCCACGGTTCGTTGGATATTGATCGATATCTTGTATGAGGCACAATTAGAACGGAGTATGGATATCCAACACTCAAGCGACTTCACTTTCTACGGCGACTTGCTCGGCGTCGGCGCAGCGTATCAACTGAGTCCTACGCTGGCATACGAACGGCTCAACGATTTCTACAACACCGTCTTTTCCTATCTGTATGAAACAACGCAGGAAGGCCGGAGTCTCAAGGTATACATGTTCAGCGACTCGGTCCTCATCTAAGGCAAGCAGGTGCAGAGGGTTCTACCCCAACTTCAGAAGATTTATTTGGAACTCTTTCGGAAGGGACTTCTGTTGCGGGGAGCACTCGTTGACGGTCGCCTCAGGACCGAACCCAGATTAGAAGGTAATAATTTCAGAAAGTTCTTACCTAAGAATGACACTTTGGCACGTGCGGTTGGTCTCGAAAAAACTCACAAGGGCGCGCGTTTACTCATTTCAGGGAAGTTAGCTGAATACCTTCTCCGTGAAATTCGGGATTGGCTCACGGTCGACGGATACATCCGCAATGCTCATCCTGAGGTTGAAACTACAAGCATGCTCCGTCGGATTTGTCCCACTCCAACTGGGATTGCGTACGAACTCCTTTGCTTTTGGGATACCGGATTGCCGCTTTCAGATTACGCTGCCGAGAAATCCACGATGAAAGAAATAGGGGAGTTCGTCGATTCGGACACTGCCACTCACTATCACGAAACTATTGGTCTCTTGGAGCGTTCGGAGTTGCGCGATTTGCGGACGCGGAGTCTTCTGTCTACTCTCTAATTTACAACGTGTGAATCGATCGCGTTACGGCCACTTATCCACTTTCATCAACGCCCCCAACAAAACATTCGCACCATTCTCAATATCCTGCGGTCGCGAAAATTCTTTGGGTGAGTGACTAATGCCGCCAATACTCGGAATGAAGATCATGCCGACTGGTCCAATGCGCGCCATGTCCTGCGCGTCGTGGCCGGCGCCGCTGGGCATCTGCCTGGTCGTCAACCCCAATTCTTTCGCTGATTGATCGATGATCGCGCGGATGCGCGGATCGGTGGGCGCGGAAATGTTGGTGTTCAGCGCTTTGAAATCAAATGTCACGCGGTTTGATTTCGCGATTTGATCAGCTTCGGTACGAATCTTTTGATACAGCATTTGAATCTTCGCCGCATCCAGATCTCGCAGTTCAAGACTGCAGACAACTTTTCCAGGAATCACATTCGGGGCGCCGGGCAATGCCTGGATTCTTCCCACGGTTCCGACCTGTCGACCGGGCACGCTCGTTACGACGCGATTAACCGCTTCGATAAATTTCGCCGCGGCCAGCAAAGCGTCCTGGCGGTTATTCATCGCCGTCGTGCCGGCATGATTGGCAAAACCTTCGATGGTCACATCCCACCAGTTGATGCCGACGATGCCCTCGACAACCCCGATGTCGATCTTCTCAGCTTCAAGTGTGCCGCCCTGCTCGATGTGCAATTCAAGATAAGCCGCGATGCTTCCCTTCTCTCGCTTCACTGTCGCCAGTTTCGAGAGATCGCCGCCGATAAACTTGATCCCATCGCGCACAGTCTTGCCGCTTTTGTTGACCAGGTCGAATTCCTTCTCGCTCAATTGACCAACAACAGCTTCGCTGCCAATCAGTCCGCCTTCTTCGTTTTGAAAAATGATAACTTCCAGCGGATGCCGCGTCGTCACCTTGTTCTCAGCGAGTGTCTGCGCGACTTCGATCGCACCCAGTGATCCAACGTCGCCGTCGAAGTTTCCGCCTTCGGGAACGCTGTCGATGTGTGAGCCGACCAGAATAGGTTTGAGCGAATTGTCGCTGCCGGCGCGCCGGCCGACGAGATTACCCGCGGCATCGATCGAAACATCGAGATTAGCCGCGCGCATCAGACCCAGAACGTATTCCCGGCCCTGTCGATCGGCTTCGCTGTAGGCGACTCGGCTAACTCCACCCTGCGGGTTCTTGCCAAACTCAGATAGCGCCTTGAGATGTTCGTTGAGGCGCGCGCCATTGATACGCAATCGCGCCTGGGGCACATAGTCGCGAACCGCGAGAACACTTGCCGTTGTTAACAACCCTGCGTTGAATTTTCGCCTGCTTATGATCACCAACAGTCCTTAATTGAGCTTATCAAGCGTCCCACAAGTCCGCCTTATCTCTTCCAGCACTGGATAGAAGGCAGCGTAGTTTATCTCTGCACTAGACCGGGGATTGTCCTCCTCATTAATCCAATGGTCCATGAAGTCTTCACGTCCGGCGCCGCGAGCGCGCCACACCGAATATTGAAGCATGAACGATTCAAGGTCGCCCAGGATCGTTTCGTAGGCGTGATTCGTCTTCTTTTTCTTTTCCAAAGTATCGGACGCACACTGTAGAAACTCGACTAGCCTATCCGATTTGTGGACCCGCCACGCGGTGTCGGCCTTAACGGAAGGAAACTTATGAATATCCAAACTCGTGACCGCCAGGTCGACCATCCACCGTTGGCGCGGTTGCACAACCACGCTGGCTTTCTTGAACACGAACAGCGGCACATCTGGCTGAGCCGGCTCAAATTCAGTTCCAACCTCGACATTTACCTGCAAAGGCGTTTCGGCTTTGTTTGTTGTCCAAAGAACGACGCGATTAAAGCTACCCGTGGCCTGGAGCGTGTATGCAATCGTGCCCTGCGAAACGGCGGCGACGAATTCGACCGGCTGGGCGGGAGCGGGCGAGATCTTAGGGGTTGGACTGGATCTGGGCCTGCTGCCGAACGATGTGGATCGGCAACCGCTCATCACGCCCAGGAGAATGGCAGAGCCCGTTAGCGCCGCCAGGAACTTGATCGTTTCGTTTGACATTCCGGTTTGCGAACAGCGTACGCACAAACAACGCGGTTGACCTAATAATCGACTTCGCCTAAGAAAGCAAACCGAAATCTTGGTATGATGACGCCCTGATGAACCTCTTCGACGAATTTCAATGGCGCGGCATGCTGTACGAAGCAACACCTGAACTGCGCGAAGTCCTGGCGAAAGAAAAGCTGACGGCCTATATCGGTTTCGATCCATCGGCTGCCAGCCTGCACGTGGGATCGCTTCTGCCGGTGATGGGCCTGGCGCGTTTGCAGCGCTTTGGCCACACCCCGATCGCGATTGCCGGCGGTGGCACCGGATTGATTGGAGATCCCAGCGGCAAGACCAAAGAGCGCCAGCTCTTAACCAACGAACAGGTAGAAGAGAATCTCGCCGGCATCAAAGAGCAGTTAAGTCACTTCCTCGATTTTGATGCCAAACAGAATCCGGCGCGCATCGTTAATAACGCCGATTGGCTTGGACCAATCACGATGATGGAGTTCCTGCGCGATGTCGGAAAATACTTCACCGTAAATAATCTAATCGGAAAAGAAGCGATCAAGCGCCGGCTTGAGAGCGACGAAGGAATTTCATTTACGGAATTCAGTTATCCGTTGTTGCAGGCCTACGACTATCTCGTGCTGCACGATCGACATAACTGCACGCTGCAGATGGGCGGGAGCGATCAATGGGGCAACATCGTCGCCGGCATCGATCTAATTCGTCGTCTGCGCGGCGTGCGCGCGCATGGCCTCGTCTTTCCGCTGGTCACCACCTCAGCGGGAGTTAAGTTCGGAAAGACTGAAGCCGGGGCCGTGTGGCTCGACGCGAAACTGACTTCGCCGTATCGCTTCTATCAGTTCTGGCTGAACACCGACGATCGCGACGCGATTACTTATTTGAAGTACTTCACGTGGCTGTCCGTAGAAGAGATCGATGAATTGGAACAGGCGGTGAAGAGCTCGCCCGAAAACCGCGAAGCTCAGCGCCGGCTGGCACGTGAAGTCACGGCGATGCTGCATGGCGAGACAGAACTGGAAAAAGCCGTGCGCGCTTCGGAGGTTCTTTTCGGGAAAGAGATCAGCGGCCTAAGCGTCAACGAGATTGTCGACATCTTCGCGGATGTGCCATCGACGGAAATCGATCGATCGAAATTAGGTGGCGATGGATTCACGCTCGGCGATGCGCTCGTGCTTTCAGGACTCGCGCCGTCGAAAGGTGAAGCCAAGCGTCTGGTGCAAGGCGGAGGCGTGGCGGTAAACAATCGCCGCGTCGATGATGCGCGCAAATCAATTACGGCCTTAGATTTCATTGAGGGGCAGGTGTTGGTGCTAAGAAAGGGAGCGAGGCACTATCACTTGATCAGGGTTAGCGGATAGCGCCTTTGGCGCAGCACACTGCGGAAAGCCTTCGGCTTTCCGGGTGAAGCTCTTTTGTTTTTCTTTCCGCCTGAGGCTGAGCCTCAGGCGATATTCAAATAATAAAATGTCGGGTAAGCCGGAGGCTTACCGCAGTGTGCTGCGCCGAAGGCGCGAAGGTTTGAGTCAAAACAATCCGTTTTCGTTCGGCGAGTTCTTCGGTGCTTCGATTCCAATATCCCACATCTCAGCGATGCGCCGCTGCTCAAACCGGAAAATGTGCACCACCGCGATTTCCGGCGTCTCCGTTGAATGACTGACTCGAGAATGAACCGCCACCAGATCGCCCTCTTCAAACGTGTGCTGTATTTCAATCGTAGTGTTGGGGAACTTTCGATGAGCTTCCATCATGCCGGCCTTTAGCGACTTGGCATCGCCCGGGAAATAAGGATTGTGATGTCGAAAATCGGCGCTGATGTACTGCGCAAAAGCCTCACTGACTTTTCCGGAAGCGGCGAGTTCGAGAAACGTTGTGGCCGTCAGCGTTTGGTCGAATGCCCTGGTCGGTGGTTGCATCAGATCCTCCTTAGCAAACACGTAATCACGGGGTCGCTTGCGATAAACCAGGCGGCCCGCTGCCTAATCGTGATGCGTTATCAGAAGCCGAAGTAGTTTGTATATTTCTGTTCGCGAGTCGTTGGCACGGAGGGTTGTCGTTGCAGGCTGATGAAATCCGTTCCGTCGATTTCATAACGCTCCTCTTCTTCGATGTCGCGGCCTCGCTGTTTTCGCCACGCCAGCAACTTTCTGTTTAGGGCTGTCAACGGAATCATCAGCAGCGGACCCAACACCCAAAAAATCAGGAACGGTGAAAGGCCGAAGGGAATTCGGAGGTGAAACAGGTTTAGAAGGATAAGAACTAAGACGCTGATCAAAGCGCTAACGCCGGGTAGAAGTTTCCATCTCATACCGGAATCTCCTCGTCGCATGAAAAGGATGCTACGAAGTTAACCTCTCTTTGATGTAAACCGTCAAATCACTCACCTTCACGCGTTCCTGTTCCCAGGTATCGCGATCTCTAACGGTCACGGCTTCGTCTTCGAGCGACTGATGATCGACGGTGACGCAGAAGGGCGTGCCGATTTCATCCTGCCGCGCGTATAACTTGCCAATCCCGCCGGTGTCATCATAAACAGCACGCACGACTGGTTGCAGTGAGCGCTTGAGCGCCTTTGCCATTCCGACGATTTCCGGCTTGTTTTTCGCCAGCGGCAGAACCGCGACTTTGATCGGCGCCATTGAATGATGAAGTTTCAGGATGACGCGGGTCTCGCCCTTGTCATTCGTTTTCTCTGAATACGCGTCCATCAAAAGCGCAAGTACAGTGCGATTGACGCCCGCGGCCGGCTCAATCACGTAAGGATAGAACCGCTGCTTCGTCTGTTCATCAAAGTAAGAAAGGTCTTCCGTCGAATCAGGATTCAGACGCTTCCCTTCCGCGTCTTCCGGTTTCTTCGAATGCGTTTTGAGATCGAAGTCGGTACGATTGGCGATGCCCATCAACTCGTCCCATTGCCGCTCTTCGTCTTCACGCTCAGGGAAAAAGCGATATTGAATGTCGACCGTGCGTTTGGCGTAATGCGCCAGCTCTTCTTTCGGCTGTTCGTAAAGCCGTAGGTTCGCGCTTGAAATTCCAATCCCTTGAAACCAGGTGTGAAAGGCATCGATCCATTCCTGATGCGCAGCTTCGTCCTCACCAGGTTTGACGAAGTATTCCATCTCCATCTGTTCGAACTCGCGGGTGCGAAAGATGAAATTACCGGGCGTCACTTCGTTGCGAAAAGACTTGCCGATTTGCGCGATGCCGAACGGCAGCTTGCGCCGGCTGGTGACGAGTACGTTGAGAAAGTTTATGAAGATGCCCTGTGCAGTTTCGGGACGAAGATAAGCCAACGCCGCCGGATCATCATCGGCCACCGCGCCGAGCTTGGTCCGCAGCATTGTGTTAAAGGCTCGCGCCTCAGTCCAATCATGAGAACCGCATGAGGGACAATCGCCGAACTCGAAAACCGGCTTGCCATCTTTTTCGGAAACCAACTTGCCGACCTTGTCGGCCCGGAAACGGTTCTTGCACTTTCGGCAATCCGCCAACCAGTCGTGAAACGTTTCTTCATGTCCAGAATATTTCCAAACGAGTCGATTGAGAATGATCGACGAATCGAGTCCTTCGATGTCGTCGCGTTCGTAAACCATCCATCGCCACCACGCTTGCTTGACGTTGTTGTAGAGTTCGATGCCCATCGGCCCGTAATCCCAGGCGCTGCCGAGACCGCCATAAATCTCTGACGAGGGATAGACAAAGCCGCGACGTTTCGCGAGCGAGACGATGGTTTCAATGTTTGGTGCGGACACTTTTCGTGAATAGTAAATTGTAGAACCGTGAATAGAAGAACGAATCGCGAGTTTAGCAGTGAAGACTTTTAGATCAAAACAGTAGGACTGTGTTTAGAGGCGGGCTACCGCCC
>DNNE01000121.1:35264-35434 GCA_003487805.1 Blastocatellia bacterium | reverse complement strand
CTACCGCAGGCGGTTCTGACAACGTTCGCGCAAAATCAAAATCCGCTGACTGAGCGCGCCTATCAGGATCGTGAGATCCTCTACGAGTTGCAATCGCCGGAGTCGCACGCATTCCGTATCACGCACGACTACACTGTGCGCAAAGCCGGCGAGAAATATTATTTCAACGT
>DNNE01000121.1:34805-34972 GCA_003487805.1 Blastocatellia bacterium | reverse complement strand
TATTATTTCAACGTCGTGCGCGCCGGCAGTCACGTGACGAATCCCGAGAGCTTCGACCTCGACAGCGGTGAAAAGTTGAAGTGGGAAATTATTAGCGGCAAGCAGGCGACGGAGCGAAAGCTTCCAATCACCGATTCAATTAAAGACGACAGCGAGATCGTCGTCAC
>DNNE01000121.1:34049-34514 GCA_003487805.1 Blastocatellia bacterium | reverse complement strand
GACGACAGCGAGATCGTCGTCACTTACCTGGCTCGCGCAATTGAGCCCGGAACCACAAACAGAATTCGTCTGATGGAAACTTACGCCGATTCGAAAAGCTATTACCTGGACGGCGACGAGCTGGTTTGGGATCGGACTTTCGGGCGCTTGCGAAATACCGTCGTGCTGCCGCCGGGTTGGTATCTAACCGGCCTGGCCTCGCCGGCAACGATTGAGACTCTTCCGGATGGGCGAGTCTCTGTCTATATCGTGAATCCGCGCAATGACGACGTTCGTGTTTATCTGCGCGCACGGCGGCGGCCAGCGAGTGAGAAGTAGCAGCTGAGCAATTCGCGTTGCCAAAAAAACGTTCAGCGATGTTAACCGGTTCTGCTTTGTCGCACTGCGACGGCTGAATTTGGCTCGGCTTTTTCAAGGGTAACAAAATACTTGACTCATCAATCGAACCTTCGTGTCTTTTCGTGA
>DNNE01000121.1:17551-33752 GCA_003487805.1 Blastocatellia bacterium | reverse complement strand
TTCGTGATTCCCGGTTCGTGTGAATTCGTGGTTGGTGTTTGTTGATTCGTCAGCAAAGCACACCACGAAACAACACGAACACAAAACCGATCCACACGAAGGCAACCAGGTCGGATGAGTCTGGTATGTTATTACTTTTCAAGGCGGGGCTAAATTCACACCGCCACTGCGCGGGCAAAAAACTATCATGACTCCGATCAAGCGACTTAGCCTAACCACTCTGATCCTCGCGCTTTGCGTTCTGGCAGCATTCCGGCCTGCGGCGCTGGTCCAATCGCAAACCCAGAAGAGCGTTGCTTACTATCCACCGGCCGGCGACGCGTGGCAGCGACGCACTCCGGAAGAAGCCGGCATGGACCACGCGCTATTGGATGCCGCAATCGTTTATGCAAAGACCCAGGCCGGCACGATGCCGAAAGATTTTTCCACGCAGGTTGAAACATTCGGGCGCGTCCTTGGGCCTCTGCCAAAGATGCACGGCGATACCAACGGGATCATCATCCGCCATGGCTATATCGTTGCGGAATGGGGCGACACTAATCAGATCGATCCGGTTTACAGTGTTGCAAAGAGTTTTCTTTCGACCTTAACCGGACTCGCTGTCGATCGGCGAATGATCAAGAGCGTGAACGATCCGATGAGGCTTTACGCAACCGATGACGGATACACCTCTTCCCACAACGCGAAGATCACCTGGGAAGAACACTTGCAACAGACGAGCGAGTGGGAAGGTTCGATGTGGGGAAAGAACAGCGACTTTGTCGGCGTTTCGGAGTTCGGTCGCGGGCAACGGGCGTCCCGCGCGATCAAAGAGCCGGGAACGTTTTGGGAATACAACGACGTGCGCATCAATCGCATGTCGCTGACCCTCTTGCAAGTTTGGCAGAAGCCGCTGCCCCTGGTTTTGAAAAACGAGATCATGGATCGCATCAGCGCTTCCAGCACCTGGCAATATCACGGCTACGCTAATTCGCAGGTTTCGATCAAAGGCAGGATGGTTGAATCAGTCAGCGGCGGCACGCGTTGGGGCGGCGGCTTGTGGATCAGTACGCGCGACATGGCCCGCTTCGGCCACCTAATCCTGCGTCATGGAAACTGGCGAGGCAAACAGATCATTTCTGAGAGTTGGCTCAAGCAGGCCACCACGCCGACGACGATTGGCCAGGACTACGGATATCTTTGGTGGCTGAATACGCAAGGGAAACAATGGCCGGACGCGCCGCGCGCGAGCTTTGCGGCGCTGGGCGCGGGCTCAAATACAATCTGGATCGATCCGGAACACGATCTGGTGGTTGTCTGGCGCTGGCATCGAGATCGCAGCATGAATGAATTCTTTAAGCGGATACTGATGTCAGTCAAAGCGGACTGAGACGTGTCTATCCCTCTCCTTTTGGTGTCTCTCCCTCTCCCTTTGGGAGAGGGCCGGGGTGAGGGCTTAGTGGACGGAGCCACAGAACTAATTTCTTTTTCGTAGTTAGCGGATCCAAAAGAAGAAAAGAAACCTGGTGTGGGTTGTTTGCGCTAAGCCCTTACCCTAACCCTCTCCCAGAGGGAGAGGGAACACTGCAAACTCCATCCGCTTCACCGTTCTGGCGCACTATTGACGCTTACACTATAATCTCCGCGCCCTTGAGTCGTTCGCGTTGAATCACTAAACAAGCTCCGTTGAAATTTTCCGACCGGAGGCGATTATGACCAAAAGTAAATGTCGCATTCTTTACGTTGATGATCATGAAGACAGTGCCGAGATGTTCAAACTGATGCTCTCGGCAGAGGATTACGAAGTTCATACCGCGCTATCAGTGGAAGAAGCAACCGTCAAGGCTCAAGCACAAGAATTCGATCTCTATGTCCTGGACAAGCGTTTGCCCGACGGCTCAGGGACGGATTTGTGCCGCATGCTGAGCGACGTCACACCGGGCGTGCCCTGCATCTTTTATACGGGCGACGCTTATGAGATGCATCGCCAGGAAGCGTTCGCCGCCGGCGCGCTCGCCTATGTTTCGAAACCCGATGTCGAGGAATTAATCCAAACGGTTCAGCGGCTCATGTCTGAACGCGAATGCGCGGCGGCTTGATTTGCTTCGTGGAAACTCCGGATTCCCACTTTCGTGCTTGACCTCACATTGCCGTCGCTCGGCGCTAAACTGAAATTTAACCAGGAGAATAAATCAATGTGCCCCTGCAATCCGCGGAATCACTCGCTTATCAAAATCGTTTCGGTTTGTTTGCTGTTACTAGTAGCGCCCGTATTCATCTACGCTCAAACAGACAGACCACCGGCAGCAGCCTCGCCCGTCCCGCAAGCATCGCCTACGCCAGGCAATGAAACGAGAGGCCCCGGTGAAGATGAGAGCCGCCAGCGTGATCCGATGTCGTCACCGACATTCACCGGACTGCGATTTCGATCGATTGGGCCGGCATTCACGTCAGGACGCGTAATTGGTTTCGCCGTCGACCCAAACAACGCCGCAAAGTATTTCGTCGCCTCAGCTTCCGGCGGCGTCTGGAGAACAGCCAACAACGGAAATACCTGGACGCCGGTTTTTGATCGCGAAGGTTCGTATTCAATCGGCGCGATAGTGCTTGATCCGAAAAATCCTTTGACCGTTTGGGTGGGCACGGGAGAGAACAACAGCCAACGCAGCGTCTCGTACGGAAATGGTCTCTATAAGTCCGATGACGGCGGCAAGACGTGGCGCAACGTCGGTTTGAAAACGTCCGAGCACATCGGCCGTATTGCGATCGATCCCAAAGACTCAAACATCGTCTATGTCGCCGCGCAGGGACCGCTGTGGGGACCGGGCGGCGATCGCGGGTTATTTAAGACGACTGACGGCGGGAAGACCTGGAAGAACATTCTGAATATCAGCGAGAACACGGGCGTCACTGAAGTCGTGATCGATCCTAACGATCCGAACACAGTTTATGCCGCGTCGTATCAGAGACGTCGCCACATGTTTACCTTGATCGACGGCGGACCGGAAAGCGCGATCTACAAATCAACTGATGCGGGCGCCACCTGGAACAAAGTGCGCGCGGGTTTGCCGGCTACTGATATGGGCCGAATCGGCCTGGCTATTTCTCCGGTCGATACCAACGTAATCTACGCGACAATTGAATCAGGAGATCGCAAAGGCGGCATCTTTCGCTCAAGCGACCGCGGTGGCAGTTGGGAAAAGCGCAACGAATTCGATGCGGGCGCGATGTACTACGCGCACGTCGTCGCCGATCCGAAGAATGTCGATCGAATTTACGTGATGAATGTCTTCCTGATGGTTTCAGATGACGGAGGCCGCACGCTGCGACGGCTGGGCGAACGCTCAAAGCACGTCGACAATCACGAAATCTGGATCGACCCAGCGAATAACGATCATTATCTGGTCGGCTGCGACGGCGGCGTCTATGAGAGTTACGACCGCGGCACGAATTGGTTTTTCAAGAGCAACCTGCCCGTCACGCAGTTCTATGACATCACGACTGACAACGCGACGCCTTTCTATAATGTGTTTGGCGGCGCGCAGGACAATTACGCGTTCGGCGGGCCATCGCGCACCCGCAACGCCTCCGGGATCGTGAACGCCGATTGGTTCGTCACACAGGGTGGCGACGGTTTTCGGACTCAGGTTGATCCGGAAGATCCAAACACGATTTATGCCGAGCTGCAGGGCGGCAACATCGTGCGCGACGACAAGCGCACGGGCGAACGCATGGGCATTCAACCGCAAGCCGGCCGCAACGAAGATCCTCTGCGCTGGAATTGGGACTCGCCGTTTATCATCAGTCCGCATTCACACACGCGTCTCTATTTCGCAGCCGACAAATTATTCCGCAGCGACGATCGCGGCGACACCTGGAAAGTGATTAGCGGCCAACTGTCGCGCGGTCTGGATCGCGATAAGCTGCCGGTCATGGGCAAGGTCTGGAGCATGGACGCGGTCGCCAAGAATCAATCGACGGCGTTCTTTGGAAACGCTTCAGCGCTGGCCGAATCGCCGAAGAAAGACGGATTGATCTACGTCGGCACCGATGATGGCCTGCTGCAAATCACCGAAGACGGTGGCAAGAACTGGCGCAAAGTAGAAAAGATCGGCGACGTTCCCGAACTCGCTTACGTCAGCCGCATTGTCACTTCAAACCATGATGCGAATACAGTCTATGTCGCATTCGAAAATCATCAGAACGCCGACTTCAAACCTTATCTTTTCAAGAGCACCGACGCGGGTCGCACCTGGACTTCGATCAAGAGCAACCTGCCGGCTAACTGGCCCGTGTGGTCCATCGCTGAAGATCATGTGAATCCGAAACTGCTTTTTGCGGGAACTGAATTCGGATTGTTCTTCACAGTTGACGGGGGACAGAAGTGGATTCAGATGCGTGGTGGCTTGCCGACGATTCAGATTCGCGACCTCGTCATTCAGAGACGCGAAAACGACCTCGTGGTCGGAACCTTCGGCCGCGGCATCTACATTCTCGACAACTACACACCACTGCGATCCATCACTCCGGAAATGCTGAAGAACGACGCGCTGTTTCCGGTCAAAGACGCGTTGATGTACATCCAGGCGCAGCCGCTCGGTGGGCGCGGCAAGAGTTTCCAGGGCGAATCATTTTTCACGGCTGAGAATCCGGCTTTTGGCGCCACATTTACGTATTACCTGAAAGAAGAATTGAAAACGAAGAAGACGCGTCGCCAGGAAGCCGAAAGGGCTGCGGCCAGAAGCGGCGCTGCTATTGCCTTACCGAACCCGGCAGCTCTAAGTGCGGAAGAAGAAGAGGAACCGCCGGCCGTGATTTTTACGATCACAGATTCAACCGGCAAAGTCGTGCGCCGTTTTGCTGGTCCAACGGGCGCCGGCATTCAGCGCGTGAGCTGGGATATGCGTTATCCAGCTTCGAGTTTGCCGCCACCGCCGAATCCCGACGGTGAGGATCCATTCAATGAAGGTCCTTCTGGTCCGCTCGTGATGCCGGGCACTTACAAAGTGTCAGTCGCCAAGAGAGTCAACGGTGTGATGACGCCTTTTGGACAGTCGCAGGAATTTCAAGTCATCGTCGATGGTCAGGACAAGATGAACCCTGCCGATCGAATAGCGTTGATGGAATTCCAGACCAAGGTCGCGCGGCTACAACGCGCCTTGCAAGGGGCGACGCAAGCGGCATCCGCTCTGAAGCCGCGGCTGGCAGCGATCCGGCGCGCGCTAGTTGATACGCCTTCCGCGCCTGAGAAGCTGCTTGACGACGCAGTAAGTCTCGACAGACGGACGAATGAAATTCTGCGGGCCTTGAGTGGCGATCAGGCCTTGCGCGCTCGCAACATGAATCTGCCTCCGTCGATTAACGAACGCGTGGGCGAGATCGTCGGTGGTCAGCGCATGTCGACGGCGCGACCGACGCAAACTCAAATCGATCAATACGCCGCCGCGGCTGCGGAATTCGAAGGCACGCTCAATCAACTGCGGCAATTGATCGAAGTCGATCTGCAAAAGTTGGAGAAACAGATGGAAGCCGCCGGCGCGCCCTGGACGCCGGGACGGATTCCGGAGTGGAAGGACCAGTAATTACCCAAGAACGCACACCGTGCTATGAAGTTCGAATGGGATATCAAGAAAGCAGACGCTAATTTAGCGAAGCACGGGATTACATTCGACGAGGCGTCAGAGGTATTTGGTGATCCGTTGGCCTTTAGCATAAACGATCCTGATCATTCGGAGGACGAGTCTCGATTTGTAACGACAGGACTCTCAAAGAGGCAACATCTGTTGGTTGTATCCCATGTCTATCGTGGTGGTACAATTCGAATAATCAACGCGCGGTCAGCAAACAATCGAGAGCGAAAGCAATATGAAACCCAACAGTGATTCCGAGCCTGATGAAATGCGTGATGAGTACGACTTTAGCGGCGGAGTTCGCGGAAAGTTCTACAAAGAATACATGCAAGGCACAAACGTCGTGTTGCTAGACGCGGATGTAGCGGAAGTCTTTCACGATTCAGAGGCAGTCAACCAGGCATTGCGGACGCTGATTACGATTACCAGGAATCGATTGCCGCAAACTCCCTAGTGCTGCCATACGTGGAGTTCGTATGCCGGAAAACATTCAGCGCAAAGTGCGACCAACTCATCCCGGAGCGATCTTAAGCAATATGCTCGAAGAACTGTCTGAAGAAGCAAACGGCCAGGTCTCTTCGCTTTCGCAAAGGGAAGTCCCCAAGCGTCTTGGGGTCTCGCCGCGCGTCGTAAACGATTTGATTCACGGGCGTCGCGCAGTGACCGCGGACATAGCGATCCGTTTGTCGCGAGTCTTTAAAACCACGCCGGACATCTGGATGAATCTGCAAAAGGCCGTGGATCTGTGGGACGCCGCTCAGGCGAACAAAAATCAATACGCGAAGCTACGACCAATCGCGGCGTAGAATGCCGCCTCCACCCAGGTTCCATCCAATGAGATTTGAATTCTACAGCGAGGCGATCGCCAATCTGCCAAAACTCTCCGTTGACGGCACCGTCGATAACGCGATTCACTTTTCACACTGGAATGGAAACCAGACGCCTGAGTCGGTCAAGGCGGATACTTCCACCGAGACTGTTCTGAACGTTGTGGCCGCGCCCAATCGTAATGAACTCACGCGCAGCATTGATCTCGTCACCAATAATCACTTCGACACTGATGGTGTCCTTTCCGTCTGGGCGATGTTGACGGGCGAACGGGCTCTGGATTTGAGCGATCGATTGATCGCAGCGGCTGAGGCTGGTGATTTCTCTGAGTTCAGCAGCATCGACGGTGTGCGGGCGAGCATAGTTATTCAAGGCTCAGACTCGCCAATTGATAAATCGGGATCGCCGTTGGCACAGCAACTCGCGGGAAAGGCGATAGCAGATGAAGCGCAAGCCTACCTTCTGGTCTTGCCGCACATAGAGCACGTCATCAAACACACCGGCCAATACGAACCACTGTGGCGAGACTCGTGGGCGCGAATCGAACGCGCGCTCGACAGTTTCGCAAAGCGTGCATCGAACGTTGAAGAGATCGATGACGCGAAGTTGTCCGTGGTGACCCTGGCTCCGGAAATTTTTGGACCGTCAGGTTTCGATCCCTCGCGCGATGCAGCACCCTTCACCGCTGTCTCTCATCATACGCGCGGCGAATTGTTTCTAATCGCGACGCCCTTCAAAAACGGTTGGGCATATCGAATTGATTATCCGTACTACTCCTGGGCTGAGACGGTTGTGCGGCCAAAGATCGCGCGGCGGGATTTGAGTCAGGTGCTGAAGCAGCTGAACGAGCTCGAACAGAATTCGTCAGCAAGATGGAAAGTCGATTCAACTGAATTAGCTTCAGCGGCAAAGTTTTCTGATGAGAATGGAAAGCTGGCCGCGTCTATGTTGCAACCGGAGGTGGTAACAAATACGGTCCGCGCCGCGGCGGTCGAGTCGAATGCCGCCTCCTCAACCAGGTGATCTCTGGATTCCAGTCCGCGTATCACTCTCTGTCTTTGATACCTTTGCAAGCAAGCACACCAGAGCGCCTGAGCCCAGGACCACAATCAACATCCAGAAAGAATACCGCAGGCGATAGATGGTGCCGACGTTGACCATAACCATCGCCACCGCGCCGCCGCCCAGGACGGCTGTGAACAACAACAGCCATGAGGCGAAGAGTTGGCGCCGCTGCCAGACGCCGACAACACACAATAACTCCATGAAATAAATCAGCAAGGTTTCAAAGTCGGCAAGCAGTTTGCCGAGCCTCCCCACATGTTGTCCTACCACAAACCACATGTTCGGAAATGGCGCAAACAGTCCGATGATGATCGCCCGCGGCGCGTAACGAACAAGGTCCACCGGGCCGTTAAATTGCACGTCAGCATCTATGTTTGATCCGGGCTCAACCGAAGTCTCGATCGCGCGCCGGCGGGTCGCGGCTATTCTTTGCCACAGCATCGGGGCGTCCGGGTCGACCTGCGTCAGTTTTGATCTTGAACTCGGCAATGCTCGTGGCAAAAAGGTGGCCGTCAATAGCACCAACAACACACACGATAGATTGACCAGCAGCAAACGCTTCTCGCGTAGCTGTCTGGCGACAAGCAGCAAGAGGGTGAGCACCAGGATCAGTGGAACCAAATAGCCCATCCCCCCACGCACGAGCCAAATCGTCACTGCCGCAAACACGGCCAGGAGCACGAAGGGCAACGACTGACGCCACGATTTGGTCAGCGTCAACCACCGTGCGGCACAGAGCATCAAGGTTAGTGTTGCCACGATCAGCAGCGGGTCTCTTAGCAGCTGGGTCGTATGCAGCAAGAATGACGGCCAGAGGGCGACAATCACCGCCGCAACCAAACCCGCACGGCGGTCGAACACCAGGCATGCGAGTTGAAAAATCAAAATTAGAATCGCCAGATAATACAAAAGATTAAGCGGCTCGACTGTTAGCACATTGAACGTAGCCCAGCGGCTAAACAGGGCAAAAGATAACGAGTAAAGCTTCACATGGAGATCGGCCGGCCGATGAAACCAGGCGCTTACCTCACCCTGGTGCAGCAAGTCCGCAAGCATTTCGACTTGTGGCTGGAAGTAGAGAGCGCTATCGCGACCGAGGGCGTCGCTGAGGCCATTGGGGCTGAGCCCAGAGGGAAATAATTGAAGCTTCCCCACGCCCAGAACTGCGAGGGCGAGCACAATGTGAAGAGTTGCGGCTATCAGCAGCAGGTAGATCGGGTTTGCATGAAAGGCTGAAATCCTCGATCTCAACAAGGCAAGGCTCTCCTTCAAGAGGAAATTGTATTTCATTCCCTCGCTTGAACGCTGACTAGTATACTCAGGTTAAGAGTTGCCGGAAGCCAAACGAGATCGCAGGCCCGACGTTGCCAAGAGTGAACGAATGATGAATGCCCCAAGCTCGGCGGAACACGAAGCGCTGCTCCTTTGCGCGCGACGGCGGCTCGACCACGAGCAAACCAGTCGCTTGCGGATCCTTGCGCGTCAAGAGCTTGATTGGGAGTACCTCTACAAACTGGCGCGACGGCACTCTCTCGTTCCGCTTTTCTACTACCAGATCGAGCGGGCCGCCGGTAAAGATATCCCCGCGCCTGTCTTACAACGACTTAGAAAAGACTACCAGGAGAACTCTGCGCGAAATCTGATCCTCACAAATGAAATGGTATCGATAATTCGAGAACTCGAGGTGAACGGGATCGAGGCCATACCCTACAAGGGGCCGGCGCTGGCTATTACGGCGTACGACAATCCTGACCTGCGCCGTTACATCGATCTGGATTTGATGGTGCGGAAGGACGACGTTAGCGCAGCTCGTGATTTGTTGATCGCCAGAGGCTACAAGCCCGCCAGAAATCTGGATCAGCGGCAGCAGGCGCTCCTCCTGACGACACAACACAACATTCAGTTTTCACGTGATGAAGGTCGACTCATTGTCGAACTGCATTGGCGGGTGGCGACCCAACTCTTTGCCGCTTCAGTGAGCGCCGAAGATTTGTGGCCCAATCTGGGAACCGTCAAGCTCGGCAATGTTTCACTAAAGACGCTATCGATCGAAGACTTGCTTTTCTGTCTGTGCGTTCACGGTTCACGGCACCTGTGGGAACGACTGTCCTGGATCTGTGACGTCGCCGCATTAATCACTGCCTGCCCGACAATAGACTGGCCGCAGCTCGTGCAAAGGGCCCAACGCACTGATACGGAAAGAATGTTGTTCCTCGGGTTGCACCTCGCGACCCAGCTCGGTGGAGCTTCGTTGCCGAAAGGGATCGAAACGCAGGTAGCTGGCGACAGTTCCGTTTTGGCTCTGGCAGGCGCGATAACTGAACGTCTCTTTAATGGCACCCTACAGGTCCCGCCGACACCGCGCGAGATCTTCAGATACAATTTTTCGGTGCGAAAGAGCTGGAAGTCACGGGCGCGCTATTGCCTTTCCACCCTGCGGCCGAGTGATAGCGATCTGGGAACCATATCCCTTCCGCGATTCCTCGGTTTTGGCTACTATCTGCTGCGTCCCTTCAGATTATTTACGCAGAATCATTCGGCCAAACCGGTTTCAGAAAACAGCGGCAGACGGGCGGCAAATTCACAGTTGCTGCGGTGACAATCACCGCGTAAGATCGATTTCTTGACTAACCGTCGGAAGGCATCGTAGCCTCAGCAACGAAGAGGCGGCGACACCACAACGAGAAGTCCAAAGTCTTTTCGGATTGACACTTTCAATAATAGAAAATGAGAAAAGCCATCCTTCTAATGATCGCCCTGCTGGCGTTGATTGTCCCGGTGATTCAGGCATCACCAGCTGTTGGTAGATCGATCCAAGACCCAAAACAAGCAGCCAAGCCGGTGGATAAGCCAGCTGAGAAGCAGTCAGAGAAGCCAGCCGACAACCCGTCAGAGTCTAAACAGAAACCTCCTTTCGAACTCCGGGTAACTGTCGATCAGATCATCGGCATTTCGCTGCGCGCTGAGAATGCGAAGCTCACTGACATTGCTGCGGACCTCTCGAAGAGGTTGAAGGCCCCGGTGGCTTTGAGCCCGGTTATGCAGAAGCAGCGGGCGACGATCGACTTTGCCGATGTGGTGCTGGAGCCGGCGATGCAGCTGTTGGCGCCCGTGGTCTATATTGACTATGAAATCGATTCCGCTCCGGGAGCTCATCCTCGCCCGGTCGGCATTTACCTCTCTGCACACAACGAACCGGCCCCGGCAATCAACGCAAATGTGCGTAGCACGTCCCAGGCGTTTGTAATCTCGGGAAATACCGAAAGCGAAGACAGTAGCGAAGAGGACGATATCCAGATTTCCTACCGTAACGGCAAGCTGACGCTAAAGGCAAAAGATCAGCCGCTCCTGGACGTTCTTTCCAGCATCTCCGACGAAACCGGCGTGCGATTGGAAGCGAAGGATGTTACGACCGAAACCGTGAGTGTTAACATTAAGGACCTCCCGCTCGATGAAGCCATCTTAAAAGTGTCGCCGCATCTTCGGTTGTACTTAAGGGCCGACTTGTATCGGAACCAAAGGACGCCCCTCCTAATAGTTCTTGTCCAGCCGGAAAAAAAGACGTAGAATGCGTTTAAACCTGTCATGACAAAAGCTATTTGAGTTTTTTTGTTTGGACAGGTACTCTTGTTTCCGCTTCAGGGGATTGCAGTTTGACCCTAACGAGTTGATTAAGCCAGTTTCAAGCAAAACATCCAGATTAGATTAGCAGGGAGGACTTACGTGTTAGAGAAAGGCGCACCCCGAATTGAGACGGAAGCAGTTGCCTCGTCTGAAGAAACCGAACCCGGCTCCGGTAAGAAGACGTTCATTGAGCCGGAAATATCTGTACCTGTAGATGTTCTTGAGGCTACCACCTTTCTTCAGGCGGTTGACTCTGGTGCCACAAACTAGGTTCCTTTCACATGCAAGTTGTTGCTAGTCGTGATCGGCCGGCGCTCGCGGAAACGTATGAGATCGCCGGCCGGTTGCTTTTGGTAGATACCCCCAGCGCCACAATCTCCGCGGCCACAGAACGTGTCCTATCAATGCTGCGCCTTTCTCGCAAAGGTGCGGATACCACCGTTCTACCCGACGCTGTATTGACGCTAACTTCGGCAAAGTTCGACCTCCCTTCAACAGTCGAGATCTCTGCGGTCACCGACGAAGCTGTTTATTATCAAGACGGAGACTCTTACTTTGTTCGGTTAGGAGGCTCGGTGATTTCCGCTGACCTCTCGGCCACGGTCAAGGCATCGCTGGCCGAGGATCTTGACTGCCAATCCCTTTTGTTCGGACGTGTTCTTTCTCATGGTCTGGCCACGGCGCTCCGGCGCGCGGGAGCTTTTGAACTGCACTGCGCAGCCGTAATTGAACCCGAAACGAACGCAGCAGTCCTCATCGTGGGACCTTCTGGCAGCGGAAAATCTACCATGGCATTGCACCTGGCGGCTTGCGGCTGGAGTTTCTCTACCGATGACGTGGTTTTATTAACGGCCGCAAATGAGCTGGTCGAGGCACACGGGTTGAGGGAGTTTTTTGCTCTAACTACCGACACCATTTTGCATAGCGGCTTGTCGGAATTGGGTCCTTTGATGGACGGTCCAGTCATTGACTCTGCTTTGAAAGTCCGGCTTCATCCGCAGGACATCTTTTTCTCAAAGATGGTCGAAAAATGCGTACCCGATGTTTTGGTGTTTCCTCAACAGACCGGTCAATCCCGCAGTCGAGTTCAACCACTGAAACAATCTGACGCGATGAAGCGCCTGCTGAGAATGTGTCCGGGGGCTGCTGTCGACAGGCCGGTAGCTGCGCAATTTCTTCGCGTGCTGGAACTCTTGACCCGGCAATGCAAAGCTTTTGATCTCCTTGCGGGAACCGACCTGCTCGGTGATCCGAAATACACCGCTGCTTTTCTTGCGTCCGTTGTAGTCCAGGAGCAGGCCACATGAACGATGTTGCGTCAAATGCCGGCCACAGCTACGGAGCTCGACGTCTGACGATCGAGTTGACTAATACTTGTAATCTTCATTGCAGCTATTGTCTGAGAGACGAAGACGCGCTCTATCACGACCGGGCCGAGTTCATGTCGATGGATCTTCTCAAACGTGTGCTGGGAGAGGCGTCGACAGTCGCCGGCATCACGGAGGTAGGATTCACTGGCGGCGAGCCGACACTCTACCCAAACTTTTCAGAATTGATTGAGACCTGCGGGACGGCGGGTATCAAAAGCAGCTTTGTAACCAATGGATGGCACTTTGAAAAACTATGGCCCACACTCGTGAGCCAGCGCGACAGTCTGAGCCATATCTCATTCAGCATTGATGGCGCCACGCGTGAAAAGCACGACCATTGGCGAGGCCAGGGATCTTTTGTCCGGTTGATCCGGGCGTTTTCGCGGTGTCATAAGGCCAGCCTACCCTTCATGATCAAAACGGGGATTCGTCGCGACACGATCGAGCACCTCGAAGAAATTGCTATTTTCGCAGCGCGCATGGGAGCGGCCGGATTGAATTTCTCTCATATCCTGCCCACCTCTGAAGGTGTCGAATCAGACTCGTCCCTGAATGCCGAACAGCGCAGACACGCCGAGGAGGAAATCGCGCTGCTGGCTCGCATTTTCAAAATGAAAGTAGGCATCGACGTAGGCTACTACAACGTCGACCCGGCCGCGCCGTGTTCGCCGCTGGCCGGGGTTAGTTGCAACATCGATTACAAAGGACGGCTCACCCTCTGTTGCAACCTCTCGGGCTTTCGTGGCGCTGTGCAGCAGCAAGATATCGTCGCCGATCTAAACCAGGAGGGCTTTGCGGACGCCTATGAAAGGCTCGCGCTGCTTCGGGAGCTCCAACTCGAACGAAGAAGGGCGGCTCTGGTTTCTTTAGCGAACGACGGCCCGAAACCTGATCTATATATTGGATCGCCTTGTTTGTTTTGCCTTCAGAGTTTTGGCAAAATCCCGTGGCACGCGACGGGCGGCACAAACATAAACCCGGAACGCACTTTGCCCGTAGCTCGCTCATAGGATCTCTCCCCGGACGTTTTCATGTGACACTCGATTCAACCGCCCAGCACAATTCGATGAGCCAGATTCACGTCATCCGCCGGTTCCGGATCAAATACACCATTCTTACTTTGGCTTTCTTTCTGCCGCTGCTTTGGTCGTTTGCCAGAATCCGAAACGTCTATCCGGTTGCAAGTTGGAACGTGATGACACGTGGCGGCGAGTTCGGAAAGGATTACACTTACTTTGTCTTGCGAGGTGAAACTATTTCGGGTGATCTGATCGATTTGCCGGCAGTTAAGTTGACGGATGCTATGCGGTCCAGGACCTGGGGACTGGTTGCGGCCATTGCCAATAATGACAGCCTGAAGCTGCGCTCGCCTCATCCAAAGAATGTTGCGTTGCGGGCCGCCGACGGAAACGTGGAGAGTCTTCCCGATGGCGTGTTAATGAAAGAACTACTGAAGAGCTGGGGAGAGATCTTCAATGAGAGCCACCCGCCATCCTCCCCTGATCACCTGCGAGCACTACAGATCGATTGTTACCGATGGCCTGGAGGCCAATACTCCAACTACTCCGAATTCGTTCAATCGTGGCGCGAGGAACTTTAGGGAGGCTCACCAGATCTACCCCCTTCGCGCTTGGTATCCTGCGCGTCGTGATCAACGGCGTGTTCCTTATTTCGATCGCCGCCACATCCTTCGACAATCTCAGCCGTCTTCCCGTCACACTGCTACGACCGGTTGGCGTTCTTCAACTTTTCTCGTGGAGTTTCTATGACCGGCTGATTACCTCGCGCGGCATGGCAACGTTAAAATGGGCCCTGCTGCTTTCTCTGTTCATGAGCACGGTGGGTTACCTAACCCCGTTTTCGACAAAGCTGTCGGCCCTGTTGGTTATTTTCTATCAGGGACTGCTGCGAAGTTTTGGCCATTTCAATCACGACGAAATCATTGGAATTTATTTTGTGATGGTGCTGGGGTTCTCGCCTTGCGGCGATGCATTCTCGGTCGACAGTTGGCCATCGAATAGGATCGAAAAGCGACCGCTATTTGCTTACGGCTACCCGATTCTATTAATGCAAATCCTACTGGCCTGGTCTTATTTTAGTTCGGCGCTGATCAAACTTAGGGTCGCCGGTTTTGGTTATTTCAGTCCGGACAACCTCCCAATTCTCGCGATCTATCACTCCTTGGATAACCTGCACGACACGCATTTTCGTTTAGCCTTTTGGCTGCCGACAGTTCGCCAGTACCTGCCGTTTGCCGTTGGTCTGGTTCTGGTTTGGGAACTGTTGTTTCCGCTGGCAGTGTTTTGGAAACGCGCTCGGTGGTGGATTCTCGGTTTCGGAGTTGTATTTCACCTCGTCACCCTTTTGCTGATGAATTTCTTCTTTGCCTACCAACTGGCAATGTACGTAGTGTTCTTTGATTGGCCGGCAATAGTCAGGTGGTGCCGCCGGCGCCGCATACTCAAGGGTTTAAGCTCTCGCTGGCGGCGGTTCCGAATAGTGCCCGAAAGATTTCCTGGAATTCGGGTTGTTGGTTTTAAAAAAAAGGGCATGTTACTCTGGGACAAAGAGTGCCGTTTCTGCGCTTGCGTCGTAAGCGGATTAAAGCGGATCGCCAGGAAGTCATTTGCCGAATGTCCCTACCAAACAATCGTCGAGACACTGCCTCAACCGGTGCGGCGCTGGTCCAAATGTCAGGCACACTGGATTAGTGAACAAGGCGAGGTATCGGGAGGAAGCACCGCGTTAATAGACGTGCTCGAAGGCTCGGGCAGAACAATGCTGGCGTCCTTCCTCGACACTGCCGCATGCCGTCCGATTTTATGGTTCAGCATCAGGTTCGTGAGCCAGGTTGCGCATAAAAAGCGACCAGGGAATTGATAAGCGATTAGCGATCAAATAATGACTGAAACCAGCGCGCAGTCTCGTGACCATGTCGTTTGCACCGAATTTGAAGGTGGCGAGGGCATCCTCGTTGATCTAAACACAAAACGGTATTATCAACTCAATGAAACCGCCCTGCTGATCTGGAAAGGTCTCGAGAAGGGCTGCACCTCGGAAGAAATCGTCAACGAAGTTTTAGCGCAATACGCGGTCGACCCCGGGCATGCCCGGCAGAGCGTTGAGACCCTGATGCGGAGTCTGATTTCCTATCGACTGGTTGATTCATGATCAGATAGACGACCATTCCCGGTGATCACAAGTAAATTGACCGTTCAGAAACTCGTAAAGTATTATCATCAACTTTGAAACCCGTGCGTGGGTTCAAGCAGGCGGCACAGATTCGTTGGAAGCGCCTCGCTTTTTTTTGCTCAGCAGTCCTCTCCGCAAGCAATTCACCAACTTCTCCTGGGACTTAGCCTTCGTGAAATAGCTGGTTCGATATTAATCAGACGCGTCGATTAAACGCTGGCTCCAAAATAGAAACTGATTGACGGGTCAGAGGCCGTAAAGTAGTATTAATCCGCACTTTGAAGTCTTTCCATGAGTTTGAACCAGGCGATGAGGGTCGACCAAGTTCCGCGTTCATTCATAAGTCAGCAGCATTGTTATATTAGTTGAGGAGAAATCTAGATGCGTCAACGTTCGCTCCGTTTTTCAGTAATTCTCTCCCTTTTGGTCTTATGCATTTTAGTGGTTACCGCAGCGCCGGCATTCGCTAAGAAACCGAAGAAGCGAAAGGCCGCGGCCGAAAAAGCCGAACGC
>DNNE01000121.1:0-17239 GCA_003487805.1 Blastocatellia bacterium | reverse complement strand
AGCCGAACGCCTGAAGCGTGAGTCAGAAGCTCGGATAGCCGCTCTGTACCAAATGGCCATGGCCCGCACAAACCAGGTAGCAAGCCCGAGCCAGCCAGTGATCGGGGCGATGAACGATAGCGGCGCTTCTATAGTTGCGCCCGTCACTCCGGCAACAAACGCTCAGTTCCTCGCGGATGATGCCGCGCCACCCGCTCTTGCGCCGTTGGCTGGCACTCTCCTGATCAGTGAGTTTCGGCTACGCGGTCCCAGCGGCGCCAGCGACGAATTCATTGAGATCTACAATAACAGCGGCGCCGATCATACGGTGGCCGCGATATCGGGCACGGGTTACGGGGTGGTGGCTTCTGACGGTGTACTTCGGTGCACCATACCAAACGCCACAGTCATTCCTGCCGGCGGTCACTTTCTTTGCACCAACTCTGTTGCCTACTCGCTGGCTGCCTATGCTGCGGGTGACGCTACTTACGCGACTGACATTGCCGATAACGCCGGCATAGCGCTCTTCAACAACAACAGTGGCGGCGCGAACTTTTCACTGGCAAATCGCTTTGACGCGGTGGGCTCAGATTCGGAAGCGAATACTCTTTACAGAGAAGGCACCGGCTATGCAACCCTGACGCCTTTCTCGATCAATTATGCATGGGTGCGCGATGAGTGCGGCAAAGGTGGCACGATAACTGTACTTGGCCCTTGCACGATTAGTACGCCGAAGGACACCGACAACAATGTGACAGATTTTTTCTTTACGGACACCAACGGAACGTCTGCGGGCGCCGGGCAAAGGCTAGGCGCTCCGGGACCGCAGAATCTCGCCTCTCCGATTCAGCGCAACAGCACGATAACGGCGAACTTTCTCGACAACACCGTCCCTCAAAGTAATGCGCCCAATCGCGTACGTGACTTTACCAGCGTCCCGGCGCAAAACTCGACTTTCGGCACTCTCTCGATTCGCAGAAGATTCGTTAATAACACGGGCGCCAACATCACTCGATTACGTTTCCGCGTAATCGATATCAGTACCTTTCCCGCTCCATCCGGTACCGCGGATCTGAGAGCACGCACTTCCGGTGTGGTAGTAGTTGCTGGCATAAATGACTCTGTCACCTGCACCGCAGCCGGTCAGGCCACCCCTTGCAGCGTTGCGGTTCAAGGTACGGATGTGGAGGGTGGAGAGGTTGGCGAAGTACCGAATCAGCCAAATGGTGGCGCCTTTAACAGCAGTCTAGCGGTCGGCACAATCACCCTCGGCACGCCGCTGGCCAATGGAGCCAGCATCAACCTGCAATTCCTGCTGGGCATTCAGCAGACGGGTAATTTCAAACTCTATGTGAATGTTGAGGCACTGCCGTAACCGGCGTTTCAACTGACGTGGCAGACGCGGGGCGCAGCCAATGCGCCCCTTTTTTTTCGGGACTAAGGATTGTTAGTGGTCCTGTTTGTTTTCAGCAGGGATGGCCCACATCATGTGCCTGGTCTTTGATGGAAAGGTGTAGGTAACCGTATAAGCCGGCGGAGCCGGTTCGAAAATTGGCTGTCCTTCATGTTCCAGCCACGCATGCCCCTTCAGTTCACCTGCGGCTTCTTTTCGCACGCCGAAAACTATGGTGCTCTCGAGACCGCGTAAGCCGAGGTAGCGGTGGAGAACGGCAGCGCGCTTCCAGCAGATAGGTTTGAAGACGGAAACATTGGCGCCCAGAATCGCATCGATCGCTGTCAGAAGTTCCTGGTCATCCGTAATCGGGCCAGCCGACGTGCCTTGGATTGAAATTAGACGCAGAGCCCGAGGCAGTGACCAAATCCTGACTACCGCGGAAAGAATGAGCACCCAAACCGCCATTCGCGCCATTAGCCAGGCTCTTCGTGGCCGCCGCCAAAGCAATCGTAGCGCCCTCAAAACGATCGGCAACACTCCTTCAGTCCTTGGTGGTAATGAACTCTCGTTCGGCAAATGATTTTCCCTGTCGAATGAAAGACACGCTGCCGATTCAGATCGCTGTAATTGATTGATAGGATTGGTGGCGGGGGGTGGGATCGAACCGCCGACCTTGGGGTTATGAATCTTACAAGCCCCGACCCACCCAATCTCACGATACCAGACAACTCAATATAAACCGAACTAGCAGCCGTCAAAGTCACGTCTGGTTAGGTTGAGTTTTGGGTGTGATCACTTCATTTTCACGCCATCGTGGATTGCGTACGCGCGTTGCAAATCATTGTTTGGACAGTTGTTTTCCACCGATTGCTTTTGCCATCGGATCGAAAGATCGTGAAACGATTTGAAACGAAATGAAACTGGAATCGCAGGACAAAGTCGAGCAAGCGATTATGGCGTTCTTGGCTTGCCCGCGCGTTGAAGATGCTGCGCAGCAGTGCGGCATCAGTCGAACGACTCTTTGGCGCATGAGCCAGGAGCCAGAGTTTAAGCACCGCTTGCCAGAAGATCGAGCGCGTTTAAGCGAACAGATCGTCATAAGCCTTCAGGCCAACACGCTGGAGGCTGTTAACACTTTGCGAAGCATCATGCTTGATAAGCAGGCATCGACTTCAGTCAGAATCTCCGCAGCTGGTAAGTTGATCGATTTCTCATTGCGCGCCAAGCAACAGCTTGATGTTGAACAGAGGTTGGCAGCCCTGGAGTCGGTCCTGCGAGAACGAAAGGGAGGTAAGAAATGAAGTCCACAATCGATTATTGTGTGCTCAGCAAAGACGAGCGTCTGACTCTCTATCTAAAAGCCGCGTCACGTGACGATAAGCAAGAAATGCAAAGAGTCATAGCCGCCAGTCCGCGCGTGGAAATGAAACTGGTCGACTTTTCTGCAGACTTGCGCCGCAACGAAAGGACCCTCGAATGCTCACTTCTCTTTGGGCATCTCATGCGCTAGCCCGATGAACTTCTTGAAACGAGATCTCAAGTTGCAAGAATGTGACAAACTCTAGTTGACAGATTGTTGGCTAAGGGCTATAGGGTTCACCATCAATCGTATTTGAGTTTGCCTCCCGCTTCCAGGAAAACAACGGCGATGCAATATGCGGAAGGCTGGCAAGTGTTAACAGAAGTCCGGCTCTACGACTAAGCGTTTTTGCTCTGATTGCGCTCAGACCCTACGCTTTGCAGAACTCAACTGAACCAAAGCTGAGATTGAATTAACTATGCCTCGCCCCTTCAAACGAAAACGAGTGAATCTGTTTGAGAGACTACTCCCAATGCTGCGAGTGACAGTATCTGTGTGTCTACTGTTTACCTCAGCTCAGGCATATGCGCCAGGCAAGCCGTTCGGAAGCGATATGATCCTGAACGAGAAGCAGCCAACCGCAGCGAGGACCACCAGCGCGGCGAGCTTCACGATGGTCACCGCGGTGCCTGCGGCGCAGGCGCCGCAGATCACGACCTTGTCGCCGTCGTCAATGCCGTCGGACTCGACGATCAGTCAGACGCTGGTCATCAATGGGGGATTCTTTAAGGACGGCGCCACGCTCACTTTCGACCCGCCCACCGGCTCGAACATCAACAGCACCGCCAGCAAACTGACTTTCATTTCCAGCACTCGGCTCAGCTACCAACTGAATAACGGCGGCGACCACGGCACCTGGACGGTGATGGTGAGAAATCCGGACGGGCAGACATCGAACGTGGTCAGCTTCATGGTGACTACAACGGGGCAGGCGCCGCAAATCACGACGTTGTCGCCAGGGTCGATGCCGGCAGACTCGACGATCGACCAGACGCTGGTCATCAACGGGGGATTCTTTAAGGATGGGGCCTCGCTGATCTTCGACCCGCCCACTGGCTCGAATATCAACAGCACTGCCAGCAAGCTGACTTTCATTTCCAGCACTCGGCTCAGCTACCAACTCAATAACGGCGGCGACCACGGCACGTGGACGGTGACGGTGAGAAATCCGGACGGGCAGACGTCGAATGCGGTCAGCTTCACGGTGACCACAACGGGGCAGGCGCCGCAGATCACGACGTTGTCGCCAGGGTCGATGGCAGCGGACTCGACAATCAGTCAGACGCTGACCATTAATGGGGGGTTCTTTAAGGACGGGGCCTCGCTGATCTTCGACCCGCCCACCGGTCCGAACATCAACAGCACCGCCAGCAAGCTGACTTTCATTTCCAGCACTCGGCTTAGCTACGAACTCAACAACGGCGGCGATGCCGGCATGTGGACGGTGATGGTGAGAAATCCGGACGGGCAGACATCGAATGCGGCCAGCTTCAGGGTGACAGGCGGCGTTACACTACTAAGGATTAGCAGTGTAGCCGGGCGCACGTCAGGTGGACAGCAGATCAGATTAGATGGCGTGTTTGACAACCTAGCAACCGTGACGCTTGGCGGCGTTTCGGCTTCATGGATCTATACCAACGGCAGCGATGATCCCAGCACAATTACGGTCACCACGCCGGCACATTCAGTCGGTGCAGTTCAGGTTGATCTAGCGCCGACTTCCGGCAGCAGTTTTTCAAAGCCGAATGCGTTCGCTTACCTACCGACTGTCTTTAGCGATGACACCATTTTTGCGGCGGTAACGATTGTCAGGGCGCAGCACATCATCGAACTGCGGCAGGCGGTTGATGCGCTGCGCGCGGTCGCAGGATTGGCGCCTGCACCGTGGACCGATCCCAGTCTTGCCCCGAACAGCACCGTCATTAAAGCCATACACATTCAGGAACTAAGAACTTACGTTGATGATGCCGCAAGTCGGCTGGGCTATCCGACGCAGCCCTATACTGAGCCTGGGTTGACAACCGGGTCTTCGATCAAGCGGGTGCACATTGAAGAGTTGCGGCAGCGCATAAGAGCGATCGCCGGCTGAGGGCTGAAAGTATTTCATTCCTTAGGGCCAATCGGGCCGACGGTTTTCGCTTATTGATACCTCATGAACCTGCTTGGCCCAGAGTATTGGACGGAGATGTCCGGCAACTGCACGAGCACAGGAATTCCTCCGGGTACCATTGATGACGAGGCTATCGGAATAGATCGGTCAACGGACGGCTACGGACGACATGGCATAGAGATCATTCCCTTTGTCGACGGAAGATCGCAGAAACCTCGAATGCTCACCTCTCTTCCGGCCTCTTGATGCAGAAGCCCTATCGGACTTCTTGAGACCAAACCTCAAGTGGCAAGAATGTGGCAAACTTTTTAGTTGACAGATTGTTGGCTAAGGACTATAAGGCTCGTCATCGAAATGTTTTGAGTTAGCCTCCCGCTTCCCAAAAAAATCAGCGACGCAATGAGCGGAAGGCTTGGTAATTTTTCCCGAAGTCTCGTTCTACGATTGAGCGTCTCCTCTGATTGCCACAGATCTTACGCCTCGCAGAACCCAAAAAAGAGGTTCGGAGTTAACGATGTCCCGTCTTCCAGTTTGTTATTTGCGCACCCGAGGCATGTTCTTGCTATCGAGCCCAGAGCCATGCCGTCCAATTCGACGAGACTTGAATGAACGCGACTGCAAATAGATTAACGGCGTGCGGTTCATTTCTACTTCGAAGTGAAAAAGGCGGCCCAGCAGCGAAACCTCGGGCGCGGGCCGTTGACAGGAAAAAGATGAACACGAAGATGCGATGGCCTCTTATTGCAGCGATGTTGGGAGCGCTCGTTCCGATGGTGTGGAACTTCACGCCACTTACCTCAGGACAGCGATCGAAAGACGTCAGCCCGTTGTTACAAACTACAGCTTTGCAAACCTTGGAAGGGACCCTGGAGATCGTCTGGGGCGACCCTCGGCCGGGCTCAGGTTCCGGCGGCGACATCCGTTACGCTCTGGGGTTGGCGGACCGTAGCGTCGTGCCGCTGCAACTGAATGGGCACGAGGGTGCGGCTGTCTTCTATTTCAGAAAACAGGTCATCGTCACGGGACGTACCGTACAGGGTCAAGCGGCAGCGGGCAACGTTCAGGCCGCGGCGACGCTGGTCGTTGACTCCATCGCTCCGAGCCAGGCGCTCCAGTCACTCGCAGCCCCGGCTGTGGTCGGCACGAAGAAAGTGATTTACCTGCTGGCGAAGTTTTCGGATGATGCCGCGGTGCCCCATCCGCCACTGTTCTACACCGATTTGACAAACCCCGACACGCCACCGGCTGGAGAAGTATTCCCCACTACAATCAATGCGTTCTTCAAGAAGGTATCAGGGAACCAATTCTCCTGGGTTGGAGATGTGGGCGGGGTGGGTGGCGTCGGCGCGTCAGGCGGATGGTTGACGCTTGCACATCCGAAAAGCTTCTACGCGCCGTGTAACTTTAGTGACACCTGCGCCGGCGCCAACTTGAGCACGATGGCTGATGAGGCCACGGCGCTTGGAAGAGCGCAGGGCATTAATTTCCAGCTATACGACAATATCAACTTTGTCCTGAGTAATGACTTGGACTGTTGCGCATACGGCGGTGGGTACTTCAGCTCAGTCGACAATAAGTCTTACGGCGCCACCTGGGAGCCGCCATGGGGCCAGAACACCGACACTTATGGTCACGAAATGGGTCATAGCCTTGGGTTGCCACACTCGGGATGGGTGTATTCCGCCTACGACAGCCCGTGGGATATAATGAGCGACAGACTAACCCTAAACAATGTAGCCTGCGGATCTTATAACTCTAGAAACGACGGAAACGCTCTGGAAAATGTGTTCTGTTCCGAACCAGGGGACGGATATATCATAGAACACAGGGACTATCTGGGCTGGATACCGGCGGCGAACCAGGTAGTAACCAATACTTCACCCGGGACAACCGTGGCGCTCGAGGCTAATGCGCTGCCAATAACGTCCGCGATCAAGGAGATTAAGGTTTGCCTACCGTCGATCCCCTGTACCGGCTCCACCGCACATTATTTCACAGTCGAGGCCAGGGTGAAGGGCCTGGGAGCCACTTCCCAGTATGACAACGCCATTCCAGGCGAGGGAGTCATCATTCACGAGGTCATCCGCGATAGGTCGCCCATCTCAGGGCCTTGCTTTTTCAATAGTCAATCAGGTTGGGCCGTGCCTATTGACGCCACTCCTGGCGACTATGATTCGGTTGCCTGCAATACTGGAGGTCGATTCTACCCAAACTACGGCCTCTACAATGCGCAGTGGGTTCCGGGGCAGAGCTACACGAACTCCACGTATGGGCTGACTATTGCGGTGTTGAGCAGAACGGGTTCGACGTTTATGGTGTCGATTGGTGGAGGACCTGTGATTCAGCCGGACGGGCCAGCTGCGATTACCGCAGAGAGTCTGAGTCCGCCAAACGGTGCGCCTGATCCAACCGAGCAGGTTACAGCAAGCTTCCGGCTGAAGAACGTGGGAAGCGTCTCGACGACGAACCTGGTCGCCACTCTGCAAACCTCGGGAGGTGTTACCGCGATTCCTGCGGGAGAGAACCAGAACTACGGTGTGGTCGTAAACGGTGGCGCAACGGTTTCGAGGCCATTTACGTTTCGTGCTGACGGAACGTGCGGCGCCACGATCACGGCGACGTTGCAGTTGCAGGACGGCGCGACCAATCTCGGAAACGTAACTTACAACTTCCAACTCGGGGTGGCCAACGTCACAACGCAGACATTCTCGAACGCCGGAGCGATCACTATCAACGACGCCGCCCCGGCGACGCCTTACCCCTCAAACATTACTGTCAGTGGTGCGCCGACCACGATTACCAACGTGACTGTAAGGCTGAACAGTTTTAGCCATATTTTTCCAGAAGACGTGGACGTGCTCCTGGTCAGTCCGACGGGACGCAAAATGATTGTCTTTTCGGATGCGGGCGAGGGGGGATCTTCTTCAAACGTGAACATCACGCTCGACGATGCGGCCACGTCTGCGTTACCAGCCTCAGGCGGGATCCCGACGGGGACCTACAAACCCACCAACTTCAGCACTGTGCAGGACGCATTCGTGACTCCGGCGCCGGCTGGCCCATACTTGACTCCTGCGCCGGGCGGGACTGATACGTTGACCTCGGCATTCACTGGCGCGGCTGGTGGTAACCCGAACGGCACGTGGAGCCTCTATGTGGTTGACGACCTTGGTGGCGGCACTGGCAGCTTCGCGGGCGGCTGGAGTTTGACGCTGGCCAACACGACCTACACTTGCAGCGGATCAACGACATTAAGAATCGATACCGTATCGCCAAAGGCCGGACGAACTTCAGGCAACCAATCGATCACATTGACGGGCACCTTCTCCGGACTGTCCACGGTGACGATGGGTGGAGTGAACGCGACGTGGACGGGCAACACGAGCACAATTACGGTCACCACGCCGGTACACGCAACTGGGGCAGTTCAGATCAGTCTGACACCGACTTCGGGCAGCGTCTATTCAAAGACGAATGCGTTTGCTTACTTGCCGACTGTCTTTACTGACAACACGATTTTTGCGGCCGTTACGATTGCCAGGGCACAGCACATCATCGAGCTGCGGCAGGCTATAGATGCGATGCGTGCCGTCGCGGGGCTGGCGCCGGCGCCGTGGACGGATCCCACACTTTCGCCGACTAGCAGCTTCATTAAGGCAGTGCACATCCTGGAATTAAGGACGTACTTGAACGACGCGGCGAGTCGGCTCGGTTATTCGACTTCGCCGTACACCGACCCAACTGTGGGCACGGGGTTCTTTATCAAGCGGATACATATTGAAGAATTGCGCCAGCGCATTCGGGCTATCGCCGGCTGAGGTCTGAAAGTCTCACACTTGAATGAAGCATGATGATTCGGCACTTATCTAAGTCTAAGCGAAAGCTAATGAGGTTCCCTCTTGTCATCGGGGTTGGAATCGTGGCGTTTGGTCTAATCAAACCGCCCTCGGCTGCGGTTCAAGCGCAGCATCCCTCGACAGCTCAAGGTCAAACACCCAACAGCTGTTCAAACCCTGGCACGTCAACGGATCGACCGAACAATCATTTTCCAATTCATCCAAATGGTACGTTGGTGAAAGTATCAAACGATGCCACCGTCTTCTTAATCGATGGCGGACGAAAACGCGGGATCACGTCTCAGGCCGTGCTGAACAATCTGTATCCGAACGGCGGCTTTGGTAATAACGACGTAATCACGATCGCTTCAGACGAGTTGGCTTTCTACTCGCCTGGCAATCCAATTTCAGCGATGCTGGCTGGCAATGGGCGAACTCAGCCCGACGGTCGTCTTATCTCGAACGGATCCGAGATTTCGATCGTCAGCAACAATGGAAATAGACGACCTTTTAGCACGCCCACTCGTTTTCAGAACCTGGGCTATCAGTTCTGCAACGTCGTCACCATCTCAGCTTCTGATTACAATAATTACCCTGCGGGGTTGGCGGTTGGTGACTTTCCTGCCCTGAACTCGCCCGGAGACGGTAGCGCAGGACAACCGGCCACCCCGACGTTAAGTTGGTCACCGGTGGCCAATGCGAGTTCTTATATAGTCGCCGTAGCCACTAACCCCTCCAGCTTGCCGTTTGATCCCGGACCAATCACGCCACAGTGTCCAGGTTGTTCGATCATTACGACGACTCCGGGCACATCTTTTACCCTGCCGGCGCTCAACCCGAACACTCAATACTTCTGGGAAATAGAAGCGCTCAATTTTCCGGACTCGAGTGTATGGTCGGCGGTAAGCAGCTTTACGACTGCGCCCTCAGATGATCAATCTTACGGTAACGATAAGGATGGTTTTGGCAGTGGAGATTCGCCAGGTTCGAATGCAGGAATCAATGACGACTCGCTGAACACGGCCACCGGCAACTTCAATTATCAACTGACGGACATGGTGATTCCCGGTCGTGGCTTGGATTTTGTTTTTGGTCGTTCATATAACGCCAAGGACCCTACATCGGGTCCGCTGGGCCCGGGCTGGTCTCACAGTTTCAACTTGTATCTTAGCGCTCTAACTTCCGAGACTACGAAAGTTCATTACGGAGATGGCAAGGTTCTGATCTTTTACAATGGCGGCGCGGGAGCAGTATCCAAACCACTGTCTAAAGGTTATTACGATACGCTGACGCGAAACGGCGATAACACCTGGACGCTGCTCAAGCCCGATCAGAAGGAATATCACTTCGATAGCTTCGGACGACTTGCCTACATACAAGATCGTAACGGGAATCGGATCACGCTGAATTACAACAATGATGGAACCCTGGGAACCGTCATTGACACTGTTGGGCGCCAATTTGTTTTTTCATACGCGAGCGGCTTGCTGGTAGACGTCACCGATCCGATTAATCGACATCTTCAGTTTCAATACACGAATGGGCGATTGTCTCAATTCAGAGACGCGAAGACCAACCCCGACAGTTACACTTATGACGGCAACGGTAGGTTGGTTGCAGTTTTCGATGCGCGTACCGTTAGAAGATTATTCAATTCCTATGACGGGCAGGGACGGCTAATCTCCCAAAGCAATGGCCGTACCTTTCAATGGTTCTTCACTTATGACGACGTTAACCACATCACTCGAGTGACCGATCCTAATCAAAAGCAAATTATTTATAACCACAATTCGGGAAATAATCTTCTAGGTTTTACGAACCGCGTAAACAGCCAAACGACCATTACGTATGATGGAAATAACAACCGCCAGAGCGTTAGCGACTTAAATGGCGGGGGAGCACAATTTCTCTACAACTATGACCCGAATGGCAATGTAACGCAGAGCACCGATCCTACTCAGGCCAGACGTCAGTTTTCGTATGACGCAAAAAACAATCCTATTTCCGCTGTTGACGAGTTAACGCATGGGACCGCGATGGGGTACGACGCTCGCGGCAACCTCGTGACGTTGAGCGACGCGCTGAGTAGAGCATCATCGATTACTTACAATTCTCTGGGGCAGCCAACTGCGATAACCGATCCAAATCAACACATTACTAATCTTACCTACGACGCGCAGGGAAATCTTCGGACGATTCAAGATCCCATGAGCTTTACCACGACTTTTGATTACGACGCGGTGGGTCGCCGCGTTCGTGTAACAAACGGGCGAGGGAAAGTTACGACGTACGGCTATGATAACAATGACAATCTCATCTCCGTGCAGCGTCCGATCGGTGTCACTATCTACGGGTACGATCAAGTCGATAATCTCATAAGCATTACCGATCCTAACCAGAACCTCACTCGATACGAGTACGACGCGAACAATAATCGCACCAGGGAGACGGATCCGCTCAACAATGTCGTTCAGAACACTTATGACAGCCTGGATCGTTTAGTCGCGACGAGAGACAAGCGCGGCAACTCTACGAGTTTCGAGTACGACGCCGAAGGACGAATGACGTCCGTCACCGACGCAATGACGAACAAGACGTTCTTTACCTATGACGGCAATGGAAACAAGCTGACCAGCACAGATGCGAATAATCAAACAACCAGATTTACTTACGATACGCTCAACCGATTGAAGAGCGCTGAAGATCCGTTACACAACTTATCGACAAAGGACTACGACGCGGCGGGAAGGCTCATGAGAGAGACTGACGCCCGGGGCAATGTAACGCAGTTTACTTATGATGAAGTTAACAACTTAATAAGAGTAGTTGACGCTGAGAGCGGCACTACCGAATACAGTTATGACAACAACCACAACCTCAGGACTCAAAAGGATCCCAGGCTACAGACTTCGACGTTGAACTATGACGCAGACGATCGGCTGAGCAACAGTTCTGACCCTTTGGGAAACCTCTATAGTTACAGTTACGACGCTGTTGGCAACCGAGTCTTCCAGACTGACGCCAAACATCAAACGATTCAGTTCACTTACGACGATGACGATCGATTAACCCGCATTTCTTATCCCGACTCTACTTCAGTTCAAATGGCTTATGACGCCAACGGCAACCTGACGCAGGTTGTCGATGCCCTCGGCACAACGACATACAGTTATGACCAGCTCAACAGGGTCCGCAATTACACGGATGTCTTTGGGAAAACGATCAGCTATGGGTACGATGAGAATGGCAACGTCCTGGTCCTCACTTATCCTGACGGCAAGCAGGTCAACTATGTTTATGACGCAAGCAATCGAATGATTTCTTTCACTGATTGGGGCGGCAAGACAGTTGGTTATCAATACAACAGCATAAATTTGTTAACTCGAATTACGCCGCCGGCAAGCAGCGATAATGGCGCTACGACTTACACCTATGATCTCGCCGGCCGGCTCGCCGCAATGGTGAACCTGCATACACGGGGCGGAGGTAACTCTTACAATTTCACGCTCGATGCTAACGGCAATCGAATTCTTTCGAATGTTCAAGAGCCCTTGAATAACCGTGTCGCCACGACCAGTCAAAGTTATGGCTACGACTCTGCCAATCGCATACAGTTTGCGGGCGGAGCCGGCTTTTCGTTCGACGCTAACGGAAATATGACCAGCAAAGCTGACGGGGTCACGACTAACTACACGTATGATTTCAACGACCGGCTGATTAACGATCAAACAAATACCTACTTCTATAACGGGCAAGGGGTGCGGGTCGCGAAGTCGCAAGCCGGTGTTCAGACGAGATATATAGTCGACGTCAATCGGGAACTCTCGCAAGTCCTATGTGAAACCGACAGCGGCGGTAACATCACGAGCTACTACGTCTACGGGCAGGGATTGGTCTACAAGGTTCTGCCAAACGGGACTCACTACTACTATCAATTCGATCCCAACGGCTCGACCGTATCGATGACTACTGAAGGTGACTTCTACGTCAATCGCTATACCTACGATCCTTACGGCAAGATCACCAACCGGGCTGAAGTCTTTCCCAACACGAACACCACCGTTTCCAACCCGTTCCAATTTGGCGGCCGCTTCGGTTTGATGGATGAAGGGAATGGTCTGGTCTATGTGAGAGCGAGATACTACGTGCCGGAACTTGGGAGGTTTCTGACCAAGGACCCACTGACGGGGGATAGTAAGGATTCTGGAAGCTTAAATAGGTATCTCTACGCACTGGATAATCCAGTTCGATTTGCTGATGCAGACGGGCTTTCTGTGCTGGGTGATACTCTTAACTTCACCGGAGACGTCATCATCGGTGGAATTAGTGCATGGAGTCTCAGCACGTCCACCTACGTTAAGAATACGTGGGTGGATCCAATAGATTTCTATACAGGAAGAAGGATTGGATTCGTTCACCGAAAGCTCGACTACTTGGAGAGCGTTCAAGAAGCCTCAGCAAATCTCATCCTCAGAGGAACCGCACGGCAGCTAGGAGTCTCTTTATCAGATCAAGAAGCAGCGTCTCAAGCCAAGGACGTAGTTAAGTGGACCGATAGAGGGGCTGCCGTCCTGTCTGTCTACAAAGGACTCAGGGATATACGGAACTTGCAGACAACGATTAATGTGAACGCGATGCTAAAACGCCCGACGTTGATTCCTGCCGTTACCCAGGTATACGAGATTTCGGAGGTGATACGTACAACCTACAACACCGCGTACAGTTTTGGAGAAGATACTGCACCTAAGAGTGCAACGAAGGTAAACACCGCGCCTAGTAAGGCGACTAAGGCGCAACCTGGGCCAATTCTGCCTCGCGGCCCAGCGGTTAAAGTTATGCCGCGCGGTCCAGCTCCCACGCCAATCCACCCGCGTGGAGAGCCGATCATGCCGCGTGGGCCGAAGCCCACTCCGATTTCACCCAGAGGGACACAGAAATAGCTGGTGGTGCGCGTTCACTGCATATGCCGAGCATTCTTTCAACATGGCGAATCATAAAGACGGTTAGCGGATCGCTCCTGCTTGCCGCAATCTTCGCTCTTTCTCCCGCTTCGCATTGTTTCGCCCAACAGTCCGATACAGTTCACTACGAATACGATCGGCTCAACAGAGTAACCAAAATAACCTATGACAACAGCGGCGCCGTGATCATTTACACGTACGATGCCGCCGGAAACAGAACAGCGACTACCGTTCAGGGATCGAATCTTGCCCCGGTACTGACGAGTCTGAATCCTCCCAGCGTTCCCGCGGGAACTCATGGATTTACTTTCGGCGTCGACGGAGACAATCTCGTAAATGGGGCCGTGGTAAGGTGGAATGGATCGAGTAGGACGACAACCTACTTTGGATCGTTTGTTACCATTGACCTGACCGATGCCGACCTTGCAAACGCCGGCGACGTTTCCGTGTCGCTTGTTAATGCGGCTCCCGGGAACGTTGTTTCCAATGCGTTGACCTTTTCAATTACATCCGCTCCCTCGTCCTTGCGAATTGATAACGTCGACCGATCAGCAGGACAAACTTCCGGAGGACAAACGATCAAGCTAACCGGCGCGTTTCCGTCGCTGTCCGCAGTAACAGTTGGCGGAGTCGCGGCTCAATGGTCTTACACCAATGGCCCGGGTGATACCAGCTCAATCACGATCACAACGCCGCCGCACGCCATCGGCTCAGTCCAGATTGATCTGACGCCGACATCCGGTACTGGTTTGTCGAAGGTGAATGCCTTCGCTTACTTGCCGACTGTCTTTACGGACGACACGATTTTCGCGGCGGTGACGATTGCCAGGACACAACACGTCATTGAGCTGCGACAGGCTATTGATGCGATGCGCGCGGTGGCAGGACTTGCGCCGGCGCCGTGGACGGATCCCACACTCTCGCCGAGCGGCACGATCATTAAGGCGGTGCACATCCTGGAATTAAGGACGTACCTGGACGACGCGGCGAGTCGACTCGGTTATTCGACTTCGCCGTACACTGACCCATCTTTGACCACAGGCTTTCTGGTCAAGCGGGTGCATATTGAAGAACTGCGCCAGCGCATCCGGGCTATCGCCGGCTGACGCTTGGAATTATTCAACCAATGTGCACCTGAGGTGTGCATTACGAAAGGAAAAGGAAATGTTTAGCCCTACTCTCAAAAACCACAGCTTCTTCTTGCTTTTGTTGACCGTGCTGATACTCGCGGCCAGCTCAGCAATCGCGCAGGACAAGGTCCCGCAAGTTGGCGGAGCAAATGTGAGCGTTACAGCCTCAGCCACTTCCGATGGGGTGCGGTTCGCCGCGCCAAGTGCGGTGGTGCAGTTAAGGCTGGAGGTTTACGACGGCGCTGGACAAAAACTGGTCGATACCGAACAGCGCGGCGGCAACGTGCTCGACTGGCATTTGCACGGTGGCAATGGTGAGCGGGTCGCCGACGGCACCTATCTGTTCGTTGTGACGATCAAGAATTTATCGGGGCGGCTGAGTCAAAAGCTTGGCTCAATTACTGTGAGCGCACAATCGACTACGTTGCATGCATCAGCCGTCACCGACCTAAACGCGCAGCAAGCGCAGGCCGTGGGACCAATCGAGAGCGGAGAAGAAGGACTGAGCGTCCTGCCGGCAGGAGATGCTCAACCAGTGACGGTTCTGGCGACCAATGACACGGAAGCTCAACTCGCGCGGACACGCGGCGCTCTGACGTTTCGCTTCGGCGATTTCTTCTCTGGGAATGATCAAGAGCAGATGCGCCTGACTCGGGAAGGCAATGTGGGTATTGGGACTTCAGAGCCCAAAGCGAAGCTGGACGTGGCCGGTACGATTCGCGCTCAACGTTTTCTCGTCGCTAGGCCAAGCCAGCCCGGCAGCGCCAGCCCGGCGCAGGCCGGCGACTCAGCCCAAGCCACAGACGCCACGGATTCAGTCCAGCCACTCATCTCGGGCGTGGGCACGCAGAACCACATCGCTAAGTGGACCGACCCTGCCGGCACCACGCTGGGTGATTCAGGGATCGTGGAAACAGCCGGTGGCAACGTCGGCATCGGGACGACGCCTACAGTTGCATTGGATATTTACGGAAAATTCAAAATAAACAACGACGGAACTGGTAAATGGGGAGCCAGCGGTGCTCAGGGACTTCTAAGTTGGGATACGAATTTGGCAATTATCGGAGGGTATGCGGGTAATAGTCTGGGACTCTTTGCCAATAACACCCAGTACGCAACGCTGACAACAACAGGCAGATTCGGCATCGGGACGACGGTCCCGAATAGCCTATTAGAAATCAAGAGCGCTGTTCCCGTCCTCTCAATCAACGGCACCACCTCAAATTCATTTAGAGGACTGACGTTCTTAGACGATGGCAGTGACTTCGGGACCAAACTAACCGCTAATGCCAGTACCGGCGAACTCAGGGATTCCGTTGGCCCATCTGTGGGTTGGGGAGGGTTCCGTACTTTCTACACCGATACGACGGAAAAGATAAGAATCACCAGCGGTGGCAACGTCGGCATTGGTACGACGAATCCGCAGTCTAAGTTGGATGTGGCTGGGGACATTGCGGTGTTAGGTAATGCCGTGATTTCAGGAAATATCGCCGCCAAGTATCAAGATGTCGCCGAGTGGGTGCCTTCACGGCAAGAGATTGCTGCTGGTACCGTCGTGATTTTGGACGTGACGCAAACCAACGCCGTGTCTCCTTCCCGCCGCGCTTACGACACGCTCATAGCGGGAGTTGTTTCGGCACAGCCCGGCGTGCTCCTGGGAAAAGGGGGCCCTGGCAAAGTGATGGTCGCTACGACGGGAAGGGTTATCGTGAAAGTTGATGCGAGTAAGTACCCGATCAAGGTTGGAGATTTGCTGGTAACGAGCAGCCATCCAGGTGAGGCTATGAAGTCACGACCAATCAGAGTGGGTGGTCAATTGATTCACCGACCGGGCACGATCATCGGCAAAGCGTTGGAGCCACTGTCAAACGGAAAAGGCAAGATATTGGTTCTGCTTAGCCTTCAATGATACTTGTTGCTGTCAAACAAGTGCGTCGGACTAAGATTTTGCTCCGATTGATTGGCAGGTCTTGGTGGTGACTAACACATTCCAGTGTCGATCGTTTGTTTCAACAAATTCCTGCCCGACACATAGACGATCTTGGTCAGCGAGTCATCGTCAATCGGGGCAATTGTCAGCAACACTGGAGACCAACAACAGGCATTCACCGCAGAGTTCGTGCAGCTGCTCACGCTTCACGACAGCCTTCCCGACGACAATGACTGGGGCGCAGTTCGTCGATCGAAGATTGGATGTAGTCGCCGCGCCCGGTCAACTCAGACGTTTATGCGATTATTCGAATCCATGAACTGGCCGGCTATCCTCCTTCTCTTGTTTCTTTTCGGCGTGCCAGCCGCTGGGCGGCAATCGAATCCGCCTGACTGTGCGCACGTGACGATCACGATGAAAACAGAAGGTAACTCTTTGAAAAGTCGTGAGATAGGTTGGTAGCGGGGGGCGGGATCGAACCGCCGACCTTGGGGTTATGAATCCGGCAACGTGATAGCGCGCCTATGACGTTGTAAC
>DNNE01000096.1 GCA_003487805.1 Blastocatellia bacterium | reverse complement strand
CTGCTCGTAACCCAATTTCCGCAGCAGCAATTCAATGCGACGGCAGATCGCAAGACTGAGAAGGCCGACGGTATGCGAGGTGTAGCCTGCTTCGATTGCCACGTCAACGGCCACACCTCAGGAGCATTCCATCTGGTGGGAGACATTCGTCCGCAAGAGAATCGCCGCCGGATTGAGACGCCATCTCTCCGCGGCGTTAACATTCAGCGACTGTTCGGTTCGCAAAGAGCGCTCAAGACGGTTGAAGATTTCACTGAGTTTGAGCAACGCGCCGCCTACTTCGACGGCGACCCGGTGCTCGCTACCAAGAAGGGCCTGAATATTCTTGACCGCGGTTCGCAGGTGCATGACATGTCGGAGTTCCAGGAGCTTTTGGATTTCCCGCCGGCGCCTAAACTAAATATCATTGGCCGGCTCGATCGGACGAAGGCGACCGAAGCCGAGGGGCGCGGCGAAGACCTCTTCTTCGGCAAAGCCAATTGCGCAGCGTGCCATACGCCGCCCTTCTATACGGATAATTCAATGCACGACCTTAAGGTCGAGCGGTTCTACAAACCGCGGATGGAAGGTGGCATGTTGATGACAGCGCAGGGACCGATCAAGACCTTCCCGTTGCGCGGCATCAAGGAATCGCCGCCTTACCTGCACGACGGGCGGTTACTGACTCTCGAGGACGCGGTGGAGTTCTTCAACCTGGTTCAGCAACTGAATCTGACCCAGCAGGAGAAGTCTGATCTCGTGGCCTTCCTGCGCGTCCTTTAGTAAATTACGTAAAACCAATCGAAGTGAAGGAGGACGCGTCGAACGACGAGTCCTCCTTTATTAGTGTGGTCTCCCTGAAACTTAATTGATCGATCAATCTCAAGATCGCCCCTTTTTCCCTTCCGTTCTTTTTTGAGTTTTCTACAAAAATGAGGCTGTTGTTCTGTTTTTCTGTTCCCAAAGCGGGAATAGCGGGAATATTTTGCCGGCCCGGTCGGTATGCATAGTTGAGTCAAGGAAAGGCAACTGAAGTTTTGGTAACTGCGGTTTAGTTGGGGGGAACTAGACCGCGCTTGAGGTAGGCGCACCCTGTCAGACGCTTGGTTGATTGATCCGATGGTTGACCTACAGACGGGTGCGCTTACCGCCAACACAACGATTTGTCGGTCGTGCGACGCAACATAGAAGGTGATGGAGAAGAGGAATGATTGATCACTTGAAAGGGAAGTTGTTACTCGTCACGGTAACGAGTTTGCTGAGTTTATTTCTGGCAGCATGCGGCCAGGGCGGGGCGGACTCCAACAGCAGTTCGGAAACGCAATCGACTACAGCGTCAAACGCGTTAACAAATTCCAATACGAACATGTCAAAGATGGGGATGCCCGCAAAACCGTCGCCGGCGGCGGGAAAAGATCTGCCGACCCCTTCGACTGCGAACCAGGTCATGGTGGAAAACTTCTCGTTCCAACCCGGCACCCTGACAGTCAAGGTCGGAACGACTGTGACCTGGGTTAATCACGATGACGAGCCGCATACAGTGAATGAAAACAATAAAACCTTTAAGTCGGGCACGCTGGATACTGACGCGAAGTTTTCATACAAGTTCACCTCGCCTGGCACGTACAGCTATTTCTGTTCCCTCCACCCCCGAATGACCGGCCAAATAATCGTTAAGTAGATTTCTTGAAGGAGGCACACTGATGTCTGACGAAGTAAAGAATGAGAAAGAGAGTAACGGAGTCGAGCGTCGCAGTTTCCTAAAATGTATGGCGTGGGCCGGCACGGGGCTGGTCTGGGCCATGAACGCGGGAGTACTCACCTCCTGCAGTCTCCTGCCGGGAGCTAAGCAGAAGGGTGTATTCAGCTTCGTCCAGATCAGTGATAGCCACATCGGATTCAACAAAGAGCCGAACCAGAATGTGACCAAGACCTTCCAAGAGGCCGTGGATCGAATCAATGCTCTCGAAGAGCAACCCGCATTTCTGATTCACACGGGTGATATCACACAGCTCTCGACACCGGACCAGTTCGACACAGCGACGCAGGTGCTCAAGAGCGCGAAGGCGAGCCAGGTGTATTACGTTCCCGGCGAGCATGACGTGTTCTCGGATGACGGAAAGATTTATCTCGAGCGATATGGCAAGGGAACCCAGGGCCAGGGCTGGCAAAGCTTCGATTATCAAGGGGTGCACTTTATCGGCCTGATCAATGTCTTGAACCTAAAACAAGGGAGTGGAACCGGACTCGGGGGCAGCGGGTTCGGTCAATTGGGAAACGACCAACTGCAATGGCTCGAGAAAGATGTTAAGGGGCTATCAAGCAGCACGCCGATTGTCGTCTTTGCTCACATACCTTTGTGGACGATCTATCCTGAGTGGGGTTGGGGAACAGAGGACAGTGCGCAAGCCCTCTCGTATCTTAAGAGGTTCGGATCCATCACAGTGCTGAACGGCCACATTCATCAAATACTCCAGAAGGTAGAAGGCAACGTCACCTTTCACACCGCGCGCTCGACTGCATTCCCACAGCCGGCGCCCGGCACCGCGCCTGCGCCCGGGCCAATGAAGGATGTGCCAGCAGACAAGCTGCGCAGCCTGCTCGGTCTGAGAGAAATAACCTACGTTTCGAACAATAGTCCGCTGGCCATCGTAGACTCGGCACTCGGTTAGATCGTTAGTGCCTGGTTCGAATTGTGAGACTGTATGTCGCCTAAAAACAGTTAGGCTAGTCACAGCAGCGAGGCGACGCCTATCTGGGACCGGTTCGTCGCCTGAGCAGGCGCTGCATTCTCATCCGGGCTCTGTGCAATTGCGACTTGGACGTTCCGATCGAACAACCCAGGAGCGATGCGATTTCGCTGTGTTCCAACCCTTCAACGTCATGCAGGACAAAGACCATGCGATAGCCGTGCGGCAGTTGCACAATCGCTTCATCCAGAGCGAGCCGATCGAGAACCGCCGAGCGGTTGAATCTGTTTCGAGCAAACATTATCCCGCCCGGCATTTCGCCGTCTTCGGTTAACTGTTCTTTTGTTACGTAGTTCTTACGGAAGTGCATCAGCACCTGGTTGACCGTCAGCCGGTGCAACCAGGTAGTGAAAGCGCTTTCTCCGCGGAAGGTTCCAAGCTTGCGAAAGACCTGAAGAAACACGTCTTGTGTCAAATCTTCAGCCTCTGCGGAATTTCCAATCATTCGCAAACAGATGGCATAGACCCTCCGGTGATGGAGCCGGAAAACTTCCTCAAAGGGCTGCGCCTGGTGACTATGGGGATTCTGTTCGACTTGGACGAACTTTGGCACTGATGTAGCTCTCTTCGGGATTACCTGGCGACAGAGTGTCCCTAGTTGATTTTGAAATGCTTCTTCCATCTGGGTTGCTCACCTCACGCGGCCTCTACATTCTTATTACTGGTTTTCCATGATCAATATTCCCGGATCAGAAATTGAAGAAAGTCGGGAATAAAAGAGGCTGAGAATCGGTCTTTACAGTTGATGATGTGAAGTAAGCAGGAAGACAGATTGGAAGGGCAAAGCAAACTCGCCAGTTTTGAGACAGCAGTCCTGCCCCACCTCGACGCCGCCTATAACCTGGCGCGCTGGCTGACGCGCAATGACGCGGACGCCCAAGATGTGGTGCAGGAAGCCTACCTGCGCGCCTTCAGGTTCTTCGGCGGATTTCATGGAGAGGATGGGCGCGCCTGGCTCCTGGGGATCGTCCGCAACACTAGTTACACCTGGATGCAGCGCAATCGCTCGCCGGAGTTAAACATGGCACTTGATGATGAAACGCAGGAAGCTGAGAGCCACGACTTGGATCCGGAAGCGCTCCTTTTACAAAAGGCCGATGCCCAAATGCTGAGACAAGCTGTGGAAGAGTTGCCGGTGGAATTTCGCGAGGTGTTAGTGCTACGCGAGCTGGATGAAATGTCTTACAAGCAGATTGCGGCAGTGGCGGATCTGCCGCTCGGCACCGTGATGTCTCGTCTGGCGCGCGCGCGTAAGCGTCTGCAACAGATTCTTGCGAGTCAGACGCAAACGGAGGTCTTAAGTTGAGTTGTCAAATGACACAGGAGTTTATTCACGCCTACGTAGACGGCGAGCTGGACCTGGCCAGAAGCTTGGAAGTTGAGCAGCACATGAAGGAATGCCGGGGCTGCGCGACTGCTTATCGTAACCAGACAGCACTACGCTCTGCTTTCAAGAATAGCTCGCTCTATCATTCTGCACCGGCGAAATTGGAAAAGCGCATTCGGTCGTCCCTGCGGCGCGAGGCAAAGTCTGAAGTCAGCGGGCGCTCGTTTGGCTGGCGCTGGCTTCCAGTTGGAGCACTGGCCTTCCTGCCTTTGATGGCGCTAGTCGTATGGCAAGCAGTGCCAGGTCTACGTTCTTCCGGAGATGAGCTCCTGGCCCAGGAGATGGTTTCGAATCACGTCCGCTCGTTGCAGCTGGAGAGTCATCGCACCGATGTGATCTCGTCCGATCAGCACACGGTAAAGCCATGGTTCGATGGCAAGCTGGATTTCGCTCCACCGGTGAAGGATTTCTCCAGTCAGGGATTTCCTCTATTAGGAGGTAGACTCGAATACCTGAATAACCGAGCCGTCGCGGCGCTTATCTACCAGCGCCAGAAGCATTACATCAATTTGTATATCTGGCCGGCTGAGCAAAGCAACGCTACCGCCGAAGTCGCTACGAAACGGCAGGGATATAACCTCCTGCATTGGACCAACTCAGGCATGACTTATTGGGCCGTATCCGATCTGAACGGTGTTGAGTTACATGAGTTCGCGCGGCTGGTGCAGGAAGCGCAATAGGCAGAACGTATTCTGCAACAACTTAAGACGCGCTGAGATTCCACCTCTTCTCAGCGAAAACTAACCCTCGCGGAATAAAATAGCTGCTAAGTGAGTATTCCTTTTTGAGAAAGTCAGGATTGTGTCTGACGCAAATCCAGGGGTGCAGTGACCGCCGGTGGATCGGACAATGAAAGGAATATCATGAAGCAGATTATCATTCGCATGTTTGTTGCTCTTACCATGTGCGGTGTAACAAGCCTCATACGACTTACCAGTTTTGTAGTTATTTCACCCACACTACAAGTGCACAATGAGGCCATTTGGATCTCGCGACTAATCCTGGCTTCCGTGCTTTCTCCTCTACTGTACGGTTTTCTTGAACGGCGCACGTCGGCCTGGGCCATCAGATCAAAGCATCAACGCCAGTCGTCGAAGAATTCCCTCCGTCTCATAAGCGACCACCGCCGTTGACCTTCTCAATGCGCATTTAGCCGAAAGCCGCGGGAATATTTTCGAAGCTCGCTCGGTATGGCTAATAGTGGATGTTCCGAGAGTCGGTAACTTCTAGTTTGGGAGGATACGAATGAACAAGTTTGACAGGCGCGGCTTCATAAAACTCGCTGGCTTAGGCGGAGGGGTCGTTTTCGCTTCAAGTTTAAGCCGGGGCTTCGGTCTTAATGCCCTCGGCTCGGTCGTGGATTATGCAAATGGAAAAGCTCAGAACGACTTTTACTTCGTCCAGCTTTCCGATACGCATTGGGGCTTTGCCGGCCCGAAGGTGAATCCGGATGCTGAAGGCACTCTAAAGAAAGCGGTGCAGGCTGTAAACAGCCTCGAAGTACAACCGGACTTCATAGTCTTTACCGGCGATCTTACCCACACCACCGACAACGTGCAGGTCCGCAAAGACAGAATGTCGCAATTCAAAGACATTGTCGGCGGTCTAAAAGTCCCGACAGTTCACTTCATGGCGGGCGAACACGACGCTTCGCTTGATCGGGGCGACGCTTATCAGGAGGCGTTCGGCAAACTCAATTACACCTTCGATCACAAGGGCGTGCATTTCGTTGTGGTTGATAACGTCTCCGATCCCGGAGCTAGTGTTGGTGAATCACAACTCAACTGGCTCAAAGCCGACTTGAAGCAACAAAAGACTGATGCGCGCATTGTGGTGCTGACGCACCGACCGCTGTTCGATCTTTATCCTGATTGGGACTGGGCTACCAAAGATGGCACCGCAGTGATTGATGCGCTGATGCCGCACAAGAACGTGACGGTTTTCTATGGTCACATCCACCAGGAGAACCACCACATGACGGGACACATCGCGCATCACTCGGCGAAGTCTTTGATGTTTCCGTTGCCGGCGCCTGGTTCGGTGCCGAAGAAAGCGCCGGTGCCGTGGGACGCGAGTGCACCCTATAAAGGTCTGGGCCTGAGGAGTATCGAAGCTGGGCCAAAACAGGCGAAGTATGAAATCAAAGAACTCAATGTTACGGGAGCATAACGATGAATCATAAAAAGAGAATTCTACTAACGGGTGTACTGCTGGCGAGCGCAGTTGTTTCGGGCTTACTAACTTACACCAGGGCGAATGCGGTGCCGGTCGAGAGGGTAATTCACATCACGGCCAAGAACTTCCAATTCAGCCCTGACTCGATCACCCTGAAAAAAGGAGAGCCGGTAGTGTTCGAGATATCTTCCGGGGATCGCAAACATGGATTCAGCCTGCGGGCGTTCGGGGTTCGCACCGACGTCTTGCCAGGGAAGGTCAGCCGTATTCGACTTACGCCTGACAAGACAGGCAAGTTCACCTTCTCATGCGACGTGTTTTGTGGTGATGGCCACGAAGAGATGACGGGCACAGTGATCGTCACTGAGTGACTCTCATGAACAATTTCCAACGTCCATAAAAAGTGCACAGGCCGAGGTGGGGGACGGTCCGGGCATGAAGAAAAGTGGACGTTGTTGATCGGCGCGCGGGCTGAAGTCCTTGAGGCAGCGTTCTTCGACTCGCGCGTCGACTCATTCACTCAGTCCGCTATTCACATCACACTCCGTCGACATTAGAAGTCCTTTGGTAAACCGAGGTGAGAGCTTTGAGAAAAGTTTTGTTAGGTGCTGTTTTGATTCTGGCGATATTGCTGCTTGCAGCACTCGCGATAACGCGGCTGGGCTTGATGCCGGTAAGCGCCGACGGCCCTCACTCAAATCTTGAAGCTCGGATCATGCCCGCGGTGCTCCATGCTTCCATCGTTCGGCATGGGTCGGGAGAAACGAATCCAGTCTCTCTCAACGAGGACAATCTGAAAGCAGCAGTGGATACTTACAAAGCAATGTGCGCGAGGTGCCACAGCACACCTGAAGGCAAGGCGAGTATTTACGGACAGTCGTTTTATCCCCCAGCACCACAACTTCCGAAGGGGATGGCCCAGTACACCGACTCGCAGCTCTTCTGGGTAATAAAGCATGGCATAAGGAATACGGGAATGCCTGCCTGGGGAAGCATTCTGTCAGATGAAGAGGTTTGGCAAATCGCGAGTCTGCTTAAGAATTCGCAGGATCTCCCTCCGTCCGTCGAAGCCCAGTGGAATGAACGCTAGGGATGGATCCGGGTCATAAGAATGGTCTCACCAAAAACTCGCACAGAGTGAGCCTGAACGAACGACCTCCAGGAATAAAACGCGACTAGTAATTTCAAACTGAAGGAATCAACACATGATCACGAAACACCTCTTACTATCTTTGTTTGTCTGCGCATTGATTTCACTGCCGATGATCGTTAGTGCTGCCGGGGACCAGCCAGAGGTTGGAACAATCGCACCGGACTTTCAACTAACAACCAACGAAGGCAATCAGGCGAGTCTGGGGGATTATCGCGGCAAGTGGCTAGTCCTTTACTTCTACCCGAAGGACTTTACTTCGGGCTGCACCCTTGAAGCTCATAATTTCCAGCGGGATGTGGCGAAGTACGCGCAGACGAATGCGGTGATCTTAGGCGTCAGTGTGGACGCAGTCGAATTGCATAAAAGCTTCTGCGCGAAAGAAGGCCTGAACTTCAAGCTGCTTTCGGACCCGGATGCCAAGACGTCAGCGGCGTATGGCTCGGTAATGGAATACAACGGAACTAAGTTATCGACACGCAATACCTTCATCATCGATCCTGCCGGCAAGATCGCTAAAGTGTTCGTCGGGGTCAAACCGGGCGGTCATAGCGAAGAGGTCTTGAACGCTTTGGTCGCTCTTCAGACATCTTCAAAACCATCGTTGTGATGAAAATCTCATAAGTGGTTTGATATCGCGGTCGACTGAACACGGCGATTTGTAATTGGACCTTACCTAAAGGAGAGGCGCACGGCAGACGGGCGGCAGGCCCTCAATTCAAGTTCGAGAATCTTCCTGAAGTTCATTCTCAGACGCTTCAACCGTCAAATAAACCCCGGCCAGAAATGCGATCGCCGCGTTCTATGCTCTTTGGACTAGGAAATACAGAGTGGCGCGTATCTATGCAGCAGTCCAGTTAACTCTGATCCTCCTTGGCTGGGCGCTTGCGCAATTCCCGAATCTTGTCGAACCGGATATAGCCATCTACTCCGCTGCAGCGCGGCGCGCCACTGTGCAGTTGCTACTCATCGCGTTGGCGGCGGGGGGTGCTCGTCCTATTTCTTCGTACTATTACCTCTTACGTGTCTTTAAGGTGAAGCTGCTTATTCGGCGAGACGGCATTGGACGAGGATCATAATAAAAACCGCACTCGCGGTTTGTACCATTCCGGCAGTGCCCGGACAAAGTGGCTCAAACCTGCGATCGCGATGCAACGTATGATAGAAACCGTCCCGCAAAACGTCCCGCAGCGACACGCAAATCAGGCACTGCATGCACGTTGATTTTTTCTGAGCGATTTTGTAAGTATTGAAAATAAAGAGCGGTTGATCTAGATTCCCAAGTTGGTAATACGGGTTCGATTCCCGTCGCCCGCTCCATTTTCCTCAGTAAATTCTTGACGTCGAATTCAGAAGTCACACAAACGCTACAAACGTCCCCAAGATGCCTCCGATCTTGATAAGCCGCAAGTGTTAGTCTCTGGAACTGGCACTCCAAATCTTTCCCACAGGCTTTGAGATCTTGGGCAGAGTCCTCTTGTGCGCGGCATCCCTCAACAACTTTGAAGATATTAATAGAACTCCTATCTCAGCATGTTTTTGCAGGGGGCCACATCAGTGTTGAGGAACAGAGTGTGCGCAGCGGCGAGAATGTGCTTCGAGCAGTGGCGGCATTGTTCAAGTTGAGATCGACGGCTGCGAGGCGAATGATATGTATTGCATAATGGAGGTAGCGCGTAGTGCCGCTGGAAAAAGCCATGCCCACTAAGATGAACCGGGCGACATCTCTGACCGGAGTCTCGTTCGCCATTCTGGCGGCGGCGCTCTTCGGCGCAAGTACACCGTTTTCCAAGATCTTACTGGGCAAGACAGAGCCTGTAATGCTAGCCGGTCTGCTGTATTTGGGTTCGGGGATTGGCTTAACCATCTGGTCACGGTTTCGTTCTCACTCAAAAGCGGGCACGGGCGAGGCGCAGTTGAAACGCTCTGACATTTCCTGGCTGGCTGGTGCTATCCTTGCCGGCGGCGTCATTGGCCCTGTCTTGTTGATGTTTGGTCTTGCTGTCACTCCCGCCTCTTCCGCTTCATTACTACTCAACCTCGAAGGGGTCTTGACTGCGGTGCTGGCCTGGTTTGTGTTCAAAGAGAACTTCGATCGCCGGATCGCCCTGGGGATGGCTGCGATCACTTTGGGTGGCCTGGTACTTTCGTGGGGAGGACGTCTGGAGGTTGGCGTGCCCTGGGGCGCGCTCGCGATCACCGGCGCATGCCTCGCCTGGGGCATTGACAACAATCTCACGAGAAGAGTTTCAGCAGGAGACCCGGTGCAAATCGCCGCGATAAAAGGACTCGTCGCTGGGGCGGTGAATTTTACGATTGCTTTAGCCATTGGGGCTCATGTGCCGGCTTTCAGCACGGTAACAGTGGCCGCACTGCTCGGTTTCTTCGGTTATGGCGTGAGCCTCACTTTGTTCGTCTTGGCGCTTCGACATATTGGGACCGCGAGGACGGGCGCGTATTTTTCGTTAGCGCCGTTCGTAGGAGCCCTGATCTCCGTTCTGATTCTGCGAGATAGTCTGACACTTCAGTTCCTGATTGCTGCCGTACTGATGGGAGTCGGCGTCTGGCTGCACTTAACGGAGCGACACGCGCACGAGCATCGGCATGACGCGCTCGAACATGACCATAGACACATTCACGACGACCACCATCAGCACGAGCATGACGAGGGAGCGCCTTTGGGCGAGCCCCACAGCCATCCGCATCGTCATGAAAGAATTGTGCATAGCCATCACCACTATCCAGACATACATCATCGACATGCACATTAGATCGTGGTGCGTCGCGGCACGATTCGTGAAAGCAATGAGTCATCCAGTCCGTTTCCATGTATTGGCCCAGAGGTTGATTAATGAATGCGCAACCAGTGCAAATCGGATTAAGTAATCGGGCAAGTCTAATCAAACGCGGTCGTAGGCTCGAATACTTCACTATTGCCTATAACAGCCTCGAAGGACTTATAGCAGTCATCGCTGGTCTAATGGCGGGTAGCATAGCTCTGGTCGGTTTTGGCTTTGACAGCGTGATCGAAGTTACGTCCGGCGCGACTCTAGTCTGGCGTTTACATTCCGATGCAGACGAATCACGGCGGGAACGTGTTGAGGCAACTGCACTGCGCATTGTCGGTGTCTGCTTCTTACTGCTGGCTGCTTATCTCAGCTATGACTCAATCAAGTCGCTCACATGGCGCGAAAGGCCGCGCGAGAGTATTCCCGGTATCGCGCTTGCAATCGCCTCGGTAATCGTCATGCCGTTACTGGTTCGGGCCAAGAGGAAGGTGGCCCGAGGAATTAAGAGCGGCGCCATGATGGCCGACTCGAAACAGACCGAGCTTTGTACTTATCTTTCAGTAATCCTGCTTGCAGGTCTTTTGTTGAACGCGTTTCTTGGCTGGTGGTGGGCCGATCCCGTAGCGGCTCTCATCATGGTGCCAATCATCGTCAAGGAAGGTATAGAGGGACTTCGGGGCGAGACTTGCTGCGACGATGGGTGTGGCCCAATGGGATCTTGACAGGAATTAGGCCTTTCCCTACAGTGGACGATGGCTATGAGGACGCGGCTTATATCTTTGTTCATCTTGCTGGTAGTCGCTGGCAGTGCTGTTGCCGGTGCTCCGCTGCATTCGAACGAGCAGTCGTGCAGCATGGGCGGCGCGATGGGCGAGATGGATTGCTGCAAGGCGGCGCTGAGCAGAAACAACACGCCGCAGGTCGCCAGTGCTCGACTTTGCTGCTCATTAAATTGCTCGCAGAATGGAGAGACTCCATCAAACGGCGTCCGTCTCCAACCAAAGATGCAGCCATCACTTTCGGCGCATCTGACGGGCTCTCAAGCCGTTCTTCCTTCGGTATTGTTTCTGCGGCCTAGCAACCATTCCCATAGTCCACCCACTGATTCACATCCCGCGTACATTCGTCATCTCGCACTCCTGATCTAGTTCTAATAAGCCCGAAGTGTGTCTTCTTGCGGACGATAGATCTGCAAGGTGCATTCGCGCATTCGTGTGTCTGACACTCGTTTGCTCGGAACCAATCTCTTTGGCTTACGGAGGATCTGGAGATGAAGAAGTCTGTATTGGCAATCGCATTTGTATCAATCCTTGGTCTGCTCGTTGCTGCGTGCAGCTCGAAGACGGCGAGTAACGGCAGCATTCCGTCAGGTAAGACTATCAAGGCAGTCACGGTCGGTAATCTCACCGCTACGCTCTCAAATAGCACGGGCCAACTAAAGCCCGGCGACCAGGAGGTCATGCTTGTATTTACGGGCCCGTCCGGCAAGCCCGTCGACATTAGCGCCATGTCGCTTAATTTTCACATGGACCAGATGGGCACGATGGCCGCGATGAACGACGCGGTTTCGTTCACGACGACAAGCACTCCGGGGGTCTGCCGAGGCAAGGTCAATATCGAAGTGGCCGGCGAGTGGCAGGGGCAACTTGCTTATGAGGGACCAGCGGGAAGCGGCAAGACGACATTTACCGTGACGGCCCAATGAACTCGGAATCGCCGACATGATCCAACGTCTTATTGAAGTTTGTTTGCGCAACCGCGGAATTGTGATCGCGCTTTATCTCGGGCTTGCAGCTTGGGGTTACTGGGCCTTGTTGCGCACGCCCGTCGATGCGATTCCCGATCTTTCGGACAACCAGGTGATCGTATTTACAGATTGGACTGGTCGTTCCCCGCAGGAAGTTGAAGATCAGGTCACTTATCCGTTAGTCACAAACCTCCAAGGTCTGCCCGGTGTGCGTGTCGTCCGCGCAAGTTCGGCGTTTAGCTTCTCGATGATCAATATCATCTTCGAAGACAACGTCGATCTTTATTGGGCGCGCACACGTGTGTTGGAGCGGTTGAATCTGGTTGCCAAGCAACTGCCGGAGGGAGTCACGCCGACCCTTGGCCCTGACGCGACCGGCGTGGGGCAGGTCTTCTGGTACACCCTCGAAAGTGATCAGATGAATCTGCGCGATCTGCGCTCGCTGCAAGACTGGTTCGTGCGCTATCAATTGAACTCCGTGCCGGGAGTCGCGGAAGTTGCGAGCGTGGGCGGTTACGTCCAGCAGTACCAAGTCGATGTCGATCCCAACAAACTACGCGGATATTCGTTACCGCTGTCAGTGGTTGTAGAAGCAGTTCAGCGCTCAAACAACAACGTCGGCGGCAACGTCGTCGAGCAAGCGGGCCGGTGGTCAGTCGTGCGGGGCATCGGTCTGATTCAGTCTTCGGCTGATATTGAGAACATCGTTTTGGGCGCGCCAAACGGGATTCCGATCTACGTAAAGAACGTCGCCAATGTGAAACTCGGCAACGCCTTTCGCACCGGGGTGCTGGATAAGAATGGCAAAGAGGCGGTGGGTGGGGTCGTGATCGCGCGCTATGGCGTGAACACCCTTGAAGTGATCGACGCGGTCAAGCAAAAGATCGGTGCGCTGCAGCAAGGTTTGCCTCCAGGTGTCCACGTTGTTCCGTTCTATGACCGTACGCTACTAATTCAACGAGCGACGCATACACTCAAGCGGGCGCTAATCGAAGAGCTGATCCTCGTCACGCTCGCCCACATTCTCTTTCTCGCGCACTTCCGTTCAATTCTGATCGTTACGATTCCGCTGCCGCTCGCAGTGCTACTGGCTTTTGGTTTCATGTACTACGCCGGGATCAGCTCGAACCTGATGTCGCTGTCAGGAATCGCAATCGCCATCGGTGTACTGGTAGATGCGGGGATAGTCGTCACGGAGAATGCCTTTCGTTTTATCGAGCAACGAAAGATTGATCCCAAAGATCGACCTCTCGTCTGGCAGACGGTGCTGGAATCTACGCGGCTGGTCGGACGTCCGATCTTCTTCTCGATGGCCATCATCATTCTGGCTTTCATCCCTGTCTTCTCCCTGACCGGCGAAGAAGGAAAGCTATTCCATCCGCTTGCTTTCACCAAGACTTTCGCAATGGCGGGAGCGACGATCATCGCCGTCACGCTGGTCCCTGTTTTGTGCACGTTTCTGCTGCGCGGGAAGTTTCATTCCGAGCAAGCAAACCCGGTAATGCGAGCGCTGCACTTTATCTATCGCCCGGTTTTGCGGTTCGCGTTAAGTCACCGGCTGCTCACCGTTTCTCTTGCCGCCCTGCTGTTTGCTGGCTCGATCTTTCTCGCCACGGGAATCGGCAAGGAGTTCATGCCCCCGCTGAACGAAGGCGACTTGATGTACATGCCCCTGACTGATCCCGCGATCTCAATTGATGAAGCTCGGAACATCTTGAGCAAGCAGGATGAGGTACTGAAGAGCTTCCCCGAAGTCGAGTACGCGGTGGGCAAAGCTGGCCGCGCGGACACTTCAACCGATCCCGCGCCAGTGAACATGAACGAAACCATTGTGCATTTGAAGCCGCCGGAGCAATGGCCAGCGGGAATGACCCGTGAATCGTTAATCTCGGAGATGGACGAGAAACTGCGCTTTCCGGGAGTGACCAACATCTGGACGCAGCCGATCAAGAATCGCATCGACATGCTGTCCACGGGTATACGCGCTCAGGCCGGCATCAAGATCTTTGGCAATGATCTGAAGACCCTCGAAGAGGTTTCGCGTCGGATTGCGGAGATCGTATTGAAAGTGCCGGGTGCGAAAGACGTTTATGCTGAACAGATCAGCGGTGCACCTTATATCGATATCAAGATCAATCGCACGGCGGCGGCTCGTTACAACATCGACACGAGAACGATCGAGGATGCCATCGAGAAAGGCATCGGCGAAACGAATCTTTCGGTCACCACAGAAGGGCGACGTCGCTTTCCGGTACGAGTGCGCTATGCGCCTGAATTTCGCGGGAACGCTGAAGCGCTGGGCCAAATTCCAATTACATCTCCGACGGGTGCGTCTATCCCTTTAAGCCAATTGGCGGACATTACGCAGGTGCAAGGCCCGACAATGATTTCAAGCGAGAACGGTTTATTGCGCGGCACGGTGTTGCTGAACGTTCGCGGGCGCGATATGGGCAGCTTCGTTGATGAAGCGAAGAATGCGCTCGCGGGACAAGTTCAGCTGCCTGCCGGTTACTACATCGAGTGGAGCGGCGAGTATGAGAATCAGCAGCGGGCGCGCAGCCGGTTACTGATAGTTGTACCGATCGTACTCATCATCATCTTCGCGCTGCTTTACATCACCTATCACTCGGTGCTGGAAGCCGCACACGTTCTGATGGCTGTTCCTTTCGCGCTGACTGGCGGCATCTACTTGCTCTGGCTGTTGGGATACAACTTCTCAGTTGCGGTTTGGGTCGGCTTCATTGCGTTGTTTGGAACTGCGGTCCAAACGGCCGTCGTGATGGTGATCTATCTAAACGAAGCAGTTGAGCGGAAGCGGAGCGAGGTGGGCCAACTGGATCGGCGTTCCTTAATGGAGGCTGTGACAGAGGGTGCTTTACTGCGCTTGCGTCCAAAGGTGATGACAGTTTCGACGGTTGTGGCTTCATTGATTCCAATCATGTGGAGTACGAGCGCCGGCGCGGAAGTGATGAAGCCTCTGGCAACACCAGTTCTGGGAGGCATGGTGTCGAGCCTGTTGCATGTGTTGATTGTAACGCCCGTGATTTTCTTTTGGCTGCACGAGCGACAACTGGAGAAACAAGAGAACGATATAGCGACATCTGTCGCCGATTTGAGGGGAAACCAGGAGCCAAGATGAGAAGAAGCTCAATAGTTTGGTTATCGTGCGCGCTGTTGTTTGGCGTCCTTGTCGGTCTGACGCCGGAACGCACAGTCGCAAAGCCACGAGTGCAAACGGCAAAGATTGTGATCACCACAAAGGGTTATCAACCTACCAGCCTCAAGCTGCGGCGCGGAGTTCCAGCGCGCGTAACCTTCCTGCGCACCACAGACGCTACCTGCGTAAAGGAAATCGTGTTGCCTGACTTCAACATCAGACGCGCGTTGCCTTTGAACGCGCCTGTGGTGATCGGGTTTACACCGACCAGGAAGGGCTCATTCACCTTCGTCTGTGGCATGAACATGATGAGCGGACAAATGATAGTGCAATAACAAAATGCTTTTCCGACGTAACAAGAAGTCTTTATTGCTGGTTTGCGCGATGGCTTTGCTGCTTCCGCAGTTCATGACACCTGCGCAAGGGCAGACGCCAACCAGCGATAAGGACAAATCTGTCTCGTTGGGGCGCTATATTGATCAGACATCCGGCCTCACGGCTGACGATGCAGTCGCTTACGCCCTCTCCCATAACCTGGAACTTCAGGCCGCGCGTAAGGACATCGACGCGGCCAAGGGTATGGTCAAGCAGGCGAGACTACGCGCAAATCCCAAACTTGATATTGGAGTTTCGCAAAATGTCACCGGCACCGATCACACCATCGATGCCGGAGGAAGTTTGCCTTTGGAACTCGGCGGTCGCCGGTCGGCCCGCATCACGGTCGCGGAGAGAGAGGTCGAGGTTCGTGAGCGTGAATTTGCGAACAACGAACGAACGCTGGCCGCAGCGGCGCGCACGAAATTCGGCGAGGCGCTGGCGCAATCTCTAAAGCTTTTATTGACTGACGAACGCATTGAGTCAAACCAACAAAGCTTTAACTTAGTTGCTGCGCGAGTAACTGAAGGCGCTACAGCGCCGCTCGAACAGAACATGGTACTCGTCGAATTGAATCGGCTCCGCTCACAGCGGGAGAGTGCTGAAGGCAAGCTGGAGGTGTTGATGCTGGACTTGAAGAACCTCATCGGCATGCAACCTACAGAACCACTGCGATTGCGCGGTGAGTTCAACCACCTTGTCGATCAACTTCCAAGTGTTGTCGAAGCCACTGACCGCGCGTTGCATGACCGACCAGATCTAATTGCCGCGCGCACGGTTGAGAGTTGGGCGGATGCTCGCATCGAGCAGGCGCGCTCGGAAGGGCGGCTTGATGCGAGTCTCTCCGCAGGGTACGAACACATGACCTTCGGTTATCCCGTGCGCGGCATCGATGACTCTGGCAGATTACAACCCGTTGCGGGCGGCTTTCACTATCTGAAGTTCGGTATCTCCCTTGATCTGCCAGTGCGAAACAAGAATCAGGGCGCAGTCGAATCTGCCGTCGCTGCGGCTGAGGCGGCTAAACGGCGCCGCGAATTCGCCGAACTTGCCGTGAAGCACGAAGTGGCGTCTGCCTACGCCCAGTACGAACGATCAGTGCGGGCTATGGAAATCTTCCGCGTCGGCGTGAATGAGCAGGCAAAAGCAAATCTTGATGTGGTGAGACAGACGTACGAACTGGGATCGAAGACGCTGATTGATTATCTTGGCGAACAGCGCCGTTTCATTGAGTTGGAGAACGACTTCATTGACGCGCAGCTTGCCGCCTATGACGCACGTGTTCAAATCGCGCGGGCGACGGCTTCACCGGAGTTAATAAAGCGATGAACGATAGTAATCAAAAAGAGACGAAAGATGAGTCACTACCTTCTCGCAACGAGGGCAGCGGATCACGGACTCATTACCGAACTGCTGTCATAGTGATCGTGGCCATAGCAGCAGTTGCCGGCGTTGCCATCGCGGCTTGGGCGCTGTGGCCTGGTAAAGCGGGCAAACCGATTCCGGCCCCTCGTTCTGTTTCGTTCGGCGATTCACCTAATCCACAAACCTCCATCTCGGGCGATCAAAAACTGATCCTTACATCCGAACAATTGCAGCGTGCAGGCCTGAAGATCGAAGCCGTGGGCGAGAAGCCGTCAAGTGAAGCGATGGGACAAATGACCACCGGAGTGGTCCAGGCCAACACCTACAAAGAGACACCCATCATGTCACTCGTGAGTGGAATCGTGCGCAATGTAAAACCAGAGTTGGGCCAGGCGGTGAGGCGCGGCGATACGGTCGCAGTTGTCTCCAGCAACGAATTGGCTGACGTTCAGGCCGGCTACCTCACAGCGGTGGCGGCGCTTGATGAGCATCATCGACATCACACTCGCACGATGAAGCTTGTCGAGATCGGTGCGGCCAGTCGGGAAGAAATGGAAATGGCAAATACCAAGCTCAGAGAAGCTGAATCCGAAGTCGCTAATCTGCGCCAGAAGCTCTTGCTACTCGGACTTTCTTCGCAAAGAATCGCTTCGCTTAACTCGACTTCTCAAATCAGTTCCGAAGTGAGTGTGCCCGCGCCGTCTTCAGGTACGTTAACGAGTCGTTCCGTGAATTCTGGCGAGGTCATCGAAGCGAACAAAGAATTGATGCGCGTCACTGACCTTTCCACGGTTTGGATTGTCGGTCAGGTTTACGAAAAGGATCTGGCGACGGTTCGCGTGGGTAGCGCCGCCAACATCAATTCGGATGCATATCCCGGTCGAGTGTTTCGTGGTCGGGTGTCTTATGTTGATCCTAAGGTCGATCCCGCGACTCGCACAGCGCAAGTTCGCATCGAATTGGCCAATCCCGGACAGCTGTTCAAGATTGGTATGTACGTCAATGTCGCTTTTGCCGCCCTGGGCGCTGCCGAGAAGACAATGCCAGTTGTTCCCAAAGACGCGGTACAAACCGTTGGCAATCAGCAGTACGTTTTTGTGGCTACCGACAAAGCCAACGAGTTCGTCTTACGACAGGTCAAGCTCGCGCCGGAGAGCAACGGTTTCTATCCGGTAATTGAAGGTCTGAGCGTCGGCGACCACATCGTGGCCGGCGGCAGTTTCATGCTGCGTGCCGAATGGCTCAAGACACATCCGGGTGTCTTGTAAGGTGCTTCACAAAGGAAGCTAAAGGCCTACAGGACGCCTAGTTCCAGGGCGTGTATAATATCGGGCCACAGGCCATCATGATCATGGAAAGAAACCCCATGAGAGTTAATATGAAAATCGTTTCAGCAGCAGTCATGGTGCTGCTTCTGCTGAGTCTGGCGAGCGGACACCAAGTGCCGAAGCGGAGTTCGTTGGACGATTTGCGGTTTTTGATTGGCGAATGGGAAGGAGTCGGAGAAGGAGGTCCCGGCTCGGGCAAGGGCGTATTTAGTTTTGCGTTTGATCTACGGAATAACGTAATCGTACGAAAGAATTACGCCGAATATCCACCCACTGCCACTGGGCCGGCAATCAGGCACGACGATCTGATTGTAATTTATTTCGATCGGGCTTCAAATCAGATCCAGGCGGATTATTTTGATAGCGAAGGTCAGCAGATTAACTATAAGGTGACGCCTTCGTCGGATCACGAAGCCGTGACTTTTCTCAGCGAGGCTTCTGCCTTCCAGCCTCGCTATCGACTCTCTTACAAGAAGCTCAAAGATGGAACGCTGAGCGGTAAATTCGAGATCGCACCTCCAGGGCAACCGGACGCATTCAAGGCATACCTTGAATGGACGGCGCGCAAGAAATGAGAAACGAGGGAACCGATGGCAAAAACAATCTCGCGAGATGAATTGAAGCAGAAGATCGATCGCAAGGACGACTTTCTGCTCGTCGAAACTCTGCCAGCCACGTCCTACCATCACAACCATCTGCCGGGAGCAATAAATCTACCGCCTGATAGTGTGTCCACGATGGCTTCGCAGGTCTTACCCGATAGGGGTGCGGAGATCGTCGTTTACTGCGCGAATCCTACTTGAAACGCTTCAGAGAACGCCGCCCGTGAATTGGCGGCGCTGGGATACGCCAATGTTCGTGATTACGCCGAAGGTAAGCAGGACTGGATTGATGCTGGCCTCCCGGTCGAGAGCGAACACAAGCATTAGGCCATGAAGCTCAGTTCGAATGTAGGCGAATGCATTGAACTCCTTCAAGAGGTTCGAGAGCGGACTCTTGCCTTAATAACGGACCTGAACGACGAGCAACTGATTGGCCCGCGCTTGAGTATCGTTAATCCTCTGCGCTGGGAGATTGGGCATGTCGCCTGGTTTCAAGAGTATTGGGTCTTGCGTCATCTGAACCGTCGTGAGCCCATGCTTGATGATGGCGATGCTCTTTACGACTCCGCGCGTGTGGCCCATGACACACGATGGGATCTCCCTCTTCCGTCAACACTGGACACAATCAGCTATATGCAACGAGTTCTTGATCAGGTGATTCAACTATACGATCGAGAAGAACCAACTGAGGATGCGGCTTACTTCCTTTCTTTAGTGCTCTTGCATGAGAACATGCACGCGGAAGCAATCACCTCCACGCGTCAGACACTTGGGTACGCAGTACCCAGACTCAAGGTCGTTGATGAGACCGCGCGATCGCACTCGAATGAATCGAACGGAGATGTGAGGAACCATGAACCGCTGACAGATGCGTTTGGCGATACCTTCGTGCCCGGGGGAACATTTGTCCTTGGCAGCACGCCCGGTAAGCATTTTGTATTCGACAATGAGATGTCGGCGCATGAAGTTGAGGTGCAGCCCTATGCGATTTCGCGAACGGCTGTAACAAATGTCCAGTATGCCGCGTTTATCGATGGCGGTGGTTACGATCATCAAACTCTGTGGGATGATGAGGGGTGGCGCTGGCGCGAAAGTGTCGGCGCCAAGCATCCGGTCTACTGGCGGTTTACCGAAGGTAAATGGTGGCGCCAAAACTTTGATGAATTGGTTCGGCTTGAAAATTATCTGCCGGTGCTTCATATCAACTGGTTTGAGGCAGATGCTTTCTGCCGATGGGCTGGACGTCGCTTGCCAACTGAAGTTGAGTGGGAGGTGGCAGCCAGAGCCGAACCGACTTCAGATGGTCGCGGAATCGCAACATGCATGCGACAGTTTCCCTGGGGCGATGAGATGCCCACGCTGGATCGAGCTAATCTTGACTGGCGTGAAATGGGCTGTCTCGATGTCAGATCGTTGCCCGCCGGTGATAGTGCGTTCGGGTGTCGGCAGATGATCGGGAACGTGTGGGAATGGACAACAAGCGACTTCCTGCCGTATCCGGGTTTTGTCCCTGGCCCCTACAAGGAATATTCGGAGCCTTGGTTTGGGAATCACAAAGTCCTGCGCGGCGGTTGTTGGGCTACTTGTTCACTCCTGATTCGCAACACTTATCGGAATTTCTACACACCTGATCGGCGCGATGTATGGGCCGGGTTCCGCACTTGTGCCCTAACAGCCTAAATACGGATGAAGATTGGAATAGTTACGCCGGCTCCTCCGGGCTCACGCTACGGGAACCGAATCACTGCGGTTCGCTGGGCGAGGATTCTCAGACGACTTGGCAATCGCGTGTCGATCTTGCAGACGTATGACGGTAAGCCGTACGATCTGCTAGTCGCTTTGCACGCCCAGCGAAGTCATCCATCAATCGTCAAGTTTCGTCGCCACAACGCTGAAGCCCCAGTCATCGTCGCTCTTACCGGAACAGATCTCTATCGTGATATTCGGATCAACCATCTGGCGCGAGAATCCATCGAGATAGCTACCAGAATTGTCGTACTACAACCGAAAGCTCTCAAAGAACTGCGCCCAAGCATAGGAGATAAGACGCGGGTAATTTATCAGTCAGTCGAACAACCTCGAGGACTGGCAGGCGGCAGAGCAGCGAAGACAAGGGCAGGCAAGCAAGAGTGTAGAGCGCGATTCAGCGGCAATTTCGACGTTTGTGTAATCGGTCACTTGCGTGCTGTGAAGGACCCTTTTCGCACTGCGATGGCCGCGCGATTGCTTCCTCAGTCTTCGCGAATCCGCGTGTTGCAGGTTGGTGGAGCTATGACTGACGCAATAGCCGCCAGAGCGCGCAACGAAATGGGCGTCAACCAGCGCTACGAATGGTTAGGAGAGCTGAGACGATCGCACGTCCGCCGCATCTTGGCGAAGTGTCGGCTTTGTGTACTGTCATCCCGCATGGAGGGAGGAGCCAACGTGTTGTCAGAGGCGATAGTAGCTTCGGTTCCCATTCTCGCCTCGCGTATTGATGGCAATGTTGGCATTCTGGGTGAAGACTATCCGGGCTATTTTATTGTCGGTGATACTAAGCAGGTGGCACTATTGTTGACCAGCGCGGAGACCTGTCCAGAATATCTCAACGAACTAAGGATGCGATGTAAAAGTCTGGCGTCTCTGTTTGCGCCTGCGCGTGAGGAAAAGACGTGGGCCGATCTGATCGGTGAATTAACCCCATAGAATTAGTTTGCAGAGGTAGCTATCGGGTTAGTCTCATTTATCGGTGGCGGCAGCAAAGAGGCGCAGGCGATGACGTATCTCGTCACGGACGCGTCGAAAGACAGCAAGCTTTCTACCATCGTCATCTTTTGAGGCGGCTGGGTCGTCAAAGTTCCAGTGAATCCTCTTAGTATTACCGGGAAAGATCGGGCAACGCTCGCTCGCATTGTCACAAACGGTAATCACATAGTCGAACTCTTCTTGTCCCGCGAACTCAATCAACAGACTTGGAACGATGTCCCGAGATGTCGATGCCAATCTCGCGCATTGCCTCAATAGCTTCACGTCTAACCTGACTAGGTTCGACGCCCGCGATCGGGACGCGGGGCGGGTTCTGAAGGACACATTGGCGTGGCTGGCGAACGATCGTGAGATGCAGCGCGACCGCTAGCGATTAGTAAAAGTGTGTGGCGCGCCACAGCTTCCTGTCAGCATTCAGGGCGCGCCCCGACCGGCGAGTCTGGTTGGCGCGGGAGCATGACTAGGTTTCGCCTGATCTCCTGATGGGTACTAATGTTCTGAGATGACAGTTTGACATCTCTAAAATCGATCTTCGGAAGAATTCCAAAATGACCCTATATGTCGCATCCTGATAGCTGTCATCCAGAGGTCTCTAATTTGCGGCGTTTATCAGGCGCTAGTTTTCATATGTAAGGGCCCGCTCAATCTTTTCACTCTTTCCAAAAGGGCGGCACGGAAAACATCCTTAAAGGGTTGGCCCTGAGGACACGAGATGTCGAGCGAACGTAGTCGACTATCGTGAAAGCGGATTTTGTATTCGTGACTTCCGGTGGTCTCTATTGTTTGGGCCGATAGTTTGAAAGGGATTTCGCTTTCGGCGAAAAGCTCATCAAGCGCCCTGCTGGGCTTCTGCTCTCTGGTTTTCTAGCATGTCGGAATTTCCTCTTGCAGAATGAATGGGCGAGGAAGATAGCATAGACCAATCTTTGTTTTGCTGTCCGGGCGTTAGCGCACAATGGCAGCGCTGGAATCTCTCCCCGAAGGACCGTTGCCCAGTGTTCGAGAAGAAGGGATGTTGTTTTATGCTTACGGAGCGTGAACCTATAGGTGCGAATCTCTTTCGGGTTCGGCTAATCAGCGCCTAACCGGTCGTCACATCGTGGCAAACATTCCTATTGCCGCCGCCGCCATGATCGCCGCCGTGGCCCAGCCCAGCCACTTGAGCACGGGAGGATTGACTCGCTTACCCATCACCTTCTTATTGCTGGTCAACAACACAACCAGGACGATCAATGGCGGCGCGAGGACTCCGTTCAATACCGCTGCCAGAAACAACATTCTCACTGCATGGATGCCTGCATAATTTAGCGATAGACCCAGCAGCATCGAAACCGCTACGACTGCATAGAATTTCTTTGCCAGACGCGGCTTGTCCTCGAGCGTGCCGCGCCATACGCGCGCTTCGGCAGTGGCGTATGCAGCCGAACCGGCAAGCACCGGCACGCCCAGCATCCCCGTTCCGATCAATCCCAAGGTGAAAAGCAGGTAAGCGAAGTTGCCGGCGACGGGCTTGAGGGCTTCGGCTGCCTGTTGCGCCGTATCGATGCTGGTTTTACCTTGAGCATGCAAAGTTGCAGCGGTCGTGAGAATGATGAAATACATCACGAGGTTCGAGAAGAACATTCCGGTGAGCACGTCTGTTCTCGATTTGCGCAGATCGTCATTGGTCGCGCCTTCACGTTCGCGAACTGTGTGGTGTCCTTTCTTTCTCTCCTCTTCCACCTCCTGCGAGGACTGCCAGAAGAAAAGGTAAGGAGAAATGGTAGTTCCCAAAATCCCGACGAACGCGGCCAGATAATTGCTCGACCACTGAACATGCGGCACAAACGTCGAGCGCAACACGGCTCGCCAGTCAGGATGTGCGAGAACTGCCGCGATGATGTAGGCAAATAGGATCAGCGTGAGCCATTTGAAAACTTTGGCAATGTGACGATACGAGGTCCAGAAAAGCAGCGAGATAATCAGAACCGCGTAGAACGGCGCCCAGATGTATTGACTGGTGCCAGTCATCATTCCGGTGGCTTCGGCCATTCCGCCAAGGTCCGCGCCGATGTTGACGACGTTCGCGACAATTAACAATGCGCAAGCTGTCCACACGACGCCGCGCGGATAGTTAACCCGCAAGTTTGAGGCGAGGCCCCGACCGGTGACCATGCCCAGGCGCGCGCACATCATCTGCACCGCGGCCATCAAAGGAAATGAAAAGAGCGCCGTCCAAAGCGGCGCGTATCCAAACGAAGCGCCCGTTACCGAATAAGTCGAAATGCCGGAAGGGTCGTCGTCCGCCGCGCCAGTGATCAAGCCCGGTCCGAGGTCAGCGAAGAAGGTGCGAACGCCTCGAGGAGTGACGGCCTCTAGCTTACTTTTCTTCTTTTTCTTTCCCATCAGCTTGACGCGTAGTCGCTTGGGCACTTATCACGCAGTTACCGGCGAAACAGTCGACTAATACCCGCCAACATGTATTGAAGGTCGCTTTTCCTCGTTCGGCTCGGCCTGTCTGAGCACTTCGCGGGTCATCGGTGCAGTGTCGCCTCGTCCAAAAGCTACGTAGTCGAAAAGGTAGGCCACTGGATTTTTCGAACCCCAGTGAAAATACGCCTGCGGAACCTTTCCCGTTCGATCGCGAAGATAGAGCAGAAAAGCAGCAATGGCGTTGGGGACAGCCGGCCCTTCCGCGCGCAGCACGCGATAGCCGCCCACCTCCATCCCTTCAACTTTCATCTTATTGGCAAAGTCGGAAGCGTCACATACTTCCACTTCGAGAAACAGGATAGGATCTTGAGACGAGAGATTGTGATCCTCGCGGTTCTCTGCGATTTCTCGCCGATACTCTTCCGCGCCGCCCTCCTCGGGGCGGTTGGTGATAATGCGAATCGTCCGCTGGCTCGCCGCCTCGTCCAGGAAGCGTTGCGCTGTTTCGTCTATCTCAACACTCTCGACTCGCAGTTCAGTCGTGCGGGCAATTCGTGAGAGAAAGGAGACCAGGATGATTAGTGCTATGAAGAAACCAGCTATCTTTATTCCGTCCGGTCGCTCGATGACATTGACTACAGTCGTATAAGCGAACACGAGCGCGATCAGTGCGACAGCTGAGCCCCAGAACTTCTGTTTGCGACGCCAAGCTGAAACTGCCACCGCAATCGCCGCCGAACTCATTAACACCAGAACGCCCGTAGCATAGGCCCCACCCTGCGCATTCACGTCCGCTTTGAAGATCAGGGTGATGGCAAAGGCGATTGTCGTGAAGACCATCACCAGCGGTCGCATCGCGCGCGTCCAATCCGGCGCCATTCCGTAGCGCGGCAAATAGCGCGGCACAATGTTGAGCAATCCAGCCATCGCGGACGCTCCGGCAAACCACAAGATCAGTATGGTGCTGACATCGTAAATGCTGCCAAAGACGCTGCCAAGGGACTCGTGCGCCAGATAGGCAAGGGCGCGGCCCGATGCTTCACCGGCAGGCAAACCGCCATGCGCCGGGCGAAACTTCTCGGTCGGGATCAGTAGCGTCGTTATGAAGCTGCTCGTGATTAGCAGGACGCTCATGATCAGCGCAGCGACGACGAGCATCTTTTTCGTATTGCGTATTCGCCCAGTCGGTTTCTCCTCAGTGTCGTTCGCATCGCCCTTGATGAGTGGCATTACCGCAACCCCGGTCTCAAATCCCGAGAGTCCAAGTGCGAGTTTCGGAAAGACTAAAAGTCCGATGAATATGATCATCGTCCAATTGCCTCCTACTCGTGGATGATTGAGCAGCGCCTTTTGCCAATTTGAAATCACCGAGGGATGCTGCGCTACGTGATACAACCCCACACAAACTACGATCAGGTTAAGCAGGAGGTAAACGCCCACGAGTACAACTGCAATTCCGATGACCTCCTTAAAACCTTTGATGAAGACCGCCGAAAGAAAGGTAGGAGCGCGACCGTAATACCGACGTTCACGGGTGTCGCCCTGAAGCCATGAAGCAGATCGTGCATCATTGGGTTTTCGACGACGTGCGCCGTAGCGTCGGCCGCCGAGAGCGTGATGGTAATGATGAAATCCGTGGCGACGAATCCCAGCAGGATAAGGATGAAGAGCTTACCTTTCCACCACGACATGAGTGCCGCCAGCATTGAGATCGAGCCTTCACCGTGAGGACTTTCTTCCGCGACTCGACGATAGATTGGGAGTGCGCCCAACAACGTCAGCAGCACCAGGATTATTGTCGCCACCGGCGCCAGGGTGCCCGCGGCGATAAAGGCAATGCCTGGCTGGTAGCCGAGCGTCGAGAAATAATCAACCCCCGTCAAGCACATTACTTTGTACCAGGCGTGATGGCGGTGATGCTCTTTCTCGCGCTCGAAGGGACCTTCGATCTCTTTGACAGAGCCTTCGAGCAGCCAGCGCTTAAAAGCGGATTGCTTTGGTCCTGCTCGTCGAGACGGTTGGGCGGTCGTAACCACTCTATTACCCCTTGCGAACCTGAGACGATTTAATTGCTACGGATTTGAACGCCATTCTACTTCAACGTAGCGAGGCGCGGAAGGATCTTCGCGATCCTGAGAGTGAGAGATTGCAAGAGGGCAAGCGGCGCCTGTCTGGGACCTGCTAAAAAAATTAGGATCGCGTAACGGCTCAGGCATATTCAGCTGAGTTCTGCCTGCATGAGGCACAGCAGGGACGCGAAGAGACGCCAGCGGAGCTTTGAGTCACTTGCAGAATGGTCACCGGCGGCGTAGGGGACCCCCGTGGTCCAGTTTAATGAATTGACAAACTACTGACACGACGAAAGAGAGGCCATCATAAAAAGCAGCTCGCCTCCGCTTAGAGTAATATTTCCTCTTTTTCCCTATCGCCGACGGCGGTAGAAGTAGCCGCCGCCACCGCCGAAGAGTAGAAGTAACACGACGATAATGATTATTAGAGTGGTGGTGTTCGTAGTGTCTACAAACCTACCACTGTCCGCCGCTGATGAAAAGGTACTGTGAATCCCCTTGCGAAATCTGATTGCCTTTCATGAGCTTTCGATGGGAGGTGAGTAACGAATCACCAGAGTGCACATTCGCTGTTGGCTCCTGTATGCTCACCTTACCGAAGCAAGCGAACCGGGGTACGGACAAAACGAGGTAAGACGAAGTAAAGATTCGAGCAAGACTAAGTCCCCACCTCAACTCCATCAGAACTGACACACCGTGCCGCAAACGTCCCGCAGCGACACGCAAAGCAGGCAATGCATGCACGGTATGCAGCGCATGCACGCATATTTTTTCTAAGCGATTTCGTAAGTATTGAAAATAAAGGATCGAAAATTTACTTTCCCAAGCTGGATGTTGCGGGTTCGATCCCCGTCGCCCGCTCCATTTTTCCTCAGAATTACTGAATGCCTTGATCAGTTCCGCATCTATGTAGCTGCCATTGAAAGCACTCAACTTCGTCCGCGAGAATTAAAGCCCGAAAAGTCCTTGTCGCCGCATCCGAATTTCTTCTCAGGTAACCAAAGCATTGGGTTAACATGAATGCTCGATTGAACTCTCGCTGCCGGAGAAGTTGATTCTTTGCAAATCGCATTAGCGTCTGACACGCATTTTGGGATCAGGCGGTCTTTTTCAGTTCCTGACCGAACAAAAAGGTCAGTGGGTTTCGTATACGTCATTCATAAAAGATATCTTCCCGCCGAACTAGTGCACTCGAACGGAGATCCCGAAAGGGAGTCGAATGGAAAAGCACTGAGAGGCACACACAATCTAACCGGGAGAACATCAAATGAAAAACAGCGTTATGTTAACCATCGCGTCTCTGCTATCGCTCCTCTTTCTCACGTTTCACCTGGCGGGCGACATCGTGTACGGATATGAGCCGGGAGGGCTCGCAAACCTGGTGGTGACCGTACTCGTCTCCGTCGTCTGGCTGTATGGAGCGCTGCTGCTCTCCGAGCGCCGATCGGGGCACATAATCATGCTGCTGGGAGGGGTCGTGGCGATGTTCGTTCCGTATGTCCACATGAAGGGGAAGGGTGTCGGCCTCGCCGCCAGCAGACTCGCCGGCACCAGCGGACACCTCTTTTTTGTCTGGACGCTACTCGCGATCGGCGTGCTCGGACTCTTCTCCGTCATCCTCGTGGCGCGCGGACTGTGGAGCATGCCATGGCGCAGGCCGCGGTAGTCCGACAACCCGAACCTGGAACGTCGCACTGCGAAAAAAGTGATCGGCCTCCTCACCCGCGGGGCCTCACTGTTCTTCGCAGAGTGCACTGGGTCCAATGGCTCTGCCTCGACCTGACGTCGGGGCTGACAAATGCCTGCGCTTCGCTCCTTGATCAAGATTCCGATTTGCATCAAGTCCGCGACCCAGCTGTTTCCTTATCCGACGCGTTTGCCAACAGCAGGATGGCTCCGCTGAAGAGCAGCGTGTCGAAGAAAAAGTTCAGAGCGACCACATCTTTGGGCGCCGCGAGCAGCATCGGCAGGTAAATCCACAACACCGTCAGCAGAATCGTGAGCCCTAAAATCGTGGCCGCCATGCGCGTCTTCTTATTCACCAGCAAACAGACGCCCGCGAGAATCAGAATCACACCAACAAAATAACTCAGGGTAATTCGCCCGGGAATCCACTCAGGCGTGAGCTTTTGCAGCGGAATTCCCGGCACGTATTCCGGGTGCAGCAGATGTTCCACCCCATAGAATAGTGAAGGGATGCCCACAAAGAACCGCGGAATTGCTGTCACTGCGTTCGTCAGTTGCGGGCGGGACCGCTGTCTCGGCCGAGTGCTCAACGGTGACATCGCTAAAGCGAAAGCGCCGCCGCTGAAGGCGAGTTGTCTCAGGGCCAGGGCCCAAACAAATCTGTTGTGTAGGTTTGCAGCGACGCCTGGCATGTCCATAACCAATACGAAAATCAGAAACGTCATTCCGACCAGAGCCGCTGCCAGCCGTGCCTGGACTAAGGTGGTAATACTTAGCGCCGCGCAAATAAAAGCGACGCCCACCAAATAGACCCAAAACGTATGCCAGGGAATCCAGTGTGGAACGAGGGTGGCAATGTTCGCTGTGATGGTGAAATGCTCGGAACCAAAAACGGCAATGGGAATCGCAAAAAACATCCGGCCAAACGGCATGACCTTGTCGATGCCATGTTCCCGCGGCAGTTCCCGGAAAATTTTGATGAGACCGATGATGAAAAGCAGCGACGCACAAACATACATCCAGAATGCGATCGCCGACATGCCGAATGGCAAGGCCAGTGCCGGTACGACGGCAACGAACAGTTGGGTTTGCAACGCTGGACACCTCCGGTGAATTCGAGTGGCGACATTCTAGAGTTCCCAACCGAGGGTGGCAACCGGACCCCGCTCCGGAGGAGCGAAATGTTTATAGCGGTTTCTAAATCGGATTACTGACCGCAGAACTTCACGGCAACACAGAATCCCCTGCGGCATTTTCACTCTAAAGGGCGCTCTTATTCCGCACTTTCGCTGTACAATACACCTTCGACGTTCAACTGCCGTTGGTAATCACTCGACCTCGTGTGATTTCTATATTCCACAGAATTGAATTCAATCGAGTAATACTGTTCTGGGTTTAACCATGTCCTTAATCAACTAAGGAGTTTCTATGAAGTTTCGTCGCAGCGCACCGCTAGTCTTGATCAGCGCGATCGCTCTCGTGGTTGTCGCCTCCTCAATCATCTCAAGCCTGCTCTTTACCAGGATGATTTCATCTGTTGAAGGGAAGCAGTTTTCCCTCATGCACTCTATTGTCGCTTTCAACCTCGAAAGCGCGGAAGATCGTGCGCTGGCTCGCGCCGCTATGATCGCTGATCTCCCGAGGGCGCGCGCTCTCTTCGCCGCCCAGGATCGCGCCGGACTTCTGGCTGAGTATTCAAAAATGTTCACCGACCAGAAGGAGAAGTACGGCGTCGATCAGGCCCAATTCCACTCACTGCCCGCGACCTCCTTCCTGCGTCTGAATGCTCCTGAGGACTTTGGCGATGACCTCAGCAAGTTCCGACCCATGGTCGTCGCAGTGAACCGCGACCAGGTTTCTCGCAAGGGCTTCGCCATCGCTCGCTCTGGCCCGGCTATCTTTGGCGTGGTTCCCATGTTTGATCCGCAAGGGAAACATATTGGCAGCTTTGAAGTTGGTATGGCCTTCGATGACGTACTTGATAACTTGAAGAACACCTATAACCTCGACATGGCCGTTTTTATCGACGAAACATCTCTCCATGAATTTGCCAGGGGCATCGACCCCGGCATCTTCAGCGATCAGAATCGCGTCGGTAAATTCATCCGCTTTCATTCCACCAACGCCGCCGTCATTCAGTCGCTCGTTTCAGACAAAGATCTCAACACCGCGGAGAACACTCAATATACCCGCGAAGCCCTCGGAGTGACTTACGGCATCGTGTTGGTGCCTCTGCGAAACGGCGCAGGCGAGGTCATCGGCATGGTGGCGGCCGCCAGCGATTTCAGCGCCTCTCGCTCTTCCAGGCGGCGCGCTTTCGTTTGGCAAGCTCTGATTGCGCTCTTCTCGATTGTCCTCTTGGCTGGCGTCACCCTCATTATCATTCGCGGAACCTTGCTGCGCCCCCTGGAGGTCATTACCTCTCGCTTCGCCATGCTCTCGACCGGAGATCAGAGCGGCGAGATCCCTGAACCCGAGATGCTGTGTGACGAGCTCAAGGACCTGGCGCAACAATACGAAAAACTGCGCAACGCCGGCAGGAAGGAGACTCCATGAGAATCTTTGCTGTCTTGCTCTTACTCTTTGTTGCACAAATCGCCGCCGCTCAATCGCCGACCAGTATCACACGCTCGGCCGGCAGTCAGCGCGTCGAAGTTCAACCCGCGGGTCAGCCACCAACACAAGACCTGACCAGCCTGCCGCTCGGCAAGGGGCTTCCGGTGAAGGTGCGGGTGGGGCTCTACTTTCAAAACATTACTGCCTTTGATGATAATGCAGGCACCTTCGCCGGCACGGTCGATATGCGGCTTCGCTGGGAGGACCCTCGCCTGCGCTACGCCGCAGAAACAACTCCACGCGGCTTTCAAGAGTACAGAGGCCCAACGGCTGACCAAAAGCTGAAAGAGGTCTGGGTCCCGCAGGTCGCCCTCACCAACCTCAAAGAATCCCCGTCGTACCAAACCAACAGCCTCCGCATCTTCCCGAGCGGCTGGGTCGAGGTGATGCAACGCACTACCGGCCAGTTTACTGTCCCAATAGACTCTGGCGCCTTTCCGTTTGACAAGCAGACACTGGGCGTCGAGGTTACCGTGCGCCGTGAGACCAGTGGCGAGGCCTCGCTCGTGGTCTTACAAGAGGACATCGACTTCAGCCGGCCGGCACAAGACCTCTCCATCGATGGGTGGACTCCTGGCCCCGTCAACATCAAGAGATACACTGAGCCGGGTTGGTATGGAGAGTTTCACTCAGGTTTAGTCGTGGGGCTCACCATAGCCAGGAAGTCCGGCAAGGTCGCCGCACCGGTTTTCATTCCGCTCCTGGCCGCGCTTTTGATCCCGATGCTGGCAATTTGGATGAACAGCACCGAAGCGGGAGAGTTCGTGATCGATACCTTTGAGTTGGGCAACATCATTGTCGGTGGCTTATTCGCGGTAATTGCTCTCAACTTCACGATTAACGCCGTATATAGTTCCGTGTCCAAAGGTGATAATACGGTCACACGATTGTTTGCTCTGAACTATTTGGCCCTGGGTCTGGGTCTGGCTGTAGTAGTCCTGCTCTATCGTTACAACGTTCCGATGCGGCTCTTTGGGCGATATGTTCAAGAGCAGATTTTCGTTTACCTATCATGGGCTGTTCCATTGTTGGCCTTTGGTACCGCGCTCGCATTCATTTTAGTCGCGGCGTCATAACGCTTCAGAATTGAATCATTGAATCAATGGATCAATGGATCAATGGATCAATTCTTCGATGATGCCAGCTCATAGATCCCTTGCCTGAGCCGGACCGCATATCCTTCGTCTACCAGTTGATGGTTTCCGGAACCCGCTTCCACACGACTCAAACCCGAAGCGCGCGCTGTCTCGCCGAGTACCGACATTCCTGCACCGGCGAGATATGCTCGAGCGATCTCTCGCAGTGCCGTCTTGCGCGCAACACGTTTTCTCAGTTCTCCCGGGAAACGATCTTCGGCCAGCATCCAGATATAGGAAAACGGTTGATAGATGACATCCTGCGGGATCACTTTCATCTGGCGTTGTAACTCATCGAGAGCGCGGGTGAATGCCGCACGTTCGGTGACTCCGCTTTCCGCGCGCAGGTCCGGAGTGGCCAGTTCGTGTTCGCGCCGGAGCACTTTGAGAACACGCTG
>DNNE01000195.1:10677-12446 GCA_003487805.1 Blastocatellia bacterium | reverse complement strand
AGATTGCCGATGCGATACTTCTGCCAATCCTGGTAATCGAAGTGCCACCACTCAGCCTCATAGACAGTAAAGCCTTCGGCCTCCATCGCGTCACGCAACAATTTTCGGTGCCATCGCTGTAACCCGGTGCCACCCGGATAATCAGGATAAGCGCGCGCAGTTGTCTCGTCGTAAGTGCTCACCATCTCAACCGGCTTTCCGGTTTTCAAATCATAAAGCGTCAGATCAACCGCACATCCGCGATTATGCCGCGATCCTTTTGCCGGATCAGCGACGAAAACTTTCTTGTCGTCCGGCGTTGCGTCCCAGAAGACTTTTGTCACGTACCAGGGGCGATACGCATCATGGACCAGCAAGCCGTAACCCATCGCGCGCAGCCGTTTACTCGCGCGGACGACTGCTTCGGCGGCCGGTCGTTGCATGAACGCGCGTGGCTCAGAATAGAAGATGGTGCCCAGGAAATTATTCGTCGTCGCGTAACGAATTTCCAATTTGATGGTTGGATCGAGTTTCGTTAACTCAACCAGATCGGCTTCGCGAAAATCCCCGCTCTCTTTTGGCGGTTGCGCGGCCCGGGCCTGTTTCATCAGGTCAGTTACCGGACGCAGTGGTTGAACGTGTAGTTGGTTGCCGGTTTCCGGCTCGATCTGCCGGCGCTTGAAAGCGTCTCGGTCAATCGCGACCTGGGTCGAGCGGCCATGCGCATCGCGAGTGAAAACCACACTTTGGTTCGCATGCGCGCCACCCGGAGAAAACCTGAATTTGTTGGTCGAGATCTCTTCGAGTGATTCAAGCTGTGTGCGTTTGAATAGCCCAAAGAGCTTTCCGTCTTTTTCGAGAATAATGACAACGTCATTATCCAGGCCGTACTCGCCGATTAGTCCAAGCCAGCGTTTCGGGGGAGCAGCCGGCTTAGACGAAAGCTTGTTCAGCTGAGCGGTCGCAGAAAAGGTGCGCGCACGACGGGCATCCGTTACAGACGCTATGAGCGAGAGCGAAAAGAATGAAACCAGGAATGCTAAGAGGACGCAGCGACGGCGTATTTTGGTTTGCATCTGATTGAGTTCGATGATTATACCCAAATGAATCATATTGAGGATGTTGATCTTTGGCGACTACGGACTCTGCACCTAACTGTTGCTCCCCTTAATTATCATCCAGCTTGCAGCTTTTGCTTACGGGCGGCAGGTAAAACTTCAACTTGAGCGATGCTAATCACGATGTTAAAGTCTGCGCGATTCGATGTCGCCGGTGAGTCGGATCTTGTTCGCCCCTATGCCCCGAGCGCTCAGACTAACCAATCTCATTTCCATTGCGACGCTTCTTTTTCTTCTGCCGCTCGCGATTAGTGCGCAGGATCTTGACAGCGTCACGATCAGTGGAAAGGTGACTGATCAAAACGGAGCGGTAGTTCCGGGTGCGAGTATTACCGCTACGCTCGTCACCACAAAGATCGAGCGAACGACTGTCGCCAATGGCGACGGTAACTACAAGCTGATCCAGCTCTCGCCCGGCGTTTATAACATCAAAGCGTCGTTTGCGAGTTTTGCCACGGAAGAAAAAACAAACCTCACAACCATCGCAGCTCAGAACGTGCAGCTCGATTTTGTTTTGAAGCCGGCGAATGTTACCGCTGAAACTGTGGTAGTAAGCGTCGCTTCGCTAGCCCAGGTCGATACAACCCGCACGGTTGTGGGCGGCACGGTCACTACTCGCGAAATCGAGAGTCTGCCCGTGGCCTCGCGCTCGCCGCTCGATCTGATCTTCAC
>DNNE01000195.1:10219-10382 GCA_003487805.1 Blastocatellia bacterium | reverse complement strand
CGCCGCTCGATCTGATCTTCACGCTCGGCGGCGTTAGCGAAGAGGCACTTTCGACGCGCGATCTGGCTGACGACAAAACTGCCCGCACGACCCCCGAAGAAGCCGGTAGTTTCTCTTTGTCCGGCGGCACGGCATATTCGAACAACATCACGATCGACGGGCT
>DNNE01000195.1:9182-9922 GCA_003487805.1 Blastocatellia bacterium | reverse complement strand
AACAACATCACGATCGACGGGCTCGACAACAACGACGATCGATCGGCCACCCAGCGCTTCACGCCCTCGATCGAAGCTATTGAAGAAGTGCAAGTCATTCGCAATCAGTTCGCCGCCGAATACGGCCGCGCGTCGGGCGGACGAATTAACTTGCGCACACGCGGCGGCTCGAACAAATTTCGCGGCCGGGCTTTTTATTTCTTTCGCGATGAAGCACTCGACGCTAATACCTGGAAGAACAATACACTTGGCGTGAAGCGTCTGCCGCTGCAAGAGCACGATCCGGGATTTACTTTGAGTGGCCCGATCGTAATTCCGCACGTAGTTCGCGGAAAGGATCGCACTTTCTTTTTCACAGCTTACGAATTCGACGAGTTTCTCGATTCGACTTTGATCGATGCGTTGGTGCCGGTCGATCAGAATCCTTTATTCCCGATACCGGCGCCGACGAATCTGACTTTAAAACGGGCAGAGAACCCGTCGGCGCCCGCGCTGGTGGCAGCAAATGGAATCGCGCCTTTTGTGTCATCCGTGAGTACGCCGCAACGCAATCACATTTTCACCGCGCGCGTCGATCATAAATGGACGAACCTGCACGACGGATCATTTCTTTTTCAGTTGGGGCGATTGAATAACCTGCGACAGTTTGGCGGTGGAGATCGGCTGGCCGAGGCGTTGTTAGGCAAGACCCGCAATACCGATGCGATCGCGTACTCGGACAATTTCGTGCTTTCGTCAAA
>DNNE01000195.1:7287-8872 GCA_003487805.1 Blastocatellia bacterium | reverse complement strand
GCGGTGGCCCAAACTCGTTTTCAGTTTTCACGCCTGACGCCGGCGGTCGAAGGCACGGGCGGCGCAACCAAACCCGTCGTCCTGATCGCAATCGCAGACTCTTCCGCACTTAATTCCGGGACGCTGATTGCCGGCACGTCGACTACCGGCGCGACTGATCGCCGCGAGAACCGTTTTCAATTTCAGGAAGTCTTCGCTTACGTGCGTGACACGCATTCATTCAAGTTAGGCGGCGACATTCAGCGCATCAAATCGACGTTTATCGACTTATCGGATGCAACCGGAACCTGGAACTTCGACAGCGCCGGCGATTTTCTCGCAAACCTCCCAAGCCGCTTTCGCCAGAACTTCCTGACGACTTCTACGCAGCACAACACGTACGTTGGAGTGTTCGCGCAGGATGAATGGCGCATCAAGCCGAATTTTATGTTGAGCTATGGTGTTCGGTATGAGGATGAGAGCATCGTCAGCGATCTGAACAACTTCGGCCCGCGCCTGGCCTTTGCTTACGATCCATTCAAGTCCGGCAAGACGGTGATTCGCGGCGGCGCGGGTATTTTTTACAATCGCGCGTTATTAAGAACGATCGATGACTTCACCAACGGCGCGCAGCAGTTGTTCTTCGATACTGACGCGTTGACTGATCCGGCCACCGGCAAGGTGATGACCGACCCGCAGCGGCGCGCATTCATCGCCGCCAACTTGAAATTTCCGCTGACGCTGACGGCTGATTCGGCACTCGTCAAACAATTCGCAGTCGGTAACAGCGGCACTTCGGCAGGCGGCGGATTGTTGCGGCGACTCGATCCGACCTTACGAATTCCTGAAAGCTATCAGGCGAACGTTGGTATCGAGCGCCAGGTGCGCAAGAGTTTTGTCGTAGAGGTGAACTATACCTGGAACCGCAACCTGCATCTGTGGCGCGAGTACAACGTCAACGCGCCAGTGCTGCCCAGGGGGTTCAAGAACTTTACTGATTATCTGGCGTCGCGCGACTTCGCAAACTTTCTTTCGAAACCCGGCGGCGTGCGGCCGATCCTCAACACCACGACCGCCGGTGATTTAGTTCGCTTCGTCCTGAATCCACCTGATCCGGCGAATCCCAACTCAGTCATTCGCATCAACGAGTTCGGCATTCCCATTTCGCTCGTAAATCTCAAGGCATTTACTTCAACGACCTCAGTGACTACGGCAGTAGCGGCGCTCAATCCGCTGCGTCCCGATTCTTCGAAGGGCGAAGTCGAGCAATTGATTCCGGTGGGCAACAGTTACTATCACGGACTGACGTTCGAAGTGCGTAATCGATTTCGTCAATCAAAGAACGGCGCGGCATTTTCATTTCGCGCAGTGTATACGCTGTCATTTTTGAAGGACGATGGCGTGGTCAATACTTCCGATGCGCTGGTGGCCGGAGATTTTCAGCGCGAGGTTTCGTACGGACTACAGGATCGCCGGCATCGCTTCGCATTTTCAGGCACGCTCGATACGCCAAAATTCCTGGGACGATTACGTATCTCGCCGGTTCTGCGCATTACTTCGGGCGCGCCATTCAACATCGGCATCGGCGCCGATCGAAATCTCGATG
>DNNE01000195.1:6521-6982 GCA_003487805.1 Blastocatellia bacterium | reverse complement strand
GGCGCCGATCGAAATCTCGATGATATCAACAATGATCGACCGGGTTTCACGGGCGATACCAGCGTCCTGAAATGGCGGAATCCGGGTCAGTCAATCGATCCATCAATTCTCAACCAATTCACGTTGCCGACGATTGGCCAGACTGGAAACCTGCCGCGCAATGTTGCGCACGGTCCGGGTCAATTCATTTTCGATCTGAGTGTCACTCGCGAATTCAAACTAACGGAACGTGTTCGCTTGCGACCGGTGGTCGAATTCGACAACGTGCTGAACAAAACCGTGTTCAGTTTTGGCAGTGAATTTATCGATTTCAATGCCTTTGGTCCAACGTCATCAGCCACTACTCGTCAGGCGTTCCTCGATTCATTCCTTGTGCCGACGCGCACGATGCGGCCGAGACAGATTCGGATTGGCATGCGGCTGGATTTCTAGGTAACGCAAGCGGGGCACTAGCCCGACCG
>DNNE01000195.1:5965-6190 GCA_003487805.1 Blastocatellia bacterium | reverse complement strand
CCTGACGGTCGGGCTAATGCCCCATGGCTTGGGGATCTGATAACAGAAAAGCCTCTGCGCTTTCGCAGAGGCTTTCGAGTAGGATTCGTGATCGTCCGACTAATTAAATTCCAGGATTAATCCCTTTTCGCAAAAGTCGAACTTCACTGCCTCGGACCATTCGCCATCGGCAAACTTCACTTTGAAGTACTGCTCACAGTTCCCGTTGTCGGTTGATTTGTCCCA
>DNNE01000195.1:5276-5670 GCA_003487805.1 Blastocatellia bacterium | reverse complement strand
CCGTTGTCGGTTGATTTGTCCCACACCAACTCCTCAGTAGCGCCGGCTTTGATCCCGCTGCCAATATCAAAGTCGCCCCACTGCTTGCCATCTTCCGAGACCTGAAGCTTCTTGATGTCCTGCTTCGTGTTGTTGTGAACTTTGAATCTGTAATCGTACGTCTTCGCAAAGCTGAGCGTGCCGCTCATCAATACGAGGGCGATGGCGAGCATAAGAAATTTTCTGTAACTGCTTTTAACGCGCATTCATTTTTCTCCACGTAGTTTATTTCCCTGACTTCGGGGAGAGTCAGAGCGTCGAGACCGAACATTCGACCCGCAAATAATACGGGTTGCAGGACGCTTTCGCAAAAATGCGGTTGCGGTACTGACGCAGTTTGGCCTTTCATTCACAC
>DNNE01000195.1:0-4958 GCA_003487805.1 Blastocatellia bacterium | reverse complement strand
CACCGTGGCTTCAGCCCGGTGAGCAGGATACCTTCTGATATGAATAGCCGTTTTGAACGGCTTCCGCGCGAGTAGGCAGGGAAAACCGTTGAAACGGTTCACCATCACCAAAGCCGCACGCTGATCACCGGGCTGAAGCCACGGTGTGAATGAGACACTTCGCGGCTTAACGCTTTGCTAACTTTCCGTTCACGATTTGAATGTTAGTCGTGATCTCGTTTTGCGCGCGGCCGTTTGCGGTTTACGATCTGGCAAATTATGGCGAAGCGTTCAACCATCATCATTGGCGCCGGGGCGGCGGGACTTGCAGCGGCCCGCGACCTAAGTCGCGCGGGTCATGAGGTCATTGTGCTCGAGGCCCGCGATCGAATCGGCGGTCGCGTCTACACTCACAGAGACACCAAATCACCCGTGCCGATTGAACTTGGCGCTGAGTTTGTTCATGGCGAGTCGCCGGCACTTTGGCAAATCGCGAACGCGGCCAACCTGAAACTTCATGAAGTCAGCGGGCGGCACTGGTATTTCGACAACGGGAAGATCAGCAAGTCGCACGACTTCTGGAAAGAAATTGAGAGCGTGATGGACCAGATGAAGTCGGTGCCAGCAGATCAGTCCGTGCGGGACTTCCTGGAAGAGCTGCCCAATGATGAGGAAACCGCGCGAGCGAAAGCAATGGTGACGAGATATGTCGAAGGCTTTCAAGCAGCCGCGATCGAACGCATCGGTGTTCGCGGCTTGATCGCGTTCAATGAAGCTTCAGACTCAATTGAAGGTGACGCCTCGTTCAGATTTGAGAATGGATACGACTCGTTGATGCAGGCGTTGCACGCGGAAGCTGAGAGTTACGGTGCGCGTTTCCGTCTGAATACTATCGTTAAGAAAATTCTTTGGGCCGGTGAGGAAGCGACCGTGGCTTGTGAGCCTGCCGCTGAGTATTCAGCCTCAACCATCATCGTAACGGTTCCGCTCAGCATCCTGCAGCAAGATTCAAGCGATGGAGGCATAGTGTTCGTGCCTGACTTGCCGGCTTCAAAACAAGTTGCGATTCGTCGATTGGTAATGGGCAATGTGCTTAAGATCAATCTGCGTTTTCATGAACGTTTTTGGGAAGACGCCAAGCTATGGGACGAGCAGACCGAGCGGGTGAATTTCAAAGGCGCGGGATTCTTTCATTATCCCGAAGCCCCTCTGCCAACGTGGTGGACACAGTTGCCGATTCGGGCGCCTCTGTTGGTTGGTTGGGCCGGTGGTCCAAGAGCCGATCGCCTTTGGAGCCTGGGCACATTAGCGATACTCGATCGAGCAATCGAATCGCTCGCGCTCATCTTCAACATCTCAGCGAACGAAGTGCGCGCGCAATTGCAAGCCTCGTACATTCACGATTGGCAAGACGATCCTTTCAGTCGTGGTGCGTACAGCTACCTTCCGGTTAATGGTCTCGAAGATCAGCAGGTGCTTTCAGAATCCCTCGACAACAAGTTGTTCTTCGCGGGCGAAGCAACGAGTGTCGGTCATATCGGCACTGTTCATGGGGCAATTCAGAGTGGAGAACGCGCGGTGCAGGAGATACTGAAGATTTAATCGCGACGTTTGTCTCAGAAACCTATTCAAGTTTGAGAAGGTACAGAACCGCGAGCGGTAGCGAGCGGGATAAAGGGGCAAGCCGGAGTTGTCCCACTAAATTCCTCCAACAATAGAAAGCATCCTTGATGAGGGCGGCGTCGAGTTTTTATCCCGCTCGCTACCGCTCGCGGTTCTGTACCGTTGACCATTCAAGTAGCGAGCTCGCTTAGATCATCTGGTTCAGACGCGCCTCAGGCTTCTGCCAGATAAGCGAGTAACGCCAGAGCAAATGTCTTGTGACCTTCGCGCCGGGCGCGATTTCGGCGGCCAGAGTTCTGATCTGATCCAGCGTCGGGTAAGAATCGGTCTTGCCGTGTTCCTCCCACGCAGCGCGCACTTCGCGCGGCGGTTTCAATCTTCCATTGTGAATGAACCGCAGACTTACGCTCACGCCGGCGGCGACAGCATTCAGCATCGCATCCCGCGCGCCGCTGAGCTTTAGCAGATTGCTCTCAGTTTCAAATAGATCGAGCACGAGTAGCACACCGCCCGGTCTTAACGTGTCTATTGACTTCAGCAGCGCCGGGCGCAGCGGCAAGTGATGCAGCGTGGCTATCGTCGCGATGCAATCAAAGTTCTCGGCGGGAAAATCACGAGACATCAGGTCTGCGACTTCAAAATCAAGATTTGAAAGTTGACTCGATCTTGAGCGCGCGACGCGGATCATCTCTGAGGATAAGTCGATAGCTGTAACGCGTTGTGCGCGTTGGGCCAACCGTCGCGAAAACGCTCCGGTACCGCACCCGATCTCCAGCGCGTGAGTACAATCCTGCGGCACGTGGCGCAAAAGAAAATCGTGGTAATGATTGTTTTGGGTCCAGCCGCCCGAGTCGAGCAGTGCGAGGCGGTCGAAATCTTTTTCAACGGTGGACATGACGAAGCAGGTTTAAGAAAGCAAGGCATAGGTCAGCTTAATTGGATTGCCCGTCTGTTGGTTAAGACGAAAAGGACGATCCACGAAGTCACACGAAACCGCGCGAACAGAGCTCGTGTTCCGTTACGCTTCGTGTGATTTCGTGGATCGTGTGCTGCCATAAAAAAAGAGAAGCCTCGAGATGATCCGGCACCAGAAAGCAAAAGTATAACCGCCGCCGCCGCTGATCTGACTATGCTAAACTCTCGCTGTGCTACAGCTCTTATGACCAGCGATCACAAAGAGGCAATCGGTGAAGTTGAGACGGCTCTGCTCGACGCTGAATTGTTCATCAAATATGGCTCGCCGGATCGCGCGATGAAGCGTCTGAAGACGGCGCTCGAACGCAGTCCGCGTTCGATTCCCTTGCGCGAGCGCATGCGCGAGATCGCTGCTTCACATAAGCACGCTGAAGAAGCGGCACGCCATTGTCTGGCCCTGGCCAGTCTTTACATTGAGCGAGATGATTTCGATGCGGCTCATGATCGTCTGTTGGAAGCGAAGCAGCTTGATAACCGCATCTCGATCGCGACTGGTCTGGAAGCGATTCGTCGCGCGCGTCACCCCGAAGCAAAGACGCAACCGGTCGGGAAACCGATCGCAAAACGAGCCAGGCCAACCGTATCCTTCGCCGGCGATCTTTCACTGATCAGTGTTTTTGACGCCGTCCAGGCGATCGAGAATTCGCGCTTGACCGGCGTCCTGGCTTTGACCAACGAGACACAGAGTGGCCGCGTGTTCTTTAACGACGGTCAGATCGTGGGCGCGGAAAGCGGCAAGCAGACTGCGCATGAAGCGTTTCGCCAGATTGTAGAAATCACCGCCGGCTCTTTCGATTTTCAAAAATCCGGCGAAAGTTTTCCCGTCACCATCGAAGCCGCAAGTAACACTAATTTGATCCTCGATAGTCTCAGGCAGGTTGATGAGGAATCAGTGAGCGGTAATCGGTGATCAGTCATCGCTCGCTCTAACTGCCTGCTGCCTACAGCGTCTTTGCGCAAAATATCGACGAGATGAACACGGTACGGAACCGGTCGCGCTAGTGACCGGGTAGTTTCCCTGAAATTACCCGCTTGCTGGCGCAAGCGGTTCCGCACCAGATTGATTCTTCACGCATGATCTGGACTTTTTGGGCAAGACTGCCCACAGCACATTGCGCACAGTTCAATCGACAAGCACACGAGTATACAATGCCTCAGCGCGTTCGAAGGCTGAGAGCAGGCGCAGGAATTGTGCGTAGTTACGACTGCGCGAATGCAGCCGCTCACGCTCCAGTTGGCTGAGATCGTTGCGCAGAATCAGATCGAGAAAATCGTAATAGTCAGCCGTGGCAGAAAGAGGAAATTCACGCGCATAACTGGTCGCGGCCGAATCTTCCGAGCGAAAACCTGCGAGCAAATCGAACACGTTGTCGGTCGTGAGCCGCGCTGCCGCGCGCGACAGGCGAATCGGAAGACGCAGTTCGAAGAATCGCAAGCCGTCGGCAGTTGTCACGCGCCGCAATTCCTTCGTCGCTTCGCCGTCAAATGGTGATTCAGGATCGACGAGGATGTGCATGAGCCGCGGCTGGTCTTCGCGGTCGACAGTGTCGAGCACCAGTTGCACCCGGTCAGCGACAAATTTTTCGAAGTGCGCATCGATCGCGTAATTCACCCGGCCCAGGCATCCGACAGCTTCGCCTTCACCGGCTGTTTCGAGCGGCAGACACGCCGGACAATTCGCGCAAATCTCAGTTTCGGTTTGCAGCAATTCGATTTGGCTGGCAGAGTTTTCGATCCACTCAAACTTGTCCTGTCCCGGTGCGGTTTTGTCAGCGGTAGTCACAATCGCGTGCAGGTGGCTAAGACGCCCCCACTGGCGCAGATGCTTTTCACTATAGCGAGCGCGCAGCGGGCATGGATATTCGACTGCAAATTCCAGTGACATAGAAAAACAGAAAGCAGCAGGCAGTGAGCAGTTAGCAGTAAGAATGATTGGAAGTCAACGCGTGCCGACTGGAGCGGAAGCGTCCTCGCTTGCAGTTCTCAAGTGAGGAAGCAACCGAGACGGTTGCGCTGCAGTCGCAATCACGCCACGCGTCCCGATCGATTGTGATTGATAATCTCGACGATCGCATTGAAGGGGATTTTCACGATCTCGCCGTCCGCGCGCTCAACTTTCACACTGGGGGTGGTCAAAGCCTGGGTAGTTTTCATGCTACGCACGACACCGCGCACGCGATGTCCGTCTTCGGTGACGATTTCTACATTGCCTTTGCCGTACAGCGGTTGAAGCGCCGCCAGAGCTCTTGTGACTTCCATTTTTGGGCCTTCGATTTACTATTGGGTTGACTGACTATACTTGGTTAAGCGGCGTTCGTAAAATGCGCGTTGGAAGCATTGTGTCCTGGTTTTGGCTTTGCGTGTCTTTGCGCCTTCGCGTC
>DNNE01000186.1:18468-38502 GCA_003487805.1 Blastocatellia bacterium | reverse complement strand
AAGGGAGAGGGAGGTAAACTGTAACCACTACCCATTTGTTGGTACGGATGCGCTTTGAGCGTAACCGAGAACTCTAGCCCTAAGCGCGGACGTCCCCGTCCGCAAGGCGCCGACGGCCGCGAAGTATTTGTTATGTCGCGTCTATTACGAAACATCGTTGAGGACCAGTTCGTTAGCCATTTACAATCATGAAAGGACACGTAATCAAATCGGCCGGCCTACTATTGGCAATCACACTGTTGTTCCCAAATCTGCTCGGCTCACTGACGGACGTTAACGCTCAAACGCCGCTGCCACGGCAAGAATCTTATCAATTTACAAACGGTCAATGGTTTGACGGAAGTGGTTTTCGCCGTCGAGCCTTTTACTCCGTCAACGGGATCTTGACGCTTAAGAGCCCCGCAAGAATCGATAAGGTGTTTGACTTAAAAAATGGATACGTCATTCCGCCGTTTGCTGAAGGACACAATCACTGGCTTGAGCCGCAACGAGTTGATGAATATGTCCGGAATTATCTGCGCGACGGAGTTTTCTACGTCAAAGACGAAGCAAACATGCCGAACATCGTTTCTCAATTCCGAGACAAACTAAATCGTCCGACCAGCGTTGATTTCATAAGCGCCCTGCAGGGCTTTACTGGAAGCGGCGGGCATCCGTTGGAGATAATTCGGCAATTTCAAAAAATGGGAGTTCTTCCCAAAGAGTGGAGCGAACGCGATTTTGATGGTAAGGCAGTGATGATTGTTGACGACGCTAAAGACATTCCAAGCCGTTGGTCCCTTCTGCTCGAAGGGAAGCCGGATTTTGTCAAAGTGTTTCTGAATTATTCGGGCCTGGGCGAGGCCCGCACGGGTAATCCGAAAAAAACAGGTCTTAACCCGAAACTTCTTCCTGAAATTGTCAGACTCGCGCATAAGGCCGGTCTTTATGTTTCCGTCCATATTTCCACGGCCGCAGATTTTCACAACGCACTCGTCGGCGGAGCCGACGAAATCGCGCACCTTCCGTTCGTAGATTTCGATAAGGAACTTGGAAATGAACATTTCCTTATTTCGGAGCCGGACGCGCGGCTTGCCGCCAGGCGTGGCGTTCGAGTGATTACGACTCTCGGCTGGTTAAAAGCAGACTTAGGTGACGACCCGCAACGCGAGAAAGAAGCGCGAACGCAGGTTGTTATTCCGAACTTGCGGCTACTTAAAAGGTACGGCGTGAAGTTGCTGGTAGGCAGCGACCAATTTCGACAAACCTCTCTGCCTGAAATTCTGCTCATCTCCAGCCTGGATGTTTTCACCAACCTTGAACTTTTGAAAATGGCTTGTGAAGGTACGCCGCAAGCGATTTTTCCTCGGCGAAAAATAGGATTTCTACGCGAGGGCTATGAAGCGAGCTTCTTAGTTCTTGAAGGCAATCCTTTGACGAACGTCGAGGAAATCAAGAATATTGGATTACGTCTCAAGCAAGGCTACCTTCTTAACCTGCAAAACTAAACGAACATGCCACATACCGAATCGTTGCAGGTGAGCCACTACCAGCTTTCAGGTTGTTGCGCTCGTGCGGCCACCTGAACTCAACGTTATCAAAAGAAAAGAATCTTTTTCGCGCTCACTGCCGACGAGACAACGGCGTTCCCAGTAACATGAGGCTCCTCAATCTGAAACTGCATTACTACTGCATGTGGTAACAAGAGAAGGTAAGGCATCGGTAAGTGAGGAGAAGCACTTTGATTATGAACCGCTAAACTGTATCCTAGTATCAAATTGTGCACTAAGGAGCATCGCTGATGCGTTGGTTCATATTATTAACCTTGGCTTTGAGCGCCGCAGCTTTACTGGCGTGTAATTCAAACGAAACGCTTCTGTCGCAAGCGCCGGCGAAGCAATCCTCGCCCGCAAGCACTCCAGGCGATGCTGCCCGGCGAATCGGCGTCGAAGAGCTACACAAACTTTGGCTCACGAATGACGTATTTATTATCGATACGCGTCCTGAACCAACATACAAGCAGGAACATATCAAGGGATCGATTTCAATGTTCACCGGCACAGTGCTGGATCACCTCGCCGACTTACCTAAGGACAAGTTGATCGTTGCGTACTGTACTTGACCAAACGAACATACGAGCGCCGGGGCGGTGCTCGAACTCAAATCCAAAGGAATCGATAACGCGGCGGCTTTACTGGGCGGACTGGCAGTGTGGAAGAGCGCGGGATATCCGGTTGAAGGAACCAACGTGAAGCAGTAACGGGACCAGCGCATCAAATCGCGGCTCTGCCGCAGCACAGTGCGGTGAGGCTCGGCCTCACCGCCACCTCGAAAATCTCATCCCGTCGAGACTGAGCCTCGACGAATAAAAATAAAAAAGAAACTAACGGTAAGCCAGAGGCTTACCGCCATGTGCGGCGGCAAAGCCGCGCTCTTACCTCTTTGCACCTTGCGCCTTACGTTTGCGGAACCGGCTGGGCGCGCGCAAAGGCGGGAAGGGGAGTGACCACCTTTCCTGAAGGCACGCACAGGACGGGACATGGAGCATTGCGGACGACGCGCTCAATCTCTGAGCCCAGCGCGGGCGCGCCTCCGAATAACGACGCATGAACCGTTGTGCCTAAGACGATTAAGTCGGCGTCTATCCTGGCCGCGAGGCTCACAATTTCGGCGTAAGGCCGGCCTTCCGCGATGTGCGTTTTGATCTGGCGATCACCTTCGTTCGCCAGGCTCTGCATGTGATTCGTTACTTCAGCCTGTAGCCGCGAAAGAGCAGTGCGACCTCCCTCCGGAAACATGGCGGAGATGTGCTCAAAATAATCTCCAATAACGTAAACGGCATGAAGCTCGGCTTTAGTCATCGAGGCGAGTTCGCGCGCCCGCTGGGCGGCTGCGATAGATGACGGTCGGAAGTTCGTTGCCAGCAGGATTCGATGCAGACGGATTTCCGTTTCGTGATTGTGATGTTCGACAAAGTCATGTTGCGGCGGCCGCAAGGTCAACACCGGGCATGGCGCTTCCGCAATAATTTCCTCCGCAGTCGATCCGAATAGCGCGCGCGCCAATCCTCGCCGGCCGTGCGTTACGACTGTTACGAGATCGATGTCATAGTCGCGGGCGGCCCTGGCAATCTCGGGCGCCGGCTCTCCCTCGACAATCACGGGTTCCACTTCCAGGCCATTAAAGAGCGGGTCTGATAGTAAATCCGAAACCTCCGCGCGCAACTGCAAAAGCCAATTTGAATCCTGTTCTTCAAAAACCCGCAGGGGCAGGGTCATCAAATTTGCAGGGACACTTGCGGGTTGCACACTGAACAGCACGACGCGACCATGGCCCTCGCGCGCAAAGGCAGCCGCATACTTCAGAGCGGAACGCGCGTGCGGCGTAAAATCTGTAGGGAAGAGAATGTTTCGGAACATGACAGCAGAAGTCAGGAGACAGAAGTCAGTAGTCAGAAGACAGGAGTCAGGAGTTGGTGATCAGGGAAGAAACTTCTGAATTCTGACTTCTGTCTCCTGACTTCTGGATCTTACATCACTCTTGTTCCGGCGATTCGATCAAGTTGAGATTGAAACCCGGATCGATCCAGGACATCGGCGCGGGCCCGGGCAACGGTTAGCATTTCCAGCGCCACGCGCTCGCGTACTCGCCGCGCGCGGTCGGCCACGGCAACTCGATTTACGATTCGGCGCAACGTCTCAGTGATCGCCGCCACAAAAACGCGGACTGGTATTTCATGCTTCAGCGTGGCGACGCCGTTTTCATACTCAAAGGCATTGACTATCGGATCAAGGAAGCTGTAGTCGTCTGCTAACTCCAAACGTGTCGCGGCGAGGAGCGAATGGAAATTCTCGCCGCTCGCGTTGACGGCGCGTTCGACCGCGCCGATCAATTCGCCGGCCGTCGACAAAATCGCTGGCCAATCCTGGTAGCTCCCGGTTGGATAAATCTCCTCGTCAATTTGCGGCGCGGCGGGTGGTTGATCGACATAGAGCGATGGGCCGGATGCGGGCAGTGGTTCTGCCGGTTGAATATCATCCGGTTTGGCGGGCTGTGCGGACTTATCTGAGCTGACCTCAACAGGCGGGGCGATTGTATCCGGCTTGCTCTGATGAGGTGATGCTTCATGCGCGCCTTCATGCACGCTGATCGTTCCCGGTGTTTCGCGCGCACGCAAGACAACGCGATGCAGCGCCCCTTCTTCGACCGTGTCGGTGCCTGCGGCTCGATCGATTTCATGCACGAGCGGCGCGCTCGATCCGTTTAAGAATATGTCGGCGGAATAATCTTTTGACTCGACGTGCACGCGGCCGATAAATTGTCGCTGTGACAAGTTACGCAGCAGTGACCAAAGATTGACAAACGTCGTATCGAGATTCTCGTAAAGGGGGCTGGGCTTTGAATCTGCAGGCATGGGCTAGAAAGCGGAGTCTAGCAAGAGCAAAGCGAAAAGGGCAAAGGGCCAAGAGCAAAGCGCAAAGAGCAAAGAGCTAAGAGCCTGGAGCTAAGCGGAGCATGATATCGCGGCTCCCTTGCTCTTGGCTCTCTGCTCTTTGCACTTTGCTCTTTGCGCTTAGCCCTTGGCTCTTAGCTCTTAGCGCTTTTCTCTTTACCTCTGAGCACCTTCCGTGGCAAACTCCGCGGCAACTGTCGGGCGTTCGAAACCATTTCGGCTGAAGGAGACAAACTTTGCTTCGCGGAATCTTTCGCACAAAGAACCTGGACGACATTCTGGCCTCGTCGCAAGAGGCAGGTCACACCTTAAAGCGCACGCTTGGTCCAATCAACATTACCCTGTTGGGGATTGGTGCGATCATCGGCGCGGGCATCTTTGCGACCGTGGGCACAGCGGCGGCCGGCGATGCCGCGCGACCCGGCGCCGGTCCATCGCTGATGCTCTCGTTCGTGATCACGGCGGTCGTCTGCGCGTTTACGGCGTTGTGCTATGCGGAAATGGCGGCGATGGTCCCGATTTCCGGATCGGCTTACACCTATTCCTACGCGACAATGGGTGAGTTGGTCGCCTGGATCATTGGTTGGGACTTGATGCTCGAATACGCGATCGGCAACGTCGCCGTCGCGATTAGCTGGGCCAACTATTTTCGATCGTTCATGCAGGACGCGTTCGGAATCAATATTCCCGACTGGTTGGCGACGGATTTCCGGACTGCGAGAAAAATTCCGGGACTGCTCGATCACGCGCCACACATTTTCGGCTATCCGATCGTTTTCAATCTGCTCGCGTTTGCTATCGTCGCGCTGATCACGGTGGTGCTGGTGTGGGGCATCAAGGAATCCGCGGGCTTCAACGCCGGCATGGTGATGGTGAAGATCCTGGTGCTGATCTTCTTCATTGGCGCTCTGCTGTACTTCGTTTCACCTTCAAAGATGGCCGAGAACTGGCATCCGTTTCAACCGGCAGGTTGGGGAGGAACACTCGCCGGAGCCGCGGTTGTCTTCTTCGCTTACATTGGTTTCGACGCGGTATCGACCGTGGCGGAGGAAACCAAGAATCCCGCCAGAGATCTGCCCATCGGCATCATTGCCAGCCTGCTCATCTGTACAGTTTTTTATGTGGTCGTGGCTGCCGTTTTCACCGGCGCGATGCCTTACGGCGATTTGGTCAAGCGATTAGCGACCGAGCAAGCTGAGCCGTTGACGATGGCGCTCAATCACGTCGCGCCACAAGCCCGTTGGGCCAGCGCGGTCGTCGCCTTTGGATCGGTCGTCGCACACACGGCGGTGCTGCTCGTGTTTCAGTTGGGCCAGCCGCGCATTTTCTTTTCGATGGCGCGCGATGGTTTGCTTCCACCGGTGTTTGCGAAAGTTCATCCGAAATTCAAGACTCCGCACGTCACCACCATCATGACCGGTGTGATCGTCGGCGGGTTTGCGGCCGTGATGAGCATCGACGAAATGGTCGACCTGACGAACATCGGAACGTTGTTCGCATTTGTGCTCGTGTGCGTCGGCATCATCATCCTGCGATACAAGGAACCCAACCGTCATCGTCCATTTAGGGTTCCGTTCGGCGCCTGGCCGCTGCCGCTGATGGGAGCTGTCTCCTGCGTGTTTCTGATGTATTACCTGCCGCCGACTTCGTGGTGGCGTTTCGTGGCGTGGCTGTTGCTGGGACTCGCCGTTTATCTTTCGTACAGCTATTCACGCAGTGAGATTGGAAAACAGATCGGACGTTCGCGAATCACTGCGCCCTGGTTGATGCTGATGGCGTTGGGATCGTTTCTGTTGGCGATTGGACTGTTGACGATTCCGCACGATGCTTCGCTGAAAGATTTGCTGAGCCAATTGTCGGGCGGATTCGCAGGGGCAAGACAGACATTCATCGGCGCGATTTTGATCGTGGTGGGTGTTATTGCCGCGGCCGCAGGCACGTTGATTGGATTGGTTCAGAAGAAGTAATCAGCCACAGATTACACAGATAAACACAGATAAGAATGACGGGGTCTTGTTTTTTAATCTGTGTTATCTGTGTGAATCTGTGGCTTATCTTTTTAGGTCCTTGATTACCTCTCGGCTGGCATTCAATCCCGGCGCACCCGTCACGCCGCCGCCCGGATGCGTCCCCGCTCCGCACAGATAAAGGTTCTCGATCGGCGTTCGATACTGTGCAAAGCCAATCAGCGGTCTAAACGCGAAGAGTTGATCGAGCGACATCTCGCCGTGATGAATGTGTCCGCCGCTCAATCCATATTTGCTTTCGAGATCGAGTGGCGTGATCACTTGCCGGGCTACGATCAATTCTTTCAGGTTCGGCGCGTAATCCGATAGCGGGTTCACGATCGTATCCCCCAGTTCATCGCGCCGCGAATCCCAGACAGGTACGCACGCCTCCGGCGTGCTTGATGGAGCACGCGTGACGCGTGCGTACCCGTTCAATTTGTAAGGCGCAAATTGCGCATGAATCGACATGACGTGCGCGCCGCCCGGCGCCAGTGACGAATCTGTCAGTGTGGGAATCGTAATGTCCATGTAAGGACGTGACGAAAAGTCGCCGTACTTCGCCGCGTCAAATGCGCGCTCGAGGTAATCGATGTCCGGTCCAATGTGAATTCGACCGGAAAGTTTCTCGGTCTCATCTACACCTTTGAAGTTTGGCAAAGCCGAAAGCGCTAGATTTACTTTCGCGACTGTTCCGTGGGCTCGATAGTTTTGAATCTTTTGCAGAAAGCTTGGATCGAGAGTGCCCGCGTCGACCAGCTTCAGAAAAGTTGTCTTAGGATCAGCGTTTGAAATCACCGCCCGCGCAAAGATCTCTTCGCCGTTCGGACGAACAACACCAATGGCCTTGCCATCCTTCAGCAGAACCCCGGCGACGTCAGCATCGGTTTGGATTTCAGCGCCCGCCCCGGTCGCTGCTTTCGCGATCGCGTCGGTCAATGCGCCCATACCGCCTTTAACGAAAGTGGCCGGTGCGATGGGGTTTCCGCTCTGGGCTGCTTGCAGAAGCAAAGGCGCGCTCGTACCTGCCGACCATGGCCCGGCGAACGCGCCGAAGATGCCGCGAGCGCCCACCAATGCGCGCAAGGTTTCATTCTCAAACCATTCGGCAGCGAGATCAGCCACGGCCATTGGTCCATAGCGAAGCAGCCGATATTCGTCTTTCTTTCCGAGGCCGCGAATCTTCCATCCCAATTTGCCAAGGTTCCACAATTCCGTTTTGGACGGCGCATCAAGGTTCGGAGGCGTCATTGTCAGCAGCGGCCTCAGCGCGCGACCGATATTGTTGAAGCAGGAAAGAAACTCGGAATATTTTTCGCTGTCTTGCCTGGAATGTTTAGCGAGTTCATCACCTGTGCGCTTCGCATCTTCGTAGATACAAATCGGTGGACCACTCAGATTGAGCGCCGCAACTCGAACCTGCGGCTGGATGAATTCAAGTCCGTAACGATGAAGTTGGAGGTCGTTAACAATTTGAGACGACAGTGGCCCCGTGCTGTTTGCGACCGACGCGCGAAAGCCTGGGTGAAATTCTTCGGTCGTGCAGGCGCCGCCGATCGTCTCGCGGCGCTCAAGCACGAGCGGTTTGAATCCCGCCCTAGCGAGGTAGTAAGCGGCGACCAGGCCGTTGTGACCGGCGCCGATGATGATTGCATTTCGCGGTTGCATAAGAAGCGGCCACAGATGAACACAGATTACACAGATATGAAAAGACGAAACTAAACCGATGTGCCGTTCTAATCTGTGTCTGTCTGTGTAAATCTGTGGCTAAATTACCTGTCTTTCAAAATCGCCATCGCTGCATTCCTGCCGCTCGCGCCCATGATGCCGCCGCCCGGGTGCGTCGCCGACCCACACATGTAAAGGTTCTTGATCGGCGAGCGATACTGGGCCCAGCCCGGCGCCGGACGCAAAAAGAAAAGTTGCTCCAGCGTCAGCTCGCCCTGAAAGATATTACCTTCCGACAATCCGAATTCACGTTCCAGATCGAGCGGCGTCAGAACCTGTCGATGCAGGATGATGTCTTTGATATTCGGCGCATGCTCGGCGATCGTATCGATGACATTGTCGCCAAATTCTTCGCGCTTCTCGTCCCAATTTCCTTCTTTCAGATTGTAAGGCGCGTATTGAACAAAGCACGACATGACATGTTTTCCCGGCGGCGCGATGGACGGATCAGTCAGGGTCGGAATCACAATGTCGATGTAAGGCCGGCGAGAATAGCGGCCATACTTCGCATCATCGTAAGCGCGCTCCATGTAGTCGACACTCGGCGAAATAGAGACGGCGCCGCGCAGGTGCGGCCCCGCACCGGGCATCGCTTTGAAATTCGGCAGAGCATCAAGCGCGAGGTTAACTTTGCCCGACGACCCGCGGAATTTGTAGCGCTTGATGTCATCCACAAAATCTTCTGGTAGATGTTCCTCGCCAACCATCTTCATGAAAGTCAGACGCGGATCGACACTTGATGAAATTATGTCCGCGTAAATCTCATCTCCGTTTTCCAGCGCAACGCCTTTCGCCTGGCCGTTCTTCAAAATGATTTTCGCGATCGGTGTCTCAGTCCGGATTTCGGCGCCCGCTTCACGTGCAGCATCGGCGATTGAGTTCGAGATCGCCCCCGTACCGCCGCGTGACAATCCCCACGAACGAAACGCGCCGTCGATTTCACCCATGTAATGATGGAGCAGCACGTAAGCTGTGCCGGGGCTGCGCACGCCGAGAAATGTCCCGATGATTCCTGACGCGGACATCGTCGCTTTGAGCACGTCCGTCTCGAACCATTGATCGAGAAAATCGACGGCGCTCATCGTCATCAACTGCACCTGGTTGTATTTGTCTTCGCCTGAGAGGTTCTGAAAGCGCCGGCCCATCGTCAGCAACTCCATCAATCCTTTTGGATTGAGCGAAGCCGGATCGGGTGGCGTCATATTCATGATCGGCTTGACGAAGTGGGCCATCTCGACCATCGCCTTGCCGTACTCGTCGTACGCTTCGGCGTCGAGTTTCGAATGTCGCGCGATCTCGCGTCGCGTTTTTGCGTGATCGTTCACTCGCCACAGATAATCCCCGCTGGGCATCGGCGTGAACGTACCGTCGAGCGGGAGAATCTCCAGTCCATGCCGCGGCAGATCAAGTTCGCGAATTATTTCCGGGCGAAGCAGGGAAACAACGTACGAGCAAACTGAGAATTTGAAGCCAGGAAAAACTTCTTCGGTCACGGCGGCGCCGCCCAACACATGCCGGCGTTCGAGCACCAGCACGCGCTTGCCCGCGCGCGCCAGATACGCCGCGTTAACCAGGCCGTTGTGCCCACCGCCGATGACGATACAGTCGTATTTGTTCGTTGCGTTAATGACAGTCAAAGTTAGATTTGATACGTCGTTAGTAGTCAGATGACTGAGAAATATGCTTCTGTTAATTTTGTAAGAGCGCTGGCAGGCCCCCTCACCGTGCCATTGAAGTAAATATCATCCTTCTTCTTACCTCTGCCGCGCTCGTTCCGCTTCATGGGGCTGCCTCTGCGTTTAAGTATTTCCGCCAATTCAGCGCGCGTGTTCATTTCCTCGATTCTCAAACAGATCCATTCGGTTCCGAAGTCTTCCATGATCATCTTCGGCTTGACCCAGCCCCGGACACGCGCGATCCAGTTATTTCTCGGACCGTATTCAACTTCGAGGCCGTAGTACTTCTCATCGTCTCCACCCGGATTTAGAGCGAAACTGGAATTACTTCGTGCAGCATTTTATCGGTTGACTTCAAGAAGTACCACGTGAATTCTGCGAAGACTTTGCAGGCTTCGTGGTCGGGAGGAGCGATGTCCTCATGCTCAACGGCATTCCGGATCGCAATCAGCTTTTGCACCATGTGTGATCGAATGATTCCCAGAGACTCTAATTGCATTAAGAGATCGCGCGGCCTGTCTCGAATGGGAATGTCTCTAAAAGAATAAAGCGAATTAAGTGCTCGGAGTCTTCGATCAATCGCTCTTCTCAGACTGGTTATGACGTCCACTAGCGCTAACTCAGATGGAGGAAGGCCAAGGACTTGTTCTGCATGAGCTAATATCTCGTAAGATCGCGAACGAAGGTCGTTCTGCACGGGCCAACCGCTATCGTTTTCGATGTGCCACTGGAGGACCTCCGGAGATAACCATCTCTCAACCATGTCTCATCGCCCAGGCCTCGGCCTATATCATTCCTGTGGTGAATGCCACACAACTCTCGATGGCGGTCATTACACTATCGCTGACTTCACCCAGGCGACGTACTAGACGTAGCCTGTCCAACACTCTCAATTGATGGCAAAGAGCCACGGAGTCTTTGGAGCGTCCGCCTTCACCTTGGCGAACCAGCACGCATGTTGGCAAAGTAGCGCGACGAAGATTAGTTGTTAGCGGTATCGTTAGGAAAGTCGAAGTAAAGCGGTTAATCGAGTTATTTTGAAAAATGAGGACTGGACGTGTCCCGGCCTGTTCAGAACCGCGCGTGGGATTGAGATCGGCGAGCCAGATCTCGCCGCGTCCGATTATCATTGAGCATCTTCTCCAACCAAGCTTCTTTCGTAGTCTTGGATACCTTCTTCGGCAAGGCGGCGATCATTCTCGGCGAACTCGGCATACAGCGTGGCCAGTTGCTCCTCGTCAACCTCTCTACGCTCGAGAGCAAACGTGCGACGAATGATCGCGGAAGCCACTTCCCGCTTTTCGGCTTCAGGAAGATGGTCAAATGATTCCAGAAGTTCTTGGCCTGACGTACTCATGATGTTTAGGCTCGCTCTTTGACGTGGCTGCTTCGGTACTAGATTGCCTCTAATCTGTATAGGGCGTCAACAAAGGATTCGGAAGTGGATTCGCCGAGGCGTTTCTTGCTCAAGTTCACTCGAGATACTTATAATCGCTCGCCCTTACAATTCATCAAGAGCTTTTCAGCCGGAGGACGCAATGCCGATCAGTCAAACAATCTTGCCTGAATTCGAACACGAAATGGCGAACACCCGAAAGACCCTCGAGCGGATTCCTGACGATAAGTTCGCGTGGAAGCCGCACGAAAAATCGTCCTCGCTTGGGGGCCTGGCCACGCACCTCGCAAACATTCCCAGTTGGACAAAAAATACGTTTGCGCAGGATGAACTCGATGTGGCGCCGCCGGGACAGCCGCCATATCGTCTGGAAGAAAAGAAGTCAACGGCAGAGCTGCTCGCCGCATTCGATGAAAACGTCGCGTCGGCCCGCGCCGCCCTTGAAAGTGCGACTGACGAAGACTGGCAAGGCAAGTGGTCGTTGTTGATGGGCGGCAAGACAATCTTCACGCTGCCTCGCACCGCGGTGATGCGCGGTTTTGTGATGAACCACCTGATTCATCATCGCGCGCAACTGGGTGTCTATCTGCGTTTGCTGGATGTTCCGGTGCCGTCGATCTATGGGCCATCAGCGGATGAAGGTGGGTTCTAGTAGCGCAAGTTGTTAACTTGCGTAATTGCGTCAGCCACTTTCACGGCTTCAACCGTCGCCTTCACATCATGCACCCGCACGATGTGCGCGCCGTTCATTACTGAAGCAGTCACGCTGGCAATTGTGCCGTAGAGACGTTGGTCGGCCGGAGCGCCATCCAGCAACTTTCCCAGAAACGATTTTCGCGACGGCCCGATCATCAATGGCAAGTCAGCGAACTCTGAAACGATCTCAGTGAGCCTGGCGATCACTTCGACGTTTTGTGCGCCGCTCATGCCAAAACCCAGACCGGGGTCGATCGCGAGCGCAGTCCGTAGGACGCCGTGCTCTTCTGCGATTGCCACGCTCCGGCTCAGACCGCCGATCACTTCGCTGACGATGTCGTCCACAGGCGGCAACTTCTGCATCGTCTTTGGAATGCCGCGCGAATGCATCAGGATCAGGCCGGCCTTTACTCTGGCAGCTTCATCCGCGATCAGAGGCTCAAACCGCAGTCCGGAGATGTCGTTAACGATTTCAGCTCCGGCTTCAAGTGCCGCGCGCGCAACTGAAGCTTTGGTAGTGTCGATCGAGATAGGAATGGATGAAGCAAGCCGTTCGATGATCGGAATCACGCGCCGTAGCTCTTCGTCTTCAGAAACAAATTCAGAGCCCGGCCGCGTCGATTCGCCGCCAACATCGATGATGTCGGCGCCCTCGCTAATCATTTGCTCAGCGTGAGAGATTGCTTTATCGAACGAAAAGAACTGGCCGCCATCGCTGAAGCTGTCAGGGGTGACATTCAGCACGCCCATGACGAGCGTGCGCTCTCCATAAGCCAGAGATCGTCGAGCAATTTTCCATTCACGAGTGGGCATGTAGGACAAAGTAACTTCATCGTGGCACGCGCATCTTGCGCGTGATTCATGGGCGGGACGCCCGTGCCACTTCTGCTTAGCGCCGTCCGCACCACGTCCAGAAGAAGCCGCTGGACCAGTTAAGCCGGTTCGCTCTGAAGTCTATGTCTCCTTTGAGAGACGTTCCGCCATCGGAATCGAGATAGACCCACGGCCCCTCAATACGACCAGTGTCGCGCGTGCCGTCTTCCGTGATGCTCAACACCTCGCCGCGCGCGTTGTGCGTGACAGTTCGAATCCGATCTCGGCTGCCGCCTAAACACCATCTACCTTCGACTCGCATTAAGGTCCAGGAGCCGTCGCGGACCCTTTGGTTGTGCCAAGGACCACCGAGGAAATTGTTCCAGCTTAGCTCCAGCCAGCCGCTGCCACTTTCGCCACTGGAGTTGGTCCAGGTGTGTTGCAAACGCTTGCCAACCAGCGTGCCGGTGACAGTTCCGGTGCGGCCGTCGGCGTAATGGATTTCTCCGGATACAGTCGATCCGCTTTGGGTAAACACAACTTCGGAATCGCCAAAGTCGTTGCCGCTTGTCCACCATTTGCCATCGAGTGAAGCGATAGCCCCGCGCGACGTCGCGCCCGTACTGCGCGGCGTAGATGTGGTTGGCGGTTTCGCTGACGGTTTCGCACTCGGGTGGCCCGACGTTTTCGCAGGTGTGTCGGAAGTCTTACCGCCTGAAGGCTGCGCAGAAACGCGCGCTGCGAACAGTGCGCACGCCGTTAGAGCTATCAAAATCACAAGTGCTGTTTTCTTCATGATTTAGGCATCCTTGACCTTGATTGGGTGGAAACCATTTTTGCATCACCGGCAACGTCAAATGCGAAGGATAGCGCGCCGATTCATAGATCTTCTGTGTGGCTGATTGATAGTCCGGTGGCTGCGCGAGAAAAATGTTCGCGACAAATGTTTGTGGATTGCGGTCGTAAAGCGGGTACCAGGTGCTTTGCACCTGCACCATCACGCGATGACCTTTCTTAAAGGTGTGATTGTTCGCGCGCAGATCGATGGTGTACTCGTTCACTTGATTTGCAGTTATTGGCGCAGGCTTGTCAAAGCTTTGCCGGTAACGCCCGCGGAAGATTTCATTGACGATCATCAACTGATATCCGGCCATGGCCGGCTCTTCCGGATTACTGTCCGGGTAGGCATCGATCAGTTTGACGATCCAATCACTGTCCGTGCCTGAGGTGGAAGCGAAAAGATGTGCGACAACATCGCCGTTCATTACCATGTCGTTGTCGAGCACCGGCGTCTGCCAACTCAACACATCGTTCCGGCCCGCGAGGAATCTTTGGTCCTGGACCAGCCAGGTGTTCCACGTCGATCCGCGCCCGTAGGTCGGTTGGATCGGTCGTTTGCGGTAAGGAACCGGATTGGCTGGATCAGAAACATAAGAGTCAGATTCCTGTGCGTTGTTGGTTGCGGGCTTTTCAAATGAAAGAGTTTTTCCGTTATGAAGATAGAGATCGCGCGCCACTGCTTCTTTCGGTGGCCAGCGATCTGATCGTGTCCACTCATTCGTGCCGCTACGGAAGGTCAGCGCCTCTGGCTGATCCAGCTTGCCCTTGTCTTTTAGATAGTACGCGAACCATGGCGCCTGAACCTGAGCGCGATAGTAGACGCCGGTTGAGTTGCCAAAGTTGACCTGGCCCAGATTCCTACCCGGCCCACCCCAACCTCCATGGTTCCATGGTCCCAGCACGATGAAATTGTGATTGCTCTGGTCGAATTTTTCCAGCGCCGCATACGTTGCGAGCGCGCCATAATAATCTTCCTGATCCCAAAAACCGCCCACGACCAGAGTCGCGACGTGCGTGGGTTTTAGATAGTTTCCCGAGCCGCGTGCTTTCCAGTAGTCATCGTAAGCCGGATGCGCCACGAACGCGTTCCAGGTGGGAAACTTGCCGCCGTTGAGTTCGGTGATTTTCCCGAGCGCTCCCTTTTCCAGATACCAGTCATACGCATCCTTGTCGAAAGAGACGTCGGTGTCTTCTTTCGAGGTTTCCATCTCTTTCACGTATTCGTAGCCATAGCTTTGACGAAACGCGCCGTTGTGAAAGAAGTCGTCGCCCAGCCACGTGTCGGTCATCGGAGCTTGCGGCGATGAAGCTTTCAAGGCGGGATGCGCGTCGATCGTGGCTACAGCTGAAAGCCAGCCGTCGTACGAGACGCCGAGAATGCCGGCCCGGCCGTTATTCTTCGGGACATTCTTAACCAGCCAATCAATTGTGTCGTAGGTGTCGGTGCTTTCGTCGATGCCTTTCGGATCTTTCTTGTCATGCATCGGCCGGTTCATCAGAAAAGTGCCTTCAGAGCCGTAGCGGCCGCGAATATCCTGATACACGAAGATGTATCCATCCTTAACCAGATCGCGGTAACGTCGATTGACTCCGTCAGAATTTGACTGGCCCACACCGTAGGGCGTTCGGTCTATCAAGATCGGCAGGGCCTCAGTCTGGGCTTTGGGAGTGAACATTATCGTGTGTAATCGAACCCCATCGCGCATCCGAATCATCTCTTCGCGCCGCTCGAATTCGACATTGGCTTCGACGGCCGGCTGGTTGCTGGTTCTTTTTGCCGGGGTCTGTTGGCCGCTTTGCCGCCACAGGACACTCGTAACTTTCCCTTGCGCATCGCGCACAAACGTAGCGTCTGCGTCGATCAGTTTAAGAAAGAATTTTGTTTCGCTCTCCGGGAAGATTTCAATCCGTCCCTGGTTGGTCGCCTGAAGAAAAAACTTGTCACCTTCGCGAAAGAACGAGAGCACCAGATCAGGATTTTCGGCGAAAGAGTACTGCCCTGCGAATTCGTCGAAGGTTTTCGGATCGATCTTGATTTCTGTCGGTTTCGAAGCTTGAGCCTGGTTGTCGATCGCCGACGCACCATGGGGTCCGAAGCAGACAATCAGGGCGATGAAACTTCCGGCGAGCAATAACAGGAAAGAATTGCGTTTCATTGACTATCTCCCAATTCAAGTTAAGAAGCGGTGGATTACGATGGGAATACTTATAGGGACGTTATGAGCGCTTTGCAAGCGAGAGCCAATCCATCGAAATGAGTTAATCGGCGGCGCTTTCAGGCCCCAAAGCTGATCAGAGAGTTAAAGTAGATTTGTCGTGCCAAGCCGCATTGTTTGTGATATTGTCCGCAGCCAGTTTACGCGATGGACCCCCCAGTTCATCGACCGTTATCACTCAAAATACCAATCACACCATGGAGGATGTCATGACCCGGCACAACAGTTTTCGTAGCTTACTTAAAACAGATTCGAGGTTAGTCCCATCAATTCGGCGCAAGCTGAAGAGAACGTTCGCAGTCATCTTCGTTTCGCTGGCAGCGGCAATCGCCGTGCTGGCGAGCATAAGCTTCGTATCGACGTGGGGAACCAGTGGCACAGGCGACGGACAATTCCTTACCCCCACCGGTATCGCAGTTGACGCTGCCGGTAGCGTCTACGTTGCCGAAGGCAATGGCAATCGGGTGCAGAAATTTGATAGTGCCGGCGTCTTGTTACTCAAGTTCGGCACCGGAGGAGCGGCTAACGGTGGCCTTGTCAGTCCCTCGGGGATCGCGACTGACTCGGCGGGCAATATTTATGTGTCCGATTCAAGCGAGGACACGAACCGCGTCTCCAAATATAATTCGAGTGGCGCGTTTCTAAATACGATTGGCAGCGGGCTAATCGCTCCGGGTGGCGTTGCAGTCGATTCCGCCAATAACATTTATATTCTGGATAGCAACAACCACCGAGTACGAAAATATGACTCTGCTGGAGCTCATCTCATCGACTTTGGCAGCATTGGATCGGGAAATGGGCAGCTGAGTTTTCCTCAAGGGATCGCGATTGATGCGTCTAACAACGTCTATGTAGCCGACACCCAAAATAGTCGAATTGAGGAATTTACTTCGGGCGGTGTATTTGTCAGGACGTGGGGAACCTCTGGCAGCGGAAACGGCGAATTCACCTCACCTACCGGCGTCACTGCCGCGGGAGGCAATGTCTATGTGGCTGACAGCGGTAACAATCGCATTCAGAGTTTTTCATCGACCGGCACGTTTAATGAAGCATTCGGCACCGCTGGTAGCGGTGACGGACAATTCTCTGATCCACAAGATGTGGCCGCTGACGCTTTCGGAAATATTTTTGTCGCGGACACCGTAAACGATCGCGTGCAGAAACTTAGCAGCGTTGCGTCTCCGGTAGTCGCCAATGCGGGACCCGATCAAACAGTTGAATGCACGGGCGCGACGACCAGCGTTACTCTTGACGGCACAGCTTCCACCGGGAGCGGTACGCTTACCTATACCTGGAAGGAAGGAACGACGACGCTCGGAAGCGGCGCGACGCTGGCCGTTTCGTTGCCGACCGGCGCGCACACCATCACACTTACCGTCTCGTCCTCAGGCGGAGGTTCTGATGACGATGAGGTACTCATCACAATCGTGGACACCTTAGCGCCCACCATCACGTTGAATGGCACAGACCCCATGACAGTCGAATGTCATACGACATTCTCGGATCCCGGAGCGATGGCTAGCGACGCTTGCGCAGGTGATCTGACCAGCTCGATCACTGTCAGCGGTTCGGTCAATCCCAATGTTGTTGGCCCCTACACGCTCACTTATACGGTCAGCGATGGGTCACACACCACTTCAAAGAACCGCACCGTCAATGTTGTCGATACCACGCCGCCGGTCATCACTATCAACGGCGCGAATCCGGTTACCGTTGAGTGTCACACCAGCTTCACTGATCTGGGAGCGACAGCGAACGATGGTTGCGCGGGAAGTTTTCCAGCCACCGCATCAGGAACGGTGAATGTGAATGTGCCTGGCACCTACACAATTACTTACAACGCCAGCGATCCTTCAGGTAATCCGGCTGCGCCCCAGGCGCGAACAGTCAACGTCGTTGACACGACGGTTCCTGTCATCATCGTCAACGGCAACACGCCGGAGCTTTGGTCCCCGAATCACAAGTACCAGACATTCTCGGTTACTGATTTTGTGACGGGTGCAACCGACAGTTGCAACACCAGTCTGGGCGTCGGCAGCGTCGTCATTTCGCAAGTGACCAGCGACGAGTTGGAGAACAGCAGCGGCGATGGCAACACGCTAAACGACATCGTCATCGCGGCTGACTGCAAGTCAGTTCAATTGCGTGCTGAACGAGATGGCAATGGCGACGGCCGCGTTTACACAATCACTTTCAAAGTTACGGATTCGTCTGGAAATGTCGGAACGGCGAGGGCGAGAGTGGTTGTACCGAAGAGCCAGGGAAGCGGACCTGCAATCGATAGTGGCGTGCACTACACGGTGAACGGCACCTGTCCGTAGCTGTTTTATTAGAGTCGATTGGAACTGATGGGCGGTTGAGAGGCTCTCTCTCAGCCGCCCATTAGCATATAGGCGACTGCGGCTGCCGACAACAGAGCGATTATCAGCGTCACGATCCAAACCAACGCGCGATCAGGCTTTACTACTCCCGCCTCGATCTGACGGTTGACTTGATCGTAACGCAAGGCTGCGAACACGGTCACTAACGCTCCGAATACGATCAGAACAATTCCAACTGGTTGAGTCCTGGAGAAGATGCGGCTGGCATTGACTGCTCCGGCCGCGCTGAGTGTTGGGCTGAGCCGTGAGACAACAAAGCCGAGGCTGATTAGCGCGACGTCAGTGCGCACCCACGCCAGAAAGGTGCGCTCATTATCGAGGTGCTCTGAGGCGCGGTGCGCCTCGGGAATTGGTCGATGCGTCGCGTGTTTGGTCATTAGCTAATCTTGCCTTGATGCTTCAACGATTCGGACATTCTCGGATCGGAACAGCAACGATCGGCACCGACAGCTTGCTCTGTTTCAGCGTGACGTTGAGCGCTGGGAGTCTTTCCTGGTTGATCTTACGCCATCTTGCCAGATCATTTTTCAGAGCAATGCATGACGGCGCCACATTTTCGACGATTGATTTTGCCGGTCGAATGTCGGCGCTTTGAATCATGGTCACAAATCGCGTGACGTCGCGATTAACTGCACCAAAGCCCGGAGCGTCGTTGGTGCCTTCTTGAAGCTCGCCGAGTTCCTTGTCGAGAGCAATAAGCAATTCCGCTGACTCAGACTTTGGCGTCTTACGAAGGTCGTCCAAAGCCGCGCGTAGCTTAGTCACGTCGTCGTAAGCGCGATAACTGATGTTCATCCAATCATCGATCATCCGCGCCACGTCGAGCTGCGCTTCCAGATCGCCGGCGTTCAGGTGCACGCGTGGATCGATCTTTATCGTGAGCGGCTGACGAAAGCTTTTTCCATCCACCGTCAAGACGACTTCGTAGCGTCCCGGCACGGCCAGCGGGCCCGGCGGTTGATAGCGCGGAGTCCTGCCGGGCACGGCGTGATCCGGCAGAGTGTATTCAATGTAGTCGATGTGCCGGCCGCGGAAGTTGTAAGTCAGCGCGTCGGGATGCTCCCACTCGAGGTTCCACGCAAACCGATTTAATCCGGCTTTCGTGGTAAGAACATCGGGCGGCGCAAACCAGTACTCGGGAACGTTCGCCGGACGGTTATCCGCCTGTGGTGTCTTGCTGGAAAAGCGGCGCACGACGGCGCCGGCGGCGTCGCGAACTTCCAGGCTGATTTCTTTCGCCGGATTTTTTAGATAGTAATAAATGATCGCGCCCTCAGGCGGATTGTCGCCATGCGGCAGATCGATCGAAAGCGGCGTGTCAGGATGATTGTCGAAACGAACGCGCGTGGCTTCGGCCGGCTTGAGCAAACCCGTTGCGCGCGTCTCGTCGACCTGTCTGAGCGGCGAAACATCGTCCAGAATCCACAGTCCGCGGCCATAGGTCGCGGCCACCAAATCGCTTCCATGCACGTGCAGATCGCGAACCGAAGTCGTCGGTAAATTAATTTGGAGAGTCTGCCAATGATCTCCGCCATCGAACGAGACATAGACGCCCTGCTCTGTGCCCCCGTAAAGCAATCCCTGGCGCTGACCATCTTCGCGCACGACGCGCGCGATGGCGTTGTCGGGCAGACGGTCTACTATTTTTCGCCAGGACTTACCAGCATCTCGGGTGCGAAAAATATATGGGTGCAGATCGGCGGGCACAGACGCGATCAGGTAAGCAATGTTGGCATCGGTCGCGGAGGCTTCGATTAGCGTCACGTCGGCGCGCGCGGGCAATTCGGCGGGCGTGACGTTGGTCCAGGTTGCGCCATTGTCACGCGTCAGTTGGACGATACCGGTGCTGC
>DNNE01000186.1:0-18175 GCA_003487805.1 Blastocatellia bacterium | reverse complement strand
CTTGGACGATACCGGTGCTGCCGCCCACCCAAATCTCGCCAGCCTGCGCTGCCGACGGTGTGATGGTCTCGATCACGCCCGATGATTTCTCTGACGAATTCTTTGCGGTTAAGTCAGGGCTGATCTCAGCCCATGTTTCGCCGTTGTCCGTGGTGCGCATCACGAATTGCGTTCCCAGATACATCGTCTTCGCATCGTGCGGCGAACGGACCAATGGCGTCTCCCAGGTGTACCGGTACTTTGCTGCCGGAGCGAACACGGTGGCGATTTGTCCGGTCGCTCGATCGAGACGAAATACCGATCCATACCAGCCAACCGAGAAAACAATGTTCGGATTCCGGGGATCGGGAGAGATGTAACCGCTCTCGAATGCGCCGGTTGAGAACCAGTCACGATAAGTAATGATGCCAAAGTCGCTGCGCGAAAGTACGGCGACTGAGCCGCTGTCCTGCTGGGCCGCGTACAAACGATAGGGAAATTGATTGTCGCTGGTTACGTGATAGAACTGGCCGGTTGGTTGCGTGAACCAGTCGCTCCAAGTGTGACCTCCGTCGAGACTGATGATCGCGCCCTGATCGGATCCGAGGATTATGCGCAAAGGATTCTGTGGATCGATCCAAAACACGTGTTGATCTTCACCGCTGGGCGCGCCCTTGTAGGATTCCCAATTCTTGCCGCCGTCGAGCGAACGATAAGTCGATGTCTGCATCACATAGACGACATCAGGATTGACCGGATCGACATAGGTCTTGCCAAAATAAGTGCTGCCGGTGACGCGCGGATCGTTGGTGCTGCGTTGCCAGGTCGCGCCGCCGTCGTCAGAACGAAAGAACCCGTTGTTCAGGATCGCATAGACGCGCCGCGCGTTTGTTTTCGGCGCGATCGCCAACCCGATCGTGCCGCGACCTGCCTCTGGCATGCCCGCGCCGCTTAGTTGCTGCCAGGTTTCTCCTTCATCAGTCGATTTGAAAACGAGTGAATCTGCGCCGAGCGCGCGACGGTTAGCCGGATCGATCTGCAGGTTATAGGTGGCGGCGAAAAGTGTTCGCGGATCGTCAGGCGTGACTTCGAGATCGACTATGCTGGTTTTGTCGTCTTTGAAGAAAACCTTTTTCCAGGTCCTGCCACCGTCCGTGGTCTTAAAGATACCGCGCCCGGGTCCGGCGATGAAATAATCGCGCGCTGAAACCAGGACGATGTTCGGATCTTTTGGATCGACGATGATCCCCGAGATGTAACGAGTATCGTTCAGACCGATGTGGCTCCAGGTCTTGCCGGCATCAGTCGATTTGTAGACCCCATTGCCGACAGTTTCCTCACCAGTTCCCACGTAAATAACGTCCGGATTCGAAGGAGCCAGCGCCAACGCGCCAATCGATGCGACGTGGGCGGCGTCAAATATTGGCGTCCACACGCGGCCACCGTTGATTGTCTTCCACACGCCGCCGCCGGGTGTGCCGAAATAATAGACGGCCGGATTACCGGGAATTCCGGCAACGGTTGTGACACGGCCCGCTCGGTGCGGCCCGACAAGTCTCCATTGCATCGTTGAGAACGATTGCGGGCTGTATTGAGAGAACGCGAACTGACTGGTGACAATGATTGAGACTATAACGAGGAGAAAACGCGCGAGTTGATTCATTACGGAGCCTCCGTGACGGCGGGAGTTTACCATCGGAAGGGTTGGCGAAAATAGTCCCTCGGTGCTCAAGCCTAAATCAGGAGAGTTTCATGGCATTGTTAACAAGACCGGAACAACTTATTTGGCATTAGATAGCTACTATGGCGGTGGCTTGAAGTCCGAGTCCCTATGCTATCCTTTACCCAAAAGGAGCTTCACCATGTCAATGCAGACCAGCATAGAAGCGCTCATTGAAGCTGCAAAACATCTGACCCCAGAGGATCGCGAAAAATTGGTTCGCGCATTGCGACAACAATCTGAATCTGTGCACGACCACAGCATCACTGAGATGCGTGGTTTGGGCCGCGATTTATGGCAGGGAGTTGATGCGCAAGACTACATCAATTCGGAGCGCGACTCGTGGGAAAACTGACCACAGCAATTTCCGGTAAGTTAGTCGCTTTTGATACCGCTCCTCTGATCTATTACATCGAAGAACATCCTGATTATCTGTCTATAGTTGATGAACTCTTCGGCGCCTTCGATGCTGGTGATGCGAGCGGTACAACCAGCGTACTAACCATGCACGAAGTCTTGGTCAAACCATTAAGAGATGGTCGTCAGGATATCGCGGACAAATACCTCGAAGTGTTGACGAAGTCGGCCAACGTCACGCTTCACGCGATCGACTTATCAATTTGCGGAATTGCGGCGAGGCTTCGTGCAAAGTACGCTTGGCTACGTGCCCCTGACGCTCTCCAGATTGGAACGGCAATCGGTTTCGGCGCGCCGATGATTGTGACTAACGACCAGAGATGGTCGCGGTTGACAGAGATCAGAGTGGCAGTGTTAAGAGACCTTATCTAACGAAGCGCTTGCTTGCATGCCATCGGCGAACCATTCTTCCTCTTATCCCACGCGTTGAAGAAAACGGCTGGATTGACTTGATCGAACTTCGATCCCCCAAGACTCTAGCCATGCTCGTGTATCTTGCCTCTTCGATTGTTTACTACAATCTCAGCCAAACGCACAACTGCCCGCGACGATCTGTCGCAGGCAGTAATGTCTGTGTGGAGAAAAGGGTAGTTAAGAAGCGAACTACTTGATGTCGGCCCAGCCTTTGCCCTTGGCCGCGTCCCAGTGAAGAGTGACTTCCTCTATCTCGACGAGATTGAGATCGTACCACTCAAGTGCGTTACCTTCTTTGTCGGTTACTTTCAAGTCCCAATGCACGTGCTTGTCGCGATCGTCAAACGTGACCTTGACGCTGTCGCCACTTGCTAACGTGTCTTTGCCGAGGACGTCTTCTTCCCAGTCGTCAGCGCTGTGGGGTGAGACATGCAGCGAGTGAATCTCGACGCCAGTTTGATTGTGCAGAGTGAAGTCCTGCTTGCCGGCGCGCGCGAAGGCGGACGCCGTTACGAATGTCGCGATAACCGCCAGCGCCAACGCGATTTTTATTTTCAATGCAAAACGCTTCATTAGTTAGAATCCTTTCAGAGTTAGATCAGTCGGAGAAGTGAGTAAACCTAACATCGTTGTGGCGTAAAAGCAATCGATTTTATCGCCTCGTTTCTCAGACTAAAGGCTTGCGATTGCTCGACTTGATATGAACCCTCGTTAACAAAATCACCCGGATTTGGCGGCCTGCTCCAGCACAATTTGTTCCTCGTCACCGGCCTTGTGTTCATGGACGACCTTTTCATGCAGCCGCGCAAATTCTTTCTGCAGGCCTTCTAACTCAGCGTCAGACAGTTGCTCCAAATTCACCAGGCCGGTGCGCGCACCCTTCACGCCCTTGAGAAGCTCGTCCAGCTTCAAATGAATAGCTTTCGCATCGCGGTTCTGCGTGTTCTGGATCAGGAAAACCATTAGGAAGGTAACGATGGTTGTGCCGGTGTTGATAACCAATTGCCAGGTGTCAGAGAAATGAAACATTGGGCCGGTGATGGCCCAGACGACGATGATTAAGAACGACAAAATGAAAGCCCATGACGAGCCAACTGCCTGCGAGGTTGTTTGCGCGAACTTGCGAAAGAGTTCTCTCATTCAATTATTCTCCGGTGTCTGAAGGATTGTGAACTAGCGCGCGTCTCCCTTCGGGAACATTACGCGCTCGGGAGCCTTGTTAAGTTCAGCCAGCAGCTTCTTGATCAGCCGCGTCTTTACCCGGCCTGCTTCTTTTGGATGGACCAGGTAACGAACGATCGCATCGAGCCAGGTGTTTGCATTGACACGGAAAAGCACGGCGGGATACTCACGCACCTCCAATTGATCGACCGGCGTCTGGGCCAGGATCTCGCGAAAGACGCGCACCTGTTTCATCATGTACTCGCCAACTTCCTCAGCCGCGACGCGCTCCATGGTTTCGGCGACGAAACTCAGATCGCTTTGATAAGCGATGCTGAACTTCACTTCATTCCAAATGTAGGGAAAGAGCGGCCAGGTGTAGTTGTAGACGGTTGAACTCAGGATCTTGGAGTTCGGAAATCTAATGACGCGCCCCGAAGGGTGGTCCGTTGAGAGAAAGTCTCCGCCAAATTCCCACAGCGTCGTGTCGAGATAACTAACATCAATCACGTCGCCGGTCGCATCGCCAATCTTGATTCGATCGCCGACGCGATAAGGCGCGCGCACCAGAATGTAGATCCAGCCGAGAAAACTCGTCATCGGTGTCTGCACCGCCAAACCAAGAATCAGTGAGAACAGACCGACCGACACGATTGTCGTGTACCAGTTCTGAAACAGACCCGAGATGACGATGAAAGCGAGCAGTAAGCCGAGCGCGAGTTTCGCCACACGTCGCAGGTTGTAACGCGACACCGGACTGTCGATGCGGCCGATCAGATAAACGTCGCCGATCTTGGCAAGCGCGAGAATGAAGACAATCGCCATTGTGCTGAGATCGAGTCGCTGAACCAGGAAGATAAAATCCAGATGCTTCGCCGCGAAGCCAAAGAAACTAAATTGCAAAACGTAGCGAACGGCGGCCAGGCTGATCAGGACGATCAGGTGCGTGGTAAGTACTAATTTGTCTTTGGTCTCTGCCTTTGGCGCCTCTTCAGGCTTGACGATGCTGGTCTGCTTGAGCGCGCGCTTTACGTCTTCCTGCTTCTTAACCTGTTCGACTTCGGTGCGCAGTTCGTTCGCCATTCTTACAGAATCCTCACGACAATCTGGATTTGTTGTCTGGAAAGTCGGTTCACTGATTACGATTGGATATAGGCACTCTGCATGCCATACACTGCTTCACTTCGAAACATGACGAAACCAATGAAAGACAAGTTTGCGATCGCTGCGGCGTTGCAAGAGATCGGAACCCTGCTTGAGTTGAAGGGCGGTGAACACTTCAAAGCGCGGGCGTATAAGCTCGGTGCGCGATCGATCGCGGAAGTGACTGAAGACCTCGGCAAGTTGATTAAAGAGAACCGGCTCACATTCGTGAAGGGAATTGGTCACGGATTGGCGAAACAAATCGAAGAGTTATACACGACCGGGCAATCTTCTCTCCTCAATCAGTTGCGCGCGGAGATGCCGCCGGGCATCGTCGAATTATCAAACGTGCGCGGGCTGAATGTGAAGAAGGCTGAGCAACTGCATGGGGCCCTGGGCATCACTTCCGTTGATGAGTTAAGAGAAGCAGCAAAGGCAGGGAAGCTCCGCGAAATCAAAGGCTTCACCGCGAAGACGGAGAACCGGATTCTCGAAGCAATAGCCATTGCCGATAATCAACCCGAGCGGCGGATTCACATTCATCATGCACTACGCGCCGGCGAGCGCATTGTCGAGTATCTGAAAACCTCGCGCGCATTGATCCAGGCGGAATTGGCCGGCGACTTGCGCCGCTGGCAGGAGACAGTTTCGCAGATCGTGATCGTCGCGAGCGCGAAGAACCCGAAATCGGTTATCGATCATTTTCTTCGTTTCCCGATGGTCGTGCGAACGGAAGAACGATCGCAGGATCGCGTGGTTGTTACTCTTAGTGAAGAATTCAAAGCCACGTTGATTGCCGTCAAGCCGGAAGAATTTGCGGTCGCGTTCTTGAAGGCAACCGGATCGGATGCGCACTTGGGGAAATTGGACCAGGTCGCGGCGAAGAAGAAGTTGAAGATCACGCCGAAGGGAATCGTATCAGAAGCCCGACCCCGGGGTCCCGACACGTCGGGATTGCTCACGCGCGGGCTTCTGACGCGACCGAAAGACGAATCAGCGATTTATCGAAAGCTGGGGATGCAATATGTGCCGCCAGAACTGCGCGAAGACCTGGGTGAAGTCGAAGCCGCGCAACGCGGCAAGTTGCCGGAAGACTTGATCGCGACCGAAGACATTCGCGGCATGGTCCATTGCCACACGACCTACTCAGACGGCAAGCACAGCGTCGCGCAAATGGTGGCGGCGGCTGAAGCGATGGGAATGAAATACATCACGATCACGGATCATTCGCCGACGGCGTTCTATGCGGGCGGTGTGAAGATCGATCGGCTGCAGCGGCAGTGGGAAGAGATCGACGAAGTGCAGGAGAAGACGAAGATTAAGATTCTGAAAGGGACCGAGTCGGATATTGTGGCCGATGGATCGCTCGATTATCCGGACTGGATCCTCGAACAGTTCGACGTGATCGTGGCCAGCATTCACTCGCGTTACAAAATGGATGAAGACAAGATGACGCGCCGCATCGTCACCGCCATGCGTCAGCCGGTTTTCAAGATTTGGGGCCACGCGCTCGGCCGCAAGATCCAGGAGCGTCCGCCGTTTGACTGTCGCGTCGAAGAAATCCTGGACGTAATTGCAGAGTCACGCGCCGCGGTGGAAGTCAACGGCGATCCTTATCGTTTGGACATGGAGCCGCGCTGGCTGCGCGAGGCGCGCAAGCGCAAGATCAAATTTGTGATCTCAGTCGATGCGCATCGACGGGCGCTTTGAACAACGTAAAGTTTGGAGTAGGAATCGCGCGGCGGGCGTGGATTCGACGCGGCGAAGTTTTGAATACGCTGGGAGTGAAAGCGTTTCAGAAGGCGGTGCGGCCGGTCTAGTGATTTTTCTTGTAGCCCAGGCGTTTACGCCTGGGATCTCAATTGATTGGTTCAAGTCAGTCTCCTTCAGGAGGCTTTTCTAAAGCTTTAGCCAGTCATCTTCTTCAATTTCGCACCTTTCAAGTAACTCTGAAACACTTCCACGGCGATGGTGCTCCTCCTGTCGATCGATGTATCGCGACACCTTCTGAATCTCATCTTTGCGCAAAGTGACAACGCCATAGCCTTCTTGCCAATGCAACTTAAACCGCGGACGAATTTCTTTATTGACGCGGAAAGATGTCGCACCCTTAACTTGACCAATAAATTCCGCTATCACAATCGTCGGCGGTAAGCGACAAAGTAGATGTGCGTGATCAGGCATGGCGTTATGACGAATCGGAAATCCGCCGCGAGTCTTCACTTCGTCGTTTAGGATTTCCAGCAACTCTGGGCGCCAGGCTCGATCAACTAATGGTTCGCGTGAATGAGTGGCCCAGGTGAAATGGTAATAGAGTTGGTGAAACACGTGGGACATGAGGTTCCTCGTTTTTAGGTAAGCCTCCTGAAGGAGGCTGGGATGGATTTGGGCACTAATCCCAGGCGTAAACGCCTGGGCTACAGAAAAACCGAATTCCATCAGCAGTTCAGAACCGGATTTTGTTAATGCTCTATTAGCGGGCTGCTGGTTCATAGAACCAGATTAGCAGGCAGATCAAGGCAAGATTTTTAGCAAGAGTTATTCAGGCGTGACCTGTCTCTTACCCAACTTTTCGTTTCCGCGCCGCCGCCGGTTTGGCTTTGACCAGCGTGAGCGCGGCTTTCTTTTTGGCGGCGGCGGTGGGCGCGGCTTTCACCATCGGCTTGCGCGAAGATGCCTGCAGGCTCTTCTTGAGCGCGGTCATGATGTCGAGGCGCGGGAGCTCTTCTTCTTTTTCAAACTCTGTGACCTTCTTGCCTTTGATCTTCTGATCGATCAGCTTGCGCAACGCTTCGTGGTAATGATCGACAGTGTCGACATCCGCAAAGCTCGTCACCATCTGCTCGACCAGACTCGTCGCCAGCATCAATTCCTTCTTATCAAGCTTTGGTTCTTTTTCGAGATCGGGAACTTCCTCGACGTTGCGAATCTCTGCCGGATACCGCAGCTTCTGCAAGACGATGCCGTTCTCGAGCGGAAAGACCGCCACCAAATCTTCGCGATCGCGGAGGACCACTTTCGCGAGGCCGATCTTTCCGGTGTCTTTCAAGACCTGTCGCAACAGTGCGTAAGGCTTTTCGGCAACGGCCCCATCCGGTCCAAGGTAATAAGGAGAATCGAAGAACGTCGTTGGAATCTCGGACGAATCGACAAAGCCGATAATGTCGATGGCTTTAGTCGTCTTGATCTTGACCTTGGCGATCTCTTCCGGTTCGATGAGCGCGAAACGATCCGGCTCGTATTGAAAGCCTTTGGTGATCTGATCGGTCGTCACGATCTGGCCGCACTTCTTGCAGCGCTTGTCGTAGCCGATTGGACCAAAGTCGTCGCGGTGCAGTTGATTGAACTGAATTTTCTCAGAAGCCTCGATCGCGTTATAGACGCGAATCGGAATCGCAACCAGCAGAAATCGTATGTGGCCTTTCCAAATCGATCGCATCGGGATCCTCCAAAGGAGCGCCGACATCCCTGTCGGCGGTTCGCGGGCATCCTGCCCGCTCTCTACCCACTCTGTAAAGACACAAACGCGGGCATCGTGCCCGCATTTTATCGAGCCTGATTGGCTCAACCCCTTGAACCTAACCGGGGGGAGGGAATTATCGGATAGTTGGCCCATCAAGTAAAGAGGTTTATTTCCGGGCCCCTTCGGCGTGTCAGAAGCCCGACCGTAAGGGAGGGCAGCGCAGCCCTTGTTTACGCGCGGGCTTCCGACACACGATTGACCGCGTCGAAGCAACACCTTATTCTTCGAGGACTGGTCGTTACGACTAAACCATGCGCGAATGTCCCCGATGCGAACAATGTTTTGAAGATGACGTCCTCGTCTGCCCGGACGATCAGGCGAAAACCAAGACGACGCTGCCCGGCACAACTCTGCTGAACGCGCGATACCGTCTGACAAAGCGTCTGGGCCGCGGCGCGATGGGCCAGGTTTATCTGGCGCGCGACGAGAATCTCGTGACTCGCCGGGTGGCGGTCAAGACGATTCGACCCGACGTTCTCTCAGACGAAGACTTGCAGGAAGGCGAGGCCATCGCGCGGTTCGAGCGGGAAGCGCGCACCGCCGCATCAATCCAACATCCGAACGTCGTCGATGTAACTGATTTCGGCAAGAGCGACGAAGGCGTGTTCTTTCTGGTGATGGAATACGTCGAAGGCGAATCGCTCTATCAACTGCTCCGCCGAGAGGGCACGATCTCTGTGCAGCGCGCTCATGGTTTACTCAGGCAGATCAGCGCCGGTGTCGAAGCCGCGCACGATGAAGGAATCCTGCATCGCGATCTCAAACCGGCAAACGTCTTTATCGTTCAGCGAAAGAAGAAGGACAGCGCGATCGCCGGTGATGACATCGTGAAGGTTGGCGACTTCGGTCTCGCAAAGATCATCAGTCAGAGTCTCGCCGGCGTTGCTTCCGGCAGCGGCCCAGCTTCGCGTGGCATTCTCGGGACACCCGAATACATGGCGCCCGAACAGATGCAAGCGGGCGCCACGCTCGACTCGCGCGCGGATGTTTATGCGCTCGGTGCGATGGCTTATCACATGCTGGGCGGCAAGCCGCCATTCACTGGCGACATCATGCAAATCTTTGCTGCGAAATTAACGCAGGATGCGCCGGCCTTGAGCACGCTCCGGTCTGATGTCCCGCCCTTAGTGGAAGCTTCAGTGATGCGGGCTTTGAAACGAGAGCCGGAGGGGCGGCCGGCGGATGTCGGCGAATGGTTCAATGAATTCAACGATGCTTACAATGGCGCATCGCTCACAGAAGAGAAAGGCGAATCGCGCGTCGTCATCATGGCGCCAACCGGCGCGGAAGTTTATGTTGACGATGAACGTCATGGAAGCATCGGGCGCTCTGGCCGCGTGATCCTGAAATCAATTCCGCCAGGCAAGCACGTGCTGCGCGTCGCTCATTCGGGCGATCAAGACGATGAGCGCATCATTGAAATTCGCCCTGATGCCGATGAGCAAATTATCCAGGCGCAGTTTAAGTCAGCGCCATCGAGCGGTTTGTCTCCCTCGCAAGGGGGCAGCCTGGGAAGCGTATCCGGCCTGGCCCTCAACGCTCCGGCGGTGGTTGCGTGCAGTAAATGCGGCTCGCGCTTCGCCGCGGGCACAAAATTTTGTGGTCGTTGCGGTAATACGAATTTCGACATGGTGACTGCCGAAGCGTCTATCCATCCGCGCGCGCCGGTCGCCCCAACTCCTTCCTACCCGAGTCTTAATCAACCGAGTCTCGGCGGTTCTGCGAGTTCGCTCCGCTGTACACGTTGCGGAACGGACCAGCCCGCGGGCACTAAATTCTGCGGCCGTTGCGGAGCGTCGTTCGGCAGTTCAGCGATCGCCTGGAACCCGCCGCGCGCGGTTGAGGTAGTTTGCGGAACTTGCTCTGCAACTTATGCCTCCGGTACCAAATTTTGTGGCCGCTGCGGACGCACGTTGTGATGGCTCACGATCTTGATCGATGATATAAGCTGCGCCAATGTCTCGAATCTTACTCGGCACAATCTGCGGTCTGGTCTACGGCGCGCTATCCGCCGCCTCAATGATTCCCCTCTCGTTCTCTGATAAGAGAGCGGCGCTACTAGGTGCGTTTCTGAACCGCTTCGCAATCGGTTTCGTGATTGGTGCGGCGCGTCTCCCGGTGCCGTCCTGGGCTCAAGGTCTTATCTTCGGCATCTTGCTGAGCCTGCCAGACGCGATCATCACCAAAGCCTTTGCGCCAATCCTAATTCTTGGGGCTGTCGGTGGAGCTATCATCGGCCTCATTGTCGGGAAGTGGGGAGTCTAGTGGCGATCACCAAAGTGTCGGACGTACCGGACCTTCTAACTCAGGCCCGTCAAAACCCGCGCAAGTCTTTTCCCGCAATCCTGAAACTTGCGAATAGCGAGGATTGAAAAGAGCGAGAGGTCGCAGCCAGTCTCCTGGTAGAAGCGAGCAAGTACCAGCCTGATGAGATTGTTGCAGAGATGATCCGCTGGGCTGATCACGCAAACGCAAACGTCAGAAGAACTGCCAGTGAAGGATTGAGAGATGTTGCACGCAAGCAGCCAGAGCTTGTATTAGCCGTCATCACAAAGCTCAAGGCTGATCCAAATCTGTACGTCAAGAAGTCAGTTGCTAACGTGCTCAGGAATGCGGGGAATTATCACTCGGAGTTTGTCTTGAAGGTTTGCGCTAATTGGGCAAAGGGAAAGAATGCCGATACCGCATGGGTTATCAAAGACGCGTTGAGAAAGCTGAAAGCAAAACACCCCAAAGAAGTCGCAAAGATAACCGCGTCTGGTCGGTCAAGTACGTAATTACCCAAAATCAGGACACTACCTTGTGATTGATCGCGCTTGAGCGGGCACGGCTTCTCGTATAGACTTGCGCGCGATTTAGCCGCGAGTTGTGCGTTCTACCCGCTCACCACCGTTCGCGGTTTCAGTATCGATTACGAAAGAGGCCAACATGAAGCGCTGTCCCCAATGCAATCGTACTTACTCTGATGACGCGTTGAGTTTTTGTCTGGATGATGGTTCGCCGCTGGTGAGCGCCACCGCCCCGTCGTCTTTTGATCCAAGCGCGACAGTTCAATATCCGCAGTCGCGCGAAACCACGCCGCCGCCAACGATTGCGTATCCGGGACAATCGGTGCCCCCGCCGCCACAAAGTCCGGCGCCGCCGCCCGCCTGGTCGCCCATGCCGCCGCCAGCGCCGCAAAAGCGCAGCGTATGGCCCTGGTTATTGGGGATTGGCGCGGTGCTCGTCTTCGTCGTGATCGGTATCGTCATTCTGGTCATCGCGATTGCGAAGATTACTAATGACAACAACAACAATCGCGTCGCAAACACGAACACAAATCGCACCGCGAATCGGAATACCAACACGAACCGGAACACGAACGACAATACGAATGCGAACGAGAACTCGAACACACGTTCGTCGCTGACGTCATTCACTGATGACTTCTCGATTCCAAGCTGGGGCGTTGGCCCATCGACATACGGCAACATCTGGTACGACAACGAGGAGTATCATATGCACGCCACCAAGGGCGGTTACATCGTGATGTACTCGCCGGACAAGCCGGAATATCAGACCGAAAATGCGACGGTGCGGGTTGGGCTGCGAAGCATTGATGGCGACCCGCCAGTTACCGGATACGGTTTGGCTGTTCACGGAGAAAAGAAAAACAACAACCTCGAAGACTACAGTTTTCTCATCTACAACGGCGACAATCCGAAGTACAAGATCGTACTGCACAAGGGTGGCAGTGAATCAAAGATGGTTGATTGGACCTCCAGTAGCACGATTCGGACCGGCACGACGCCGAACCAGCTCGAAGTTCGGATCCGCGAAAAGAAAATGGATTTCTACATCAACGGCCAATTCGTAACGTCGGTTATTGATGAGGTGGGTTACAGCCGCGGGCGCGTCGGCTTTTACACCAGTGACAAAGGCGAAGTGGCTTTCGACGATTTAGAAATTAACCGGTGATGCTCCCACCATGCGGGTTACCTTACGAATTTTGGCAGGGCCTTATAGCGGCCGCGAGTTCATCTTCGATCAGCACGACACCTTTCTAATCGGTCGCAGCAACGACGCGCACCTCTACCTGCCTGATGACCGGTTTTTCTCACGTCATCATTGCCTGCTCGAGATTGCGCCGCCGCAGTGTTTCCTTCGCGATCTGGGATCGACCAACGGCACTTTTGTGAACGATCAAAAAGTGTCGGAGGTTTTCCTGCGCAGCGGCGACCGCATTCAGGGCGGCCAAACCGTCCTCGAAGTCCAGGTCGCTTCAGATTCCGTCGTCGCAAATATCTCGGAGACCCCGACGCTGGCCGGACCAGTGATGGTGACGGTTGAATGCACGAACTGCGGACGACGCGATCGGGCCGAGGCCGCACCGGGCGAAACACTAACTTTCATTTGTGAGGACTGCCGCGAAGAACTCAAGCGCCGTCCGCAGCCCGTTCCCGGTTACGAAATGATAAAGATGCTGGGACGCGGTGGGATGGGCTGCGTAATGCTCGCGCGTGACGAAGCGGACAGCCGCAACGTCGCAATCAAGACCTTGCTGCCGGAAGTCGCAGTGGCCGATCAATCGCTCCGTCGTTTTATGCGCGAGATCGAAGTCGCCGCATCGCTCGACCATCAGAACATTGTTCGCTTCATCAAAAGCGGAACTCATAACGGGGCCGTCTATTTAGTCACTGAATACGTTGAAGGATCGGACGCAGCGAAACTCGCCGATTCCCAGGGAGGCCGCCTTCCGTTCCGTGATGCGATTCAAATCATCTCGCAATCACTTGATGCCCTGGCTTACGCGCACTCGCGAGGCTACATCCATCGTGACATCAAGGAATCAAATATTCTCATCAGCGGAGAGTCGCCAAACCTGACGGCAAAGTTGACCGATTTTGGCTTGGCTAAGAGCTTTACGCAGACCGGAATGAGCGGCATCACGATGGCGGGCGACATGGCCGGCACGTTCGCCTATATGCCGCCTGAGCAAATTCGAGATTTCCGCAATCTGAAGCCGACCGCCGACATCTATGCAATTGGCATGACCGCTTACAGCCTGCTGGCCGGCGACATTGCCCTCGATCTCGGTCCCGGCGGCGATATCGCGGGCACGGTGCGCGCGATTTTTGAAGGTAAGATAATCCCGCTTCGCAGCCGCGTACCAGACATCCCCGAAAGGCTCGCCGAAGTAATTGAGCGCGCGCTGGCAAAAGATCCGGCGGATCGTTGGCAGACAGCGGCAGCGATGCGGAGGGCATTAGCGCACTCTATCTAAGCCTGAACTATTCTCCCCGCCTGAGAATTATGCGAAGTCGGTTTCTTTTCACGTGCGAGCGGTAGTCTCGCGCAACCTTGCCCACATTTCAGGCATCCGTTAAGATTACAAAACGACGTGTTCGTCGCAGTATCGGGCATAGGGCTCCCCGGGTTTCTAGTTCGCGCTTCCAGTGAGGTTCTAAGTGAAGAACAAATTCTCTTTTGCGCTAATTGCGCTAATCACCGTTTCTCTTTCGCTTCCTATTTTTGTTTTTGCTCAGCAGCGGCCGAACCAGGCTACCGGCAGAACCCCGGGCAGGAGCGATCAGCCGCCGGCATCGAGGAGCCGGACGGCCCGGTCGTCGGCGACCACGATCCTCACGATCGATCAGGACTTCAAGGACGCGATGAACATCATTCGCGAGAACTACATCGACGGCAACAAAATCGATTACAACAATGCTTATAAGTCGTCGATGACCGGCATGCTGCGGACGCTCGATCCGCATTCGAGCTATTTCGATCGGGAAGAGTTCGAAGAGCTGAAGACGGATCAGCGCAGCGAATACCTGGGCATTGGCGCGACGATTCAGAATTATTCGGTCGGTGACGCAGTCGAAACCTATATCACGGCGACCTTTGATCATTCACCGGCGTGGCGAAATGGACTTCGTTATGGTGACCGCATTGATGCCGTTGACGGAGTTTCAATGCATGGCAAGCTCTCCGCGGAAGTCCGCGACAAGATTCGCGGCCCGCGCGACAGCCACGTCAAAGTAACGGTCACGCGCGGCGGTAGTGGCCAGGTCGAAACCGTCGACATCGTTCGCGCGGCCGTGCCGCAACCTTCCGTCCCTGATTACTACATGATTCGGCCCGGCGTTGGCTATATCGATATGACGCGTGGGTTCAACTATGACACCGCCGAAGGAATGCAGGACGCATTAGATCGTTTGCATCAGCGCGGCCTGAATTCGTTGGTGCTGGATCTTCGTAACAACCCCGGCGGATTTCTGGACTCGGCGATCGCCGTGGCCAATACGTTCCTACCGCAAGGCCAACTTATCCTGACCCAGAAGGGACGCAACGGCCTGAACGATAGAACCTATAAATCGACTAATCCCGATCCTGATCGCACGCCGCTCGTGATTTTGGTCAATGAGTACACAGCTTCCGCTTCAGAAATTGTCTCGGGCGCGATGCAGGATCATGACCGCGCTCTGATCGTGGGCCAAACAAGTTTCGGCAAAGGATTGGTGCAAAGCATCATCAATCTTCCGGAAGGCGCGGGGCTTACCTTAACGTCGGCAAAATACTTTACCCCGTCTGGTCGTCTGATTCAGCGCGATTATTCTAACGGTGGCTGGTACGACTACATCTCTCGCGGCGGCACGCTCGCGCGCGAGAACAACGCCGGTTCGGACAAGCCTGCGGGTCCGGCTTCACATACCGACACTGGCCGCCCGGTTTACGGCGGCGGCGGCATCACGCCGGATGAGGCCGTCAAGCCGCAGTTCCTAACGAGCATGCAGGTGCGGCTGCGCGATCCGATCTTCTTTTTCGCGCGCGACATGGCTTATGGGCGCGTACCGTCACTCGACCGCTTCAAAGTCGATAAGGCGATTGAATACGATCACGATCTGACGGCCGATGATTTTCCGGTAAACGACATGGCCTACAATGCATTCAAGGACTACGTCGCGAAGGACCAGAATTGGAAAGTGTTCATGCCACAGCTTGAGCGCAACCGCTTGTTCATTCAACAGCAGCTACGATTTCAATTAGCGACCGCGGCATACGGAACTGTCGCCGCTATTCAGGTACTGACCAAAGACGATCCGCAAATCGCCAAAGCGATCGATGTCGTTCCGCGCGCACGCGATTTGGCCATGGCCGCCAGCCGCGCGCGTCTGGCACAGCCGTAAGCGGTTTTCAACTGCAGATGAAAGAGGCGGGCTTCGAGCCCGCCTTTTTTGTTATGGGGCGCGGAACGGTCCGCATTTGTAGAGTTGTCGACTCTTGCGGCGGGCTGGTTCGCGCTAGACGCGGTTCGTCGTTTCTTCTCCAGCGATTGGTCTTAATTTCCGGCCGGCAGTAATCCAGCTGAACTTTGAAGTCATCGCAGGTAATCCTCAGTTGTCAGAGAGCTTGATTCGGCCCAATCAGGTACAGGCCGTCACTAATCATTTAGCTGCCTTCAAGGTCCGGTATTCTTTCGCCGCCGCGATCAATAGACCAGTTGTATTTTTCACCCAATCGATTCGCAGTTTTCTCCACGTCTGCCATCCTTCAGGCAGGCGTTTGTCAACGAACATAGTTTTCAAGTCATCGATGGCGATGGCTGGTTCACCATCGACGTGCTGCGCGCCTGGCTTGTTTGCAAAGAAGGCGAAAAGAAGACCAAATTCCCCGGCCGATCCGACAAGATTGTCCTCGCCAAGAAGTTTGGTGAGTTTCTCTTCGATGTCTCGGTGAATAGCGCTCACTTCGTCATGACCGCCAAGTAACTTACCGACGGCTGCGAGACTGGTTTCAAGGGCTGTTAGGGAATCACTTGCCAGGAGGGCGAGGGTTCGATGATCCAGGACCTTTGAGTTTGAATCCTTGCGCAGATTCTCTGCGATAAATCGGCCCACGTCAGAACGTTTGATCAATCCATTTGAGACGTGGCTCGCGAGCCTTTCAAAATCAGCTTCGCTAAACCGTCCTGAATCCAGTTGTTGCGGATCTCCCTGAAGAATTCCGCTGTGGCCAGGATGAGACCCCTGCGATCCCGGAAATTCGAGTGAGAACAAGCCGATGGGCACGGCTGTATCCAGACTTCCGGAAGGACCGCGCATCAACGCATGGTTCCCGGTGGCAAAGAACACCAGCAGATCACCTAGATCACCGCCGCCGGTATTGCCGAGCCGGCGCACGTCCTCGATGCTCGCGAGCGGGTTCGTGGCATCGTTTCGCATCAGCAGATCGCCTTGAGACACAGCGCTGCCAATAAAAGGACAAGTAGCTTTTCTCTTTACCACAGAGTTTTTTTCGTCGGTGCTGAGATCGATTAGTTGGTTGGGATCATTCATCTTGAGGTCCTCCGAGATCCAAGGGTTTGGTATTTGCTCTCCCACGTTCAGTTCTGCGGTTTCCACGAGGCTGTGTAGCTCTGGAAGACAATGTCATCCAACGCGCCATTGAATCCGTAACTATGCGTGGGCATTACTGGCAGAGTCGAATTCGCCAGGCCCACGAACGCCAACCCGGTGTCCGGGCAATATACATAAAGACTGCTGAGCCAGGGCACAAAGGGCGTACCGAAGCCCAGGTCTCCGTTCTTCACTACGCAGTTTCCGTAGGTCGTGGGCCAGTTGTAATCCCAACCGTACATCTTGCTAACCATCGTCGGGAGAGTCACCTCGTTCGGGTTGTTCGAAGTCTTTGGCAGATAGGTGCCCAGCATCAGGTGCGCCATGAAAACGCCCATGTCATGGACGGAGAGTTGCAGCCCGCCACTACCGCACAAATCGGTCCAGTCACCCCAGTCAGTCCCGTGCGTTGAGCCTGGCGGATAAGGATAAGACAACACCGGGTTCAATCCCGGCTTACACGTGATCTTAATATCGGGCGCGTAGACGCTGTTCATGTAGTCAAGGTAACGCTGGTCCGTCGCGGCGCCGATGTCTTGCACGTTCGTATCGTCGAAGCCGTTGAGATACGGAATCATGATCCGGAAGAGCGCAAAGTTCGCGTTCTGGTATGTGTAGACTTTGTTAGCCGGCAGAATGTCCTGGGCCATCGTCTTTTTGAGATTGGCATAGCTGGTGTCGGGGCTGAGCGTGTCACGTATGCCACTCGTGTGTGTTAGCAGTTCCGCGAAGGTGATAGCACTGACTCCCTGTCCCAGCGTCCAGCTCTTCGGCAGATATGGGGAGATGGAACTGGTCACGTTCACGTTCTTCGCGGCTAGCAGTTTCAGCGCCGCTACCGCTGTCATCGTCTTGGTCACGCTGGCGGCATCCGAGCGCACGTCCAGTGTCATCGCGGTCTCCGGCGCATCGCTGGAAGTGCGCGCCTTGCCGAAGGCGTTGGTCGTCTCTTGCAGTCCATTGTTGATGATGATGTAGGCATAGCCTACGGCTTGCTGGTTGATCGTGCTATCGATCTTCTGGCCCCAGGTCGCATATTCAAGACAATTGCCCTTGTAGCACGTGCGGCTCAGGTTCTGGTTGATCGTTGCCGGATTACAGCCGAAGATCATCGTGCCGACGAGGATAACGAAGATCAGTATGGTGCGTGCCCTACGTGTGCGCGATAGTGTGTTCTGCATGTTGGCAATCTCCTATATGAGTATGAGTTGGCCGCGTCAAACGTCACGGCTGAAGCGCCATGATCGAGCGTCGAACCTCGTTTCTAACCCCTTTGATTATTTGGTCCAGGGTATCGGGATCTTTTTGAGGATCGGGAGCCCAAAACCACCCTTGGATGGGGGCTAGATATCAGAGGAAGGGAGAAGTGTCAACGGTTTGCTGAAGTGAGTAGTGGTACAGGTTGACTCCCTCTCCCTTTGGGAGAGGGTTGGGGTGAGG
>DNNE01000219.1:28244-28364 GCA_003487805.1 Blastocatellia bacterium | reverse complement strand
CACTTCCACTTCCTTTGGTTGTACGACTGGCAGGGTCACCATGAAGGTCGCGCCCTGTCCCGGGCTACTGCGTGCCGTGATAGTCCCACTATGGCGATCGACTATCTTGCGGCAGATGGC
>DNNE01000219.1:27645-27857 GCA_003487805.1 Blastocatellia bacterium | reverse complement strand
AGATACTTCTCGTCAAACCCGATTCCGTTATCGGTCACCAGGAGTTCACAAAACTGCCGGACCGAACCGCTCTCGTCCAGCAAATCAGGACGCCGGGCCTCCGGCTTTTGACAAGAGATCCGGACGACAGGAGACACTCCGGCGCGAAAATACTTGAGAGAATTGCCAATCAGATTCTGTAGCAGTTGTCGCATCTGCATGGGGTCGGCATC
>DNNE01000219.1:26445-27352 GCA_003487805.1 Blastocatellia bacterium | reverse complement strand
CGCATCTGCATGGGGTCGGCATCTATGGTGGGGAGTGCTTCAATTTCGACTCGCCCACCGGCCTGCTCGATCCGTGTCTCTAAATCAGCGCTAACCTCTCTGGCGATCACACCCAGATCTGTCGGGACGAAAGCTTGTCCCTTAATTTCGACTCGAGAGAATGCCATCAGGTCGTTAATCAGGGTCTGCATCCTGGCCGCAGCATTGCACATGCGATGAAGGTAGTCTTTGGAATCGTCGTCGAGCGATTCACCAGCTTTTGTTTTGAGCCGGTCGCCGAAGGAGAGAATCTTTCGCAGCGGCTCCTGGAGATCGTGCGAAGCAACCTGCGCGAAATCCTGCAACTCGCGGTTGCTGCGCTCTAATTTGTCAGAGTAGAGTTTTAGCTTCTCATCAACGCGTTTACGGTCGGTAATGTCGCGCGCCGCGGCGAATACACCTTGCAGCCTCCGGTCTCGATCGTAGAAGGTCGTCGCGTTGTAAGAGACTACAGTCTCCCTGGCGTCTCTGTCGCGTGCAGTCAACTCGTAGTTGGTAACTTTCTTCTTGCTCAGCACCAGCTTGATGCCGGCCTCGGCCCGGTCCGGATCGGTGAAGTAATTTTTGAACGGCGCTCCGATCAGTTCGTCACGCGTGCAACCGGTAAGCGACTCCATTGGTTTATTGATGTCGGTGATGATGCCGGCCGGATCAGTGGTCATCAGCGCATCGATGTTGGCTTCGAATAGCGAGCGAGTATAAAACTGATGGTCGCGCAGGCGCTGACCGAGTTGCAGTTGCTCTGCCTCGATCTGCTTGCGAGCAGTGTTGTCCGTGCCGATCAGCAAATAGCCGATGATTCCACCCTGGGCATCGCGCAGGGCCGTGACCGACACGACCGCCGGAAAGCGGCTGCCATCCTTGCGGA
>DNNE01000219.1:18458-26093 GCA_003487805.1 Blastocatellia bacterium | reverse complement strand
AACACCAATGCTTCGAAGCCCGGAGCAATCGAGGTTTCGAGTTCGACGCTCAAGGCCTTCGCGCGGGCGATCACTTCCTGCGGATCAGAAATGTCCGCCGGCGTGATTTTGTTCATGACGTCCGCGGCCGCGTAGCCCAGCATGCGTTCGGCGCCGACGTTGAAGATCTGAATGACGCCCTTTGCGTCCGTAGCTATGCTCGAGAAGTTGGCACTGTTGAAGATTGCGTTCTGCAAGGCTCCGGCTTTTAGCAGCGCCTCTTCCGCATGCTTGCGGGCGGTGTTGTCAGTGCCAATCAGCAGGTAGCCGATGATGGCATCCTGGGCGTCGCGCAGGGCCGTGACCGAAACTACCGCCGGGAATCGGCTGCCGTCCTTGCGGATGTACGTTAGCTCGTAGATGTCTTCGATCCCACGCGAAGCCTTGAATACCAACGCCTCGAAGCCTGGAGTAATCGGGGTTTCAAGTTCGACGCTGAGCGCTTTGGCCCGGGCGATCACTTCCTGCGGATCGGAAATATCAGCCGGCGTGATCTTGTTCATCACTTCGGTGGCCGTGTATCCCAGCATGCGCTCAGCACCAACGTTGAAGATTTGAATAACCCCCTTCGCGTCGGTGGCGATGCTGGAGAAGTTGGCGCTGTTAAAAATCGCGCTCTGCAGGGCTCCCGCCTTAAGCAGAGCCTCTTCGCGCCGGACTTTGGTGACGGTCTCCACCACAACGAGGTCGCTGTGAGTAATAATTCTTTGGTCCACATTTGTTCCGTTGTTCTTCATAAGATTGAGGCGCCAGAGAAAACTAACAGCTGATCTTCACTGGCTTTTAAATATTTTTTTTGACTTTTTGACTCTGTCCGGCGGAAGGAATTGATCTCTTGGTTGAGGGGCAGACCTAAGGGGGCCGATTTACACCTCTGCTCAGCCTGCGTGGCAAACTATGGCAATAGCTGTTCCGCTATCTATTCCCGCAAAAACGCGAGAAGGGAGATTTCTATGGTCCTTACGGCCCCACAACTACGGTCAAATCTCCCCGCATGCTGGGCTATCTTGTCCTGTGGAGTCGCGGATATGGATGAGTCACGACCGATTCTGACTAGTAGATGAAAAGTTCGAAGTCTGCTGCCTGTCAATCCAGTGGGGTAATGGTAGAGCAGCGGACCTCACGGGAGAGTGCCAACAGATCATTCCACCAACACGTTCTTCAGCTCAACCTCGTCGTCAACTATAAGAATTTTAGCCATTTCTCAATTTGATTTATTACGCAACTCCTGCAACAGAGCGCTTTAGGCAGCGTCCCGCGCGAGCATCTCCGCGGAATCGAACGCCGTCCGTAGAAGGGTTCTGGGCCGCGATCAAGCAAGATCCGGCCTCCGCCAATTTTCCGCATCGTTAACTGAGCGCCTCCGCTTAAAAGTTGTTCGGGCGTACTCTCGCTCTATTCCACGTCTTGCCTTCTCCGAGATTCGTAACGTCGCTCCCACAGTTCAATTTCATATGACAGCCCACTAGTTTTTCGACGACAAGTTTCTGAATTGCTCCGGCCAAACACTCTCTGACGTTCAAATATCGGAGGGGCGGTTGATGGGGAGGTTTGACCTGTGCTGGGACATTAGGGACCACTTACGAACTGCAATTTCTTCTTTCTGCTGGAGGTCGAGAACGGAATAGCTATTGCGCTTATCGCGCGTGGGTAGATCAGACGTGTAGATCGACAGCACCAACCTCAGGGAAGAATTCGACTCTTCCTCAAATCAATCCAGACTTAACCAAATGGAAACAGTTGGACCAGCAAAGGTTTCATTCTGCGCTACACGATTTTCAAAGGAGATAACCATGTCCAGATTATTTAGACGAACGAACGTAATCTTTTTGACGGTGCTTGGGCTGCTACTGGTAGGCGGTGCTGTTGCGTTCGCTCAACACAACGCAACCTTGACCAGAGTTCTTGCCGGCCGGACCAACATCGTGACCGCGGCGGATGAGCCATCTGTCCTTGCTGAGGTTCCGAGTAATCGCCCTCTGATCAAGCTAGTGTTGGCAGCGGCTATCGAACGCGACAACAAAACGATTCCGGTCGAGGTGGCCGGCGCCGTCTCTCCAGGTGAAGTCGTCAATTTCACTCTTAATTCGGTAAACGAAGGTTCAGCGCCTGCGCGTGAGTATCGCGCCGTCGGACAGATTCCTCCAGGGACTACCTTCGTTGCGAACAGCGCGCCAGTCGATGCCGCTATTCAGGTGCGCTACTCAATCGATGGCGGCCAGGAGTTTTCTTCGATTCCGATGATCGACGAGAAGCAGGCTGACGGCACCATCAAGAGAGTCGCGGCTCCGGTTTCAATGTACACGCAAGTGCGCTTTGAATGGGCTGATGCCCTCGCGCCCGGCGGCAAACTCGTGGCCTCTTACCAGGTCCGCGTTAAGTAGTAGCGCTCCCGCCTTGAACTGAATTGACCCAACCTTAGGAAAAACAATGACCATAAAAACATTCCGACTTCGGTTACCCAAAGTAATCACTGGGTTACTTGTCGGGGTCGCGTCTTTTCTGGTGCCGGCACTGCTCATGGCACAGAACACTCCCGGCGGAGCAATAATATCTATGCAAGCCAGCGGTGCTTATCAGGATGACGCTGCGACAAACTATAGCGTTCTTTCAAATGTCGTGACGGTCACGGTCGCGAACGTTTCCGGCCTGGCAATCACCCCGGACGGCGCCTCGATCTCAAACGTGGTGCCGGGACAGACAGGCGTCCAGTTCCCGTTTACTGTTACCAACACTTCGAACAATGCGGTTGCGATTCACTTTCTTGCCGGCGGCGCTTCCATTCAGACTACGCTCGGTACTGTGACGGCGGCCTTCGTTGATTACAACGGAGACGGCATCTTTAACTCTGGCACCGATCAGGACATTTTTGGCAACGGATCCGCCGTCGACACCTCGTCAATCGCCAGGGATGCTTCGGTCAGTGTAGTGGTCGTGATAACGGTCAGCAGTTCGGCGACGTCCGCTCAGACTGTCACCGTTTCTCTCGGCGACGCCGGCGGTAGTAGTCCTTTTGATGGGCAGGTGGCCGATACCTCTGCTCATGAAGTCCGAACCAATTCAACCGGTATTTCGCCGGCTCCCGTCAACGGCGAATCTGAAGCGCGCGGTACGTTGAACGCCACCGTCGATGTCGATGCTTCAATCAGGGTCATGCTCACGCCTTCATCGGCTGGACCACTCGGCTATAGCGCCGACATAACCTACACAACAAATTTGGAGAACCTGGGTTCACGCGCCGCGAGCACAGTCTCGCTGTCAGGCAATCCGGGTGTGTACATCGTCGCCACAATTCCGGGTGACACGAAATTGAAAGCTGGACAAACATGGCCCACAGGCACGCTCTTCACCGCGGATGCGCTGACCGCTACCAATCTCAACGCGAGCTACAGCAGTACTCAGCCTTCAGCGGGCACGGTGACCCGGGTGGCTTTTCTGGTTGGCTCCTCGCTGGCGGCTACGACCACCAGCGGTAATTTCACCTACGTTGTCACCATCGACGCGGGTCCGTTTGATACCACTCTCGGAATCCGGGCATTCACCGATGCCTATGCAAAAAACTATCTGGGTAATTCCCTCACCGACCGAGCTGGAGATAATGTCGCAGCTTCGGCCGGCGCCGCGGTGATCACATCGGTTACCCACGTCGGTAATGTCCAGATTGGCACCAGCGCGCATCATGACGCCAGCAACACGACGACCAACGACGACTATACGAACAAGAGTGTCAACACGGGTATTGCCGGAGTTGTTTTTGGCGGCAACACGACCGCGCCAGGCACTGTCGTTTATGCAAATACGCTGAAGAACATCGGCAATGCCGATGACAGTTTCACCATTACTGCGCCGACCGTGCCTTCCGGTTTCACTGTTGAGATCTCAACCAACGCCGGCACATCCTACACGGACATCTCTAACGGAACATCGTTCGTCACGGTAGCTATCGCCTATAACACGACGGCGAATGTTTTGGTTCGGATAACCGAGCCGACCGGCAACGCAGTACTCACTAGCTTCGATACCGTAGTTCGCGCCGCGTCCGGCCTTACGCCAGCCGACACCAATGACACGATCGACCGGCTCTACACGGGTTTTGTCCGCCTCACAAAAACGGTTGTGGTGGCCAACGGCACAGCCCGGGGCGGAGCTACTGACGCAGTACCCGGTGCGGTGATCACGTTTAGCGTGGCGTACTTGAATCTTGCCTCGACAGGCGGAACAAACTGCGTGACTTTGAATGCCAGCAATTTAGTCATCACTGAGGACGGCGCTGCCGGAGCGAACAACTGGGGCACATACACTACTCACGTAGCGAGCTCGGCCACGGATTCGCGTAGCGGCACAATCACCGGTGATGGGACCACGACCTCGAACCTCCTTACCGACACAGTCGCATCGTTGCTTGCCGGCCAGGGCGGGACTTTCTCGTTCCAGCGCTTGATCAAGTAATCCAACTTGCCGGCTCAACGAGCTGGATCAACCCAGACAAGCGGCGCGCGTTGGATCAGAACGCGCGTCGCTTCACCTCTTAAAGCACCAGACAGCAAGATGGTTAGAAGCAGACTCAACGTTCTCGTTCTCGCGTTCCTGCTTGCTGCTTTACTATCCGGCACTTCTTCCCTGGCACAGGAAGAAACCCAGACTCCGGGCGGCTCAATCGTCCACGTCCAGGCCCTTGGCCTCTACAAGGATGATGATGGGCGCGAGCACCTCACCGAGTCCGAAATTGTTGCGATAACCATTCGCACGGTAGCGCTGCTTTACGTAACACCAAACGAAACTGAACCGTCCGCTCAGGTGCTGCATAACCAGGAATTCAGTCGCCTCTTCCGCGTTTGCAATGGCGGCAACAATACCGAACAGGTCGTTATCAGCAAGGTCGAAGTTTCATCTCCGGCACGCATTGTCAGCATTCACTTTGATACGGACGGCAGCGGTGCGCTATCAGCGCCGGATCAGGAAATTGTTTTAGGCAAAACTCTCTCACCCGGTCTTCCGCCTGGCGGCTGCACCGGCGTTATTCTCTTGCTCAATTCAGACAATTTCCCGGCGAAGACGAATCTGCCGATTCGACTTACTGCGCGCTCGACCACCGCCGAGGCAGCCAACGGAATTCAGGAAGCAACCGGACAAATCATCAATGCGGTCAATGAGGGGCCGCGCATTACCGGTCCCGACGGACTTGCCCCGCAACTCCTCGTCAACGGTCTTGTCCAGACAGTCGCTACTGCTCATGAAGTGCTCACCTACAGCATGACGATGCGTAATAGCGGTGATAGCTCGGCGCAAGGCATTGTCTATCGTAACAATCTGGTGGATGGGCTTGAGTACTTACCGGGATCTCTTAAGCTCGACGGCCAACCCGTAAAGAATGCTAATGAGGCCGCTGTTAGCTTACGAATTGAGGTCGCGACTCCAGCTCTCGAGCCCGGCCGGTTAATGCGGATCGAGTACCAGGCTCGGGTAACAGATAGCGTCACGCCCGGTCATGGCCTGGTTAACTACGCAACGATATCCGGTCAGAACTTTCCCTCGATAAACACAAACGAAACGGTCGTGATTGTCGATCCCTTTGGGGTAGTGTTCGCGGCGCATGGAGGCCGCGGCACTCCGGTTCCCGGCGCCAGAGTCACTCTCGTCACAGATACTTCCAACAACACATCACTGAATATTCCGTCCGGAGCCGGCCTTCCTCCGAACACACAGAACCTCAATCCGGACATTGCCGACGACAAGGGCCGCTATAACTTTACGTTGCTTCCGGGGCAACTTGGCTCGGACACGGTTGCGGCAAATTATTACTTGCGCGTAAGCGCTCCGGCGTTCATGAACCGGATGTTGAAAGTTTCGTTGAGTTCGACCCATTCGGGTCTGTTCCGGGCAACGTTTACCGCCATTGATGGACAGCCGATTGCCGGAGCGAGCGGGTTTAGCCTTGTCCGGGATGCTGTGACGATGAACGATCTCGGAATCCTATCGCCAAACATTCCGATGTTCGAAACTCATAGCCTCGAGATAGACAAAGCGGTAGACAAGCAGCGCGCAGAAATCGGCGATGTGCTCACCTACACGATAAATGTTCATAACCCGACGACGACGACAATATCCAACGTAATCTTGAGAGACACCTTGCCTGCGTCCTTTCATTACGCGGCAGGTACGGCCCGAATCCACACGGGTAACTCGACCAGCGCCGCAGGTCCATTACCAGTTCAAGACCAACCAACTGTAGTCAATGATCGACTAACGATAAATCTCGGAGAGCTGGCGCCATCAGGACAAACGCAAGTTAAGTATCGCGTTCGCATCGGCGCCAACGCTCGCGAAGGCAACCAGTTCAATCAAGCTGTAGCAACAGGCACATTCCCCGATGGTGAGCGCGCGCAAACCGACACCGCGCGGGTTTCTGTCTACGTTGGCGCCGGAGTCTTTTCAAATCGCCAAATTATTCTCGGCCGCGTGTACGAAGACCGGAACCAAAATGGCCGCTTCGATAATGATGACCGGCCGATTACCGGCGCGCGTGTTTATTTGATGAACGGACAATACGTTCTCACCGACGCGGCCGGCCTCTACAATTTCCCGACAGTCGGCGATGGCGCGGTGGTAATTGCGCTCGATCCGATAAGCGTCTCGCCGGGCTTGAGCTTGCAGGATGAAGGACAAGTCTCAGGACAGAGTTGGGCCCGCCTGTTGCGCACCCCGCTTGGAGGTGGCTCGCTGCTTCACCAGGATTTTGGATTGACGCGCCTGGCGGTAACCCGCAAGCCAGGTGACCCAACGTCATTAATCGAAACTCGAAAGCTTGCTCAAGCTCCGTCGATCCGGGTTCCTGTTCCAACATTTGATACGAGGAAGCAAGACAAACCGCTCATCGCCGGAACTTATGAGATTAAATCCGCCGAAAAGATCGCTCCAGTGAAACCTGGCGAGGTGCTAATTGTGAGTCCGGCTTCCGGCTCCGCTGTCGTGTCTTCCGGTTCGCAGGTTCAGGCTCGAGTAGCCATAAATTGGAAGGTCCTGCTTGAGATCAATGGCAAGGAAATCTCTGATAAGAACATCGCAGAGACGCGTGTTGACCGCGCGAATCAGATCACTACATACACTTTCGCCGGCCTGACCCTCGCGTCCGGTCCGAACGAAATTCGCGTGACTCCAATTGGGCCAAAGAACGAACGCGGCGCTCCGGTCGACCTCAAAGTAATGGGAAGAGGTCCCGTGCATCGAATCGAAGTTCTGACGGATCGACAAGAGCTGACTTCCGGTGGGAAGGATTCGATGTTCGTCACCATTCGAGCCTGGGACCAATGGGAGAACCCGGCGCTTGATGGGCTCGTGGCGGTCGAGGCTACAAACCTGCTGATCATTCCGGACGACTTAGTTCCCCGCCCTGACCTGGTTCTATCGCAGGCCTTCCCGGCGTTGCCCTCGCTTGATCGGAAAGGATCGGATTTTGATCGTCAAACGGCAAGTGCCACACAAGTCACTGACCTGAAAAACCAAATAGGAATTGCGCTCAAGGGCGGCGAAGCACGCATTAGAGTATCGGCTCCAGGCATTGCCACGACTGCTCATCTCAAAGTGATCATGCTTCAG
>DNNE01000219.1:5192-18158 GCA_003487805.1 Blastocatellia bacterium | reverse complement strand
AGTGATCATGCTTCAGGTGGCCGGAGAATTGGATGTTCGCATCCTCGCCGAAACACGGCCCACCATACTGGTAGGATTGGCCGAGATGTCGTTTGGCAACGTGCCCATTGCTGGAGGAACCGCTGAGACCAACAGGCATCGTAATCGGCTCGCCTTCTTTTTTCGTGGCACGATCCGACGAAAGAATATCCTCACTCTCTCGTATGACAGCCTGCGCCCGCTTAATCGCGCTGCCGGCCAGGATCGCCTCCTTCAGCTCGATCCACTTGAGCGCACGTATCCGATCTTCGGTGATTCATCGACGCGTTTTGAAGAGGCGCAATCAAACTCCAGGCTCTATGTCCGGCTTGAGCGCGGACGCTCATATGCAATGTTCGGTGACTTTGAGGCGGACATGAATGGACTGGCGCTGGCCGGATATTCGCGCAAGCTAACCGGAATCAAGTTCCACGTCGAGGACCGCAGCGGAAGTTTCGTCACGGTGACCGGCGCACAACCAGGCACGGCCTTCGCGCGCGACGTGATTCCCGGCGGCTCACTGTCACTGATCCAGCTTAACTATGGCGAGATTCTGGCGGGATCGGAAAGCGTCACGCTCGAAGTCCGCGACCGGCGAAATCCGGAAGTCATTCTTTCGAGCGAGCCACTCATTCGGTCAGTGGACTACAACCTTGATTCGATTACCGGACAGATATTTCTACTCCGATTCATCTCCGCCTTCGACTATTCACTGAACCTGACTCAAATGGTGGTCACTTACGAGCACCGCGCCAACGGGCTCAACTCGATCGTGCTGACTGGACGAGCGCTGAAGAAGTTTCCCGGTCTCGGCTTGCAACTGGGTGTAAGCCTGATTGATCAACGTCAGGATCAGTTGAGCGAGTTCCGGTTAGGTGGCCTTGATGCTCTACAGAATCTTCCGCACCGAGGCGTGATCAAAGCGGCAGCAGTCTGGAGCCGCGGAGGACTTATCGGCTTCGGTAACAGCTCTCCGGTTTCCGGCCAAAGCGTCGAGCAGCATGGATTCGCTTATGAAATAGATTACAACCAGCCGGTGACTTTCCGCGAAGGCGTGCTCCACGGCAGGTTTGCCGGCGCCTCAGCCGGTTTCCTCAATCCATTTGGCGCGACGGTTACGCCCGGCTCGCGGCGTGGCGAACTCTCATTCAGTTTCAAGCTGCGGCCGTCATCTACCGCGAGGCTGGGATTTACTAATGAGCGAAACAAAACTGATCGGGTTGATAACTCTCGTTCCACCTTTTCTCTCGCGTGGGTAGAGTCGATCAAAGACAACTTCAAGCTGAACCTCGGTTACGACCTCAGAAAGTTTTCTGACAACCAGAGCGATCGTGAAGTCACTTCGAATCTTTTCACCATAGGCGCGGAGTGGAAAGCTACGAAGAAGTTGTCGCTGACCGCCAAACGCGAACAGAATCTGGGCGCGGCTGATCCAACCTATCCCAATCAGACTATTCTGGGAGCCAACTATCAGCTCAACGATTGGGCGAAGCTGTTCTTCACGCAGCGTCTTGCTTCCGCTCCGATTGTGCCAATCGCTGATACCACAGGGACCGGCTTTGCAGCCTCGTCGACGCGCAACGAGACGGCCTTTGGAGTTGAAACGAAGCTCAATCGGTTCACGTCGATGACCGGCCGATACCAAATTGATAACGGCGCTAATGCAACGGACAGCTTTGCGGTTATTGGACTCGTCAACAGGTTTCCAATCAACAAACAACTCTCACTCGAGCTGGGTTATGAGCATGGCTTTCATCTCAAAGGCTCCGGAAAGAACTTTAACAGCATCACGATCGGAGCGGGCTGGCAGCCGAAGGAAAACTTCATCGCCAACGTTCGCTACGAACTGCGCGATCGCGAGGGCAAAGAGCACATGTTCGTGATCGGCGCAGCCGGGCGTATCAATCAAAGCATTACGGCGCTCTCGCGTTTTCAGGTCGCGCACACGAGATCGGGCGATCAGCAAATGAGCTTCTCAGAAGGAATGGCAGCCGTGGCAATTCGGCCGGCGACAAACGACCGCGTGGGATTGCTCTTCAGCTATAACCACAGTTCGCGTGAGACAGTTGGCACAGCGTCGACGACACGCGATCAAATTTCAACGCTTTCGACGGACGCTTTCTATCAACTGACCCCACGGCTCGAGTTTTCCGCCCGTTTGGCAGCGCGGTTTAGCGCCAACAGCCTGGGCGATACGCCTTACGTTTCGACGCTCACGTATCTGACACAGGCCCGGATTCAATATCGTTTTGCGAAGCGTTATGACTTAGCCGCCGAGATGAGAGGCTTGATTCAACCAAGCTCCGCGACTGCAGGAAAATCCTATGCTGGCGAACTTGGCTTCTGGTTGTTGCCGGATCTGAGATTGAGCGCCGGCTATAACTTCGCATCCACAACAGAACCCGCAAGCATTATTCAGGGCACGCGACGCGGCTTCTATTTCAACGTCTCGAGCAAGCTCTCGAATCTCTTCAATCTTTTCGAAAGATCCGGGAAGGATGTAAAGATCACGGGCGAGTCAGTTAAGCGGAGTGAAGTTAAGGAAGAGTCAAAATGAAATTTGCTTCCCGCAATTCAATGGTCGTCGCCGCACTTGCTTTGTTGGTCTCGTGCGCGGCCTTGTCCCCTTCTGCATTGGCTCAAAGCGCGCCATCGCTTGGTGCGGCAGAAAGCTTTGCGGCGCTGGCCGGCACGACCATAACCTCCAACGGATTCACGGTTGTCTCCGGCAATCTGGGAGTCAGTCCAGGCACAGCGGTCACCGGATTTGGGCCGGGAGTAATTCAGAATGGCGCGATATATTCGGGCGGAGGATCTCTCGCCGGCCCGGCCGAGGCCAGTGCCCAGACCGCCTACACTGATCTGATAGCCCAGCCGTGTGTTCCGGCAAACAACTTGAGCGGTAAGATTATGGGAATCACCCCCGGAGCCGTCACGCTCAGTCCGGGCGTCTATTGTTTTGATACGGCGGCCCAGTTGACGACCACACTCACTCTCAACGATGGCGGCGATCCCAACGCGATCTTTATTTTCCAGATCGGAACTACGCTGACCACCGCCAGCGACTCGCAGGTGATCATGAGCAGTGGGGGGCGAGGGACTAACGTGTTTTGGCAGATTGGAAGTTCTGCGACGCTGGGAACGGGTACTGCTTTCCGCGGAACGCTCATCGCCTACACTAGTATTACGATGACTACCAACGTCAGCACAGTCGGCAGAGTCTTTGCCCTGGGCGGCGCCGTGACGATGGACACGAACAACATCAATGCAGTGGTCGCGGCGCCCAACGTAACGCTGACCGCCAGCGTTAGTCCCACCGGTACCGTGCAGCCTCGTACAGATCTGGTGTACACGATTGGCTTCAGCAACGTTGGCGGGAGCGCAGCCTTCGAGTTTGTAATTACCGATCCGATTCCGGCAAGCACCGATTTCAAACTCGGCTCAATGACGAGCAGTCTCGGCACAACCGGCCTGACGCCAACGTTGGCTTATTCAAATAATGGCGGCGCGACCTGGACCTATACACCGCTGAGCGCCGCAGGTGGCGCCCCGGCGGGCTATGACCGTAACGTGACTCATGTGCGGTGGAGTTTTGCCGCGAGTCTTAGTCGGACTTCGCCTGACAATGCAGGCAGCGTTGGCCTCACGGCCCGCATTCGCTAATCCGGGATTGTTAATCAAGTGGCCATCCTTGCTCCACGTTGCTGATGGCCTCGCCGGCGAGTGCTCGGTTGACTCTGCGGTCTCGTCTCTCCTACAGTGGCGAAACACAAATTGAACCCAACTAATTCTTATTAAGCGATGGCTGTTAAGATCGAAAACCAATACAGCGGCAAATTGCCGCGCAATACTTTAGCAAATCTTCAGAGCGCTTTGGACAGCGTCCCGCGCGAGCATCTCCGGGGTATCGAACGCCTGCGTCTGGTAGACGTGATCACGGAGCCGCGCGCGCGCATGGCCGCCAAGGGACAGGAGCTCCCTGCTCTTTATCATCCGCGCCAGGGCAATCAGGGCGCATGGTTTGAAATCGCGATCACACCGCTGGTTCAAGCCAACCAACCGTTTCATAAAAGGATAATTCCCCGGCTCTCATTCAAGGGGAACCTGGTCGGAGTCGTATTCTCGCTTATCGGTCAGCATTATTATCTGACGTTGCGACACTCTGTTAAGCGCGGCGCGATCGAAGCTTCCGTGCGCGCCTATGTTGAGAAGCAGTTAAAGGAATGGAATGAGAGTCAGCATAAGATTCGCGCAAAGCTCTTCAAGCCTCTGCAACCGACACTCGAGCGCTGGAGCAAATCTCTGGCAAAGAAAGCAGCGGCAGAAAAGAAGAAGAAGGGCTGAGAGGCGGATTTCTCTTGGTGTTATTTCGTGTGTTTTCGTGGACGGTGCTTGATGTCGGTAGACAACAACTATCCACGAAACCACACGAAACATCACCAACGAGAAGATGGCGCTAGCCCGCCTCTAGACCGATTGATTTAGATTGCGTCGTCGATGTTTTGCGCGGCGGCGTTTAGCGCTTCGAACAATTCCTCAGCAGAGATACTCCCCTTCTTGAACTTAACCTCAACCTTGAATTCCCTGCCCGGCGCTTCATAACGATAAACGTAGGGTTCCGACGCTCCCGTGGGATCGATGTAGGCTTTCCGCGCTTTGCGGGCGCCGTCGCGCGTCAACCCTTCGGTGCCGATCTGTTCCGCCATCGTGCGCATCGACTCGTCATCGGGCTGACGCACAATCTGTAGCAGCAGAGACTTTGAGGTGATCTCTGAGTCGCGACAAATATTTCTAATCTCTGCAGGAAGCGCGGCAATTGACAACGCCTCAGTAACGGTACTGCGGCTCTTCCCGACTTTGCGCGCGACCTCTTCATGCGTATAGCCAAATCGTTCGCAGAGCGCGCGCAAGCCGTCCGCTTCCTCCCAGGGCGTCAAATCCTTGCGCTGCATATTCTCGATCAGCGCAATCTCGGCCACTCCGCTTTCGTCGACGTCCATTTCGATGCAGGGGACTTCCTGCAAACCAGCCCCAGTCGCGGCCCGCCAACGGCGCTCACCCGCAATGATCATCCAGCGACCTGACGGCATCGGCTTGACCAGCAAAGGTTCAAGCACGCCCTTCTCGCGAATTGACGAAGTCAGTTCGGTGAGATCGCCGATCTCCGTCCGAGGTTGATCCGGATTTGGATCCAACTTGTCGGTCGGCAGCATTCGGCCAACGTGAGTGGTCGTCGTTTGCGTCAGCTCTTCGACGTAGTGCGCGTCGTGACGCATGCTTAAGCCTGCGGGCAAGCCTCTTCTAGACACGGCTCAATACCTCGTTGCAAAGTTTTTCGTATTCAATGGCGCCGGATGACTGCGGCGCGAAAGTAAAGATCGACTCTTTGTAGGCCGGCGATTCTTCCAGACGCACGCTCTTGGTGATCACCGTCTCGAAAAGTCTCGGACCGAACACCCGGCGGATCTGCTCGAACACTTCTTTCCCGAGCGTTGTGCGTTTGTCGTGTAACGTTACCAGCACGCCCAATACTTCCAGCTTCGGATTTGGCCGCGCTTTCACCTTCTCGATCGTTTCCAGTAAGTCATCGGTTCCTTCGAGCGCGAAGTAGGATGACTGAATCGGAATCAGCACATGACTGGCCGCCACCAACGCGTTCACGGTAATCAGGCCGAGGGTCGGCGGCGTGTCGATCACGATCACTTTGTATTGCTTCTTCAGCGGCTCCATTCGATCTTTCAAACGGAACGGCGCGTCGAAATCGCCAACCAATTTTGATTCAAGTTTGGCCAGACTGATTCTCGCCGGCACGAGATCCAGATTCTCCATCGTCGTTTTGTAAACCGGAAGCTCGTCATTTCCCTGCCCGTCCATCATCAACTCGTACGCCGAGCGAGTGATGCCCATCGGATCGAGAAACGAGATCGAACTGTTGGCTTGTGGATCGAGATCGAGGAGAAGCGTCTTTGTGCCGCGGCGAGCAAACGCGGCTGCGAGATTGATAGCGGTGGTCGTTTTGCCGACGCCGCCTTTTTGGTTAGTAATCGCGATTATCAATTCTGGTAACGCAAACTGTTAGTTTGCGGATAACTCATTTGCGAACTGCAAGCTGACAGCTTGCGTTACATCTACATCGGCAAATCACTGGCATCACCGATCACGTCGGGCCATTCTTCCTCTCCGCTTTCATCCTCAGCTTCCGCGTCTTCTTCGGTAGCGACTGAGTTGCGCGAGGCCTGAATCACTTCAGTATCCACAAAGATTGGGCAATCCGCTCGCAGCGCCAGGGCGATTGCGTCCGACGGCCGGGAATCAAGCCGCATCGACTCGCCATCTTCACCCGTCATCTCAATGACAGCGTAGAATGTATTATCGCGCAGCGACGTGACCACCACGCGATCAACTGTCAATCCCAATTCGAGAATCAAATTGCGCAGCAGATCATGAGTCATCGGCCGCGGCGGCGCAATCTTTTCAATCTCGAGCGCGATCGCGTTCGCCTCGTAAGCGCCGACCCAAATTGGAAGCATCGTTTCGCTGTTTACATCTTTAAGGATGATGATGGGCGTACCGCTATTTGGATCCATCATCAACGCGCGAATCTTAACCTCGATTTCCATGTTCGAATTCCTATTGTACACAATCTCACAGATTAAGGGGCGCTGATTACTTCACCATAGAGACTATTTCGTTTCGCGACGCTGATACGAACATTGACGACCTTGCCGAGCATTAATTCCGTGCCGCGGAAATTTACGACCTTGTGACAAGTCGAGTGGCCGGTCATGTCGCTCGGGAATTTTGAACTCGTACCTTCAACCAGCACGCGCACCTCGCGGCCGACATATCGTTCGTAAATCTTTCTCTGAAAGCTTCGCTGCGTCGTTTCCAGTTCCATAAACCGCGCTGACTTCTCTTCTAGCGTTACGTCGTCCATCAAGCTCGCTGCCGGGGTGTTCGGACGTTCCGAATACTTAAAAATATAGAGTCCGTCATAGCCGCCAACTTCCTCAATCAGTCTTAATGTTTCGCGAAAATCAGCTGTCGTCTCGCCAGGAAACCCGACAATAATATCACTGGTGATGGACAGTTTGCGCCGCGCGCTTCTAACCGCGTCGATTCTTTTTAGATAGTCACTCGCCGTGTGACCTCGACGCATCGCGCGCAAGACGCGATCGCTGCCGGACTGCGCGGGCAAATGGATCCATTCACAGAGATTTTCATGCTCATCAATCGCCGCCACGATGTCCCTGTGAAAGTCGCGGGGAAACGAGGTCGTAAATTTGATGCGCTCCATTCCGGTCGCGGCCACGGCGCGGAGCAAGCGACAGAAAGGCGTGGCCCCTTTAGTTCTTTCCAAACCACTTTCCGTCTTCGGACGATAACTATTCACATTCTGACCGATGAGGTGAATTTCGTGATGGCCGTGCCGATGAAGTTCGTGTATCTCCGCAATGATGTCGGAAGGTTCCCTGCTCTTTTCGCGGCCGCGTGAGTACGGCACGATGCAGTACGTGCAAAACTTATTGCAGCCTTCGATGATCGGAACGAACGCGACATATTTCGAAGTACGCGCAGTTGCCGGCAAGTCCCAGGCTTCGCCGGCGGCGCGTTCATCCAGATCGATGACCCGGCGTTCGCCATCTAAAGCGCGAGAAATTAATTGCGGCAGACGATCCGTGGCGCGGGTTCCGGCAACTACGCTTACTGACGGACTGCCGTCGAAGATCGACGCGCCTTCCAGTTGCGCGACACAACCCATCACGCCGACTATCGGTTCGCTCCCAATTCGCCGCCGTCGCACTTCGCCAATCCGCGTGAAAACCTTGTGCGCCGCGCGCTCGCGCACCGAGCAAGTGTTAAAGATGACGACATCCGCCGTCTCTGGCGAACTGGTCAAATCGAAGCCGGCCGCGCGCAAACGCACGTCTGCCCGTTCGCTGTCGGCGACATTCATCTGACATCCAAACGTCTCTAAATAGACGGTAGCGCTCATAAACTCTTCGTTCGGGACGAGTCTAGCAGTTTTCTAAATTCGTATCTAATCCTTGCAAGAATCTTACGCTTGACGCATTGCATCGCTGCGGATACTATCGGCGACTCGTTACGAAATCCTAAGTCTCTCAATCAAGAAAACGGCAAGACCGGAGTCGCACAATGTCTTTCAATAAAATTATTATAGTCGGCAACCTTGGCAGAGATCCTGAGTTGCGTTACACACCGCAGGGCACGCCTGTTTGCAGTTTCAGCCTGGCGACGAATGAAAAGCGCAAGGATCGCACTACCGGTGAGAACAACGACGTCACCACCTGGTTTCGCGTCACGCTTTGGGGACGACAAGCCGAGACCGCGTCGCAGTATCTTCAGCGTGGCCGGCCGGTCTATATCGAAGGTCGCCTGCGGGTGGAAGAATGGACGGACCGCGATGGAAAGGCCCGTCACACTCTCGAAGTTCATGCGACGGATATGCAGTTTATTGGTGGCGGCGCGAGAAGCGAGGAAGGCGGAGCGCCACCGGCAAAGGCTGCGACGGCCCAAGCTGATGGAGCTCCAGAACCAACCGATCTGACGGATGATGATATTCCGTTTTAAGAGTTGGCTATCTAAGCGGAGTTCGAGTCGCCTAAGCGGAGTTCGAATCGCTGGTTCCCCATTTGCCCAGCTGTCTGAGTTTTTGATAGCGGCGGGTCAAACGCTCTTCCACGGAGTGAGTTGACGATTCAGCGAGTCTCGCAGACAAAACTATATCCAACAGCCGGGCCGCCTCGTCGTGAGAATTCTGCGCCCCACCTTTTGGCTCGTCGATCACTTGATCGACGATTCCCTCATGCTGCAAGTCCTGCGCGGTTAACTTCAATTCCTCTGCTGCGCGCGCAGCCTGGCTGGAATCCTTCCAAAGAATTGCCGCACACCCTTCGGGTGAAATGACTGAGTAGATCGCATTTTCGAGCATCAGGACTTGATCGCCTACGCCAATGGCCAACGCGCCGCCCGAACCGCCTTCGCCAATAACGGTGACCAGGACCGGCACGGTTAGTTTGGCCATCTCGCGCAGATTGTTAGCGATGGCTTCGGCTTGTCCGCGCTCTTCTGCGTCGATTCCCGGATAGGCGCCCGGCGTATCAATGAAGCAAAAGATGGGCCGATCAAATTTGTCCGCGAGCTTCATCGCCCGGATCGCCTTGCGATAGCCTTCCGGCTTTGGCATTCCGAAATTCCGATATTGTCGTTGCTTGGTATCGCGTCCCTTTTGATGACCTACCAGCAGCATCGGCATCCCATGAAAAGTTGCGAAGCCGCAAACCATCGCGGGATCATCCGCAAAGCGGCGATCACCGTGAATCTCGGTGAAGTTCTCAAAGATGCGATCGACGAAATCCAGCGTATACGGCCGCTCCGGATGACGGGCAAGCTGCACGCGCTCAAAAGCCGTGCGGGTATCCGTTTGATCTTTTTCTTTGCCCTGAGCCTTTTCTTTGGCCATTTCGGTTTAGGACGAATGCGCAGCGGCCGCCCGTGGCGCGAAGCCCTCCCAGATTACTTCGCAATCCAGGCTTCGCAAAGCAGATTCGATTTCGACGCTCCCCTGGACCTTCAAAGACGGATGCGCCCGAACCCGCACTGTCATATCGTCAAGTATGATATCGAGAAAGACATCGCAATCACCATCAGACCGTTCCAGGATAGCTTTGACTTCTTCGCATCGCGCGCCGCCGTTGATTTGCGATCCCTGAATCTTAATCACTAACTCTCTGGCTTTCTGCTGCACAGCTTCGGTCAAGGCGTTGACTCGGTCGGCGATCAGCGTGATGGCGCCTTCATCGCTAATCTCTGCCCGGCCGGCGACGAGAATCGTAGCCTCTTCGGCAATCAAAGAACTATTCCGCCGGTACGGCTCCGGCCAAAGAACGCATTTGACTGCGCCAGCCTGATCTTCCAAACGAAAGATCGCGAAGCGATCGCCTTTCTTGGTGGTCTTTAGTTGGAGGTCACGGACCAGACCGGCAACTACGGCACGGTCGCCACTCTCACGCTGGGCCAACTCGATCGAAGTCGTCGCGCCTAACTGGGAGACCGTCTCCGAGAAAGCGTCGAGCGGATGGCCCGTGATGTAAAAGCCCAGCGACTTTTTTTCCGCTGCCAGCATTTCTATCGGAGTCCAGGCCGTCGCGTTCGGTACCGGCATCTGCTCGGTCGAAGCCGTTTCCTGGCCGCCGAAAAGATCGTCCTGTCCCAGCGCGCGCGTGCGGCGAGCTCTGGCCGACCGCGCCAGCGCCGAATCAATCACCGCGCAAAGTCGTGCGCGCCATTCGTTGGTTTCTACGTCTGCCGGTTTGACAGAGTCAAAGGCGCCGCTGCATACCAGTCCTTCCAAAACTCGCTTGTTGATTGCGCCGTCTTCCAGCCGATCCGTGAAATCAAACAGAGACTTGAACGGACCCTGCGCCCGCGCTTTCATGACCGCATTGACACTGGCGAGTCCGATCCCCTTAATCGCTGCCAGCCCATAACGAATTGCTCCCTTGAGGGCCGTGAATCCTACTTCGCTCTCGTTAACGTCGGGCGGCAGCAGCGCAATTCCCTGCCCTCGCATCTCTTTCGTGTAGCGAAAAACTTTGGCCGTATCGTCGACTTCGTTAGACAACACAGCGGCATAAAAATGCTCGGGGTAATGCGCCTTTAAATAGCCGGTCTGAAAAGCCAGATAAGCGTAAGCAACGCTGTGCGCCTTTGGGAATCCGTAATCCGCGAACTGGGCCATCAGCGAGAATATCTGCTGGGCCTTGTCCTGCTTGATGCCCCGCGCGACCGCACCCAAAATAAACTTCTGCTCTTGCCGGGACATCTCCTCACGATTCTTCTTGCCCATCGCTTTGCGCAGGCTGTCGGCCTCCGCCATCGTATACCCGGCGAGCTTCTGCGACAGTTGCATTGCCTGTTCCTGATAGACAATCACGCCGTTGGTGCTATCCAGAATCTCCTTCATCTCGGGCACGATGTAGCGGACGCTTTTCTTTCCGTGATGCCGGAGGATGAAATCGTCGACCATTCCGCCATCGATTGGTCCGGGCCGATACAAGGCGTTAAGCGCCGAGAGATCTTCAATACCCTTCGGTCTTAGCTTACGGCAAATGTCCTGCATGCCCGACGATTCGAACTGAAAGATAGCATCCGTCCGGCCTTCGCTAAACAGTTGCATAGTCTTCTCATCGTTAAGCAAAATCTTTGCCCACACTATATCCTCGTTAAGCATGCGCTTTATGCTCTTTAAGCAGTCGCTTATAATGGTAAGCGTATTAAGCGCAAGGAAGTCCATCTTAAGCACTCCGACCTTCTCCAGGTCGGACATTTCGTATTGCGTGGTGACTTCGTCCTTCGCGGAAACGGCGATCGGAATTAGCTCCTGGAGGGGCTCGGGCGTGATCACGACGCCGGCCGCGTGGACCGAGACGTGACGGGCGCAGCCTTCCAGGCGTCGCGCCAGGTCGATCAAGTCGCGCACCTGATCGTTTTCCTCCATGGTCTTTCGGAGTTCAGGTACTTGTTGAATTGCCTGCTCGATGCTGACGTTCCGTCCGCGCACCGGCGGCGGAATCATCTTGGAGATCCGATCGACTTCTGAATACGGCATGTCGAGGGCACGTCCCACGTCCTTGATCGCCGCCCTTGAGGCGAGCGTTCCGAACGTCACGATTTGGCAGACGGAATCTCGTCCATAAAGTTTAGCGACGTGGTTGATTACTTCTGCCCGCCCGCGCACGCAGAAATCAATGTCGATGTCAGGCATCGAGACGCGTTCGGGGTTCAGAAAGCGCTCGAAGAAGAGGTTGTACTTCAAAGGATCGATATCGGTGATCCCGAGACAAAATGCGACCAGCGAGCCGGCCGACGATCCGCGACCCGGTCCCACGGGAATGCCATGCTCTTTTGCGTACTTCACAAAGTCCCAGACGATGAGAAAGTACCCGGCGTATCCCATGCGTTTGATGACTTCAATTTCGTGCCAGAGCCGCTGCTCGTACTCAGAGAACGTGTGAGTCATCTCGTTGCGGCCGAACTCGAGGTCCCAAACCGTCTGTTTCCGGGTCTGATAACCGCCGCGCACCACCTTCTCGAAGTACTCGTTCGCCGACAATCCGGCTTCCGATTCAGGAATCGGATAATTCGGCAGGTAGTTAATGCCCTCTGGCAATTTCAATTCGCAGCGCTCGGCGATCTCAACAGTGCGCTGCAACGCGTCTGGCAGCTCGGCCCCAAAGATGTCCCACATCTCTTCGGGCGAGCGCACATAGAAATTGGGCGTGCCATAGCGCAGCCGATTTTGATCGTTGACTGTCTTGCCTGAGCCTATGCAGAGCAGCAGATCATGCGCACGGGCGTCATCCGGCTTTAGATAATGCGCATCGTTGGTCGCAACCAGCGGAATACCCGTTCGCTTCGACAGTTCGACCAGCGGCTTTCGGATGCGCGCTTGTGGTTCAAGGCCATGCTCCTGGATCTCGAGGAAGTAATTCCCCTTGCCCATGATCTCCTGGAACTCAAGCGCCGCCTTCGCCGCATCGTCCGGACATTGCTTGGCGAGCATCGCCGACGGAACTCCGGACATGCACGCAGACAAAGCAATCAAACCCTTGCTGTGCTGGGCCAGCAGCTCTTTGTCGATGCGCGGCTTGTAATAGAAGCCTTCCGTGAATGCCTTTGAAGTCAGCCGCGAGAGGTTGCGATAACCTTCGTAGTCCTTCGCCAGCAGAATCAGATGAAAGTTAGCTTTCTCGCCGCCAATGTTTCGCGCTGATCGATCGTTGCGGCCGTGAGCGGCAAGGTAGGTTTCGCAACCGATGATGGGTTTGATACCGCGCGCCTTCATCGTGTTGTAGAACGTGATGGCGCCGTACATGTTGCCGTGATCGGTGATGCCGATCGCCGGCTGGCCGTCCGCCGCCGCCG
>DNNE01000219.1:4639-4901 GCA_003487805.1 Blastocatellia bacterium | reverse complement strand
TTCATGCCGAGCTGCTCGGTGCGCTCAGCGAGAGGCTTTATTTGAATTGCACCGTCGAGAAGACTGTAATCCGTATGTAGATGAAGATGAACGAAGCCCTTGTCCATAATGAAAAACAGCGCGGGGAAAAATCGTGTCTGTCGAGTGCCACACTATATCACGTGGCGGTGAGCGATCAACTTAACAACATGTTGACGAGCGATTTTCTTGAAATCAGGCGTTGAGGTCAACACCGGGAGCAATGGAGTCAGTACCGGGAGCG
>DNNE01000219.1:3698-4332 GCA_003487805.1 Blastocatellia bacterium | reverse complement strand
GGAGTCAGTACCGGGAGCGATAGCGACCGGGTCAGTCCCCAAAGTCAGGCAATTCGTCTCCCTGTCCATTCAGCACGTAGTCTATCGCTCGCGCGACACTTTCCTCGTTCCACAAATATCTCTTGCTTCCTTTTTCCGCCCATGGGGTTGAGTCCTGTCTCCAACAGCCATCCAAGCGCATCTGTTTCGTCGCGTTTGCTTTGAATGCAGTCAATGCGCGTTCGGGCTTTACTGATCCAATACCTACGACGATGTGAGCGTGGTTCGTCCTAACGTTCAACGCGTGCAGATGCCAACGCCGGCATTCGCAGTTTTCGCGGATTGATTGCTCGACCGACTTGCGTTGCGCCGCGTCCAGAATGACTTGGCCTCGCTTAAGTGTGCGAGCGTTGTGACGGCGCCATTGAGGGTTGGGGCCAATGTAAGGAGACTTGTAGTGATTATGAAACCGATCGATCGAGCCACGCTCGTCTCCATGCAGCCAGGTACCGTATGAGCGAAAGGTGATCAAGCAGGCAAGAGGTATGTCTGTATCATTCCACATCCATGATCAGGATCTCACGACGATCAAGTAATAAAACTTGCAGTCGGCTGGCACAGCGACCCGGTCGCTATCGCTCCCGGTACTGACTCC
>DNNE01000219.1:3214-3406 GCA_003487805.1 Blastocatellia bacterium | reverse complement strand
CGCTCCCGGTACTGACTCCATGGCCACGGCTCTTGCACCTGCTCACTGTGCACTTCCTTATTCCCACTCAATCGTACTCGGTGGTTTTGAACTGATATCGTAAACGACACGGTTGACGCCTTTCACTTCCGAAACGATGCGGCCGGAGACGCGCGCCAGAAGATCATGAGGCAGGCGCGCCCAGTCGGCGGT
>DNNE01000219.1:0-2935 GCA_003487805.1 Blastocatellia bacterium | reverse complement strand
GGCAGGCGCGCCCAGTCGGCGGTCATGCCATCGACGCTGGTCACGGCGCGAATCGCAATCACGCGATCGTATGTTCGTTCGTCGCCCATCACGCCTACGGTCGAAACCGGAAGCAAAACGGCGAAAGCCTGCCAGACAGAGTTGTATAAATCTGCCCGTCTAAGCTCCTCGTCGAAGATTCGATCGGCTGCACGCAGAATGGCGAGCCGCTCTTCAGTGATGTCGCCAATTATTCGCACTGCCAGGCCGGGGCCGGGAAACGGATGGCGACTGAGGATCTCGTCAGGAACATCGAGTTCGCGGCCGATTACGCGGACTTCATCTTTGAAGAGTTCGCGCAACGGTTCGATCAGTTTGAGATTCATTTTTTCCGGCAGACCGCCGACGTTGTGATGACTCTTGATTGTCACTGAAGGACCGCGCACGGACACCGATTCGATCACGTCCGGATAGAGAGTTCCCTGCACCAGAAACCGCGCGTCGCCAAGTTGTTTTGCTTCCTCTTCAAAAACTTCGATGAAGGTGCGGCCGATGATCTTGCGTTTTGTTTCCGGATCGACAACCCCACTCAGGGCGTTCAGGAACTTTTCACTTGCATTAACACCGCGCACATTCAGTTTCAGCGTCTGCTTCAGTAGTGTCAGGGTTGATTCGAATTCCCCGTCGCGTAGCAGCCCGTTGTCGACGAAGAGACACGTCTGCCGATTTCCGATGGCGCGATGAACCATTGCCGCCGCCACCGACGAATCGACGCCGCCTGACAATCCGCAGACGACCTGATCATTCTCGCCGACAGTCTGGCGGATTCGCGCGACCTGTTCTTCAATGACCGCCGCCGGACTCCAATCACCTTTGCACCCGCAAATTTCAAAAAGAAAGTTGCGCAGGATCTGACCGCCCATCGGCGTATGCGCAACTTCCGGATGGAACTGAACTCCATAAATTTTCTGGTCCGGATTTTCAAAAGCGTTCACACCCTCGGCAGTCTTCGCGGTCATGTGAAACCCTTCCGGCAGGCGTGTCACTCGATCGCCGTGGCTCAACCAAACATCCATCTCGCCCGGTAAGCCGGCAAACAGACGCGTCGTCTCATCTACCACCGTGAGTCGCCCGTGACCGTAGCCGCGACTCTTTGAAGGCTCAACTTCGCCACCCAATTGATAGGCGATTAATTGCAGCCCGTAACAGATTCCCAGAACGGGGCAATTCACCGCATTGATCAATCCCGACTCTGATCGCGGCGCATCATCGTCGTAAACCGAGGCGGGGCCGCCCGACAGGACCAGTCCGCGCGGATTAATCGACTGAATGTCGCTTAAAGGAGTACTGAACGGAAGTATCTCGCAATAGACGCCGGCCTCTCGGATCCGGCGCGCGATCAGTTGGGTGTACTGTGAACCAAAGTCGAGTATGATTATTCTTTCGTGACTATCGGTCGGCAAAAAGAAGACCTCCGCGCTCGGCTGAACGTCAAAATGAAAGGAATAGTTTTCGAACTTGCGATTATAGAGTCGACATTGGTAGTAGCAAAACCGTCGTAAGTAAACGTCAGTGTCCTGATTTGAATTTCTCTGCGCCTCCTCTGCGTCCTCGGCGTCTCTGCGGTGAGTGTTTTCAGCGAATATTCACCGCAGAGACGCGGAGGTCGCGGAGATTACACAGAGAAAAACTGAAATCAGGACGCTACTAAGTAACCAAGGTAAGCTTTGAGACAACCCAACTTGCAAGCCTCACGTAAGACATTTCGGCGCCTCGCAACCAGAAACACTTCCCTGCTACTTGTGTTGGTAGCTACGGTTTCGGCGGCCATCTCTTCAGCGACTACACGAGTCGAAGATGGTCTAACTCTTTCGCAGCCTTTGACCGTCACCTGGCGGTACCAGACGGATCAAACAACCGATCTTACGCCGGCAGCCGATGAGCACACTGTTTTTATTCCGCTGAGTTCCGGGGTTCTGGTTGCGCTCAACGCAGCGGACGGAAAACTTGTTTGGAAAGCCGAAGCGGGCGGCACTTTTTCAGCGGCGCCAATCGCCGATGAACGAAGCGTGTTTGTGGCCCAACGTTCCGGTGACCCGGATCGTAAACCGGTAAGCGGCACGCTGAGCGCCTTGAGCAAAACCACGGGCGTAACGCTTTGGATGAGCACGTTGCCCGCGGCTCTGACTTCCGGTTTGGCTGTCGATACCGTCTCGTTATTCGGGGCGAGTCCGGACGGACATGTCTACGCTTTCGACAGGCGCACCGGGCGCGTGCTTTGGAGCCATCAATACGAAGAAGAATTCTCGGCGCCGCCTACAGTCGCGGGTGATCACGTTTATTTTGGCAGCAAGGCCGGCACCGTGCGCGCCTTCAATGTTAAGACTGGAAAGCTCGAGTGGCAGTACAAAACGGGCGGCGCGATCGAAGGCCCCGTCGCTGTATCCGACAACATCGCTTATTTTGGTTCGGCGGACGCAAACGTTTATGCGTTCAGCGAAATGCGATCGAAACTTCTCTGGCATCGACGCACCGGAGCCGCGGTGCAGGCGGTCACCGCAGTGTCCAACGGGGTCCTCGCCGCGTCATTAGACAACTTTGCTTATCTCTTGTCGTTGAATAAGGGCGCGCTCATTTGGCGCCGTCAACTTCCCGGCAGAATTTTATCGCGACCAATTACCGCTTCCGATGCAGCCTTGTTCACTCCTTTCTCAACCGATCAGGCAATTGTGCTTAACCTGCGTGATGGCAAGACGGTAAACACGCTGATGTTGGGCGAAGAAAACAGCAGCGCCGCAGCTCCAATCTCAGTAAACAGTCTGGTGCTGATCACAATCCCACATGGACTGCTCGCCTTCTCGGCGCCTCGCTAGGGCTTTGCACAAAACATCGCCTGGTCTTTCGTTGTGACATGACGTTACAGAACCGCGAGCGGGAGCGAGCGGGGGCCAGGCTA
>DNNE01000041.1:9572-33849 GCA_003487805.1 Blastocatellia bacterium | reverse complement strand
TATCACATCGTCTTCTCGACCAAGGAGCGGCGACGCTTCATTAAGCCCGAATGGCAGCCACGTCTTCATGCTTACCTCGGCGGGATTATTAAAGGCATGAACGGCGTGCCCGAGATTGTCGGCGGAGTTGAGGATCATGTCCATATCCTGGCGAGTCCGGAGGCCAGTGCATTGCATCGCGGATGTACTTCGCGACTTGAAGAAGGAATCGTCCACGTGGGCTAAAGAGAATTTTAATCGCAGATTCGCCTGGCAAGAGGGTTATGCGGCGTTCACCGTAAGCCCCACGGCGACCGACTCAGTGCGGCGCTACATTGCCACGCAGGAGGCGCATCATCGTAAACATTTCTTTGTCGATGAACTGAGAGAGCTTCTCAACGCGGCGGGTATCGAATTTGACGAGAGGTATCTATTGTGACGTCTGGCACCCCTTCAGGGTGCGGTCATGACTAACGACGTTTCCGGTGGTCTCCGCGGACTCCGACCACCGGCTACTTTCTTGCAACCCTTCGGGTTGCGCCGGGGTGAGTCAACTATATTATTTGCCCTCCCAAAGGGTGAGGAGACATGCGCTATCAACCATCAGTTCGCTTTTGCTGACCCCGATCGTCAACCCTGATGTTCCTGTTGGTACGCAGCGACCGCTTCCAGGGCTCCCTCGTGCATTCTCTCGGGACGAATGTAGAGCCAGTGCTTGTCGAACTCTTCATCAGTCATATTTGCAGACACCGTTCGCTCCCTACTCTTCAGCCATTGTTCGGCCCACTCGCGCAAGTCCGGGTCTCGGTTTAGCGCCATGCGGGCCGCATGCATGTTAAGAGGTGTGCTCATAGTTTTGTGCCACTTTCAAAATAGTGTTTTTGCCCGGTTAACGGATCCTGAAATGAAAGCGACTTCGCCAGCAACTTTAAGGGGCTGGAGAAATCGTCTCTTTCTGAACGGCTGATCGCGGGGTAGAGTTTGTCATTGATGATGGGAATTCCTAAACCTGCGAGGTGCAGGCGTAGCTGGTGCTTCCGGCCGGTAATGGGAACCAACTGATAGAGAGTGTTGCGTCCCAGATTGCGTATAGGGCTGACATGAGTCTCGGAATTGGCCTCACCCGAAACTTCCTTCATGCGAAAAAATGGTTCGCCCCGCACAATGCGACTCCGCCGAATCGTGGGGAACTGAGCAGTGTCCAATGTTGGCGCCAGTGCTTCGTATACTTTTCGGACCTTTCGATTCCGAAAGAGTGATGTGTAGTGGCCCCTCGTTCGCGGGTTGACGGAAAACAAGATCACTCCCGCAGTTTCCCGATCGAGACGGTGAATGGGAACCAGGTCTTCCTGTTTGAGGTTCTTTCGCAGTCTGACCAGTAGCGTTTGGTGAAGAAACCTTCCCGAGGGTATCACCGGCAGAAAGTGCGGCTTGTCAGCAACCAGGATGTGTTCATCCTGATAGAGCACGTGCTCAACATACGGAATGATCTTTTCATCTTCCAGTTCGCGGTAATAATAAATGCAGGCGCCGGCCCGATACGCAGTCTGTTGATCTACACGTCGTCCGGTTTCATCTATCACCTCACCCCTGGCCATTCGCGCAGTCCACGTTTCAAAGTCAACCTGGGGGTACTTTTCTTTGAAGAAGTCCAGGACAGTTTTCCAGGCGCCTGCCGGAAGCCATTGACGGCTGGGACCAACTCCTGCAACGGTGGGAAGCGGTGGCCTCATACCACGCAATGTAACACTCCTGACGACTAATGGCAGTGAGGTATGATGAAGTTCTGTGATCAAATTGCCTGAATCAGATGAAGAGCTGTTGCGGGAGTGCGAAGTGGACACGTTCCGTTCAAGTGGACCCGGAGGACAGCACGTGAACAAAACGGAAAGCGCCGTTCGTCTCAGGCACTCACCTTCAGGCGTGGTCGTTACTTCGCAGCAGGAACGCAGCCAACATCGAAATAAGGCAATCTGTCTGCAGAAGCTCCGCAAGAAGATCGAGCGTTTGAACTACCGACCCGCCAAACGGGTACCGACACGCATATCGCGCAGCGCAAAGAATCGTACGCTCGAGGAGAAGTCGCGTCGCTCACAGATCAAGCGTTTGCGCACGAAGCCATCGCGGGATGAGTAAGGAGCGTCGTGAAGCAACCGGGGTCAGGAAGCAGGGCAACTTACGTTATGGCTTTGCCACGCCGATGCGCGGCAAGTCTTCGACTTGCCGAACCGTGATCCTCTTCTGAGCGCGGATGGCGGTTAACCCCCACCTGACGGTCGGGGCTAATGCATCCCGGCGCTTGGCGCCTAACTATTTGATATTCGATGCGAATCATTAGTTTTCTCGTGCGGTTCCTCGGCGCACGGTATTGGCTTGTCTCGACCTAACCGTAGGTCGGCTTCTGAGGCCAGCCGGAGGGCGAGTCCTCAAAGTCTTGCTGTCGTCCATACGGTGTTGTGTCGAGGAGGGCGTAGGCGTTCGATAGTGTTGAGCAGCCCCGCGCGTATACCGAGTAGGTGTGGAAAAGGTCATCATCCATTCTGAAGAAGACACTCAGGCCGTGATGCTCACCCTCCATTACGACGGGATGTCCCTTCTTCGCATCCATCTCAGCCTGGTTTCGGTAGTTGTCTATAGGGGGCGCGACGTTCGCATCAAGCGTCACATGAAAGTCGTAGTTGAAATCACTGCCGAATGAGGAAAGCCACTTGATGCTCCATCCCTTTTCCGCCTTATAGGCATCGAGCATGGGCAGCGGAGCTCGAGAAACCACCACGAACGTTGTGTCGCACTTCTCTAGTAGCGACAGATCGCCCAGGGAGTCTACCCAACCCGTGCAGCCTGGGCACCGGCGAGTCTCCCATGTTGGGTCGAACATGAAGTGATAAATTATGAGTTGCCGACGACCCTCGAAGAGGTCCTTGAGACTCAGCTTGCCATTCGGGCCATCGAAGCGATACTCCTTTTCGATCTTCACCATAGGAAGGCGCCGGCGCGCGGCATTCACGCGGTCGTATTCCTTAGTGAGCTCCTTCTCAGCGACCAGTCCTTTCTTCCGCCCGGCGAGCCACTCGTCTCGCGAAACGATTGGCGGATGTGGAATTGTGCTTGTTGTCATTTATTGTGTTTCCTTTGAGCCCTCTCTGAGTCCAAGGTGTCGAGAGTGATTTGTCTAGTGCGAATGCGCCGACTACTCTATTGCTAAGGAGATTGGCAGGTCTGTGCGCCAGCACACAAAGCCGAAGACGGTGATGCCAATTCACAATTGGGGTCAGGCCTCAAAGACAAGACGATGGGTGTTGTCGCTGTTGAAGTACAACTCGTACTGCAAAGCCCGGTGTCTTTAACTCTTCCGATGCACGCCCGCTAAGACCGAACTTCAGCCGCGGTGCGCCGCCTCGATTGCAGCGATGTCGATCTTTTTCATCTGCATCATCGCATCGAACGCGCGCTTGGCGGCAGCGCGATCGGGATCGGTTACCGCTTCTGTCAGGACCAGCGGCGTAATCTGCCAGGACAAGCCCCATTTGTCCTTGCACCAGCCGCACGCACTCTCTTCGCCGCCGTTGCCGACGATCGCGTTCCAGTAACGATCCGTTTCGGCCTGGTCAGTCGTTGCGACCTGAAACGAGAATGCTTCGTTATGCTTGAAATGGGGCCCGCCATTGAGCCCGAGGCAGGGAATTCCCATTACGGTAAACTCAACCGTCAACACATCCCCCTGCTTGCCAGACGGAAAATCTCCCGGTGCGCGGTGTACTGCGCTAACAGATGAATCGGGAAAGGTCTCGGCGTAAAAACGCGCCGCCTCTTCGGCGTCGCCATCGTACCAAAGGCAAATCGTGTTCTTTGCTTGCTTCATCATGTGGTGGTGATCCTCTCGCCCGCTTCGCGGGCTCGTTGAATTGTCTTACATCTGCAGCCCCGGGCTTTATGCTGTCGCGCGCTCGGCTCGCTCTTACTACTCACTTCTCAGCGCGGTAGTTGGATCTAATCCCGCTGCTCGCATAGCTGGAAGCCACGAAGCAAGCACCGCAATAAACAGGAAAAGCGCCGCGACCGAAACAAACGTAACGGGATCTGTGGGCTTGACCTCGACGAGCATGCTCGTCAGCACGCGCGTCAGGACAAACGCTCCGACCACACCAATCGCAATGCCAATCGCACTAAGATTGAGTCCCTTTCCAACCATCAAACGGAAGATGCGTGACGGCGCCGCGCCCAGCGCCATCCGCACACCAATCTCCGCGGTTCGCTGACGCACAGCTGTAGCCAGGACGCCGTACAAACCAACGCCCGCCAGGAGCGCTGCGATCGTCGAAAACACTCCAATCAGCAACAGCGAAAACCGTGTCTGCGCCTGAGCTTTGGTCACCCGCGAATCCATCGGTTGCAGCTCGTTAATAATTGTGTCCTTACCCTGCTTGCGCACTACTTCGCGCGCGGCGCTCGCCAGCGCCGCCGGATCTCCGTCGGTACGCAACGCCCACCAGGAAGCAGCACCGTGATTGACATAACCATCCGTGACGAATAGTTGTTCGCGGCCCGGTTCGACCAGAGAGGTGTTGCGCTGATGGGCCACCACCCCAATGATCTCTCCCCACTGCGCCTCGGGCGTGCGCACCCGAAAGAGGATCCGCTTGCCCACAGCAGACTCGTTCGGAAATGCTTTCGCTGCGAGTGCTTGATCAACTATAAGAAGGTTCCGGTCAGGTGCGCTGTCGTCTTCGGTAAAGGTTCGTCCAGCCAGAAGCTTCGTGCCCATTGCTTCGAAGTAGCCGGGCAGAACGATCTGAAGATCGGCAGCTTGAAACTTGCTTGCGTCATTCTGAGCTTCAGCTCCGCCCCAACGCACAGGACTAAACCCACCGGCGAGTGGCAAGGGAAATGACGCAGTGACAGTCTTGACCCCTGGGATCGCCTGGAGTTGCTCGCGCAGCTGGCGCTTGTATGTCGCCAGTTCCTGAGGTGAGTTGCCAATGTTGCCGAGCAGTTGAAATGTCAGCAGCCCGTGCGGTTCAAATCCCAGGTTTACGCGTTGAATGTTAACGAACGTACGGAACATCAATCCCGAGCCAATGAGTAGTACAAATGCCAGGGCAACCTCCACTACTACGACAGCATTGCGCAGCCCGGCAGCGCTCAGTGCACCACTTCGCCCGGCAGCGCGCAGTGTCTGCATAACATTTGGTCTCGCGGTGCGAATGGCGGGCACTACCCCAAAGAGCACGGCCGAAAGCAGTCCGGCGAATACTGAAAATGCCAACACCCGCCAATCAATACTGATCGCGTTCAAGCGAGGGAGATTCTCCGGCGCAATGGCGAGCAGTGTGCGAATACCCAGATAAGCAAGCCCCGCTCCAATGATCGTTCCCAGACCGGCGATCACGATGGCCTCGGCGAGTGTTTGCCGAACAAGCTGCCACCAGCCAGCCCCAAGGGCGGCGCGGACGGCCAGCTCTCGTTCGCGCGCCGAGGCTCTCACCAACATCAGGTTTGCGACGTTCGCGCACGCAATCAGGAGCAGCAAAATGACCGCGCCCATGAACGTGAGAATCGCAGGTCGAACTTCATCGACCAAGTGCTGCTTCATTGGCACAAGTTGGAAAAATTGGCCGGCTGTTTTCGCTATGGTGTTTTCGTCGCGAATCTTCTGAACGATGGTCTCGGTTTCGGCCTGCGCTTGAACGATCGAGGCCCCCGGCTTTAACCGGCCTATAACTCGCCACTGTACGTTGTTGCGGTTGGCGGCGTCATAATTAATACGACCGGCGATCCAGACACTTGGAAACTGTTCTACATTAGCCTTCGGCGGAAACAACAATTGAAAGTCTGGCGCGAGCACGCCCACTACGATCGGCGCTGGTCCAAATGCGGCAGCTACTGGAAGAGGCTTGCCTATGATCGATCGATCGCCACCGAACCGTTGCTGGAAATATTCGTTGCTGAGAATCACCATATTCGGCAGCGGAGGTGGTGCGTTTGCAGCAGGACCGTTGCCACCGGGCGCCGCCGGCGGCGCCTGCTGCGGCGTTCCATCAGACTCCTCAAAGTCTCGGCCGGCGATGATCGAACCACCCATCATTCGAAAGAAGTTAATCGATACCGCGGCCGCTCTGACCCGCTCAGGTGTACCGTCCAAGCCAGGCAGCGTGAAGCGAAAGGTTTGGACGGCGGCGAAATCCTCGAAATTGTTTTTTGCGCCGTTGCGCACGTCGAGGAAGTCGGCATTAGAGAGTGGAAAGTCTTTGACATTCCTTTTCTGCAAGTCGCCGCGGACTAACACCAACCGCTCTGGATCCCTGTACGGAAGTCTACGAAGCAGCACACCATTCGTGACGCTGAAGATAGCAGTGCTGGCGCCGATAGCCAGGGCAATCGTGACCACGACTGTGATGGTAAATATGGGACTCTTGCGCAGCGTACGAAACGCGTAGGCGAAGTCTTTTGACATGGCGCCAGTGTAGACTCCTTGCGAATTTCAGCCAAGAGAGATTGTTAGGAAACCAACCGTAGCGAGAGTCACCGATCAAACAAAGCGCTGATAAGTCAGCGCACTCCAGATGCTATCGCCGCTTCGCGGGCTCAATGGTTGTTGGTGGCTTGATCCGGGGGGCTTACGCCTCGGGGCTTTATGCTGGCGAACGCTCCGCGGACTCACCTAGTCGCTATTGAGTTGGCTTCGCTTTCGAATCGACGTCGGCGCCCACGCCAACATAAATGCACGCATCAGCCATCTGCCCCAGCGTGATACTGCTTCCTTGAAAAACGCTCTTGCAACCGCCGCGGCAGGTCGTCAGCGTGCGGCCAAGGAACTCCTCAGCGGTGAAATCCCGGAAGGGCAGACTTTGGAGAGACACCAGTACCGGACGCACATGCGTCTTTAAAGCGCGGTCGAACTTTTGAAAGTCGGGATCAGTTCCCGCGGTAACCCACGCAGGCGGACGATCGAGCGGGCCTAATGGAATCACCACGAAAGTTCGACCGGGAAAATCGATTTCCAGTTTCCTCGCGAGTCCGATGTCATCGCCCATGCTGGAAAGGTAATCAATTGGAAAAGCTCGATAGAAGTGCGCGGCGCCATAAATAACCAGGGCCTTGCCGTGCTTCTGAAGCACTTGCTCTTTCAGGACGGCGACGGCTGTGGTCTCAATGCCACGGTTGGCTCCCGGTCCAGGGTGACCGCCGAACACGCGAATGCGCGCCTCGGCTGGCAGTCTTGAGTTGACGTCGCGCACGGCTGCGAGAAAGTCGGCGTAAATCGGAGCGTCGCAGAAACCGTTGGTAGTTTCGCTGGTGGCTTTCCAAACGCGTTCCAATTGAACTCTGGGTACGTTCTCACCTCGAATGTAGCGGTCGAGGGTCGACTGCTCCGTAGCGCTACCGCACTCGATCACAATTGATCGAACCTTCTTCGCAAAATCGGGATGACGAACCATGGCGATTCGCAGATCGGAATCCAGTCTAAAGCGACCGTGCGCCTCGCCTAACGCTACAATGTCGACTTGATCGAACGCAGAAATCAGGGTCCGGGCAATCGCGTCAACCCCTGTGGTTTCGTCGGGCAGGCTCAAATTCGGCGACATCGTACTCCGGGGCGACTGAGCACGAATAAGAGATTCATTCGTGAGGCTGACGAAAACCAGGGCGGCTCCGCCGAAGGCGATCACCCGGGCCATTCGCACGTTTGCGGTAACTGATCTGAACGACATGGAGGTTCCTTCTGCGCTTTTGACGCGCGTTACCCGCCGAGGATTAGTCTAGATCATATTGGGGCGCGGCTTTGCCGCCGCACATGGCGGAAAGGCTCTGCCTTTCCGGTGGGTGATTGATTGATGAATCGAGGCTGCGCCTCGAACGGCGGCATAGCCGCAGACTAATGAGGAAAGCAGCTGCCGGTAAACCGGAGGCCTACCGCGGTGTGCTGCGGCAAAGCCGCCTCGCCGCGCCTCACTTAGGTCCGGTTTCACTTCACCCTCACAAACTTCATCCCGGAATAGCTTAGCGAATCGATCTGACCGTCCGCATTGAACTCAAACTTAATGACCTCGCCCTGACCCGGGAGAATTTCGACGCGGATGGTGTCTGGTTGGGTGAAGGGCGTGGCCACCGTCTCGATATTGCCAAGTTTTAGACGGAGGGCATTTTGTTGGACGGTGATCTGTATGTTGCCAAGTTGTTCGTTTCGGTACCGGCCCACGTAATCCTGGAGCGGCCTTGTCAACTGCGACGTCCGCTTTGCCCTGTCGCGAACCGCCGCCTGCTGTGCCTGCTGCATTTTGCCATAGTTCGTCGCACCGGCCTCGAGCCCGAACGCATATTTAGCCTCGCGATCCGCGGTGCCGAGCAGCCAGTCATAGACGTACGTGGCCAGCGTGTTGCCGACGTCGCCGCCGGCGGTGCTTTCGTTGATCATTACCGCGACACCGATCTTCTTATCCGGCATATATGAGATGTGGCTGCTCCAGCCAGGGAAGCCGCCGGGGTGGTAGATGACCTTTTCACCTGCGTATGTTCCGATCTGCCAGCCCAGGCCGTACTCGCCGGCGCCGTTGCCCTTGAACGGCCCTTGTTCTCTCGTGGTCTGCGTGTAAGCCGTGTGAACACTCGTCATGATGTCGGCGGGTATCACTTGCTTACCGTCGAGCTTGCCGCCATTCATATTCAGCCTCAGCCAGCGGCCGACGTCAGAAATGCTGGTCATCATGCCGCCTGCCGACTGCATGTTGCTGTCCTGCTTTGCGAGCGGCGAACGGGTGACGGTTCCCGTGTCCGCGCTGAACATATACGACTCCGCGATCGCCATCCGGCGCGCCCGAGCCTTTGATACATACGCCGTCGTGTGACGCATGCCGAGCGGGCTAAAGATTTTTTCCTGCAGCAGGTCCTGCCATTTTTTGTTCAGCGTGCGCTGCAGCAGCAGTCCGTAGATGTTGTAGCCCAGATTGTCGTAGGCATATTTGCCGTATCTCGCATCGTCATAGGTGGTCACATCAGCAAGAATGCGCATCATGTCTTTTTCATCCGCCTCGCCCGAATAGGCCATCCGAAATGTCAGAGGACCGTTCCTCAGCCCGCTCGTGTGAATCAATAAGTCTCGCACCTTGAGCTTGTCCGGTATCGACGCCTTGAAGGTCAGGCCAGCGGCATACTTCGTCATCGGATCGTCGAGCTTGATCTTGCCCTCTTTGTCGAGCAAGGCCGCGGCCATTGCCATAAACGACTTGGTCGATGATGCGATGTAATAAAGCGTGTCGGTGTCAGCCTTGACGCCAGCCTCCTTGTCGGCCAGGCCGTATGCCCGCAGAAAAATAGGCTGGTCATCCTTGATCACGACAATGGCGACACTGGGAATTTCCGGAACCCGTTTCATCACCCTACGAATGTACGCATCGTAATCGGTGGAAAAGGCGGTATCAGGCACCTTCGTCGCCTGCGCGAAGAGAGTAACGGGATTGAGTAGAATGGCGACGAGCGTAAGGATGATCAGGTGTTTCATCTTTAACAAATTAGGTCCTCCCGCGTGCCGGATCGGGTTACAAAGGATTGTATTTCCAAGAGCTGTCTTGAATCTGGAACGAAGTGCGGCTGCCCTAGGTTGCATTTATCGTTTGGACGCCATCGTTTGAAATCGAGTTTCCGAGAGCCCGCGGAGCGGATGAAGGATTTGGAGTGCGGTCTCGACTTGTCGGGATCGCCGCTTTCCAAAACGCTGACAAGTCAGCGCACTCCACAGGTCCAGCGCCCGCTTCGCGGGCTCAATTATTTATTTGGTGCCTTGATCCTGGGGTACACGCCCCAGGCTTAATGCTTTCGCCCGCTCCGCAGGCTCGAAGATCATAAGTTAAGCCATGATAAGCACTTAGTGGAATTTCGCGATGGCGAGGAGGGTCGAATCTGCCAAACGACATGCGATTCGCACAGAGTATTCTCCGCAAGCCTGTGGAAAATATCTCGACAATAACGAGCCGAATAAACTAAACTCATTTCAGCAGTCGTGCCGGGCTTAAAAATGGTCTGGGCACAAACCGCTGGAATCCCCAGTCAACATTCAAGAAACTCTGTCAGACTTCTCACGGGTTGTAAGAGCCAACAACCGATTTCACCTAATCCAATCTGTTTGATGAAAGCGGAGTGGGTGCTCCCGGATAATGTAGCCAACGAGCTTCCGATGTCGAGAAAATGATTTTAACCTCCCGGGCCACGCTTCCAGCCGCTTACGAGCGCCCTTTATCTTCTCTACCAGTGGCAGCACGCCGGCCCTCGCTGTGATATGAACATACTCACCAAGTCTCGAGCTTTTAAGTGGTCCATCATCGGTATTGGGCTCGCAATCTGCCTGGTTTCGATTTTTCACTTTTTTGGATTTTACGCCGTCGCCGCAGTCACGTCGATTGTCATAATTGCTTGTTTCACCTACCCCCTCTATTCAAAAAGAATCGAAGCTTCACGGTTGCATGCTGAGCAAGCTGAACGCCATATTGACGCCCTCCGCGAAAGCGAGCAACGCTTTCGCAGCGCTTTTGATTATGCCGCCGGAACGGGTTTGGTGGCACCGGACGGCCGATGGGTTCAGGTCAATAAATCCCTGTGCGACATGCTTGGGTTTTCCGAGGCCGAGTTGCTGCTGGGTACCTTTCAGCGGCTCAGTCACCCTGATGATCTCAGCCTAATCCTCGATCAGCTTAATAAGTTGCGTGACGGGGTGATTTCCAGTCTTCAGTTGGAGCACCGCTTTTTTCACAAAAGCGGCCAGGTCAGATGGGTGCTGTTAAGCGTCGCTACAATAAAAGATACCCAAAATCATGCGGAACATTTGATTTTCCAAATGCAGGACATCAGCAAGCGCAAGCAGGCTGAGAAAAAACTGGTCCATGACGCATTTCACGATGCCTTGACTGGCCTGCCTAATCGAATGTTTTTTATGGACCAGCTCAAGCAAACGGTGCAGCGGGTTAAGCGCCACCCGCAACCTCCGTTTGCTGTCCTGTTCCTGGATTTCGATCGATTCAAAGTAATCAACGATAGCCTGGGCCATATGGTTGGCGACCAGCTTCTGATTGCAATTGCCAATAAACTCAGAGCGAATGTTCGTCCAGGGGATACGGTCGCCAGGCTCGGTGGCGATGAATTCACAATCCTGCTGGATAGTCTAAAGAGTCCGGATGACGCGATCGATATGGCCCGGCGCTTACTGAGCAACCTGGCAGAACAATTTAAGCTTCCTGGCCGAGAAGTATTTATCACGGCCAGCCTCGGGATTACGCTCAGCACTAATGGATACGAGCACGCAGAAGACGTCCTGCGGGATGCGGACACCGCAATGTATCAGGCAAAGAGCCTGGGAAGGGCCCGTTACGAGGTCTTTGATCAGGGAATGCATGCGAAAGCTCCGGATGTGGCGGAGATTGAAACGGATCTTTGGCGGGCGCTCGAACGCAACGAGTTGACTTTGGACTATCAGCCTATTGTTTCGCTGAGAACCGGAAAAATTGCCGGCTTTGAAGCCCTCTTGAGATGGATGCATCCATCACGCGGGATGGTTTCGCCACTCGACTTCATTTCCGTGGCGGAGGAGACTGGTTTAATCATTCCGATTGGCCAGTGGGTTCTGAACCAGGCGTGCCGTCAGACTCGTGAGTGGCAAAAACGCTACCCACAGAAACCTCCCCTGACCGTGAGTGTCAACCTCTCTCCCAAGCAGTTTATGCAGCGTGATCTTATCGATCAAATCAGCCTCGCCCTCGACAGCGGCGGCTTAAGCCCAGCGAGTCTAAAGATCGAAATCACGGAAGGCATGGTTATGCAGAACGTTGAATCAACCATGCAAATGCTCGGACAATTGCAAGCCTTGGGCATTGCCATCAGCCTCGATGACTTCGGAACCGGATATTCATCGTTGAGCTACCTGCATCGTTTTCCGATTTCGACTTTGAAGATAGATCAATCGTTCGTGAGTTCGATGAGTAACACGCAGGAGAGCCTTGAAATAGTTCGGACTATTCTTGGACTCGCGCGCAACCTCAAGATGGAAGTCATAGCTGAGGGAGTGGAAACTCTCGAGCAGGCTGTGGAACTCAGGGCGATGAATTGCGAGTATGGTCAGGGCTTCTACTTTTCCAAGGCACTTAACGCCAATAACGCCGTCAGATTCCTATCATCAGATCCGCTCAATAAACTTTCGCCGCCGAGCACGATCGGCGACAGCATATTCGCGCCTCCTGGTTCTGTAAGTGAATCGCTATCACAAACCAGAATTGTGGTGTCTTAACATTTCGACCTTCGAGGTTTGTTTTTCCAACGCCTGCCAACCTTTACTAGAGCCAATTACAATGAACAATATTCGGTGCCCTCATTGCGGTCTCGTCAATCGTCTCGATGCTTTGACGTGCCTTCGCTGTAAATTAGCGCTTGCGCAAACTGCTGCCAGTGGTCGGAGCGCCGCGGCTGCCAGCGCCGTTGCAATGGCAGAAGAACGTCCGTTTTGGGTTGCGGTTGGATTATGGGGACTCAAGACTCGCGCGGTGGCCTGGGCGTTTGTCGTGCTCAGCATTCTGGTGGCCACGGGGTCGATTATTTACTGGAGTTGGTTGGGCGCGATCATGTATCTGGCGGCCGTCTGGTACTTTCTTGCGATCCGATGGGTCGATGAGAACAGTGCCTGGTGAGCCTTCTGGCCACTCGCGCCAACATAAAAAACGTTGATGCCCGCTCCGGAAGGAGCGGAATGTTCATTGCTTCCGTGCATCATTAGAAAGAACATCGCCTCTCGGACGTGGCCGTCGCCACTTCCGAGAGGCGAAAAGATTTTCAGGCCGTCACGGGCCATAAATATTTCGCCCCTAAAGGACGAAAGTTCGTGAGCGCTGCGAACGGATTAGGTTAAGGAAACCTGGTGCTGTTCCTGATGAACTAACGCGCGGGTTGCTTCAAAATTTCCGCCAGCGCTTTCAATCGGTTTGAATCTGCCCCATTCTTCGCGGTGGCGGCGTCCTTTTCCAAGGCTGGCGCCATCTTCTTAAGATTTCCAGTATCTCTCTTTTGAATCGCCGTACGCAGCGCTGAGATTCGATCGGCGGACAAAGCTTGCGATCGCTCTAACTGATCAAGATAAGCTTTCGCCACGATCAACTGACGCGGCCATTCGATCTTTTGCTGGTTCTGCACGTTGAACTCTGACATGCGAAACGTCTTCGCGGCGTCGATTTCGTTCTGGGTCAGGTCCTTTGTCGGCGTTAACTCGAAGACATCCAAACCGCGGGCGATTTCCGACGCGTAGATATTGCCGTTGTACCAATAGGCGGACCAATCACCACCCAGCACCAGCGTGTTGGGATCAATCGGTCCGCGATCAAAGTACGCAATTTCCGTTGGATGATCCGCGTCGGTGAAGTCCATCACCGAGATGCCTCCCTGGTACCAGGCCTGCACTTCAATGTCGCGGCCCGGAACCGGAACGAGTGAGCCGTTGTGCGCGACACAGTTCTCGCTGTCGCCCTGGGCCGCCGGCATCTTGTAGTAGCTGGCGAAGCTCAGCTTGTTGTCCTTAAGGTTGAAGATGGCATCAGCCCCCCACTTGTTCGGATCGTTCGCGCGGCAGCGCGCGCCGAGTCCGCCGCCCCACTCGTCGGTGAATACGACCTTCTTCCCATCATTCGAAAATGAAGCCGAGTGCCAATAGGAATAGTTCGTATCGTTTACCGCATCCACGCGTTTGGGATTCGCCGGATCTTTGATGTCCAAAAGAATTCCATTGCCCGAGCAGGCGCCGGCCGCCAGACCGATCGCAGAGTACACCGTGATGTCGTGGCACTGATCGGTATCCGACGGCTTCGAGATTCCCGTCAACGTATGGCTGCCGCCGTTATTCAGACTGTTAATAACACCCCGCGAATCCATGAAGACGCGCGGACTGGAAACTATTTTAGCGTCCTGCGGCGACGCCACCGGCACCTTGATCACATCGATGCGAAACAGCGCCGTGTTTGGATTCTTGTCCGGCGTTCCACCCGAGCATCCGGGCAACTCTTCGTCTTGTCGCACAGAGGAAGTGCCGGACACGTAGATGTAGACATTATTCTTGTCGTTAGGATCGATGACCAGCGTGTGCGTGTGCGAGCCGCGGCAAGTCTGCACGGCGGCGACCTGCTTCGGGCTCTTGATGTTACTGATATCGAAAATTCTGACACCGCGGAAACGATCTTTTTGCGCAGCCGCTGGCTGGTTCGGTTGTCCGGCGGCCGGCGGCGGGTTGGGCGGAAATCCCTGTACGCCGCAATCCAAACGGCCGTTCGTCATCTCGACCGACATAAACATCAGGTTCTTATAAACCGAAACGTCGCCCTGACCGCCAGGGCAAATCATCGAGGTCAATAGAGCAGTCTTCGCCGGATTTGAGATGTCATAGATATTCACCCCGTAGAAATTCCCGAGAAACAGGTGATTGCCCTGGAACGCGATGTCTGAGTTCGCAAAGCCAAGCCCGGCCAGCACCAACTTGGACGCGTTTGGCATCTTCGAAGGATCGGCGACGCCGAGTACCGTAGTCAGTGTCTTGTTCACTTTCGGATCATTAGGATCGTTGGAGCCAAGATCGAACGTGTCAGGTTTTTTGAGCAGCGTAAGATGCTTGATGCCGATCGCTGCTTCACCTGCGTCGTACATGCCCGGCGACAATTTCGCGCGCGGATCACTCACATCCGAGCCCATCATGCCCGCCGGTAGCGGCGGCGCCGGTTGCGGAGCAAACGGATTAGCCGGAGCGGCTGGTGTTGCCGAAGGCGCAGGCGACGGCGAAGTCGTCTGCGCGTGCGTGACTATTGCATAACAAGACAAGAAGAGAAGGGAAGCTATGAACGAACGGAAAGTGATGGTGCGTACTCGAGTCATCGTTACTCCTCCAGAGATGTAGTTAACAGATTGGTGCCGCTAGAAGTTCTAAACAAAAACCCTGACTTCGCCGCAGAGCGTCGAAACGTTTAGAGAGCAAAAGCTAGAGAGGTTTCTCTCCCAACATGCTCTGCATAATCCTGATCTCGGCCCGTTGGCCGCTGTCGACATCCGTCGTGAAATTAAATAGCTCAGCGTCCTGGCCCGCGCCCGCAGTGTCGAAGAGGTCTTTTACCATAATCAAGGCGCCGCTGTGGTGCTGAATCATCCCGGTTAAAAACAGTTGGTCGAACTCCGCGCCTTTGGCTTTTCTGAGAGCGTCCATTTGTTTTGGCGTAAGCATGCCGGGCATGAGCATCTGATGGCTCGACATGTCCATGCCGGGCATATTATCCATCGGCAACGAAATCTGTTCGCCGCGAGCCTCCAGCCATCGTTGCATAAACTTTATTTCCTCAGATTGCGAGTGGCTGATGCGCGCTCCCAGCAACCGAAGATCCTTGTTCTCAGTGTGCGATTCGATCAGCGCAGTCATCTCAACTGCTTGCGCATGATGCATGATCATCCCCTGCATGAATTTCACATCTTCCGGTGAACGTGGCGGCAGCGTGGCCCTCGTCGACGGCGGCAATGTTCGGGTCGGCTGCCCGGGCGCACCAGGCTGCACGACGACAGGCGTTGCGGGATTAGTCTGCTGCGCGCAGACGGGAAGGCCGAACAAAACTGCGAGAGTACTAGCAGCAGCCATCCGGGTTCGACATTTTCCCCCGCGCGTTACCGACCGGAGATTATCTTGTCGCTTGAAATGAAAAGACTTCATCAGCGCGAATGATTAAGTATTGACGGTTCAATTTATCACAAAGCCAGCTGAAGGGCACCCGTGATCAGGCTTGTGATTCGAGCGATATGAATTCTAATGCCGCACCTTCGGCCCGTTCAAAAGGCTGCCTTTAACGTCAATTGTGCCACTTGGGATATTCGCTAATGATGTTGTCCGCTTTCATAATTCAATGGTATAAGCTTGCACCAGAAAGCAGGCCTTATGGAAGGTTCCCCCGACGGATTTTATCTTGGTTTCCCCTGCCACGGGTGTAAGAAACCGATCGAGATCGTCATAGATGATGCGAGCGACCAGTGCAGATTCGTCGCTGAGGACGTTCTCGAAATCCTTTGCTCGGGATGCCATCATCAAGGGCATTATGCGACAAGCCAGGTTCAGCACTATCCGACTGAAAAGTTTTCTCAGGTTGGATAGGCGTGGACGAGATCACAAATTCCGGCGGCGCTATCGATTTACGGGATTGAGGAGAGAAGAATAATCAGCGCGCCGGGGAAGGTGACTGAGCTTGTTTTACTACGACGAGAGTTCCCGATCGAAGTTCATCGGTGGCCCGAACTGCTATTAAGTCATTCTCCTGGACATCGCCAAAAATCTCGACCAGATCGCCCATCAACATTCCGCGCTTAACATCAACCCACTCAGTTGTGCCGTTGCGAATGCGAATGACGAACACGCGCTCGGTAGTCGTGGCAATCGCGGATGCCGGAACAAACAAAGACGGCCTGGGCCGGGTCGTGGGCCAGACTACTTCCGGGAACATTCCCGGAGCTAAGCGCGCCGAATCATTGATCACGTCCAGCTCGACCGGCATGGTTCGGGTCTTTTCATCGAGCGTGTGGCTGATACGCTCAACCACTCCAAAAAAGTTCTCGCCGGGAAAGGCCGGTACGGTGAAGTTGATTCGCGTCCCGGTCGTAACACCAGCAACGTCTGCTTCCGGAACTGATATGACCAGCCGTAAGCGCGAAATCTGTTGCAGCCGCAGCATTGGTGCGGAAGATGGGCCAGTCGACGGTCCGGCCAGGCTGCCCTTGTCGACGTTCCGCTCGGTGATTACCCCATCAAACGGCGCGGTGATGCGAAGATATGATTCGATGTCCCGAACTGAGTTAGCAGCTTCGCGGGTTGCTCTTTCATTTTGTACCTGTGATTGAACGACGGCCCTCGCGGCCTTCTCGTTTTCTTCGAGGCCACGGATTCGCGCCTTGTCGCCCTCGACGGCGCCGCGAGCTACGTCAACATCATTTTCCGCAACGACGCCGGGCGTTGACGAAGCGGCTTTCAAACGTTTGTAGGTGCCCTGATCGACGGCGAGTCTGGCCTCGGCTTCTGTGCGTTGGGCACGAGCGGCTTGTACTCTCGATTCCATTTCGAATCGTTGTTGTTGCGCCGCGCGCACTCTTGCTTCAGCTTCACTGGTGTGAGCGGAAAGTTCCGGGGCGCTCATACGGGCCAGCGCTTGCCCGCGCTTTACTACCGAACCTCGATCGACATTGATTGATTCAACAAAGCTCTGCACTTTTGGATAGATTGCTACGTTTTGAAAAGGCCGTAACTCGCCGGGCAGTCGCAACTCTTTGTTAACGGTTTGAGAAATTACAGAAGTCGCGATCACTGTTGGAGGCGGGGCCTTCTCAGTTGCAGTGTTTCCTACCTGAGCAGGTTTGGCACATGCGAGGCCCACCAAAGCCACGATCGCAATAATGGCAACCAACGCAATCAGTTTGCGGTTAACGCGAGCCGTCGAGGAATGGTCAGGAGTGATAAGGGCCACGTCTTCCGCGCTTCGTGATTCGTATTTAGATTCAACGTCAGTCATTTTGCATCTCTGTGAATACTTCAGGCCGTATTCAGTGATCGATCTTCACCCGATTGCTGCGCTACTTGATCCTCAGGGTGCACCGAAACCGATCCCTGGCTCGCGCGACGCTGAACGATCGCGAAGATCAATGGCAGAACCGTCAACACGGCGATGGTTGACGCCGCCAGACCGCCAATCACAGAGCGGCCCAGGGGCGCGGTCTGTTCGCCGCCTTCACCGAGTGCCAGAGCGATGGGAATCATCCCGGCGATCATCGCCAGGCTGGTCATCAGAATTGGCCGCAAGCGACTGCTCGCCGCCGACAGCGCGGCTTCGCTTGCGTTCAGACCTTTGGCTCGCGCGCTTTCTGCGAACGTAATCAGCAGGATCGCGTTTGCAACCGAGACGCCGATGGCCATGATGGCCCCCATGAATGATTGTACGTTTAGTGTGGTTCGCGTTACCCATAACGAGATCACCACACCCGCCAGCACCGCAGGAATAGTTGAAAGCACGACCAGCGACACTCGCGGCGATTGAAAGAACGCAGTCAGTAGCAAGACGATCGCGATAATCGCGATCAGCAATCCAAGTTGCAAACCCGAACGCGTCGCTTCCATCTGCGGCACTTGTCCGCGCACGTCTATGCGCGCAGCCTTCGGTGCGTCTCCCGCCCGCTTAATAGCAGCATTCACCGCGCTCGCCGCTTGCCCTAAATCACCTCCTTCGATGTTGGCTGTGATTGTGATCATGCGCTGCTGGTTGTAGCGATCGTACTCTCCTACCATCGTGCCGTAACCCACCTGCGCGACATCCCCGACGAGTGGGCGTTGCGCGCCGCTTAGCATTGCGGGAACACTCTCGACATCCTCAATTGATTTCATTTCCGATTGCGGAACTTCAACCTGAATCTGATAAGCATTGCCAGAAACCGGATCGCGCCAGTAGTTCGGCTGGGTGAAGCGGCTGGACGAAGTGGCGCCCACCAGCGAGCGCGCGACCTGGTCGACCGTAACTCCCAACTGTCCGGCTCGTTCGCGATCGATATTGATATCGACAGTTGGGTAGTCAAGCGGTTGCCCGAATTGCACATCGCGCAGAGAAGGAATCTTACCAATCTCGTCGCGGACTTTCTGAGCATACGCGCGATTGCTGGCCAGATTTGATCCGCTGATCGCTACTTCGATTGGCGTCGCGGATCCGAAATTCATAATCTGGCTGACGATGTCAGCGGCTTCGAATGAGAACTCGGTTCCCGGCAAAGCCGCAGCCAGCTTCTTCCGCAGGCGCTCGCGCAATTCGGCGACCCGGATGCCTGAGCCATGCTTCAGAGCAATCTGCAAGACTGCCTCGTGCGGGCCGCTGGACCATTGATGAATAGTGTTCACGGGGAAGGCGGGAGGCTGCACCCCGACATAGCCCACGCTGATATCGACGTTCTTCGAACCCGCCTCGGCGCTGATAATGTCGAGGGCCTTGAGCGCAATTTCTTCGGTGCGCTCGATGCGTGTGCCGGTCTGAGCGCGCAGACGCAATTTGATCTGGCCGGCATCAACTGCCGGAAAGATGTCAGTCCCGAGACTGCGACCCACAAAGATCAAAATGACCAGAACCAGCAAGGCGTAGACGCCGAGTACCGCCCAGCGCAAGCGCAAGACTCGCTGTAGCCATGCGGCATAGCGCGCTTTCGCTTTATCGAAGAAAGACTCGCGCTCAAAGTCCGCATGACTTTTCTTCAAAAGCCAAATTGATAAGACGGGCACGAGAGTGCTCGATAAAACGTATGACGCGAGCATTGAAAAACCGATGGCGAGCGAAAGTGGAATGAATAGCGAACGGGTTACGCCGACCATGAAAAACGACGGCGCAAAGACCGCGAGAATAGAGAGCAGCGCGAGCAGTCGTGGCGTGATAGTTTCTCGCGTGGCGATTAAAACCGCACGAGAGAGCGGTTCGCGACGCGCGAGATGCGCGTGGATGTTTTCGATTTCGACCGTTGCTTCATCAACCAGGATACCGACGGCCAAAGCCAAACCGCCGAGCGTCATGATGTTAATTGTCTGCCCGCTCAACCATAGCGCCATTACCGCCGAGAGCAGAGCGACAGGAATGGTGATCACTACGATTAAGGCGCTGCGCAGATCGCGCAAGAACAGCAGGACCATTAGTCCAGTCAGCACTGCGCCGAGTGCGCCTTCGATAATTAATCCCTTAATTGCATTCTTTACATAACCCGACTGATCCAGTTCGAAGCTGATCTTGATGTCGTCAGGCACCAGCGCCTGCATGCGGGGCAGTTCAGATTTGACGCGATTGACCACTTCGAGAGTTGAAGCGTCAGCGCGTTTCGTGACCGGAATGTAGACTGTGCGGCGTCCGTTCACCAGTCCATAACCGGTTAGAATGTCGCTACCGTTTTCGACTGAGCCGATATCACGAATATAGACCGTTGGCCCACTTCCAACTCGGATAGGAATATTGGCGAGTTCACTTATCTGCGGAACGATTGAGTTAACCGCAGCGATGCGATTCAGATCACCGATGCGGACATTGCCGGCCGGAAGAATCGCGTTCCCGGTCGCTATCGCCTTCGCCACCTCTTCCGGTGACATGCTGTAGGAACGAAGTTTTTCCGGATCGGCGTGAATGATGATGGTTCGCACGTTGCCGCCAAAGGGCGGCGGCGCGGATACACCCGGCAGAGTTGAGAATACCGGGCGAACTTTGAATAGGGCCAGGTCCTGAATCTCAGCATTGCTCTTGGTCTCGCTCGTGAAAACGAGCTGGCCCACCGGCACGCTGCCGGCGTCGAAGCGAACCACGAACGGTGAGACTGTGCCGGGCGGCATAAAGGCCCGCGCCCGCTCTACGTACGAGACGACCTGCGCCAACGCCGTGCTCATGTCCGTGCCCGGGTGAAAGTAAAGCTTGCAGAGCCCAACTCCCTGGATCGATTTTGATTCGACGTGTTCAATGCCCGTGATGTAAAGAAAGTGATACTCGTAATAAGAGACGAGGAAGCTCTCCATTTGCGCCGGACTAATGCCGCCGTACGGCTGTGCGACATAGATCACCGGCAAATCAAGATTGGGAAAGATATCAACCGACATCCGCTCGTAAGCCAGCACCGAACACAGCAAGATGCCCACGACCAGCACGACGATCATTATCGGGCGGCGAAGAGCGATGTTGACGAGCCACATGGTCGGTTTATCTCACGCGCTGAATGAAAGGTCTCAGATCGCCTTGCAGTCTCGCCGCGACCAGTAGCGCGCGCCAGACATTCAGGTGGGCGACGGCATTATCGATCTCAGCCTGAGCTAATAAACGTTGCGCATCAGCAACTTCGGTAACGGTAGCCAATCCGTACTTGTATCGTTCGCGGGTTAGTGCTTCTGCTTGTTGGGCTGCCTTCAGCTGATTTGGAGTTTCCTGGGCGATGCGAAGCGCGCCCGTGATTAGGGCCCGGCCTCGCGCATACTGTCCTTTCAATCCTTCTACAGCTTGATCCAGACGCGCCTTCTCAACCGCTTCATTACCAACTTCGACACGGCGTCGCGCGCGAAGGCTGAAAATATCAAACGCCGGAAACGTCACCGTCATGCCGACCGCAAAGTTCGCCGTCGTGGGAAACAGTCCCGATGCTCCGCCCTGAAATGCGCCATTCGGCAGGGCTCCGGTTCCGCGCGCGAACAATGCAGATTGGAAATTGAATTTTGGAAAGTACGCGCGATCGAGAACATGTTCGCGCGCACGTACCGTGTCGATCGCCGCTTTCTGGGCCACAACTACAGGATGCGCATCGAGATTAAGGGCGGGAACGGAGAGGTCGCGGGGGAGCTCAAGCAGCGAACCTTCATCGATCGCCACGTAAGCGCCGGGACTACCAATCACTTCAGCAAACGACGCGCGACTAATCTCGGCCGTTTGTTCCGCGCGGTTCAATTGATTCTTCGCGACCGACAATTCTGCGTCGGCCCGTGCCGCATCGGCGCCGGCACGCAGTTGATTGTCGACGAGCACATGCACTGAATCAGCGAAGACTTGTGAGCGTGAAAGATTCGCTTCCGCAGCGCGAACCGCTTGCTGGGCTGCCAGCAATGCGAGGAAGTCATCGGCAGCCACAGTTGCGACATCGAGTCGAGTCACACTCACTGCAGCATCGGCTTGCTTCGTCAGATCGCGCGCGACCTCAACGTTGGCTTTTCTATATCCGAAATCAAACGGCTCCCAGGAAAACAGCGCTCCACCGGCGCTTCCAAAAGTGCTCGATATGGATTTAGTGCCGAGCACGGGTCCGGAGATCGATGGAATGACTCCCTGCGGCAATAGCGTTCCGAATACATTGTTGACGCTGGCGCGGTTTTCCTGCCAGAGCAGATCGAGACGCGGAAGATAAGCTGTCCGCGCAAGGTCGATACCCGCCGAAGCAACTCCAACCTGTGCCTGGGCTGTACGAATCGAAGGATAGTTACTTTCGGCGAGCTGAACTGCTTCGGCCAGTTTTATCGGCGGCTGCGGAGCGGGACTCTGCGCGGCCGCGACACGGCTGAACAATGCGACCGAGAAAAAAAAGAAGAGACTCAGAAGCCTTTTCAAAGTTAGTCGACCTCGCCTGGCGGTGCTCACAAACCTTTAGTAAGTGTCACGCCTGAATTGTTTCTTAATGTATCGAGCATCTGTCCCGGACGGCCGCGGATAATATCATTGACACAGTAGTGAACGGAAGCTATCGTTTGACGTTCTCGAAATACGATGTCGAATATCGATAGTGAAAAACATGAGCGATAGAGATCTCTACTCAGGCCTAATCCGGTTGCACATCCTGTATCACGCCGGCAAGGAAGAGATCTTCGGCTTGGGGATCATCGAAGAGCTGGCGCGGCACGGTTATAAGTTGAGTGCCGGAACTCTCTATCCGATTCTTCACGGCCTGGAACGAAAAGGTTACCTGCGTTCGTACGAACATCGCGACGGGCGGCGTATCCGGCGGGTCTATGAAGCAACAGCGGCCGGCAAGAAGGCACTCGCGGCGGCGAAAGTAAAAGTGACGGAACTCGTCGGCGAACTGTTCGAGGACGAACCAGCCCGCAAGCGAGCGAAACCGAAAAGTAAGAAGCGTTAACCGTTATTGAAACACCACCCCGGCTCGATCTCTTAGTCGTCGAATGCAGGAATGCTGAGGGGCGCGAGTTTGAGCCCGTCGCTCTTCCATTCATCGCTGGATGAATTCAACCTAATTCTCTCATCCGCGTTTTCACCTTGCGGCTTCTGATCGAGAGTGACAGAATCTCGTTCTGTAACTCGATACAATCTGCGTGTAGATGATCCGAATCATTGCCAGATCAGTCCTTGCGGCGGTTCTGTCGCTCGCATTTCTCGGCGGCAGCTTTCAGCTTGCTCAATCAGCAAGCGGCTCGCTGTGCACGCTAACCTGCTGTGCCGGAAGAGCTCCGCACGCAGCCGGCTCGTGCATGAACGGATCGTGTCGGGCTGTGCTGAAGATTGGCCGGCACGATCACGCGCACGTTTACAATCAAATATCCGATCAGTTCTGCGGCGTGGAACGAGTCGCAACGCGTAAACGTTCTTTGCTTCGCGTCCACGTAAGTTCTGACCAAAACGCGCAAGCTCAAAGCAACCAGAAAAGTTCGCATCCGTCCACGACCGTTGCAGGAATCACGAAACCATGCGACCCGACCTGTGGCGGCGGAATGTCTATCTCGTCCACACAGAACCGGCCGAGGCAGTCAACAACGGCAGCATTTGCGGATAAACCTCGACCGCCGACGCACTCGCAAGTAGTCGCATCATCGTTCACGTTCGCAAAACCCCTTAATGGCTTCTCGCGCGGGGGCGGTCCGCGCGGTCCTCCGTCTTCTTCCTTCTGATTCGCTGGAACAAAGCAATTGATGCCGATAGATGCTCGGTGCGGATAAGGGCGTGCTCTGATATGGCAAGCCTTCCGCTCGCATCGTCCGTCGTGCATTCCGACACGGTATGAGCTGGACCAGGTCAGGGCTGTATCGTTACTTGGAGGAAGAAGAACTTTCATCATGAAGTACCAGAAGAGACGACAATGCTCTCTATGCGCAGCAACTTTTCTATCGGTATTGTTGCTGGGGGTTATGTCCGCGGCGGGACAGCGGATGGTTACTTCCGCAACGTTGAGTGGCCGCATCGCAGACGCGAGTGGCGCCGGGGTGAGTGGCGCGAATCTGACTGCTACCAATCTGGAGACGAACCAGAAGCACGCAACCACGGCAGACTATGACGGCAGGTACAGATTTCCCTATCTTGAAGTGGGCACTTATAAACTTTCCGTTGAGGCGCAGGGATTTGTCCCCTTGACGAAAGAACTCACGCTAACCGTTGGCCAGGCGTTGGATCTTCCTCTGAAGCTTGAGGTGGCCGGAGTGACGGCGCAGGTCAACGTCACGAGTGATGTGCCGCGGATTGAAACTGTGCGCACCCAGGTCACCGAAACTATCACGCCGGCGGAAATCAATTCTCTGCCGCTCAACGGCCGTAGCTATCTCGACCTGGCTTTGCTGGTGCCGGGGGTTTCGTCTACGAACACAGGCAGCAATCAACGCTTCGCAGAGACATCAGCTGTTCCGGGGCAGGGAATCTCGATCGCCGGGCAGCGGAATCTCAATAACAGTTTTGTCGTTGACGGAGTTTCCGCTAATGACGACGCCGCCGACCTGACCGGAACTTACTACAGCGAGGAAGTTGTAAATCAGTTTCAGGTAATCACGTCCGGT
>DNNE01000041.1:3942-9276 GCA_003487805.1 Blastocatellia bacterium | reverse complement strand
CACGTCCGGTGGCATTGCCGAGTTTGGCAGGGCTTCCGGTGGCGTCGTCAACATCATTACGAAGTCAGGCACAAACGACTGGCGGGGAAACCTGTATGGGTTCGCGCGGAATCAGCGCATCGACGCTCGTAACCCCCTCGCAAGCACGAAAGATCTGCTGACGCAGGCGCAGTACGGCGGGACCATTGGTGGTCCGATAAGGCGAAACCGGACTTTCTTCTTTACCAATTTCGAGCAGACACGGCGAAACTATTCGGCAGTGCTTACCATCGCGCCGTCGGCCGTGGCCACAATCAATACCCGGCTCAGCGCGATCGGCTATCAAGGGCCACGCGTTTCAACCGGAGTTGTGCCGGCGAGTTTTGACACGACCAACTTCTTCGCGCGAATCGATCACAAACTGAATGATCGCAATCAACTCAACGCGCGCTATAGCCTTTATCACGTCACGGCGGAAAACTCGCGCACGGTCGGCGGTTTGAATGCCGCCAGTCGCGGCTCGGGCTTGAACGATACGGATCAGACAATCGAGGTTAGTAACATCACAACCTTAAATAGTCGCTCGTTGAATGAAGCTCGATTCCAATTTACCCACAGCCGGCTGGATGCGCCAATCAATGACCCGGTAGGACCCGCGGTTTCGATTTCGGGCATCGCGAATTTCGGCACGGCAACTTCGTCTCCAACGGCGCGCGACATCAACCTGTTCGAAGCTGTCGACAACGTGTCGACGCAACGGGGAAAACACTCACCAAAGGCCGGTCTGGACTTTCTGTACGATCGGGTCAACATAGTGTTTCCCGGCGCACTTCAGGGCGTCTACAACTTCACTTCGCTAACGAACTTCCTCAGCGGCAACTACAGTACCTTTCAACAGGCGTTTGGTGCGCCGAGCCAGTTTCAGTCGAATCCTAATGTCGGCTTCTTCGTCCAGGATGAATGGCGCGTGCGGTCTAACTTCACGGTTAATGCGGGTCTGAGATATGACTTGCAGTTTCTGCCGAGCCCAATTCAAACGGACACAAATAACCTGGCGCCCCGGCTGGGCGTGGCTTATGCGCCGGGTGACGGGAAGACAGTCATTCGGGCGAGCTTTGGTATTTACTACGATCGTATTCCGCTGCGAGCAACGTCGAACGCGCTACAGCGCGACGGCACTAAGTACATCGTGGTGCAGCTCGCGCCGAATCAGGCGGGCGCACCCGTCTTTCCAAACGTGCTGGCAGCGCAGCCGGCGACGCTGCCGACTAAACCAAACATCACGCGGATCGATCCCAATATAGAAAACAGTTACAGCGAGCAAGGGAATTTGCAGATCGAGCGAGAGCTTCCCGGCAGTGCCCTAATCTCAGTGGGCTATTTGCATCTGCGCACTCTCCACGTAATCGTCTCTCGTAACGTTAACGTCCCAACAGTTCCGGCCTCGGCGGGCATTCCTAATCTGGGCCGACCTGATTCAACGAGGGGAAACATCGGGCGGTTCGAAAGCTCGGGTGACTCCTATTACGACGGGATGATTGTTGCGTTCACCCAACGCGCGGCGCGGTGGGCCAACGTGCGCGTGGCTTACACTCTTTCCAAGACGATAGATGATGCCGGCAACTTCTTTTTCTCGACGCCTCAGAACAACTTCAATCTGCGGGATGATCGCGGATTGTCGGATAATGATCAGCGGCATCACATGGTAATAAGCGGTTCGTTCCAGGCTCCGCAGCAAGGAAAAGCCGATGGCTTAAGTCGTCTCGTCCATGGGTTTGAGTTGAGTTATATTTTCACTTACGCCTCGCGGTTACCATTCAATGTATTGCTTGGCAGCGACCGTAATTTCGACACCAACAATAATGATCGGCCCGTAGGTGTGGGCCGCAACACCGGGCGCGGCTTCGACTTTGCATCCTTCGATATGCGTTTGAGTCGTCGTTTCCACCTAACCGACCGTGTTGGTCTGGAGGTGCTGGCCGAAGGTTTTAATCTGTTCAACCGGGCGAACTTTGGCGTTCCGAATAATACCTTCGGTTCGGGATCCGCACCGTTGGCAACATTCGGGCAGCCAACTCAGGCGTTTGATCCGCGCCAGTTTCAGTTAGGATTGAAGTTCAGCTTCTGAGAGAGAGCCTGTCGGTAGCAGGGCCGTAGCTTTGCACAAGCAAGCGACGACTTCGATGATCGATTGAATGGCGTCCGGGTTACAGAACCGCGAGCGGTAGCGAGCGGGACCAAGGCTCAAGCCAGGCGATTCAGCTGTCTCCTCAGAAACTCTGATTTGATTGAGAACGTTGAGTCTTTATCCCGCTCGCTACCGCTCGCGGTTCTGTAACATTATGTGCGCTTCACAACGAAAGCCCCGACGAGCTTTTTTTGCAAAGCCCTCGGGCGTCCCGCCCGTGAGCCACGCCAAGATGCGCGTGCTACAAAGGATTATCACTACCGAAATCAAGAATCGCTTCCGTTACTAATCGATCCCGCGGTTGCGACTCCAGGATTCAGCGCGTCTCGCCCCAATGCCGCGGCGATCGACGAGACGAGATTCTCAGGTTCGATCGGTTTTGGCAGATGCAACTGGAAACCTTTTGATAACGCCAGCGATCGGTCTTCGTCGCTTGCGTAGGCGGAGAGGGCGACAGCCGGAATCTCTTTCGCACGCTTTGATCTCAGCCGCCTCAGCTTTTTGAGCAGGATGAATCCGTCTTCATTCGGCATCGCCAGATCGCTAATCAGCAAATCGGGCTGCCATTCCTTAAAAGCGCGAATTGCATCCGCCGCTGACTGGCTGCACCTGACTTCGCCGCCGCTGCGCTTGAGAATCGTCGCGACTAATTCGCGCGAATCAGGTTCGTCATCGACGACCAGAATCCGCAAACCATCCAGGATGTTTCCCGCGACCGCAGGAAGCACTGTGTTTTCCGGCAGCGCCAGGGAATTACGAGAACGCAAGCTCACCGGCTGCGCCACGGGGAGCGACACTGTGAAAGTCGATCCAAGCTCGCGGCCGTCACTCTCGACTCTCACGTTGCCGTTGTGAAGTTCCACCAGGTGTCGCACGATCGCCAGGCCAAGTCCGAGTCCGCCGTGGGTGCGCGTGGTCGATCCGTCCGCCTGGCGAAATCGATCGAAAATATAAGGCAGGAACTCGCGCTTTATGCCGACGCCGGTATCAGAAACTGCGACAGACGCATGAGAATTCTCACTGCTGATTCTGACATTTACTTGTCCACGCTTCGGGGTGAACTTCACTGCATTGCTAAACAGGTTCCAGAAGATCTGCTGCAGACGGTTGGAGTCGCCCATTACCGGAAAAGCGTGCCAACCAAGGTCAACTTCAAATTTGATGTCCTTGGCTTCAAAGGCCGGGCGCACTGCCTCAATGGCCGCTTCGATAATCGTCGATAGATCGACAAGTCTCATATCAATCTGTAACTTGCCGCTAATGATCCTTGAGACGTCCAGCAGGTCATCGATCAGACGCGATTGCGCATGTGCGTTCCGCTCGATCGTTTCCAGCGCGCGAGTTAGTTGCCCCTCTTCCAGCTGGTTCTGCCGCACGATGTGACTCCAGCCAAGAATCGCGGTAAGCGGCGTGCGCAACTCATGCGAGAGGGTCGCAAGGAATTCATCTTTGGTGCGATTCGCCAGTTCAGCTTCGGCGCGCGCGGCTTGTTCGCGAACCAACAAACGGGCGCGTTCCTCCTCGGCTTGCTTGCGCACGGCCATCTCCAGGCCCAATTCGGTCGCATGATTCTGCGCGTCGGTGTAGAGCCGCGCGTTCTCGTAAGCGACGCCAACTTGCGTCGCCAACGTGGCGGCAAGTCGCTCATCAGCTTCCGTGAAATCGTCGCCGTTCTTTTTGTTAATCAGATAAATCCAACCCGATACGCCGAGGGCTGACAGGACTGGCGCGCCCAAAAAAGACTGCGCGGCTTCAACCGTGGTTGCGCCTATATTGAATTCTTCTCCTTCATTCAGGCACAGCGTCCGCTGCTCGAATACGACGCAATCCAGGGCTTGCTGCAGCTCGCACGGAACATGACATTCGCACGACTCGTTGGCTGGGCCGCAGCTCGAGAAATATTCCAGCAGAGCGTTATTTCTGTCGAGCATACCGACTGCTGCCTGTTCTACGTCAACGATTTGTTGGGTCGACCTGCAAAACTTTGCCAGCACTTGCCGCGGATCGTGTTCAGCTACCAGCTCATGGCCCAGATCGATCAGCAGGTTCAAGCGATGAAGGTTTGCGTTCTCGAGTTGCAGATTTTGATCGCGCAGCAACTCGGTCTGTCGCTTGATCTCCCTGGTTTTCTTGAACAAATCGACAAACACCGCGACCTTCGATCGCAGAATGTCAGGCTCGATTGGCTTAACAATGTAGTCAACGGCGCCGAGTGAATAGCCGCGACTCAAGTGCCGCCCGCCGGTGCTGTTGGCGGTGAGAAATATGATCGGGGTGTTGCGTGATCGTTCGCGGCCGCGGATCAACTGCGCCGTTTCCAGTCCGTCGATACCCGGCATGTAGACGTCAAGCAAAACCACCGCGGCTTCGTTGTCGAGCAGATAACGGAGCGCGTCCTTGCCGGACGAAATCGGAATCAGATTACGATCCGGACCGCGCAAGATCGCCTCCAGCGCCAGGAGATTCGTGGCGCTGTCATCTACCATCAGAATGTTGATGGGCTCTTCAGTTTGTAAATTATTCATTTCCCTCGTCCTGACGGGAGAGCCAAACACGTAATAACGACAGGAGGTGGTCGACGTCCAGGGGCTTCGAGATGTAATCCGAAGCACCTACTTCAAGGCAGTGATCTCGATCCGCCTTCATCGCTTTCGCCGTCAAGGCAATGATCGGAAGATGCTTGAAACGATTCATCTGGCGGATCGCGCTGATCGCTTCGTAGCCGTCCATCTCAGGCATCATGATGTCCATTAACACGGCTTCAATCCCGTCGGTCGCCTGGAGGAGCTTGATTCCTTCCTGACCGTTCTCAGCGTGAAGGACGTTCATTTTGTAGCCTTCCAGAGTGCTGGTCAGCGCAAAAATATTTCGCACGTCATCGTCCACGATCAGGACCGTGCGGTCCGAAAGCACCGGGTCCTTTCGCTTCACTTGTTCGAGCATTCGCCGCTTGGGCTCGGGCAGATTCGCTTCCACCCGATGCAGGAACAAAGCCGTCTCTGCCAGCAGTCGCTCGGGGGAATCGGCCTCTTTGATGATGATTGACGCAGCCACTCGCTTGAGCTGTATTTCCTCTTTACGAGTAAGTTCCTTGCCCGTGTAAACAATGATTGGCAAGTCGGAACGGCCGAGGTCTTTCTGTAACTTCTCGATCAATTCAAAGCCGG
>DNNE01000041.1:3213-3646 GCA_003487805.1 Blastocatellia bacterium | reverse complement strand
AATTCAAAGCCGGTCATGTCGGGAAGTTTCAGATCGAGCACCATGCAGTCAAACGTTTCATCAGTCAGCCTGCTCAACGCCTCCTGTCCCGTGGCGACGGCCGTCGTATAAACGTCGCCGTTGCCGATCAGCTCAACGACGCTCATGCGCTGAACTGCGTCGTCCTCAACCAAAAGCAGCTTGCGCGGACCACGCTCTGAAAATTCAGTCATCTGATCGAAAGCCGTGGCCAGTTGTTCAGTGCTCATCGGTTTTAGCCAATGACGAAAAGCTCCGTGTCGCAGCGCCCGCCGCCGTTGTTCTTCTACCGTGATGATGTGAACCGGAATGTGTCTGGTTTTCGGGTCGTGCTTCAGACGATCGAGGATGGTCCAACCGTCGCGATCGGGTAAACGAATGTCGAGGGTGATTGCCGCCGGACTGAATTTGTTCG
>DNNE01000041.1:2569-2914 GCA_003487805.1 Blastocatellia bacterium | reverse complement strand
ACTGAATTTGTTCGCCAACGCCAGCGCCATTTGTCCGGTGGTGGCCACCAGACCCTTGAATCCCTTTTCGCGCGCGAGATCCAAAAGAATGTTGGCAAACGGAATGTCATCTTCGACGATTAACACCGGTCGATCGCCTTCTTCGATTGCGTTGCGATCGTCGGCGATCGGGGACGCCTCGTTGCCGTTTAAGCCGAACACGTCTCGATTGACGCTTTCGGCCGGGGTCCACGCGGCCTGTATTTCCGAGATCGCTTTTGGGGCCTTAGCGCTCCTGGGACTGACAGCGCTGCGGGCCGGCATGTAGTTGCGCGGCAGATAAAGCGTGAAGGTGCTGCCTTCGCC
>DNNE01000041.1:1963-2278 GCA_003487805.1 Blastocatellia bacterium | reverse complement strand
GTGAAGGTGCTGCCTTCGCCCGGAACACTGCTGACGCGAATTTCGCCCCCAAGCAGGCGGGCAATCTCGCGACTGATCGACAGGCCCAAGCCGGTGCCGCCATACTTTCGACTGGTGGTGCCGTCAGCCTGCTGGAAGGGTTCAAAGATGATTCGTTGCGTCTCCTCGGGGATCCCGATGCCGGTATCAGTCACCGAGAAGGCAATCACTTCCCCAGCGCGGTTCAGCGATTCAAGGTAATACTTCTCATCGGCAGGCGCCGGTTCGATTCGCATCACCACGTTGCCTTCTTCCGTGAACTTGAAAGCGTTCGAC
>DNNE01000041.1:0-1668 GCA_003487805.1 Blastocatellia bacterium | reverse complement strand
GAACTTGAAAGCGTTCGACAGCAGGTTCATCAGGATTTGCTGCAAACGCTTGTCGTCGGTGACCAGCGTTTGTTCAAGATTCGGGCTGTGCTCGATGAAGAAGCCAAGCTTCTTGTCCTGCGCGATTTGATGGAAGCTGCGCTGGAGTTGCTCCGCAATCTCGTCCAGCGAAACATCCGAGACTTCGATGCCCATCATTCCGGATTCAATCTTCGACAGATCAAGAATGTCGTTGATTAGCGAAAGCAAGTCAGAGCCGGATGAATGAATCGTCTCGGCAAACTGCACTTGCTTCGAACTGAGATTGTCGTCGGTGTTTTCGGCAAGTTGCCGCGACAGAATGAGCATGCTGTTCAGCGGCGTGCGGAGTTCATGCGACATGTTGGCGAGAAACTCCGACTTGTATTTTGAAGTCAGCGCGAGCTGCTCGGCCTTCTCTTCCATCTCCCAGCGGGCTTCTTCAACCTCGCGGTTCTTGGCTTCGACTTCCGCCTTCTGACGCGCAAGCAGAGCTGCTTTGTCCTGCAACTCTTCGTTGGTCTTTTGCAGCTCTTCCTGCTGGCTCTTAAGCAGTTCTTCTGATTCGCGGAGCGATTCGGCCTGCTGCTCGAGCTGTTCGTTTGTCTTCTTAAGTTCGTCCTGCTGACTCTGCAACTCGGCCGCCAGCGATTGCGATTGCAGCAGCAGGTCTTCGGTCCTGGTGTTAGCTTCGATCGTGTTGAGCACGATGCCGATACTCTCAGTTAATTGATCCAGGAAGGTGAGGTGCGTGTCGCTGAATGTGTGGAAGGTCGACAGCTCGATTACCGCCTTGGCCTCGCCTTCGAACAGCACCGGCAGCACGACGATGTTGTTTGGCGCCGCTTCGCCGAGACCGGAATTGACGTGGACATAATTGGAAGGAACGTTGGTGACCAGGATGCGCTCCTTCTCGAGCGTGCACTGGCCCACCAGGCCTTCACCGGGAAGAAATTCATTGGCGAGATTCTTGCGCTTGCTATAAGCGTACCCGCCAAGCAACTTCATCACCGGTTGTCCGTTGTCGCTGCTGTTTACATAGAAAACGCCCTGCTGCGCTTCGACCAATGGCGCCAGTTCGGACAGCACCATTTGCGCGACCGTTTTCATGTCGCGCTGGCCCTGCAGCATTCGGGTAAAGCGAGCGAGGTTTGTTTTCAACCAGTCCTGCTCGGTGTTCTTCTGCGTCGTGTCTTTGAGATTGAGGATCATCTCGTTGATGTTGTCTTTCAACGCCGCGACTTCACCCTGGGCCTCGACCGTGATCGATCGGGTGAGGTCGCCTTTCGTCACGGCGGTTGATACTTCGGCGATTGCGCGGACCTGGTTCGTCAGGTTGGCCGCGAGACCGTTGACGTTGTCAGTCAAATCGCGCCAGGTTCCGGCAGCGCCGGGCACGTTGGCCTGGCCGCCGAGCTTTCCTTCCACGCCCACTTCGCGCGCGACCGACGTCACCTGATCCGCGAAGATCGCCAGGGTGTCTGTCATGTTGTTGATGGTGTCGGCGAGTTCAGCGATTTCGCCTTTCGCTTCCACCGTAAGTTTGCGCTTGAGGTCGCCGTTCGCGACTGCCGTCACCACGCGAGCAATACCACGCACCTGGTTAGTCAGGTTGGTGGCCATCGAATTCACGTTGTCGGTCAGGTCTTT
>DNNE01000172.1 GCA_003487805.1 Blastocatellia bacterium | reverse complement strand
TACCGCTCGCGGTTCTGTAACCTCGGCCATTTCAGCTCACTGCGACCAGCTTGCCGGCTTTCGTTCCCAACGATGGTTGCGCAACTCCGCAAGCAGCTCGTTCGACAAACGTCCGTCGTCACTCGCGCCGATGTTTGAATCAACGTGCGAGGCCTTTCGCATGCCGGGAATGATTGTGCTTACGGCAGGGTTACTCAGGATGAAACGCAGGGCCATCTCTGGCAGAGTCAACCCGGCCGGCAAAAGTGTTTTGAGTTTCTCCGCGCGCTCGACACTTGGGATCAAATTCTCAGCCACGAAGTAAATGTTTCGCCAATCGCCTTCAGGCCATTTGCTGTCCTTACTTAACGTGCCGGTCAAGGTGCCTTCATCGAAAGGAACACGCGCGATCACCGCCACATCCTTTTCAAGACAAGCCGGAAACAGTTCGTCCTCGGGATTCTGATCGAAGATGTTGTAGATGACCTGAACGGAATCGATGAGTCCGCTACGGACAGCCTCGACTCCGTTCCAGGGCTCCCAACGATTGATGCTGATGCCAACGGCCGTCAGCAGCTTCTGAGCTCGCAGGTCATCGATCTTCCTGGCCCAACGATCGTCCTTGACCCAACTGTCTTCCCAGACGTGAAACTGTACGAGGTCGAAACTCTCCACTCCCGCGTGTTCTAAACTTTCATGTACTCGTTGTTCTATGTAATCGGGCGGGAAGGTGTCGTCGAGCGTAAACTCGCGTCGGCTGGGCCAGGCAGAATTCTTCGGCGGAATCTTCGTCGCCGTGTAGAGTTTCTTCTGCGGATTTGCGCGAATGAGTTCGCCCAGCAAGGCTTCGCTGTGTCCCTCGCCGTATGCCCAGGCGGTGTCGAAGAAATTACATCCGAGATCTACAGCGCGTTGTAACGAGGCCAATGATTCTTCATCATCTGAGCCGGTCCAACCGCCCATGCCCCACATGCCGTAACCGATGTCACTGACTTGCCAATTGGTGCGACCAAAGCGCCGATATTTCATAAATTTAAAGTGCGGTGGCAATCCAGATTCATCGGGAGACACCGCTTTTCCTTTCAATGTTCGTTAGTCGTTTGGAGAACGCAGTCTAAACAAAACTAGTGAAGCCGCGTTAATGCGGAACTTCGAACCAAAGCGCCGTCGCCGTCCCGACAAGTCGGGACTCTGCCGGCGCACTCCATATCAAACTGCTGTCATGCGCGTACTGCGCCATCGATCAATTGCAACCGCAAAAACAATCAATGCCCCGATAATGATCTCCTGAATGTAATTAGGCCAACCGACCTGCTGACATCCATTCCGCAGAAACGCCATGATGAGCGCGCCGATCATCGATCCCAGGATCGTGCCTTCGCCGCCGCTCAGACTGCCACCGCCAATGACGACCGCCGCGATGATGTCCAGCTCCAAACCGGCAGCAACGGTTGGATCGCCCTGACGCAGACGCGACATCTGCATTACTCCCGCCAGGCCAAACAACAGACCCGCCAACGCATAGATGTAAATCTTCAGGCGATCCGTCGCGATGCCACAGGCGCGCGCAGCAGCTTCGTTTGAGCCGAGCGCAAACACGCGCCGGCCAAAAACGGTGCGGCTCAACACGAGCGCGGCAATGGCTGAGAGTGCAACCGCGATCCAAACTCCGGGCGCTAACAGCAACCAATCGGGTTTGGGCACAGTGAGCAAGAGGTTGTTGGCCCACGTCTCCGGCACATTTACGGTCTGCGAGCCGGCGATCCCTTTCGCGACTCCGCGCGCGACGCCCAACATTCCGAGGGTCGCGATAAACGGCACCACCCGCAAGCGCGTAATAGCCAGTCCATTAATAACGCCAACAAAACCGCCCGACACTATTCCGGCGGCAATCGCCAAACTGACGGGCCATCCTGCATTAATGCCGAGCGCGGTGATTACTCCCGTCAGAGCGATCGTTGATCCGACGGAGAGATCGATCCCGCCACTGATGATGATCATCGTCATCCCGATCGCGCCGACCGCGACAATGACTGTTTGCGCCAGGACCGTGCGAAGATTTTTTGGTGATAAGTAATGCGCCGGATCGCCAATCAGGATCGCGAAGATGACGATTACCAGAACCAGGCCGAGAAATGGCGCGAGGCGATTAAGCCAAATGCGAGTGACGTGCGGCGCCGGCGAATCGGAGGTTATGTCAGTGGCCATCAGTGTCGCTCTGATCTTTTCCGCAAAGGTCGCCGTGCGATGACGGAGTATACCTCTAAACGCGAATCCAGCAATGAAAATTGCGGGCCCGGAAAATCTTCCCGGCTCAATGGTGGCGTCTTGGTTTGGCTTCGCGTAACTTTGCGCCTTGGCGTCTTTGCGTGAAATAGTTCTCACAAGCAGCGCACCTTCACGCAAAGGCGCAAAGCCGCAAAGAAAAACCGCAAAGAGGACACTCCCGCTTGGTTAAAAAGCTACTAATCACGGCATCGTTTGTAGTATTGTTCGTCCGCTTTTCACCACATCAAACTTCATTAGCGATTAACAACCATGATGAGACGCATTCGTTCGCCATTTCTTCTGTTGCTTTGCTTATCAATATTCAGCGGCGCAGTCGGGCAGACCCCGGATTCAAAGCCCAGGCGTCCGAGGCCGCCGCGAAATACATCGACGTCAACGCCAGAAGCAAAGCCCACCTCACCGCGCCCGAATTTGGCGAAAGAGCCGACCCTCTATGTCGTCGGTTACGCGCACCTGGACACGGAATGGCGTTGGGAATATCCGCAGGTCATTTCCGAATATCTCACCAAGACGATGCGCAACAACTTCGCACTGTTTGAAAAATATCCGCACTACATTTTCAACTTCACGGGTGCAAATCGTTATCGCCTGATGAAGGAGTATTACCCCTCGGACTTTGAAAGACTGAAAGGATACGTCGCCACGGGTCGCTGGTTCCCTGCCGGATCTTCGATGGAAGAAGGCGACGTAAACTCTCCCAACGCCGAATCGATCATTCGTCAGATTCTTTACGGCAATAATTGGTTTCGCAAAGAGTTCGGAATGGCGAGCGACGAATACATGCTGCCTGATTGTTTCGGATTTCCGGCTTCGCTGCCGAGCATTCTCGCGCACGCCGGCATAAAAGGTTTCTCGACGCAAAAACTTTCGTCGGGTTGGCAGCCCGCGCCGCATGTCGGTGGACCAGACTCGCCCGAGAAAACTCCGGTCGGCATTCCCTTCAACGTCGGCGTTTGGGAAGGGACCGACGGGCGAACCGTGATCGCCGCGCTGAATCCGCTCAGCTATGGCAGTCAGGTTCTCTATGACATCAGCAAGACGCCGCCACCGCCGCCCGGGCCCGATCCCGCTCTGACTGCTCAGCAGAGCCAACAGCGAACGCGCGGACAGGAAGATTGGCCCAAACGAATTCAAACCAACGGAGACTTGACCGGCATCTTTGCTGACTATCATTACGTCGGCACCGGCGACGTCGGCGGATCGCCAAACGAAAGCTCCGTGAAATTGATGGAAGCGATCACCACCAAAACTAAAACATCGCTGCCGCCGCTCTTTCAATTCGGATCGACGCCGGTGCAACCGGGTCCACCGGTGCAGGTCGGCGATGGACCGGTGCGGGTTGTCTGGTCCAAAGCAGATCAGATGTTTCAGGACATCCTGAATTGTTGTGCAACCGATCGCCTGCCTCGATACAAAGGCGACCTCGAATTGATCAATCACTCAGCGGGGTCAATTACTTCTGAGGCTTATCAGAAGCGCTGGATGCGCAAAAACGAACTGCTCGCCGACGCGGCTGAAAAAGCATCGGTGGGTGCGGAATGGTTAGGCGGTCGAGCGTATCCACGCGAGCGTCTGAATAACGCCTGGACGCTGGTGATGGGTGGACAGTTTCACGATCTGCTGCCCGGGACCGCGACGCCAAAGGCATTCGAGTTCGCCTGGAACGACGATGTGATCGCGATGAACCAATTCGCCGGCGTGCTCACCAGCGCCACGAACGCAGTTGCTTCCGGGCTGAATACCGAAGCGAAGGGCGCGGGCGTAGTTGTTTACAATCCGCTGAATGTTGAGCGGGAAGATGTCGTCGAAGCAAACGTCGCATTTCCAAATGGACCACCGCGCGCTGTTCGTGTGGTCGGGCCGGACGGCAAGGAAGTACCGTCGCAGTTAACTAACGGAAAAGTTCTGTTCGCCGCCAAAGTCCCCTCCGTCGGCTTTGCGGTTTATGACGTGCAGCCCGCGGATTCATTTCTTTCCGCAGGCGATCTAAAAGTGACCGAATCATCGTTGGAGAATGCTCGATACCGTGTCTCTATCGATAAGAAAGGAGACGTGGCGAGCATCTTTGATAAGAAACTTGATCGCGAACTTCTGGCCGCGCCGATGCGGCTGGCGATCTCGACGGACAATCCGCGCCAATGGCCCGCCTGGAACATGGATTTTGAGGACGAACAGCGCGCGCCGCGCAACTTTGTTTCCGGCGACGCCAAGGTCCGAGTCGCTGAAGCCGGCCCCGTGCGTGTAGCCATTGAAGTCGAGCGCGAGACGGAAGGGTCGAAGTTCGTTCAGACCATCAGACTCTCAACGGGCGACGCCGGCAATCGTGTCGAGTTCAGCAACGTCATCGACTGGAAAACGAAGGAAGCGAACTTGAAAGCAACGTTTCCGCTCGCCGCCGCCAACAATCTCGCCACCTACAATTGGGACGTCGGCACAATTCAACGTCCGAATGAAGAGGAGCGCCAGTTCGAAGTCGCCTCTCATCAATGGATCGATCTGACAGACAAGAACGGCGCGTATGGTGCGACGGTGCTGACCGATTGTAAGAACGCCTCAGACAAGCCTGATGACAAAACGCTGCGACTGACTTTGATTCGCACGCCCGGCACACGCGGCGGCTACGCTGATCAGGGAACGCAGGACATCGGTCGTCACGAGATCATGTTTGGTCTCGCCGGCCATGCTAACGATTGGCGCGCGGCGCGGACTGATTGGCAGGCCTATCGTCTTAATCAACCATTGATCGCCTTTCAGAGTCCCGCCCACAGCGGCGCGCTCGGACGAACTCTCTCCTTATTGAAACTCAGCGACGATCGCATTCGCGTCATGGCTTTCAAGAAGGCTGAATTGAGCGATGAATTAATCGTGCGGATGGTGGAGATGGACGGAACGCCGGCTACGAATGTGCGCGTCACATTTCCTTCGGGCGTAGTCGCCGCGCGCGAAGTTAATGGACAGGAGCAACCGCTCGGGCCGGCAACAATCGTGGGCACGGAATTGGAAACTTCCTTCAAGCCTTATCAGCCGCGTACTTTTGCGATTAAGCTCGCGCCCTCACGAACAAAGATTGCGCCCATCGCATCCCAGTCTCTTCCGCTTGATTACGATTTGCCGGTGGCGTCGCGTCTGGGCCGACCCGCCGAGGGCAGTTTTGACTGGGCCCCAAATAATCAGGGTGCGTCGCAAGGCAAAGCCCTGCCCGCTGAGATGTTGCCGCGTCAGATCAACTTCGGCGGAATTCGTTTCGATCTTGCTTCAGCGGAAAAACCAAACGCCGTCGTGCCGCACGGACAAACGATCACTCTGCCTGCGGGAAAATACAATCGCGTTTATCTGCTTGCGGCCGCGGCGAATAACGACCAGAAAGCCGTGTTCAAGTTTGGAGACACGGCGATTGACCTGCTTATTCAGGAATGGACCGGCTTTGTGGGCCAATGGGACGATCGAATTTGGAAAACAACTGAACAGCAGATACCGCCGCCCCAGGGCGCTCCACCGGGAACCCCGCCGCGCATTCGCACAAATCAATACGGTGAAATGGTTGGGATAAGACCCGGCTTCATCAAGCGCGCCGACATCGCCTGGTTCTCTTCACAGCGCCACGCACCTGACGGCGCGGCTGAACCTTACGCGTACTCGTATTTGTTTGCCTATGCGATTGACCTGCCGGCGGGAGCGAGAACGATTACGTTGCCAGACAACGATCGCATTCGCATCCTGGCAATGACCGTCGCCAACGAACCGTGGGTGCTTACGGCCGTGCAGCCTTTGTACGATAC
>DNNE01000002.1:28118-60917 GCA_003487805.1 Blastocatellia bacterium | reverse complement strand
CCCTCTCCCTCTGGGAGAGGGCTGGGGTGAGGGACTAGGGCGTCATCGTTGCTAAACCCTCACCCTAACCCTCTCCCAACGGGAGAGGGAACTAAGTTGCTACGGCGGATGGAAAACTTGGACAGCAAATGAAGGCAGGCCTTGAGCTCAAGCAGCTTTGGCCTGCCTTCTCCATATCAAGTACACGGGAATGCCGGCGAGCACCAACAAGTATCCAATCCCCGAAGTGGCAGGCGTGAGATACGCCAGATCGATCACCAACAAAACGGCCAGGACTATATAAATGACCGGCACAACCGGATAGCCGAAGGTGCGATAAGGCCTTTCGAGATCGGCCGCTTTACGACGCATCACGAAAACCGCCCCCACCATCAGCGCATAAAAAATCAGATCAGCTGAGACCACATAGTCCAGCAGTTGGCTGTAAACCTGTCCGTATTTGAACTGATGAGTAACCGGATCGGTCGTGACTGTGCGCGGAAGAGTAAGCAAGCAAGTCCAGAGGCCTTGCGCCATCAAAGCAACTACGGGAACGCGACGTGCGCTCAGGTTCGCCGCGCGTTTGAAGAACAATCCATCGCGCGCCATCGCATAGTAAATCCGGGCGCCCGCCAGAATCAGACCGTTGTTACATCCGAAAGTTGAAACCATGATCGCAATTGCCATCAGGATCAGTCCCGGTCGGCCCAGCGCTGCTTTCATTGTTTCAGTCGCCAGTGTGTTGGGCGGCACGCGCAACGCGGGAAATGCATTCAGCGGCAGCGTGACTATGTAAGCAAGATTCGCCAGCAGGTAAAGCAACACGACTACTCCGCAACCAATCAACAGAGCGCGCGGAAGATTGCGTCCAGGTTCGCGAATTTCACTGCCGGTGAAGGTGACATTGTTCCATGCCGATTGGGCGAACAGTGGACCGACCATTGCCAGCCCGACAAGCATCAACAGCCAAAATCCATTGGTCGTTTGCATTCCCGGCAGGGCCACACTCGGGTTCCATCCGCTGTTGGCCCAGGGGTTCCACCAGCTCGACGCATATGCGGCGCTGCCGGCGTTTCTTCCCAGCAATAAACCGACGACGATCAGGCCAATCAGCGCTGCGGTCTTGGTGAAGGTGAAAGTATTCTGAATGACCTTGCCGGTCTTCAGTCCGCGCGTATTCGTGAAGGTGAGAAAAATGATCAGGACTATTGCGACCAGCTGCTGCGTTGAAAGCGTGATGGCATAGCTTCCGAGATGAATCGGATGAATCAGGTAAACGTTTTCTGAGATCGTCGGTGTCAGGACGCCCATGAAGATAGCGAACGCGACAGCGACGGCCGCAATCGTTCCGGTTTGTACGACGAAGAACAGCGTCCAGCCGAACAGAAATCCGGTCGCTGGTCCGTAGGCCTCGCGCAGAAAGACATATTGCCCGCCCGCGTGCGGCATCATCGCCGCCAGTTCAGCACAGCACAGCGCCCCCGTGATCGTGACCACTCCGGCTATGGCCCACGCCGCCAGCATCCAGCCCGGCGAACCGACAAGCGTCATCGATTTTGCGGAGACGATGAAGATTCCCGACCCGATCATCGAACCGATCACGATCATGGTCGCGTCGAGCAAACTTAACCCGCGGACTAATCGCAAACTGTCGGATGAATCAGTCGGAGCGGGTTTGGTCGGAGCGGAAACTGAGCTCATGGCTTCTCCGTAGTGTCACAGAAATCGGGCGGACAATATTTCAAACGATTTGAAACGTCAACTAAATATTCGGGTTTCTGCAACTTGATGGCTGCTCAGGCGTGATGGCAACGATGCGCCCCGGAAAGATATCTAATCAAACTCGCCAGGGACCGCATGTTATACTCCGGCTTGGAAAATGGCTGAATTTATTGTTCGTTTAGGAACGCCTGCGGGCGAAATCGTGACGCGCACGGTCGAAGCGATCGCCGCTAATGACGCGCGCTCGCGACTCGAACGTGAAGGCTTCAAAGTTTTCGCGGTCACGCCGCCCAGGGCTGAAGGCGTCGCGTCGCTAACAAGAATGGGCGGCGTGGGCGGGCGGGCGCGTGTCAAGGCAAACGACTTTCTGCTATTCAATCAACAGTTAGCGGCGTTGCTGCGCGCCGGAATTCCGATTTTGCAGGCGATCACTATGTTGCGCCGCAGAGCAGCTTCGGTGCGATTGCGCGTGGTGCTCGAAGAAGTTGAAGAAGCGATCCGCGGCGGCGCGGCGTTGTCGCAAGCATTCGCGGCCCAGGGCGCGACGTTCCCGCGAATCTACACGGCTTCGATCTTGGCCGGCGAACGATCGGGCGCGCTCGATGATGTGCTGTTGCGGTACGTTAATTACATGCGACGCTCAGTTGGGCTTCGCAGAAAGATTCGCGGCGCTCTCGCTTATCCGGCGTTTCTGCTCTTTGCATGTTTGGGAATGGTGATCTTTCTCACGACTTTTGTGGTGCCGCGCATGTCGGATCTGTTTTCAGGATTTGGGAGCAACCTGCCGACGATCACAATAATCGTTTTGGCGTTATCGGGCTGGATGATGCGGAACGCGATTTGGGTGGTCCCAACGCTCATTGTTGGATCAATTGGGCTCTTCATTTGGTCGCGTACGCCGTCGGGCCGCCTGGTGATCGACAGAGCGATGTTGAAGCTGCCGCTGGCCGGCAAGCTTCTGGTGCAAATGACGGCATCGCAGGCGGCCCGGTCGCTGGCGACGCTGCTCGCCGGCGGTATCACAATTGTTGAGTCGTGGGAGATTGCGGGCGAATCAATCACCAATCTGGAACTACGGCACCGTAGTACGGCGATACTTCCGCTGATTCGAGAGGGAAGATCGTTTACTGAAAGCCTGGAAACCGCAAAGTGGATGCCCGAATTGGCGATCGACATGATTGGTATCGGCGAGCGATCCGGCAGTCTGCGCGAGATGCTGGATGAAGTCGCGACCTTCTATGAAGCGGAGTCAGAGGTGCGATTAGAGCAGTTGACGACGACTCTTGAGCCTGCGATTCTGGTGGTGATGGGCGGCGTGGTCGTGATAATTCTGCTGGCGATCTATTTGCCAATCATTCAATCGATTTCGAATGGCCCGCAGATGCATTAATTGTAACGCAAGCTGTTAGCTTGCGATTGGAAGAGAAGAAAGATCGCAAGCTGACAGCTTGCGCTACAGCATGAAGCAATTGACCGACGAACAGGGTGAGGTGAAAGTTGCCGACGCGATCCGCACTGGGATGACTCAGGCCGACGACGATCTGCCGGTGGCAAATGAACCGCCTGAGATGCGCGACGCCAAGGAGTTGGCGCGGCGTTATCGCCTGCCGTTTGTAAACCTTTTGCCGCAGGACGGCGAATCGCCGATCGATTATTCGTTGCTGTCTGAAGTGCCGGTCGATCTGATGGTGCGTCATCAGTTTGTCCCGCTGAGACGGGAGAATGGAAAGCTGCACATCGCCATGGCCGACCCAACTGATCTCGATCGGTTGGACGAGCTCGCCGGCGCGTTACGCATACGAATCGTTCCTTCGGTAGCGACTGCCGGCGCAATAGACGTGGTGCTGCGCAAAGGCGATGCGACCCAGCGCGTTTTGCAGGAAGCCGCATCCGGATTTCGCATCTCGCTGGTCCGCGAGACCGAGACGGGCGAAGAGGTTCTCGATCTCGACCGGCTGGCGACTGACAGCGAGATGTCGCCAATCATCAAGCTGGTTGACACAATCGTCTACAACGCGATGGAGTCGCGCGCTTCCGACATTCACATCGAAACCCGCGATACCGAAGTCCAGGTTAAGTACCGTATTGATGGTGCGTTGTATCAGAAGGTAGATCCGATCGATCTGGCTTATCACCAAACCCTGATCTCACGCATCAAGGTGATGTCTGAACTTGATATCGCGGAGCGTCGCGTGCCTCAGGACGGCCGCTTTCGCGTTCGCTACAAGGGCCGCAACGTGGACTTTCGTGTTTCGATCATGCCGACCGTGCATGGCGAAGACGCCGTGATTCGTATCCTGGATAAGGAACAAATCAACGAAGAATTTAAGAACCTGGATCTGAATGTAGTCGGTTTTGATCCTGAAGATCTTCGCAAGTTTCGCCGTTACATTGCTGAGCCTTACGGCATGGTGCTGGTGACCGGGCCAACCGGCTCTGGTAAGACGACGACACTGTATGCGGCGCTCAACGAAATCCGCAACGAAGAAGATAAGATTATTACGATTGAAGATCCGGTCGAATATCAGTTGCATGGCATTACGCAAATTCCGGTCAACGAGAAGAAGGGGCTGACATTTGCACGCGGGCTCCGATCGATCCTGCGTCACGATCCGGACAAGATCATGGTCGGCGAAATTCGTGACGAGGAAACCGCCCAGATCGCCATTCAATCGGCGCTGACTGGTCACCTGGTTTTCACGACCGTGCACGCCAACAATGTAATCGACGTGATCGGACGCTTCCTCAACATGGGAGTCGAACCTTACAACTTCGTTTCGTCTTTGAATTGCGTTCTGGCCCAACGATTGGTGCGAGTGCTCTGCACATTCTGTCGTCGTGCGTTTCACCCTTCTGATATCGAACTGGCGGAATCAGGCCTGCGTCCTGAAGAAAACCGAAACCGGGTGTTCTATTCAAACGTCGGATGCGACGCTTGCAATCACACCGGCTATCGCGGCCGGACGGCGATTCATGAGTTGCTCGATCTCAGCGACAACATTCGCGAAATGATCGTCGAACGCCGGCCGGGTTCGGAAGTCCGCCGCGCAGCTGAGGCGGAAGGGCTTACCAGTCTGCGCGAATCGGCCCTGAAAAAAGTTTTTTCAGGCATTTCCACCTTACATGAAATTAATAGGGTAACTTTTGTCGAGGAAGTGAATCTAAACGCCAGGCCTTAATCGTTTTGCCTCGACAAAGGGGAAGCCGTGCAAGTCTCAGTCTCCTGTCCGCTTAAATTGAGTTTTTCTGTTAAACTGCAAAGGTTTTGGGCATTGCGGAACTCGTTCTCCCCCGTCGCGTGTAAGTAGCAAGCGCCGGGGCTTTCCGTCGCTTTTCCAAAAACTGGCACATCAGCAAGAGGTTCAGTTATGACATCAAGAAACCGTTGGCATTCAATTCTGGCGCTCGCAATCGTGGGTTGCATGTTGGCGCTGCCCATGTCCGTGTTTGCGAACAAGGGCAAAGATCACTTCACCCAGGGCATGAAATATGAGCAAGCGCAGCAGTGGGAGAAAGCGGCGCAGGAATTCACGCTCGCGATGGCTGCCGATCCGAGTAATGTCGATTATCAATTGCATTACCGGCGCGCGGTCTTCAACGCCTCGCAGGCATTCATGCAGCAAGGGCGCTCGCTGGCTGAACAGCGTGATTACGTGGGCGCATATAACGCCTTTCGACAAGCCTTTGGTTACGATCCCGTGAACCAACTTGCCGTGTCAGAAATGGAACGAATGCTACGGCTGGAGCAGGTGAAGCAAGGGCTGATCGTCTCGAACACATCAACCACAAGCGATGCCAATGCAAAAACGGATGATTCATTGGGTGGGGGGACTCCGTCGCAACCACAAACACGCACACAGGAAGCTGAAATTCAGCTCAAACCTGAGGTGCAGCGCACAATCAATTTCAACGGCGTCGACATCAAAAATGTCATCAAATCGTTGTCGTCGGATTTGAATTTGAACGTCATGTTTGACCGGCAGTCGTTCGCGCAACCGCGTCCGGTGGATCTGAACCTCCAAAAAGTTACCACCGCCAAGGCGCTCGATTTACTTTTCCTTCAGGAGAATCTTTTCTTTCAGAAGCTCGATAAACGAACGATCCTGGTTGCCGATCAGTCGCGCCGCCCGCAATACCAGCAACTGGTCGTGCGCACTTTCTTCATCGCGAACTCCGATCCTGACAAAATAAAGTTGCTCATTGGCCAGGCCTTGCCGGCTTCGGTCGGAAGGCCGCAGCCGATAGTAGTTTCGGACAAAGACACGAATAGCTTAACCGTTCGAGATACCGCGGAGAACGTCAAGCTGATCGGCGAGTTGCTCGAGAGTCTCGATAAGGATCGCGCCGAAGTCGTGATGGACGTCAATATCTATGAAGTATCGCGCAGCAATCTTCTGCAGCTCGGAAATCAGTTGGGAGCAGGGAATTTCAATCTCGGCGGTTCGCCGGGACTTTCGGTTCTTACTTCGAACGCCGCCACGACCGCGACCAACGTCGGCGTTAATGTCGCCAGCATCCTGGCCGGTGTGCCGACTGCCGGCGCGGCCGCGTTGGTTATTCCTCCTTCGGTGCTCACGGCATTTCAGAGTAGGAACAACTCGAAGCTTCTGGCGTCTACTCAAATCCACGCTTTTAACAATGAAGAGTCCAGCGCCCGCATCGGTCAACGCGTGCCCGTACAAACTGCCCAGGCCTTTCCGTTCGGTGTACAGACCGGTACAACAACGTCGCCAACGGTCAATCAACCCTTTGGAGGTGGCGGCTTTCCCGTCATCAATTACGAGCCGACTGGTTTGACACTGAGCTTCACGCCGATCGTTTTTCCGAACCTCGACGTTCAGGTCAAGATGAAGATCGAGTCGAAGGACGTTAGTGGCGCGAGCACGCTGACCCCAACGTTCACTGAGCGCACGCTTCAGGGGACGGCGCGCGTGCAGAATAATCGGACCATGATGCTCGCGAGCGTTTCTCAGGACATACAATCAAGCGGGCGGCAGGGATTGCCGATTCTCAGCGGCCTTCCGGTCCTCGGCAGGTTGTTCACTTCACCGACGCGCGACAATCGACAGGTCGACATCGTAATCGCGGTCACGCCGCGGGTGTTGCGCGCGCCGGCCGTCACTCCGCGCGATGAAGAAATGAGACCAAGCGGAACCCTGCAAGCGCCGACGACCGGATCGCTGGAAGCGATGCTGCGAGAGACGGAGCGCGACGAGCAGATCGCCGCAGCGCGCCGCCTTCCGAAAGACGCGGTGATCCAGGTTCCGGACGCTGCCCCTGCTTATGAGCCCGCAGTCAAAACGGATGCCGGCGACCAGGCAAAAGTATCTGAACAGCAAACCGCCGCGAAGACCGCTCCCGTGAATACCTCTGCCCAGGCCAATGTGGCAGCGCTACAAACGCCGTCGACGACACCGGCGACGGAAGCGAACCGCGTGACGGCGTCAATTCAGACGGATGCGTCGATGCCACAGCCCAAGTCTGCCGCGATTACATCCGGCGAGAATCCGCCGGTGCTACAAACCGCGGACGTGAGTACGGCTTTGAAATCGTTGGTGTCATCGCCAACGAATGTCTCGACGACCAGTCTCAGCGCGAAACAGGAAACGGTGCTTACGCCGGTGACAGATGTGGCTATGAAAAGCGAAAGCAATTCAACCGCCGCAAACTCCGCAGGATCCACAACTTCGCTCATCGAGGTGGGCCTTACTCCGGAGAAGTCGGAATTGAAGGTTGGCGACAAGCAGCAGCTTCAACTGCGGGTGAAATCTGACGCGCCACTGGGACTCGCGCTGGTAATGTTGCGCTTCGATCCAAAAGTGATGAAGGTCAATTCAGTTTCGATGGGCGATCTGTTCGCGAATGCGAAGACGCCGCCCACCCTGACTCAATCGATCGACAACCACGGCATGATCCTGATTTCGCTGGCGCCTGCGGCCGGCTCTTCAGTGACGGCGGATGGAACCATATTCAATATCGAGGTTGAAGCGTTGGCTGCGGGCGATAGTACTCTGATGTTCGATCTTTCGAACGTGAATGTTGTCGCCAGCGATGGCCGGCCACTACTCTTGAAGCTCGAACCTATCAAGTTGACGGTGAAATAGTGAAGTCAGAAGGCAGCCAGCAGAAAGCAGCCAGCAGAAGGCAGAAGACCGCCCCGCGTTTCCTGCCTGCTGCCCGCTGCCCTCTACATTCTCAGACCAACGGGTTTTCACTCATCGAGTTGGTGATTACCGTTGCAGTCCTGGCGATTCTCACGCTCGGCATTATCCCCCTGGCTCAGGTTTCAGAAAAAAGGCAAAAGGAGCAGCAGCTCCGCGGGGCGCTGCGCGAGATGCGCGAAGCCATAGATCAGTTCCATCGCGAAGCAGTTGCCGGCGCGCAGATGCAGGTCAATCAACAAACCGGACAGACCACCGCTCAACAAGAACAAGCGCCGCGAGTTCAGCCGCAAAATCCGCAGAACCCTCAGGGCGGCGGGCAGGGTCCGAACATCTTCGCTGACCCGCGAGTCCGCGTCGCGATCACGGACCAGACGATTTTCACCGCCGACAATCCTGATCGTTTTCCGCCGGATTTGGATACGCTGGTGAAAGGTGTGAACGTGCTGCCGATTAGCGCAGGCAACCTGGGCCGGCGCGGCAATATGAATTATACGGCGACCGAAGCGGCGACCGAGGATTCGCAGCAGCCCAAAATTAAGGTCTATTTGCGACGGATCCCCGTCGACCCGATAACCGGCAAAGCGGACTGGGATTTTCGTTCTTGCTATGACGCTTCAGACTCTACTTCGTGGGGCGGAGAGAATATTTTTGACGTGCACTCAAAATCGGACGGCGTTGCGCTGAATGGAGAGAAATATCGTGACTGGTAAGAACAGTAAGCAGAAAGCAGTAAGCAGTAAGCAGGAAGAGCCGGGAAGACATTCGCTGCTTTCTGCCTCCTGCCTTCTGCCTTCTGGTTCTCGAGGCTTTACCCTGCTCGAATTGATGATCGTGATCTCGATCATCATCATCCTGGCTGCCGTTGCCTTGCCGCAATATCACAAGACGATCATGCACGCGCGCGAGACGGTTTTGAAAGACGATTTGCACAAGATGCGCGAACTCATCGATCAATACGCCGCCGATAAGGGAAAGCTGCCACAGTCGCTTGATGATTTGACCAGCTCCGGGTACATGCGCGAGGTGCCAAAAGATCCGATCACTGATAACAAGGATTGGAACATTGTCACCGGCGACGACCCTTATTCGAGCGAGGGCGGCACGGGCGTCACTGACGTGCATAGCTCGTCCAGCGAAGTTTCTACCGAAGGCACTCCTTACAGTGAATGGTGAAGAACGTCAGTTGGTCGTTGTTAGTAGTCAGTTGTATGCAGCAGTCGCAACTGACGACGACGACTGACAACTGACAACTGACAACTGACAACTGACAACTGACAAGATGCCATCAAATCCTTTTCACAAATTGGTGAGAGCGCGCCTCCCGCAGGCGGCTGTCGGCATCGAAAGCAACAGCGCCTCCGTAGTGCAATTGGATCGCGCGCGCGGCGGGTGGGCCGTGAGGCGCGCGGCGTCGATCAACCTGCCGGCAGAGTTGGTTAAGCCCAGCTTCGATCAGACAAACATCAGCGATCAAAATGAATTAGCCAGGACGCTTCGGGACCTGGTGACCAGCGCCGGACTTCTGCGACAACGTAAATTCTCAGCCTCGCTGCCCGAAGCGTCGACCCGATCGGCAATCGTAACGATCGAGGGCACGGCAGCCTCGCGTCGCGAAACTGAAGAACTGTTTGAATGGAAGGTCGAGCGTAGTTTCGGCGCTCCGCTTTCAGAACTGCGAGTATCGCGCGAGCCGATGGCCCCCGACGCGCAGCGCCAGGCGCGTTACCTGGTGAACGCGATTCGACAGGATGTGCTGGCGGAATACGAATCATTATTTCATGCACTGAGATGGCATGCCGGCTTAATTCTCCCCCGGCACGCGGGTGAGGAACAGTGGCTGCGAAATGGGACTCGCGGCGACGGACTATTATTTACCGCTCACGAAGAAGGATTCACGGCGGTCCTCATGCGTGGCGATCGGCCGCTGGCGGTGCGATCGGTTATTTGCGAGCCGGCGGAATGTGACGACGAGCTTCACCGGATTTTGTTGTTTTATCGGGACCGGGCGGGCGCGCAGGTGGAAAGCGCAGTCGATCGATTGTTAGTCATCGGCGAACATCTCGACAAAAGGCGAGTTGCCGATATTGCGCAGGAGGCTCTGGGTGTCAGTCTCAAACCGCTCAATGCGGCCGATGTGGGTTTGCTGGTGCCGACTGACAGCCTCAATTTCGATGCGATTGCCGCGCCCGCGGGCCTGGCGCGCTTAGCGTGGTAGCCGGGTACGCACCCTTCCAGCGTGGCTGATTGAGAAAAGCACGCTGGAAGCGTGCGTACCCAAGCTTGAAACTTTCGAGTTCCACCGAGCGTAGAATCGCAGCAACCAAAATATGAGCGCAGCCATTTCTTTAGCCAACCTGACCAAGCTCGCCGACGGTGAACTCGTGCAAACCGCAGTCGCCGGCCGCGAAGCCTCGTTCGAGGAGCTGGTGCGGCGTTACCAGCGGCCGATCGCCGCATACGTCTATCGCATGGTTGGCGATTATGATTCCGCGCTTGATCTTACTCAGGAAGTTTTCATCAAAGTCTACAATTCGCTGGCGCGCTATCGATCGGAGTTCAAATTCTCAACCTGGATTTACAAGATTGCCCATAACGCGGCAATCGATCACTTGCGCCGTCACGCGGTGCGCGAACAGGCGTTGACCTGCAGTGTCGATGGCGAGCGTCGGGAAGTCGTGATCGAGAGCCGGCGGCTCACGCCGGAACAGGAGAGCGAAAGAAAGGAACGCCGCTCGGAAATTGAATCAGTAGTTCAGCTCCTGCAGGCGTCGTATCGCGAGTTGATCGTCCTCAGGCATTCACATGATCTGAGTTACGACGAAATCGCTGAAGTTACCGGTTTGCCGCTGGGCACGGTAAAGAACCGTTTATTCCGCGCCCGCGAGGCCATGCGCGACCTGTTGGTCCAGCGCGGAATCGATAGCGCCTGATTGGATCTTATGCCAGACAGTCTCGATCACAGGTGTCAACTTGAGGATGTCGCCGCGTATCTTGATGGCGAGTTGACCGGCGTTGCGCTTGATGAATTCGAGCAGCACCTGGGATCTTGTGCGTCTTGTACGACAGAGTTGCGAATCCAACGTCAATTGCTTTGCACGCTCGACGTGGCGTTCAATGATGCGCGCTCGTTTCATCTGCCGAATAATTTTGCTCGCGTCGTCACCGCCCGGGCTGAAAACGATCTGACGGGCATGCGTGATCGCCGTGAGCGGCGACGCGCCTTGCAACTCTGCGCGATCCTGGCGTTAGTGTCCTTTGGGTTGCTCGGCGCTGCCACGCGGGCCGTCGTGTTTGATCCGCTGCGGTCGTTCTTCAGGGTCACGCGCGTACTGGTCGATCTTGTGTGGCGAGCTACCTCAGAAGCTGCGTCGAGCGCGGTCGTTGTGATTCGGGTGATTGGCCGCGCGATGTTGTTTGCGCAAACCGGTTCCCGCTTCTTTTTTGTACTCGCATTTCTCGTGTCGATCTCTTTCCTGTCTTTGCTCATAGCTAACTATCATCGCGCGCAAATCATTGAATAGGAGTTGTCCCGTTCAATGATCGCAACCCAAGTCCTGCTACCTTTAACATCGCAAATCATTATTGCGGCTTCACATCACCTGAAAAGGATGTCAGCGTTGATCGCTGCGCTGGTGCTGCTGGTCATCGCTGCTGCCGCACAACCTGCAAATGAAGACCACCCTGGCGACCCGCAGGCGCGCGTAATTGACGGCGTGGCCAATACCACTGTTTTCGGCCTGGGCCAATCGATCCGCATTACCGGAACAGTAAAGGAAGGTGCGATAGCCTTTGGCGGCGATGTGATTGTCGAAGGCGCTGTCGATGGCGACGTAGCCGCGATTGGCGGATCGGTGATTCAGCGCGAAGGAGCGCGCATAGGCGGTGACGTGATTGTGCTGGGCGGCATTTATCACCATGGAAAAGCTGCGCCCGATCGTGATCCCAAAAGTGTCACGATCATGTATGCCGGGTATGAAGATCAATTGCGCCGGGTCATGCGCGATCCTTTCAGCGTTCTGCATCCACAGTTATCAGCCGTCTTCTTTGGCACGCGCCTGTTGGCGATCTTAATCTGGTTTGTGGTGGCACTGGCGTTGACGGCCGTCATGCCGAATACCATCAGCCGCGCGGTGACTCGGTTACAATTGACGAGTTTGCGGGTGGCGCTCATTGGCTTAATCGGATCTATCGTCATAACGCTGGGGGTGCTGGGAAGTTTGTGGCTATTGCCGTCGATCTTTGGCGCTGCAATTTCCGTGATGGCGCTGCTGCTGGTAATCGTGGCTACTGTTTTCGGCCGGGTGGTTATCATCGCGGCCACCGGGCGCTGGTTGCAGCGGAAGATCTGGCCGCAACTTCAGTCTGAGTCGGTGATGCTTTTATTCGGCGTCACATTCTGGATCGTGTTGTCCTCGATTCCATACGTTTGGCCGTTCGTGCAAGCGGGTCTGCTGGTGGCCAGTCTGGGGCTGGCCTTAACCGCGCGATATCGCGTCGGCTGGAAGAAGACCGCGCGCGGCAATGCCTGACGCCGCCGGCGTCGCACTCATTCATCAAAGTGGAGCTATCGCAATCGACAGATGATGTCCTGGTCGGGGAGGCCGCCGCTGGGGACGAAGGAGCATTCGAGCAATTGTTCGAACGCCATCGCCGTCAGGTTGCGCGCGTGGCCAGCCGGTTTTTTCCGCAGCGCGAACAGATTGAAGAGATCATCCAGGATAGTTTTACCAAAGCGTACTTTGCGCTGGGCAGTTATCACGGCACCCACGCGGCCTCGTTTAAAGCCTGGCTGTCCCAGATAGCGATTAACTGTTGCTACGATCATTTGCGCCGCGCGCGTCGTCGCCCCGAACAGGGTTTTGGAGACATCGAAGAAAGCGAAGCACAGGAATTTGCAGCGCAGCTTCGATCGCCGCCGAGGGACGTCGAGACCGAACTTGTTTCGCGCGATCTGGCGGCCAAACTGCTGGCTCGTTTGAATGCTGACGATCGATTGGTGCTGACCTTGCTTGATGTGGAGGGGTTTTCGGTGGCGGAAATTGCGGAAGTGACCAACTGGTCCATTTCAAAAGTGAAGGTCCGTGCGCATCGCGCCCGGGCAAATCTTCGCCGTGTGCTGCAACGTTACTTATAATGTGAAATCCCCCAAAAGGAGGGGAGAATTCTTGTAACTTTTGACTGTTTTTAATCGTCTTTCGATGATGAGCGCGGTAAACTAGCGCGGCAGGAGAAGTTAAGATGTTCGAATCGAAGAGCCACAAAACTGAAGAGTTGGATCGAGCCGGAAAGCTCATCCTAATGGCAGCTACCGCGAGTGAAAGCGAGGTTGAAGCCGCTGCCTCTTCGCCGTTTCTGTTTACCCGGGTGCGCGCCGGAATAAACGAAGAGCGTCGCCGACGTGAAGAGTCGAGCGGGTGGCTGTCTTTAATTCAGGTTGCCTGGCGCGCGGTTCCGGCGATGGCTCTGGTGGCTATTCTGGCGGCGGTTCTCACTGTATGGTCGAGCCAGTCTGTCGTTGTGTCAACACCTCAGGCTGAGGATGAGCCTCTAATTGGGGCTCTTGACCCAGGTGTTGAGCAGACCGTGCTTACCAGCCGGAACGGCTTGTCGCGCGAGGACGTATTCAACATCGTCCTCGATCGGAATTACGGGAAATAACAATGCAAGGTCACACAACATTAAAAGTATGGCTCGTGCTGGTGGTCGTGTTTGTGCTGGGATCGTTCACCGGCGGGGCCGTAACCGGTTTCTATCATGCAATGTCTCGCAGCGATCGGAATGCACCTCACGATCGCTTCGAAAAGATGCGTCGCGATTTGAGTCTAACTGAGGATCAAACAAAGTCTGTCAGTACGATTCTCGACGAGACGCGTAATGAATATCGCTCACTGCGCGCAGAGTTGCGGCCACGTTTCGAAGAGCCGCGGCAAAAAGCGCGTACCAAGATTCGGGCGCTGCTGACGCCGGAGCAACAACAAAAATTTGACGCGATGGTTGCCCAACAAGACGCCCAACGCGACGGCGAACAGAAGAAGCGTTAATAATTCATGATTCTGGACGTCGATCCATTCTTCTGCCATTATTCTTCTTGGAACTAAATCGAACTTTTTGCAACTAACTGGTTTGGTGGGGCGTAAATAATGAATACTTTGAGAGTTCACATGGATATAACCGTGCCAAAATCACTGAAAATCCTTCTGTTGTTAGTTATTGTGCTCGGCGCTTCAGGCGCGCTTTGGGCGCAAACAGCTACACCTTCACCGGCCGCGCAAATTCCCGGGGTCATAGGTGAAGTCAAGAATATCGACACGACCACAAGTCAGATGATCGTGCGCGCTGAAAGCGGCGTGCTTTCAACCGTCATCCTGAACGAGAAGACGCAGTACAAACGGATGGCGCCCGGGGCAAAATCCCTGACCGGGGCTGCCGGGATCACGCTTGCGGACGTTGGTTCGGGCGATCGCGTATGGGCGCGCTGGAGACCGGGCACGGATCAGACAACAGTGCCGGCGGCTCAACTGGTTGTCATGTCGAAAGCAGACCTGGCGAAGAAGCAGGAAGCAGAGCGCGCAGAATGGCGTAAACGCGGGGTGAGTGGAATCGTTAGCTCGGTCAATCCGTCGACGCGGGAGATCACAGTTTCCAGCAGCTCGCTGACGGGTCAAACACAGTCGGTCATTATTCCCATCACCGACAAAGTTTTGATGCGGAGATATCCGCCGGACACGGTGCCGAAGTACAGCGAAGCGAAACCGAGTAACCTCGAGGAAGTCAAAGTAAAGGATCAGTTGCGAGCGCTTGGTGACAAGAGCGCTGACGGAACTCACCTGACGGCTGAAGAGGTCGTCTTCGGAACCTTCAAGATCGCCGGGGGCACCGTAACGGAAATCGACGTGGCCAACAACCAAATCAAGATTAACGATCTGACTACCAAAAAGCCGCTGACGATTGTGTTCAAGCCGGACTCAGTCATTCGTCGCTTACCGCAAGGCGCGGCGATGATGTTTGGTGGCGGCATGGGCCCGGGCGGACCCGGCGGTGGTGCGCAGGGACAAGGTGGTCGTGGTCCAGGTCAAAGTCCGGCTCAGGGACAGCAGCCAGGACAAGGTCAGACGGCCCAGGGTCAGGGACAGAGACCTGCCGGCGCTGGACCAGCAGGACCGCAGGGCGGCGGCGGGCGTGGCGGCAATATGGCGGACATGCTCGAACGGCTGCCAACGATTACGATTAATGATTTGAAAGTGGGCGACACGATTTTGATGTCCAGCCTCCCCGGCGCTGATCCGACGCAGTTGACAGCGATCCAGCTTGTTAGTGGCGCCGAAACGCTTCTGGCCATGGCCGCTTCCCGTCCTCAGCAAGGTGGAGCTCGGCCGCAGGGCGGTGTCGATTTGAATGGAAGTTTTGGTGGTATGTTTGGTGGCCTTGGCGGGCCGTGATTAATTTCCTCTGATCTCGCAGTTTGGGTTTCAGAGCAACCGCGTTTAGCGAAACGGATCCCCCAATCGCGCGCGGTTGTTTTCTAATGAGATGAGTTCAATGATGAATATTCGAAAGTTAGTTTCCCCTATTGCTTGCGTCGTTTTAGTCGTCGCATTCTCAATGTCAGTTTTCGCTCAGAATCGGGCGACGCTGCGCGGTTCGATCAGCGATGAGTTTGGCGCGACAATCGTCGGCGCCACCGTCACGTTAACTGACGCGAGCGGCGCGCAAAAATCAGCTACGACAAATGCCGACGGCGCCTACTCGTTTACCAACCTGGCGCCTGGCAAGTACAAGATTCACGCGATTGGCGTTGGCTTTGCGGCCTCTGAAGAGACCGAAGTTGATGTGACCGCGGCTCGTCGCGATCCGGTAAATCTCACCCTGAAAATTGCGGCAATCGAAACGCAGGTTAAGGTGAATGCCGATACGCCCGTCAGTACGGACAGCAATAACAACGCGAACCAACAGGTGATTAGTGGCAAAGATTTGGACGCGCTCCCGGATGATCCGGACGAACTAGCGGCTGCATTGCAGGCGCTCGCTGGTCCGGCAATTGGGCCAAACGGCGGCCAAATCTTTATCGATGGTTTCTCAGGCGCGAACATGCCGCCCAAGGAAGCTATCCGCGAGATTCGTATCAATCAGAATCCATTCGCGCCGGAAAACGATCAACCGTCGGCGCGCATAGACATTCTGACCCGGCCGGGAACAGACAAGTTTCGCGGGAGTGCTACCTTTAATTTCAACGACGAGAGCTTGAACTCGCGTAACCCGTTTGCGACCAGCTCGAGCAAGCGTACGCCTTTTCAGATTCGTCAATTTGGCGGCAGCTTCAGTGGGCCCATCGTAAAGAAGAAAGCATCGTTCTACTTCGAAGGAAATCGCAACGAGACAGATGACAACGAATTGATCCAGGCGACGATTCTCGATCCGGCTTTCAACATCGTGCAGCTCGGCGAAGGTTTCCTGGTTCCGCGACGGAACACGAACATCGGGCCGCGCATTGATTACGCCATCAATTCGAAGAACACGTTGATCGCCCGCTATAACTTCTTTGAGTCAAAGACCCAGAACCAGGGAGTTAGCGGGTTTACGCTGCCTTCGCTCGGTTTCGCCAACACATCAAGGAACCAAAATATTCAGTTGACGGAAACCGCGGTTATCAACGCGTTTACGATCAACGAAACACGCTTTCAATTCTCTCATGGTCGAAGCGAGTCCTTAGGTAGCAATATCATCGCGCGCCTGAATGTCAGCGGTGCGTTCAGCGGTTGTGTCTCTGGCGGTACTTCGTGTTCCGGCGTGGGCCATGCAATCAACACCAGCAATCGTTGGGAATTGAATAACTTCACTCAGATTCAGAAGGGCTTGCACACGCTCAAATTTGGTGGTCGCGTGCGCGGCGTCAAGATTGACGATATCAGCCCGGGCAACTTTGCCGGCAGTTGGTCATTCTCAGGAGGTTTTGGTCCGGCGCTCGACGCGAGCAACAATCCTATCGCCGGCTCTGATATTCAACTGAATAGTATCGAACGCTACCGGCGAACGATCCTAATTCAAACCCGGGGCCTGACGGCGCAACAGTTGGCGTTTTGCGGGGCGGGGACAACCACCGCTGATTGCATTCGAAGACTTGGCGGCGGCGCCTCGGTTTTCTCAATTAACACGGGCAATCCCGAGGCATCCGTATCGCAGACGGATCTTGGTTTTTACGGGCAAGATGATTGGCGCATACGACCAAACTTGATGTTGAGTTATGGCCTGCGCTACGAAAACCAAACCAACATCAACAGCAAATTCAACTTTGCGCCACGCTTTGGTTTTGCCTGGTCGCCGGGCGCTGCTAACTCGACGAAACCACCGAAGACCGTGATCCGCGGCGGCGGCGGGATTTTTTACAATCGATTCGGTGAAGGACAGACTCTGCAAGCTAATCGGTTGAATGGTTCTAACGAGCTTTCATATGCGATTGCGGAACCATTCCTGCTTAATACCGCGCCAAGCCAGGCACAGTTGGATCTGGCGACCGCGCGTCCTGTTTATAACATTCTTAATCAGTTTCCGATTGTGCCGACGGCGGCCCAACTCGCTCTGTTTCCGGTGACACAGCAGACTACCTACCGGGTGGCGTCGAATCTTCAGGCGCCCGCCGTGTATCTCATGGGCATTCAGGCTGAGCGGCAATTGCCCAAGAACATCAGTGGCTACGTCGCTTTCTATAACATTCGCATCCAGCACGTGATTCGCACGCGCGACATCAACGCGCCTTTGCCGGGTACGATTACCGCGGCGACGCCGAATGGCCTGCGGCCAAATCCCGCGCTGGGGGACATCTATGAATACGAATCCAGCGGCAAGTACCACCAGGAGAACTTCAGCCTCGGCTTTAATAGCCGCTTGAATCCGAGAATTTCACTTTCAGGCAATTACACCTGGAGCAAAACAAGGAATGACACTGATGGACAGGGATTTAATTCATTCCCGGTTAACTCGTACGACTTTACCGGTGAATACGGACGGGGATCGGGCGACGTCCGTAACCGCTTTACGCTCTTTGGCACCATCACCTCCCCGTGGTGGAAGCTCATCTTCAGTCCCTTTGTTGTCGCCGCTTCCGGATCTCCATTCAATATCATCACGGGCCGCGACACGAACCTCGATCGCATCGCTAACGAGCGGCCAAGTTTTGCGGCTGCGGGCGCCGATTGCAACAGCATCAATATTCGCTGTACCCGATTTGGAAACTTCAATCTCAACCCGCTTCCAGGTGAGGCGATCATTCCACGCAACTTCGGCCAGGGACCCGGTAATGTGGCTGTGAGCCTGCGAATTAGTCGCACGTTTGGTTTTGGCGGCGAGGCCAATCGCAGCGCGGCGAGTTCGCAACAAAAAGGACAACCGAAGAGTTCAACTGACGCAGCAGCACCTAAACGCGAGGCGGGCGGAGCGGCCAACAAGATCGGTGGGATGATGGGCGGCGCGGCTGGCGGCGGCGGTGGTGGCCCAAGAGGCGGCGGTGGCGGCGGCGGTGGCCCGCAGATGATGACGATGGGCGGACCTGGTGGTGCAAGCGCGCCCCAAAAATACTCACTGACCGCATCAGTGAACTTTCAGAACATATTCAATCGCGTCAATCTCTCGAACCCGGTGGGCAATTTGTCCTCACCGAACTTCGGCCAATCGCTCGGACTCGCCGGCGGCTTTGGTGGGTTTGGCGGCGGCGGCGGCAGCACCGGCGCGGGCAATCGACGCATCTACCTCAATCTCAGATTTACTTTCTGAACTTTCCAAAGAATCACGCCGTATAGCTCTCTTGAGCGGCAAGCATCGAACTCGTAACTCAGGTAATCGCGCCTGAGTTACGAGTTTCGAATTACGATCTTCGTGTTAACGATCGTCGTTCTCCGCGCGTCTTAAGTTAAATCGATCGAATTCAGTCTTACCTTCTTGATTTCCGTAGACGAAGGAGTTCCCGTGATGAAAAAATACGCTTTAAGCCTCATTCTACTTTTGATCGCCACGTCAGCGTCATCAGCGTTAGCTCAAACGCCCGACGCTGCCAAGTCAACCGGCGCCGCTGCCGCAAAGAGCAGCATCCCTGCGCCGATCGCGATCACGGACAAGACTACGCCGGTGGAACTGGCGCGCGCGGCGCTCATGGCGCTCGGCGGCGAGAATTTCAAGAAGCTGAAGAGTTCGATGGTGATCGGGACGGCCAATCTTTATGCTCCGAACCAGACGCAGTCTATTCCGGGGACGTTTGCGATCGTCACCGCCGGCGATAAGGTCCGCATCGACATTAATGCGCAACCCGTCTTCATCTTTAAGCAAATTTATGACGGGCAAAGATCGGTCAGTAATATTCCGGGCGTCGAAGTTCCGCCGCCCAGCAAATTTGGGCTGCCGGTCCTGGGCAAGTTCGATCAACCTGGCTACACGGTCACGGCTTTGCCTGACAAGAAGAAATTGCGAGGTTTTAGAATTGCAGATAGCGAAGGCAACACCACCGACTACTACATCGATCCGGCGACCGCTCAAGTTAGCGAGTTTGTTATTCCGTACAACGGCTTTACCTTCGGGTCATCGATTTCCAAGTTCAAGGAATACGATGGAGTGATGATTCCGACGAATTTCACTCAACGATTTGAATTGCCGGGTGCGGGGGCATACTTTGCCGAATACAAAGTGAAAGATATAAAGCTCAATCAGCCGGTCGGCGACGACGTCTTTGTGATTCAATAGAGCGTCTTTCGATCAAAAACAACAAGGCCGCGTCGGAATTCCGATGGCGGCCTTTTATTTTCCTCACCGGTCTGTCTCTTATCTGATCTTTGCGATGAAACTTACGCTGCCCGCATTGTTCGGCGGCGTTTGACTAAGATTTCCAGTGAACGTCCAACGCACGTTTGTCACATTCCGATCATAGCCCGCGGCCGCGCCGCCGCCGCCGCTTACTGGCGGGTAGGCGTATGTGCTGCCGCTGTTGTTTGAGTACGCGACCGCGACAGTCAATCCCGTGGTGCCCAGCGAGCTGGTTACCGATCCCACTTTGAAATCCGTATTAGCAGGAACCGGATCGCTGACGACCAGGCTTCTGGCGACTACGCCCCCGCCATTTGTGAACGCGATCGTGTAAGTCAAATCTGTTCCGGGAATCTGATTGCCGGTAGGGTTCACCGATTTTACCAACGCAACGCTGGGAATAGCCGTGATGGCATCGCTGTCGGTGGCGCTGTTGTTGCCGGCGCCGGTCCGGCTGAGATCAGTTGGATCAGATACGCCACTGGCGGGCGCGACGATGCTCCCGGTGTTCGCCAGGGTTCCGGTCGCGGAAACAGACAGCGTTCCCGTGACCGTGTAAGTCAGGGTTGCTCCTATGGGCAAATTCGCGGTGGTGTTAATCGTGTTTCCGCTGCCGCTCGCCGCGCCGCACGTCGCGCTTAAGGTTGGTGAGCCGCACGTCCACGTCACACTGGTAATAACTGCTGGCACAGTGTCCGTCACGATCGATCCATTTGAAGCGCCAGTGCTGGTTGCCGCATTCTTGACGACGACGGTGTAAGTAACGGTGCTGCCGGCAGTGACGCTGGCGACGCCATCGGTCTTCGTGAGCGATAGATCGGCTTGCACGTTGATGGTGTCAGTGTCAGTTGCTGAATTGTTTCCCGGCGTCGTGTCGCTAAGAAAGCTGGGCACCGCCACGCTCGCAGTGTTGGACAACGTACCCGTCGCCGTTGTTGAGACGGTTCCGCTAACGGTATAGGTTGCGGTTCCGCTTGGCGCCAGGGTCGCGCTGGTGCTGATAGTGTTTCCCGATCCTGATGCTGCGGCGCACGAAGATCCCGCAGACGCCGCGCAAGTCCAGGTCACACCGGTGACGGTGGCGGGCACCGTGTCCGTGACGGTGCCCGTGACCGCGTACGCGCTCGTATTGTTCGTAACGACGATTGTGTAGGTGACCGGTCCGCCCTGATATACGGTGGTCGTGCCGCTACTCTTTGTAATCGAAAGGTCGGGATCGGGAACGGTCGCGTTTCCCAGATCGCCGGTTGACGCGGTGCCTCCGCCAAGCGTGACCGGCGAACTCGCCGCCAGAGTGCCCAGGTTCACGGTATAGAGACTGCTGGGACTCTGCGTTTGCACGCGCATCGTGTTGCTGCCGTCGAATATCAGTCCGATGGGTGCGGGCGTGGCGCCGCCGGGAAACGTTATTGTCCCGAGCGAGGTAGCTGCTCCGCCCGCAAGCGATGCCGTGAATGCTTGTCGCGAACTGTTCACCACATAGAGAGTTCCGCTGGAGTTGAAGGCCATGTCACCGCCGCTGCCTAAACCGCTAATCGTCGGGCCGGCAGTAGCGACGCCCGTTACTTGATTGATCGTGTAGAGCACTCCAGTGTCAGGCAAATAATAAAGCGTCCCACTCGCGTTAAAAGCCATGCGCAGGGAAGCCGGTACACTGGCGCCCAACGTGCTGGTGAGCGCCACTGGCGCGACGCTGGGCGTCGCCGGATTGTAACGATAGACCTGGCCGTTGGTTGCGTTGATGGCATAGAAGAGCATGCCGTCGCTTGGTCGTTGAGCCAGCGTTGCTGAACTGCCTCCCGGATACGCGGAGACGAGGGTCGTCAGCACGTTCGTCGTTAGATTGAGCTGGTAGATTGCAAAGTCGGGTGTGCCGCGGATTTCATATGCGTTGGTTGAAGCGAACGACTGCGAACAGAGGCAGAGCCCGCCGAATACGACGGCGAGACTAATTATTATGGTTCGCAGAACGCGGGGGGCAAGCTTCATTTTGATCGTCTCGGCGTTCAATGCTTTTCCTGCACCGGCTCCGCTTTTTTGTCTGAATCCGTCAAGCCGGCCTTTGAAGTTCCAAATAGGTCGAACATGTTCGAAAGCTTTGAGGTAATCGTAAAGTAGAAACCGCGCCGGGTTGGCAGGACTCCAGTGCCGGCCGGCTCTTTCGCCGCGGTAAAATTATATCCGCCACCAAGCCGAAGATCCGGGAGAACCCAGAAGCCGGCTTCCGTCGCATACGTTGCACGCGAAGTGCGTGACGATGGCTGAAGAAGGAAGCGCGTCTCAAAAGCCCAATCGATCCGCTTGGTCAAAAGGTATTGCGCACGAGCCTGAGTAAGGAACGATAACGAAGAGACGTACGGAAGATCGGGCTGGCCGTTAGCGCTCAACCGTAAAGCGAAATGGCCATAGAGTTCCAACCGCTTCGTCAATTGATCGTAACCGTCAGTCGAAAGTGAATCCAAACGATCGCGCGTCGGAATTATGCCGGCCCCATTTTGGGTCGTCGATCGATGCGTGTAGCTGAAGAGCAGTCCCGTGCGGTCCGATTCAATCGGACGAATTGCCAGCGCCGCCATTCCTTCCATCGCTTGATTCAATTTTCCTTCCGTCGAACCGTGCGAGAATTGAAAACGCGACAACGCCGTTACGCCCTCGCGCAACTTGCCCGCCGCCGCAACCGAAAACAGTTGTCCAACGCCGCCACGATCTCGGTATTCGTAACGCGCTGAGGCGCGGAAGTCTGAAGTTGGCTGCCAACCGAGGCCGAGAGTGCCGCTGTTGAAGCTTTTGTTTGGACCACGTAGATGAAAACCTCGCTCAAAACCGAGTTCAACCGAAAGTTGTTTCGTCAGCGGCAGACGGTTTTGCAGACCCATGACGGCAAAACTATCCGTGCCGTTGATGCCGTTTTCCAATTGATAGCGGCCGGTCATCGAAGTGTACTTGCCGAACCTTGTTTCAACTCCGATCGCAGTTTCGCGGCGCGAGCCCGAGCCGGCAAAGCCATTGGCCGTGAAGTCGGCAATCGGCACAATCGGCGCGGCGGCCAATCTCTGCGTGAAAAATAATTTGGTCAGGGCGCTCAGTTGATAGGTGGCCGCGAGTGTCGTCTGCGTCGGATAAGTCGGATCAGCATCGCCCAGATTCTGTTCTCGCTTCGCCGAAAACTGAAGCTTATCGGTAACCTGGACGTCTGCGCCGATTGTTACCAGGTTTGAATCGGTTTTCTTTTCGTTGAGATCGTCGGTCAAGGCCCGGTGATCGAAACCAAAATGCAGTTTCACTCGTTCGCGAATAGTTTCGTCGAGCGCGGCCGACAGAGTTAGGCGGCCGTTGTTGACGTTGATCGTCTTATTGCGTTCACTGGTCGCGCCGAAATGTAAGATAGAACCCTTGCGCGGCTTCATTTCGACGGTCACTTCGCCGCGTCGCGAACCCGGCGTCACCGTTCCGCCGAATGGGTTGAAAAAGTGTTCGGATGCATTCACATAACGCGCGCGGACAGTCGATCCCAGGAAAGGCAACGGCTCAGCCAGGGTGAGTTGATATGCAGTGCCGTCGTGTCGCTCATCGTTGGTGGTACTGATGTTTCCACTGCCCATGACTTCGCCCTGGCTGGTGGCCCAGGCGATCTGCAACGAGCCATGACGCGGCAGCGTCTTTTCAATGTCGATACCGCCCAGGAAAAAATCAGGCTCAGTCGCTTCACGTTGCATAGCCGCAGACAATCCGAGTTTCAGCCCGATGTGCTTAAAGTTCTTGCGCACCCGCGCAGTGTAGACTGCTGAGTTCATGCCGGCCGCACCATGCTCGTAGGTGACTACGATCTGCATGAGATTCAAGACGCGATCGAAAGTCGAGATGTAACGAAGCAGAAACAGCCGTCCGTTCGCACTGTCGAGGTTATAGTCGATCGATCGGGCGAGAGTTTCACGAGAGACGATTACTTCCGGGTTGCGCCGGTCGCGGACTTCCAGCATGACGGTTTCAGACCCGGGAAGAATATCAGCGTTCGAAAGCTGAATAATTCCCAAAGCCCCGGCGGCAAATACGTCGCGAGCAAATGCCGTATCGGGTCGCGCGCCAGTGACCGTGATGAAATCACCGCGCGAGTTTTCGATGTGCGCCTTGACGCCCGTAAGCTTGCGCGCGTACCCGGCCAGCGGCGCATCCATGTCAGTGTCAAAATCCCCGAACATGGCAAACGAGCGTTTGTGATCGATGCGCGCGTAGACTTTCGAGTTCGAAGGCGCCGCTTCAAAGCGCGTCGAGGAATCGCCGAACAATGGATATACACGCTCAAGCGGATCCATCTGGAACAGCCGGTCGCGTCCGGCTGTGCGGTTAATCGGCCGTTGCGAATCGTAAGAAAGCGTCAGCATGTTGTTGCCGAGGAAACGGCCGCTGTAGAAGAAGCTCAGTCTGCTGCGATAGTTGCCCTGTTCGTTTCGTAAGGCGACTTCAGGAATGCTGTTGCCGAAACTCATCTCGGCAAACCCAACCAGAATCGGGCGCCGCATTTCAGAAGTCATTCGGATGCGATCTTCAGCCTCGATCTCCCCGGTTTGAGCATGAATCCGAGCTTCGCCCGGCGTTCCGGAGCCTATTAACTTTACCGCCGCCTCGCCGTTCTCGAACTGGACGATGAGTTGCGCGTTGCTGGCGTTTTGTTGCGCAGAAGAATTCGTGAGCGCGGCCGTTTGGGAAAGAGCTTGCGCCGGCGACTTGTCGTTCAGTCGCATCAACTGGCCCAGAGACGTTTCGACTCCCACCTGGCCATCGAGCGCAGGATGGTTCCACTCGTCGAAAGCCTTTACCCGCACAACCGTCGAATCGTTTCCGCCACCCTGAATCTCGGGTCGATCTGAACTGATCTGCAGACGCTTCGCGGGCCCGCGACCAATTATCATGATCTCCTGCGACTTGCCAACGGCGCCGTCAGGACCGACGGCCGTGCAACGAACTTTGTTCGCGCCCGGTTTCAGGTTGATGCCGACAAACGTAAAGGTTGCGACCTGATTCTTGTGATCGAGACTGCGTACGCCGATGTTCTTGTCCGAGATCTGCTCTCCGTTAATTTCTAATTTCACGGTCCAATCCAGGGCCGTGCGCGCTTCAATCTGCGCGCCGGGAGACATCGAGACGGAATTTGCAGATGGCGAGATAATGTTGATGTCGCCTGGCGCGACGGCCTCGACCTTGTCGGTGGCGGCAATCTCGTAGGTGCCGGCAACCTTCAAATTGGTCTTTTCGCGCTGAGCGGTCGATTCATCTCCTGAGGGAGATGACGCTGACTTCGCGGATGTAGATGGCGCCGGCGCGGACTGACTGAGTTGATCTTGAGATCCATCTGCTGACGCTGATGATACTGACTTCAACAACGCAAAGTTTTGACGCAGCAATGCGCCGCCGCCGATGGGCGTGCGTAGCAGCCGGGTCCAGCCCTTTCCTGATTCGCGACCACTGTTCGTCAATGCATAACCCGGCGGCACGCTGACCGGATCAAGGGAGATCACCTGTGGACCATCACCAAGCGAAGGGAAGTTGTACATGCCCGCGGAATCCGTGATCACGGATTGACCGTTGCTCAAATACAGGCGCACGCCGGGCATCGGCCGATCGTTTTCGTCGAACTGACCGTTTGTGTTTGTATCGACGAACACGCGACCAACGATCACTTGTCGTGTCGAAAACACGCCCGCTGAGACTCTTACCACGGCCCGCGCGGTGGCACTCGTGGTGCGGTCTCCGGATGGGAACACACCCGAAGCTACGGCAGTATTGGCTTGATCTCCTTCGACTGCGTTCGCTCCGATGCGGACGCGATAGAGCAATCGCGCGGTCGCACCGTTCGGGATTTCCGCAATGTGAAACTGTAACTCGCCGTTATTGAGCTGCGGCTCGATGATTTCGTCCGCGGCGCCGCCCAGGCTGATCCGCGCAGAACCCTCTGCGTAATGAAACGATGCCGGCAGGCGATCGCTGATAAGCACATCTTTCACCGGCGCGGACGTTGGGTTGTGCACTTCGACCCGGTAGGTGACGACGTCACCAATTTCCGCTTGCGCGCGATCCGCCGACTTGATGATCTGTAAGCCGGCCGGCTCGAACATTGGCACGTTCAGGACCAACGCCGCAAGATCCGCCAGGCTCACGTCCTGATGCACCAGGTCGAAACCGCCTGCCGCCGCGAGCGGCTGATTGTCGAGCGCATGCACGGTAACTGAAAAAAAACCTGATTGAGTTGGACGCAGGCTGAGCTGTATTAAACGATCTACATAACCTTTCGCCGACGCCTTCATGAAGTAATTCATGCCGGCAGTGTCACTGACGGCTCCCAGAACAAAACTAAAATGTCCCTGAGCGTCGCTGACGAAAGGATTTTCATTCTTCTCATTCGGAGCGAAGCCATTGTCTGACGGCAACGCCAGCAGATTTTCATTGTTTTGATCGGTTGCGATTTCAACGCGCGCTCCGGCAATCGGGGTGGCACTTCCACCGCGGCCGGCGAACACGACTCCAAATGGATCGACGATCGCAGTGGCGTGACTGCTGCTAATTTGCGGCACGTTATCTGCCGTCAAGGTTGCCGTATTAACAAGTCCCGTTCCCGCCGGCGAGCCCGCGCCCATGCGCGCACGGAACGAAATCCGATTGCTTTCGCCTGGATTTACCCGAGCCAGTTGGATGTTAATCTCGCCGGCTTGCACTGATCCCTCGTCGTTATCCACCGCGTCAGAAACACTTCGGTCGTTTAATTGAAGTGAGCCTGGCACGTAATCAATTGAAGCGGGAATGCGATCCTTGATAACGACATTCCGGGCAGCAGTGTCGCCACTGTTTTTGAATGCGATCACATAGCTGAATTCACCCGCGCGAGTTACGACCGTCTGCGCCAGGCCATTGATCAACTTGGAAGGCCCGCGGTTTGAATCGTTTGGATCAGTCAGGCGTGCGCCCAGGCCCACGTCATTAATGATCGTGCCGATGTCTTCGCCGCGGCCGTTAACCGCGTTCGTTGCGTTCGACCGCGCTGTTAGGGTGAGCGCGAGACTGGATTGCGGGGCAACGTCGTTTGTATTGATGACGGCCAGCACTCCAATACAGCCGTGCGGCGGCAGTTGGGGCGAGGCGGTTTGATTCAGAGTGATCAAAGCATCGCCATCGTTGACGCTGGAGCTGGCATCATTATCAAAGTACAGCGCGCTCAGCGTGGCCGGGGCGGTTAGATCAAATCGAATGATTGAAAAGGTGTCGACGTTGTTGCCGGTATTACAGACGCGAAACGCGCGCGTCACTTGATCGTGCGGCGCTACGGTATCGGAGGAGGCGGTTTCGTCAGGCGTGACTACAACCGTCGCGACGGCCAGCACCGTGACGACGACAGTTGGCGACACGGTTGCGTAGGTCGCACCGGCGTCATCAGCATAGGTCGCCTCGGCGCGATTGCTGATCTGCGTGCCGGCGTCGGCGGATCCGTCGGCAGCGTGGGCCGTCAAAGTTGTCGCGATGACTAGTAGCAGCGCGAGTAACTTTGCAGCACCTCTGATTTTGTGAACGGGTGACGTCATTACGTGAAGAAAGAATTTATCGGGGGGCTAATGCTAAATGTGGCTCAGACTTCAGTCCGTGTTGCGCACACGGACTGAAGTCTGATTGAGAAGTCCGAAGACAACCGTCTGAGCCAGGTGCGTTCTATTAGTTAATCGAACGCTTGAAGGTGAAGATACCTGAGGCGCCAGCGGCGAGTGAGGCGATCGTATCGGTGTACTTCGTCGCGCTCACAGTAACCACAGTGCCGGAACCTGAATCGCTGGGCGAACCACTGTTGGTGGTGTAAGTGCCCCAGTTATTGGTGCCGGCGAGGCCATCCTCAGTTATCACCAGAGTCGTGGCCGTCAACTTCACGCAGTTAGCATCTCCATTAGAGCTCGAGATGTTTGTATAGGTGATGTTGTAGGTGATGACAGCGCCCGGAACAGGATCAGTAGCGCCGCCGACTCCGGTCGCGTTCGCAACGGTGAACGCTTTATCGATGCGCACGAAGCCGGTGTAGAGGCGATCGATGGTCTTGTTGTTCGCGGCCGGAGTGGCCACCGAAGTCGCGCGGATAATCGAGTCGAAGCCGGTGAGCACAGTCTTGCCCGCGGGCTCAGTTATGCGCACCAATATATTTGCCGAGGCGCCAAAATTAATCGCCAGCGTCGTCGATCCGCCACCCGACACAGTCGTGTAGCTGGTGCCGCCATTGGTTGAGACCTCGACGGTGAACCCGGCGGGAACAGTTGGCGCATCGATCGTGAAAGTATCGCTGGTGTTGCCGGTGTTTTGGATCGTATTCGTGTAGACGATCTGACCCGATGCCGTGGTCACACCACCCGGCGCTACGCCGGCAATACCGGTGTTGACGGCTTTGTTTGAGTAGTCGTCGTTGTTGTCGGTTGGCCCGACAGCGCCCGGAGCGCCGCTCGGTCCAATGAGAACGTTACCGACTTTCTTGAGCGCGATTTGCTGAATCACGCCATGTCCAGCGCCGGCGGAGTACGTTTCGTCGAAATTCGCGTTGGCGTCGCCGTTATTCGATGTGGCGTCGCCAGACTGGTCGGTAATATTCGACGACAGGCTGTTCTTGCCGAACGCATCGCCAATTTCATCCATCGCTACGTTGGCGTCGATGCCAATCGGGATCGTCACGATCATGTTTTGGGACGCGCAAGTTCCGCCCGATGCGAGTGTGCTTCCGACGGGGAACGCGACGCGGGTTGCGAGTGTGAGCGGCGATGGCGCAGTGGAACTCCACGTCGCTGACAATGGAGCGATGGTCAATGCGCTCGTCGTGTAGAGCGTTCCGGCCGGGAACGATTGACCGGTCTTGAGCGTCCCACGCGAGCCCGGATTCTGCTGCGGAATCGGAGCAATGATGTAGACCTGCGGCGCGCCACTCAGCGTGACACCCGAGGCATTGCGCGAGCCGTTGTTACAGAGTTGCCAGGTATAAGTAACGTCCGTCCCGAGATCGACTGGGGCGGCGGGCGCCGTCGTCAGCGTCAATTGTACAAGCGCATCGTTGGCGACGGTAGCTGAAATATCGCCCTTCGCTTCGCGCTGGCCGTTCACGGACGCAGCTGAAACAGTGCGCACTTCGTGAGTCGAAGGCGCGGCGACAGCCTGGTTGTCAAAAGGAGTTGTGCCACCTGCATCGCCCAGCACGACCTGAACGGTCTGTGCCGGAGTCGCGCCGGCATTGATGCTCACTTCGACAAGGACGTGAATCGATGCATTCTGCGCTATCGCAGCTGAATCGACCGGGCTCGCTCCCATCAGCGACGTATCGCCGGCATTGATGGTGCCGCTGCTGTCCAGATCGATCACCATGTTAGTGATCGTGCCTGGACCATTCACCACGGCGCTCGCGCCACTGCCCAGGAAGTGCACCTGATCGCTGAAGTTGCCGGTGTTGGTCACCGTGAAGTTGTAAATCACACCAGTCTGTCCGGCAACGACAGTCGGATTGCTGCCGGCATCAGGCGTAATCGCCAAACCGGAAACGTTCGACACCGTCACGGTCACCGTATTTGAAACGGTCGAATAGGCGTTGGTGCCGTCGGAATAGGTCGCACTGGCCTGGTTGGAAATCGTAGTGCCGCCAGGCGTTTGCGCCACGCTCTGCGCAGCCAACGCGCAGACGATCGCGAGCACAATCAATAGGCGCGCAATCGCGCTCGTGGTCTGGGATGTTTGTAAGTTCTTCATAATGTCCTCTTAAATGTTTGGGGGCAGGGGCGAGTGTTGAGAGTGCCGCCTGACAGCGGAACCGTCTTTGCAGAGCGCCGCCTAAAGGCGGAACTCCGAACGAAGGGTTACTTCACTCGGACTTTGTAGGAAGCGGAGAGCTTGCCGCCTTGTGCGAATGCATCGGCCCACTCGTACCGAACCTCGGTATACATAGCAGTAGGCGCGGGCACCCGCTTGATGGATCCGTCGGCTTGCTTCTCTTCAATCATTGGCTGGGGTGAAAAGGATTTGCCGCCGTCAATACTGAAGACGGTCTTCGCGCCTTCGGCTTTCGCGCTGCCGGCAACGAACTCAGTGCCGCGCGGAACATGACCGACAGTTTTGTAGTCGAGCGCCGGCGCATTGCCGTCGTTCTCTGACGTCATGGTCCAATCCAGAATTTCTCCCGGATTCACCACCGTCGATTTATCTAAAGCTACGAGAGCGGAATCGCGTTCGACGGATGCGGAAAGCTGCATCTTTACTTCCGGACGGAGCGCACTCGACAGCATGAAATGTTTCTGAGCGAAGGCTCCGGCTCCCACTACCAGTAATGAAAGTGTCGCCGCACCGATCGCTGCAAACTTCTTTTTTGACTTCAACATTTTGTTCGTCTCCTTGGACGTTGGCACAAGTTTCGGGGCTTTGAGATCGCTGGTCTTAAACCTGCGCGGAATTTCCCACACCTTGTTCGAGGGATTGGTGATTGGGCGGGAGGACAATCATCCGCGGCTTACCTTTACAAGCCCCGTGCCGCAATCGTGTCAAGGTTCATGACTTGTCTTAAGACAAAGACATCATGAGGTTTGTTGAGATTAGATATGACGCATCGCGGGCCGAGGCTGACGCGACAGGAGCTGCCAAGCTTGCTGACGTTTTGTCAGTGAGGGCGACATTCTGTCAGGTTCGGAAGAATCTGAGCACTTGAGTTTAGGCCGCCCAGCAAGACTATTGACAGGGCTTACTTGAATATGTATAAGACTCGCGCAACATCCATAGCTACTCACGTTTCTTCAACAACTAAATTCGCCCTGTCTCTAACTCTAAAAGGAGATTAGTCCATGTCCCACTCTCATAAACCCCGGTTCACTCATGCTTCGGTTTTAAATTGGCGCGTATTGGTACTAGTGCTTGCCTGCGGCCTTGGATCTTCGTTGGTTATGCGGAAAGCCAGAGCTCATTTCAGTGCACAGCCGGCTCCGGTCCGCAGCGGTGTATCTGCTGACGCGAAACTAGCAACACTCGCACGCGCGCAACAGGCCTACGGTCAATTGCCGCTGAGCTTTGAAGCGAATGAAGGTCAAACTGATCAACGCGTGAAGTTTCTTACTTACGGTTCGGGCTACGAACTATTCCTCACTTCGGGCGAGGCTGTGTTTCGTTTGGAGAATATGAAACGCGAGGCGAGCGTTGAGCGGAGCCATGCGGCAACTTCTCGCAACGCCGGTCATTTGGAATCACAAATACTGCGGCTTAAGTTCCTGGGTGCCAACCGATCGGCGCGCGTGTCGGGGTTGGATCAATTGGCTGCAAAAAGCAACTACTTCATCGGTAGCGATCCTGCCAAGTGGAGGACGAATGTCTCCAACTATGCGAAGGTTAAATATGAAAATATCTATCGCGGTGTGGATATTGTGTTTTACGGCAACCGCAGCGAGCTTGAATACGACTTTGTGGTGGCGCCGGGCGGAGATCTGAACAAAATTCGCTTCGCGTTTGCAGGCACGCGGGTGAGCGTTGATGATGGCGGTGATCTCATCCTGCGCACACAACAGGGCGAAGTCCGCCAGCTTAAGCCGGTTATCTATCAGATGGTCAATGGAAGCCGCCGGATCATTGACGGTCGCTACCTAACAAACGGAAATCAAGTGAGCTTTGAAGTTGGGACCCACGACAAGACTTTGCCCTTGGTGATTGATCCCTCATTCCAATATTTCACTTATCTCGGCGGCACGCGCGGCGACCAGGGCCTGGGGATCGCCGTGGACGTGGCTAATTGCGCTTACGTTACCGGCTATGCAAGCTCGACTTTTCCCACGACGCCGGGCTCTTATCAACAAACTTTCGGAGGCGGATCCGGTGTGATCGGCAGCAGCTTTGACTCGGATGTGTTCGTTACCAAGATGAATCCCACGGGAACGGGCCTGGTGTTCTCGACCTACGTGGGTGGCGCCGGCGCTGAGGCGGGGCGTGATATCAAAGTCGATCCAATCACCAGGGAGGTTTATGTAACCGGGAACACCTTCTCGGAAAATTTTCCGACCACGCCTGGCGCTTTTCAGACAGCGCTCAATCTCGGTGTGCCGCAGGGACCTTTCAACATTTCAGATGCGTTCGTTATCAAAATGGACTCAGCGGGCTCGACGCTCGTTTATTCGACTTTACTTGGCGGCAGCAATACCGACAACGGTTTCGGGATCGACATTGATGCCGCCGGCAACGCGTACGTGACAGGGAATTACTCTGGCAGTGACTTTCCGGTAACCGCTGGTGCTTATCAAACGACACCGGCGTTTAGTAACGGCTTCGTTTCAAAACTGAATCCGAACGGCACCGCTCTGGTGTATTCAACTTTTATCGGCGGCAATGGCGCCGGCAGTGGTTTTAGTATTGCGGTTGATTCATTGGGCGATGCTTATGTTGCCGGCACAGGGTCTTTCGGATTCTCCTCAGTGACACCCGGGGCCTTTCAAACGACATCGCCGGGCGACAATGACGCGTTCGCGCTTGAATTGAATCCCAGCGGGTCGGCGCTCATATACGGAACGCTCCTGGGTGGAACCAACAGCGACGAAGGGCGCGGCATCGCCGTGGACGCCAACGGCAATGCTTACGTCAGCGGTCAGACAGCATCGGCGGATTTCCCGGTGACGCCCGGGGCTTTTCAATCAACCAGTGGGGGCGGTGGCTCGGACACGTTTGCGCTTAAGTTGAACACCGATGGCTCCGCCTTAATCTATTCGACCTATCTCGGTGGGAGTGGCCCAGAACAAGCGGGCAAGCATCTGGCAATCGACGTGACGGGTAACTTATTTCTGACCGGCAGCACCGGTTCAACTGATTTCCCGATTCAGAACGGCTTTCAGCCTTTCGGGGGCGGCGGCAATGGTGACCCATTTATTACGATGCTCAACACCACCGGTACCGGAGTGGTTTACTCGTCCTATCTCGGTGGGAACGGCAACGACATTGGGAATGCGGTGGCGGTTGATTTTACCGGCGCCGCATATGTTACAGGCCTGACGAATTCGACAAATCTCGCGACGACCGCCGGAGCGTTTCAACAGACGCACGACCCGACGTTCGGCGACGCCTTCGTGGCGAAAATCGGAACGGTTAGCACACCAACGCCAACACCGACACCAACACCGAC
>DNNE01000002.1:17427-27774 GCA_003487805.1 Blastocatellia bacterium | reverse complement strand
CCAACGCCAACACCAACACCGACGCCGACACCAACACCAGAGGTCGTGAGTTTTGTAATCGGTGATCGTACGGCGGTTGTCGGCGAGCAAGTAACATTCTGGGGTGACCAGTGGTCCAGTGCGAATTCACTAAGTGGTGGGACCGCGCCACCCAGCTTTAAGGGCTTTGCCAACTCAACCAGCCCAAACTCAGCGGTGACATGTGGTGGCACCTGGACCAGTGATCCTGGTAACAGCTCTGGACCGCCAAGCACCATCCCTGAATTCATTACAGTGATTGTGTCGAGCTCGATAACGAAATCGGGTCGGGTAATCTCCGGAGATATTCCCAAAATGGCGATCATCCAGACGAACGCAGGCTATGGTCCCGCTCCAGGGCATGTAGGGACTGGAAGGGTCGTGGCGCTGATTTGCCAATCACCTTTGGCCTCAAACGGAGCAAAACAGTCGCTGTTTGGGGACGCGGTTATGCGGTTCGCTCTTTGGATGCTGAACACCACCTAAATAACCGGTGGCGCTAAGGCAAACGTCGTTTACTGAGTTGTCAGGCTGCGCGCGCGAGAGCGCCTCAAGAATTCCTCAACCGCGCGCACCTACACTCACCCATCATGTACGCTACAAGTTCTCCTACCGACGTATATCACCTGACGGCTGAATCTGAGAATGTCACGCTCTGCGGATTGAGCGTTGCGCCGATAATTATCAATCGGCCCACCAGGAGTTCGACGCTTTACTTAACCAGGATAAAACCGTCGCGCCGACCGTTGTGTGAAGTGTGCGCGCGCGAAGAGGCGTGGAGACTAAATCAGCTGGTTAAGGTGTGTCGGTAGCGAGGCCCGCTGAATTCGTTTGTGATTCGTACTCGCGTAGTTTGCGGTAAAGGGTGCGCGACGAAATGCCGAGTATTGCCGCGGCGCGTTCCCGGTTTCCCTCACTGTCGTCAAGGACGCGCAGAATATGTTCGCGCTCCAGTTCTTCCAGTGTCTTGGGCGCAGTTTCCGCTGCCGGCGCCGCTGCGTTCGTCGCGGCCCCGGTAGCCAGAGTCTTCTGGTCTGCGCCTAAGAAGGGAATCTGCGCGGCTTCGATCACATCGGTCACCGAAATAGCGGCGGCACGTTCCAGGCAGTTACGCAACTCGCGCACATTGCCAGGCCATGAATACGTCAGCAATTGCTGTCGCGCGTCAACAGTGACATCCAGCTTCGGACGATTGAAACGCAGGCGGTATATCTCGAGGAAATGATCAATAAAAAGGGGAATATCTTCCGGGCGTTCACGCAAGGGGGGCACATGCAATGACACAACGTTTAGCCGGTAATAAAGGTCGGCGCGAAAGCGCTGGCGCTCTACCTCGGTTGAGAGATTACGATTAGTTGCGGCGATGATCCGCACGTCGGCATTTTGATCGCGAGTAGAGCCGACGCGTCGAAACCGTCCTTGTTCCAGAAAGTGCAAGAGCTTGACTTGCATCACTAGCGGCAGATCACCGATTTCGTCCAGGAAGAAACTGGAAGCGTCCGCCGCCTCCAACAAACCTCGTCGCAGGGAACTCGCGCCCGTAAATGCGCCGCGTTCGTGTCCAAAGAACTCCGATTCGAACAGCGTTTCCGGCAGCGCGCCGCAATTGACCATAATCATCGGCATCGCTGAGCGCGGGCTCTTTGAGTGAATGAATCGTGCCAGAACGTCTTTGCCGGTTCCTGATTCTCCGGTCAGGAGAACTGTGGAATCAGACTGGGCCGCAGCCTCAGCTTGCGCGACGACCGCAGTCATCACAGAGGTTCCGTGAATAATTGGTAAGGGCTCGTCACCGCTGCTGCTTGGACGCGAAACGGATCGCAAAGAGGCGTTTTGTTTGACTAGTCTTCGTTTCTCATCAGCCTTGCGAAGCACCGCCTCCATTTCATCCAACGTCGCAGGTTTCGTCAGATAGTCGTAGGCGCCGTGACGCATCGCTTCGATTCCGGTCGACAGAGAAGTGTCGGCCGTCAGCATTACGACTTCGGGTGGGTCTTCGAGCTTTCTGATTTCGCGCAGCGCATCGAGGCCCGACATGTCAGGCATCATGATGTCGAGCAGAACCACGTCATAATCCGCCTCGCGCAAGAGCTGAAGGCATTCACGAGCACTGGCGGCGGGGGTAGCGGCGAAGTCGGAGCGAGACAGCTGCTCGGTCACCAATTTCCGCAGCAGGCTGTCGTCATCGACGACCAATAGACGAGTTTTGCGATCCATCTTTTTTGAAGTAGCCCAGGTTGTTAACTTACGATTCGAGTGCCTTTGTCGTTTAGAGGCGGGCTACTGCCCGCCAATTCCGGTTGACCAGCAAGGCGGGCGTTAACCCGGCTCTAAACATGTGATGTTCGCAAGTAAGCACTTGCGCCACGATCTATTCAAGTGGGCGACGCGGAATCCAGAGGCGGAACTTGCTGCCTTTGCCCGGTTTACTCTCAACATTCAGTCCGCCGCGCAGAGACTCAGCGAGCGTTGCGCTAATCGCCAGCCCCAGTCCATAGCCTTTGCCCGGACCTTTGGTGCTGAAGAATGGATCGAAAATCTTGGCGAGCAAGTCCGCGGGTATTCCCTGGCCGGTGTCTTGCACTTCGATTACTACCCGCGCACCCTCTCGGCGTGTCGAAACGATGACCTTGCCCTTTTTGTCGCCGAGTGCGTCGATTGCATTGCTCAAAAGATTGTCAAGAATCTGATTGACCATCGCTGCATCGGTGGCGACTTCGCCGATTGTCTCATCGATTCGGATCTCGAACTCAGTGTTCGTTTCAGCTCTTTGCAAAGCGTCCCGAGCACATTGCTTCGCGATTGCGCTCAAGTCGCACAGGGCCAGCTTGGCTTGCCGCTGACGTGTTAGATCAAGAAGCCCGCGGGTGATTTCTTTACAGCGCAGCGCCTGACGAACTATTTCCTCGAGGTAGTAATTCCAGTCCGCGTTTTCAGGCGCCTGTTTGCCAATCGCTTCCTGGCGCATATCGCGCATGATGGCTTCGGCGCAAGTCGTAATCGCGGCTAACGGATTGTTGACTTCGTGGGCCACACCGGCCGCCAGTTGTCCGACAGTTGCCAATCGCTGCGAGCGTCCCAACTGGTCCTGCATCTCTGACAGGCGAGTTACATCATTCCAAGTGACCACATTCACCGACTGGCCGTCCGGTTTCTGAATCGGAAAGATCGACACCAGAAATCGACGCCCATACTCCGATTGCACTTCAACTACGGTTGAAGCGCCATGATTGTCAGCCAGGTAATAATCGGCGGCGCGTCTCCCAAACATCCGGGCAAAGGCCTCGCGAAATTGAAGACCGATTACGGCGGCCTGGTCGGTTTCCAACATTTCAGCGGCGCGCGCATTACAATGAAGAATCGCTCCCGTTGAGTCGTGGACCAGGATTCCTTCACCGATCGCATTGAAGGTCTGTTCCCAGATTTTTTCCGCGGCGGTGATTGACTCGACCAGGCGCTCGCTGTCCAGCAGCACGGCGGCCATCTCTGCAAGGTCCTTGAGTAATCTCTTCTCGTCTTCGCTGAATTGATGCGGCATTCGATAGCCGGCCGTCAGGGCGCCGGAGCTGTTTCCGATTATCCTCAGTGGGGCGACCGCCATGTCGCATACGCCTTCGGCAACATGGACTGGAAATTCATCGGGCGCAAACGCCGAGTGCGTTCCGATGCCCTGGATAATTCCGACGGTATTTTCCTCAAACGCGCGGCGGGCAATCGTACTTCCCAGCGGACGAAACACGGGTTGCGAGTAATCGATATCGACGGTGAAGCCGCTGGCAGCTTTCCACCTGACGGTTTCATCGATTAGAGAGAACCCGAGAATGCTGGCAACGTCAGCATTCATGATGCGCCGGACCAATTCGACGATTGTTTGCAGCGCGGGCGCGAACTCAGGCCGGGAATCTGTCGCGGCGGCTTCGGTGGATGCAGCCATTTAAGTCAGTTAGGGAGCGACTGTTGCTCAAAATCAGAGAATAGCCAAACGTATCTTTCTACGCGGAAATCGAGGCACGGTCAAGGGTTTATTTGAGATTTGCGGAGCGCTGTCGGAAACGAGGTATTGGTTGAATGTGAGCATGATTTCCCGAACCTCGAGCATCGGGAAGGGTTTCAATGTGAATTTTCGTCGCTGCCGGTCAGGCTGACCTTTGACACGGAACCGCAAGTCCGTCCGTAGCCCAGCGCTACTCGATTGCAACCTGCGAGCAAGGTCGGGAGGACCATAGTACTAAACATGAAACCTGACAGCGAAAACATACGGCTAAGAGTACAGACGACGTTGGACGACCTTAATCGTGAACACCTGATTCCCTTTAAGTTGACTGCCCACGGAGTCACCGCCGATGGGCCAGGGAACTACGTGGTTCCGTTTTACGACAGCAGAATCCATTCATTTGAGTTTTCGTGGAAAGATGGTGGCAAATCATCCTTCAAAGAAGTTGTCCGCTCGGCAGTATTGAAGCGCGTACAACTAATGACCGCCCCTCCGAAGGACTGGCATTGAATAGTTTCCACCCCCCCCAAGCAATTTGATAATCGTCCAAACGTGTCAGGTCGATCCGCTTTCCACAGCTTCACTCTCGCAAGGGGCAGGGCTCTTATTGGTCCTGCGCGTTTGTGGTAACGTCAATGTCGAATGACGACAGTAAAAATTTCAACGCGCGGCGCAAAGCGCATTCGTCTGGGTCACCTGTGGGTTTATCGCAGCGACATTCGGGATACGGATGAAGCTGAGTCCGGAGCAATCGTCAGAGTCGTTGATGACGCCAGGAATTTCGTGGGCCAGGCTTTCTATAGCGATCGGTCCCAAATAGCTTTGCGATTTCTCACCACGCGCGATGAAGCAATCGATCGCGAATGGTGGCGTCACCGGCTTCAGGCCTGTGCGGAACGGCGCGCGCCGATCGCGAAACAGACAAATGCCTATCGATTGGTCTATTCCGAAGGCGATCTAATGTCTTCGCTGATCGTCGACGTATATGACGGGCACTACGTGTTGCAGACCCTGTCGCAAGGCACGGATCGAATTCAGGATCAGTTATTGGAATTGCTGGTGGATGAGTTTCATCCACAGTCTATTGTCGAGCTGAACGATGCGCGCGTTCGTCAATTGGAAGGGCTGGAATTGCGCAGCGGTGCGCTCCATGGCGACGATCCGCATGAGATCGAAGTAGTGCAGCACGGCGTGAGATTCATTGTGTCGCCACGCGCCAGCCAAAAGACGGGTGCGTTCCTCGATCAGCGTGAAAACTATCTCGCCGCGCGACAAGTCGCGCATGGGCGGGCGCTTGATTGTTTCACCTTCACTGGCGGCTTTGCCTTACACATCGCGGAGTCGTGTGACAACGTAATCGGAATCGATATTTCGAGCGACGCGGTGGCTGCGGCTGAACGAAATGCAAAATTGAATAACGCCCAAAACGTGACGTTTCGAGTGGCAAACGTTTTTGATGCGCTGCGAGAGATGGAGACAGCCGCCGAACGGTTCGATACGATCATTCTGGATCCGCCGGCGTTTACGAAGAGTCGCGAAACTGTGAAATCAGGTGCGCGAGGCTACAAAGAGATCAACCTGCGCGCGCTGAAACTCCTGAATCCCGGTGGAGTGCTGGTGACGTGCACCTGCTCGTATCACATGAGCGAGCAGATGTTTCTCGACATCATTGCCGGCGCCGCTCTTGATGCGCACCGCCGGGTTCAGATCGTTGAGAAACGCGGACAGTCCAGCGACCACCCCGTCTTGCTCGGCGTGCCCGAGACTCACTATTTGAAATGTGCGATTGTTCGAGTGGTTGATTGACCAAAAAAAGGCCCGCGATTGCTCGCGGGCCTCTTGCTTTAATGATCGCCGGAATTGCTTACGGTTGCATTCCCGGATCGTTCTCAATCACTACCTTGGTGGTGTAGTCCTTCCCGTTTACTGACAGCTTCAGGTAGTAGGTTCCTGCTTCAAGAGCGGGACCACCGAACAGGCCGCCGAAGCCACCGCCACCACCTCCGCCGCCACCACCGCCGCCTCCTCCACCACCAAAGCCCTGGAGGTTGGCCGGTCGTTGCGGTGGATCACCGCGCAGATTCCATTGCATCCGATTGATGCCAATCTCCTTCGTGCCAGTGATGTTGCGCACGACTTTGCCGGTGTAGTCGCTGATGGTGATCTTAACGTCGCCGTCGGGAACGGCTTTCAAGTAATAGCTGATCGCGGTTCCCGGCAACGGATTATTTGCGCGGAACCACTTTGAGCCGCCGGTATACCTGTTCAGCCGAACGTCGTTGAACCAAAGCACGCCCGGACGAACATCGAACAGGAATGCATCCTTGTCCATTACTTTGCCCGACGTCAGTTGTTGCAGCGCGCTGACATCGTCGAGGATATAGATTCCTCGTCCGTGGGTTCCGATGATCAGATCATTGTCGCGCGGGTGAACGAGGATATCGTCGACCCGAACGCGAGGCAGTCCTGACATGAATTCTTTCCATTCGTGACCGCCATCGAGCGAGACGTAAAGTCCAAACTCAGTACCCGCATAGAGCAGGTCTTTGTTTTTGGGATCTTCACGAACCACGTTGACGTTGCCCCAGGTGGGCAGGTTGTTGGTAATGCTGGACCAGGTGGCGCCGTAATCGCGAGTGACGTAAAGGTACGGTTTGAGATCATCGAAGCGATGACCGTCGACCGAGAGATAGCACGTGCCCGCATCGAAGTGCGACGGCTCAACTCGCGTGATGTGATACAGCTCGCCGGATTTTTGCCCGAGGACGGGCACGTTCTTTGAGACGTTGGTCCAATTCATGCCGCCATCGCGACTGATTTGAACATTACCATCGTCGGTTCCTGCCCAGATGATACCCGCGACCGCCGGAGACTCGCCGATAGTCACTACGTAACCATAGCTGGTGTAGCCGTCATTCTTTGAAGCCATCGGCTCGGTGCCTTTTACTCCCATGATCGAGAGCGTGTTGCGATCGATGTGCTTGGAAAGATCGGCCGAGGCCATCCAGGTGTCACCGCGATTAAGCGATTTGAAGAAACGATCACCGCCAACGTACAGAATGCTTGGGTTGTGCGGCGACATTATGATCGGAGTATTCCAATAGAAGCGATACTGATCGGTCGCCGCCGGCGCCGGGACCACATTCGAAGTGAGCGCCGCGCCACCGAAACCACCACCGAATCCCTGCTGGGCCGCGAACGCCGCCAGTGCCGCTTGCGGATCCTGTGGACTTGCGTCAGGCGAAGCAGTCGGACTTGCAGCGGGAGCTGCGCCACCCTGGCCACCGGCGCGGCGACCACCGCCTCCGCCACCGCCTCCGCCACCAGCGCGACCGCCACCACCTCCGCCGCCACCACCTGCGCCGCGGCGAGGTGCAGTGCGCGGACGGATGCTGGTACTGCGGCCCGTGCGCATGTCGATGCGACTCATCGCGCCGTTCTGCGATTCAGAGTAGATGATGAACGGATCGTTTGGATCGGCTTGAGAATAGAAGCCGTCCCCACCGCCGGTGCGGAACCAATCAGCATTGGTGATTCCTGCATTACTGCGCGTCTGGCTTGGACCACCCCACGAACCGTTGTCCTGCAAACCGCCGTAAACGTAATAAGGCCGGCGCATGTCAGCGGCTACTGCATAGAACTGCGTAGCCACGATTCCGGTGTTGACGAACTCCCAGGTATCACCCTGATCGTACGTGACGTCGAGCCCGCCGTCGTTTCCGATCATGATGTGCTTGCCGTTCTTCGGATCGATCCAGATCGCGTGGTGATCGCTATGGGCGATGCCGCCGATCGCCGTGCCCGGAACCGGGTTTTGCAACGACTTGAAAGTTTTGCCGCCATCCAGCGATCGGCTGAAGTTCAAGCCGCCGACAAAAACGTTTTCCGCATTGGACGGATCGACACGAATCTGGCTGTAGTACATCGGCCGATTATTCTCATTACAGTTATTGAGATTGAAGCAGCTCGCGACCACTTGCCAGGTCTTGCCCTTGTCATTTGATCTCCAGACGCCATGCTTTTTCGGATCGGGAGTGGGAGAGCCTGCCGGGGTAGCGGACGGCGACGGCGTAGGTGTAGGCGTCGCACCCGCTCCGCCAAAGGTTTGTTCTTCGCCGCCGGTGCCGGTGGTGGCGCCGACTTCGATCTGCGCGTAAATCACATTCGGATTCGATCGCGAGACATCGATGCCCATGCGTCCCAGGAGTCCTTCCGGAAATCCGCTGCCCGAAATTCTGGTCCAGCTCTTTCCGGCGTCAGCGGTTTTCCAGAGACCTGAACCCGGACCGCCGCCGTTGAAGCCCCATGAAGTCCGGCGGCGTTGATACGAAGCTGCGTAGAGCGTCTTATTGTCGACCGGATCCATCACGAGATCGGTAAAGCCCGTGTCCTCATCGATGAACTTTGCGTTATTCCACGTTTTGCCGCCGTCGGTCGTCTTATAGACTCCGCGCTCTTTGTTTGGTCCAAAAAGATGTCCCAACACCGCGACGTAGACGATGTTTGGATCTTTCGGATCAATAACTATCCGAGCGATGGTCTGCGAGTCCGCGAGACCCATTTTGACGAAAGTCTTGCCGGCGTCCGTTGATTTGTAGATGCCGTCGCCGAAGCTCGCACTTTGACGATTATTCGCCTCGCCCGTGCCCACCCAGACAATGTCCGGATTCGAAGGAGCAATCGCGATGTCTCCGATCGACGCCGTGGAATAGTTGTCGAAGATCGGCGTGAAAGTTGTGCCGTTATTCGTAGTTTTCCAGACGCCGCCGGTGGCCGCGCCGATGTAACAGGTGTACGAGTTGTTGTCGACGCAGGTGATATCGTCAATACGACCGCCCATGCTCGCTGGTCCGATCCCGCGAAAGATAAATCGCTTCAGCATCGGATCACCGGACCAATTGACCGGTGTCGGGGTTGGACTTGATGTTGGAGTCGCCGTGCCGGTACGGGCCGGCGATGGTGTTTGAGTTGCGGTGGGCGTTTGGGATCCAACCGATTTTTCGGCGCGCACCGCCATCGCTCCCAGCGTTACAACAACCAGGGCGAGCGCGCAGACCGCGGCCATCAGGCCGCCCAGCTCGCGAGCAGAACGACACGTCTCTTTCATTGGGGAATATCCTTTCAATCTAATTGTGGTTAGAAACTACGGGCAGCAAACTTCCGAAGACAACTATTAACAACCGTATGACGCACGAATTCGGAACCCGGTTACATGCGACTGACGATCGAAGGAGGAAAGATTTAACTGATCGCACGAGCATAGTCAACTGGATTTTGACGTTGGGCGTCCTGATCCCCGTTGAGAGCAGCCGCGAAGTTTATGCCGGGAGCGCTGACGTCTTCGTCCGAAACGCCGACGGCGAGAAGTATTAGTTCGTACGATAGAAATATTTTCGCGCTTCGCGCTCGGTGCGGACGAGACGTTCGCGTTCCCAGCAAGATAAGGCTTCATAATTCTGAATCGGCAACAGCCTCCCTATGTGCAGCTTCTCGCCGGTCCGCGAATCCGATTATCGATGCATCATGGGTCGGCGATCGCATTTGCGGCAATCGCTTTTCACAAAGAATGCTTGACGATTGTCCGTTGCGTGTTTAGAATTCGAGTCTCAGTTCAGTCTTTACGAGTTCCCCAAAAATGCTACCGCGCACTCAACGTCAGAAAGAAGTCCTTGATTACATTACGCGCTTTCTCGCTAAGCACGGGCACGAACCTTCGTACGCACAAATCGCTCGGAACTTCGGGATTAGTTCAAAGGCGACGATTGCGAAGCACATCGCGGCGTTGGAGAAGCGGGGTCTGATCAAGCGCGAGCACGGACCTGTGTTCACGATCGGCGTGAACATGGAAGAGGCGCCCGCGGATGCTGTGTGCGAGGTGCGTCTGGTCGGCAGGATTGCCGCCGGTGCTCCCATCGATGCCATCCAGGACATCGAGACGATTTGTGTGCCGCGCTTCCTGCTTGGCAGAGTGCGACCAGACAGAATCTATGCGTTGCGCGTCAAAGGTGATTCAATGATCGATGAACACATCTGTGACGGCGACATTGCGCTGATCGAAAGCCGCAACGATGCTCGCAACGGCGAGATCGTCGTCGCTTTGATCGATCAGGCGCGCGCCACTTTGAAGCGCCTTTTCCGCTTCGGTGACGAAGTCGAACTGCGACCGTCGAATGCCACCCTACAACCTATTAAGGTGCACGCTTCGCGCGTTGAGATTCAGGGGATCTTTCGCGGCTTGATGCGTCCCAGTTCGTAGGTCTTTACAAAACCAGCGTTTAGAGGCGGGCTACGGCCCGCCTTTTCTGTAAGGGTCGGGCGGGCAGTAGCCCGCCTCT
>DNNE01000002.1:7855-17122 GCA_003487805.1 Blastocatellia bacterium | reverse complement strand
CAGTAGCCCGCCTCTAAACGGTTGTTTAGGGTTTTCGTTTTTTCGCCGCGCGGCCGACGACTTTGTCGGTATCGCTTTCAAATTCAAATCGACAGTCCCTGGGGTCTTTATCTTCACGCAGTCCAACAAAGACCGGATGACGCAAACGATGGTCAGCGGTCCATTCAGAAAACTTCACCTCAGCTACCAACCTGGGTTTGATCCACTGAACCGGCTCGTTGGTTTTCGGCGCGTCCACGAATGAACTCTTATCGCTCTTGAGGGGTTGCATCAACTTGTAAATCGAAGCGAGCTTGCGTTCATCAAAGCCGCCGCCGACGTGCGCGATGTAGTGCAACTTGTTCTCTCGATAAAGTCCGCAGACTAACGCGCCAAAATACGATCGCGTGCCGCGTGGTTGGGTATAACCGCCCACGACCACTTCCGAGCGCATGATTGTTTTCACCTTTAGCCAGTCAGCGCTGCGTTTCGGCAGATACTTACTCGCCGCGCGTTTCGCGATCATGCCTTCAAGGTGAAATTTTTCGATCTCTCGAAAGAATGCCTCGCCGTCCCCCTCGACGTGTTCCGATAGCTTGATGAAGTTCGCTGGACGCAGGATTTCAGCAAGCTTCGCCTTGCGCTCGACCACCGTGCAGTTCCTAAGATCGTAGCCGTCTGCGTAGAGCAAGTCGAAAACGAAGTAGACAATCTGTCCTTTGCCGCGCAGAGCATCAACCCCGCTCTTGCGACCGACGCGAGGTTGCAACAGTTGAAACCGTGGCATGCCATGCTCGTCAAGGGCGACGATCTCTCCATCGAGGATTGCCTGCTTTGCACCAATCTGTTTTGCGACGTCGTGAAGCTCGGGATACTGCGGCGTCATTTCGATCTGGTTCCGCGACACAAAGCGCGCCTTTCCGCCATTGATGAAACAGATCGATCGAAAACCGTCCCACTTCGTTTCAAAGATCCATTCCGGATCGGAAAATGGATCGTCGACAAGCGTAGCCAGCATCGGATGAATCTCGGCAGGCATGCGCGCGGCGCGGGCGCCGGGGCAGATAGTCGTAGTCTTCTTTCGTGCCGGTTTTTTCGTTGAGTGCTTTTTTGTAGTCATGCGCGACGAACCGCGAAGCAGTCAGTCCCATCCGCATGAGCGGATGGGATAAAGACTGGAGCGCAAGCGTCCTCGTTTGCATGAGCTTTGCTAAACGCGACGCTGCCACCGGGACGGTTGCGCTCCAGTCGGTTCCAGATCCATTCACTTACCGATCTGATGTTAGTCTAAGAGGCAGCGATGGCAATCAGCAAACCATTCAAGCCGACAAAGCAACAGCTAGTCGATGCTGCCGGCCAGACTTTGCCTGACGTCATTGCGCCAAACCTGCGCGTGCTTTTCTGTGGCATTAATCCGGGACTCTACACGGCGGCGGTGGGCCATCACTTCGCGCGTCCCGGCAATCGCTTCTGGCCCGCGCTTCATAAATCAGGATTCACCGAGCGGTTACTTTCGCCATTTGAAGAGCGTGAGTTGCTGAAGAGCGGCGTCGGCATCAGCAACGTCGTGTCGCACGCGACTGCGTCCGCCGCTGAACTAAGCAAGGAAGATTTCATCGCCGGCGGACGTAGCCTGGCTGCGAAAGTGGAAAGATATCAGCCCCGCATTGTCGCGATCCTCGGAGTGGGCGCATATCGGCATGCTTTCGCGAAGCCAAAAGCGCAAATCGGAGAGCAAGCCGAACGAATTCACGACGCGCGTGTCTGGGTCTTGCCAAATCCGAGCGGCCTGAATGCGAATTACCAGTTGCCGGAGTTGGTGCGCCTCTTTGTTAAGCTTAGACAAGCGAGTGCGAGGTAGTTAAAAAATCCTTTACACTCCAGACGAACTGGCATAGGCTACGCCAGCTTTCTCATCATCTTCACTGTGAATCCCGATTCGAAGCAGTTCTCAAGAACAGCTGTCGCGTGATCCTCAGCGAAATCCAAGGAGAATTAACATGGCGAGCAAACTTGCCGAGGATCCGCCGATCATCGTCGGCGGCGGTAGCTCCACTTATATTTGGATCTTAAAGAGCTATTCGCCTCCCACGTTGGTAGCGAATCCACAACCGCAATACCCAATCGACACCACCAAGTACGACTGCTACGACGTCGGCGTGGACCTGGGTTCGTATGAGACGCACGACGGAGCCGACCAGGGCAATCCGCATCCGATTAAGAATCGCAGGGTGCACCGCACCAAGTTCTTTAAGGCAGGGGCGAAACGAAAATGAAAAAAGAGAATAGTTCTGAAGAGATGCACCAAGCCAGAGGCGGGAAACCGTTGGCCGACGATCCGCCAGTCATCGTAGGTGGAGGAAACTCGTCATATATTTTTATCAAGACTGGAATCGGAACACCGATCACCCCTTCACCGCTTCCGGGATACGACTGTATCCGGTTACCCGATAACATGACGGTCCTGCGAGTCAGCGACGGCATCTCGCCGCGGATTCACGCGATTCCCTTGAAAGCCGATCGGTTTGGAGCCAACTTCGACAAATCGTAAGGTTTGAAGACGCCACCATCGTTTATGATCGTCGCAAACAGCGCGGGCCTACGGCCTTAATTGGTAGTCTTCGTCATTGGGAGTTGTCCGCGATACTGTTGCACGTCCGGTCTTTTCATGTAGCTCGCGTAAACCTCTGCGCCCCATCTCCGCTCAAGGCTCGCGAGCAGTTCTGCTGCGCGTGTGAGGCACGTACGCGCTTTCTCGGCATCGCCAGCTTTTCCGGTCGCTAACCCTTCGATCAACCACGCGCGCCACTCCGCTTCCGACAATCCGGCGCTGTTAAAGAATGCTCGTGATTGCTGCGCGATAGTCATAGAGCGTTGCGCATCGCCCGCAGCGAGCGCAGCTTCAGCTAACGCGAGTTGCGCGTGGGCCATCAGAAGTGGATCGCCCACCGGCGTGGCCGCAGTGACCGCCTCTTCGCACAGAGCCTGGCCCTCGCGAGTCTGGCTGGAAAGGGCCTGCGCCAGCCCCTTAAGGTACTTGCCTCGGACGTTTGCGGTTTTGCTTTGCGCGGCACCCAGTTCCAGCGCGCGATCAGCACTCGTGATTACCTCGCTAAACTTTCGTCCACTCAAAGCCATCTCTGCCTGAGCCAATTCGATCGCGACCTGCAAAGTTTTGTAACTGGCATCATCTTTCTTCGCGATTTCAGAAGCTTGTGCCATATCGCTGCCGGCCTCTTTCTGGTGACCGAGATTCCAGTACACTCCGCCGCGGTTCATCAGCGCATATCCGAGGTTGAGTTGGTTATTCAGCGATTTCTGAATTTGATAGCTCTGTTCGAAATGTTGAAGAGCTTCTGGATACTTCTCGAGGTCTGAAAGAAGGTTTCCGATGCTCGTATGAGCCGCGGCAATTTGCGCTTGATCTGAAGTTTGCTCAGCGAACTTGAGTTGATCTTCGAAAGCAGTCAACGCTGATTTGAAATCGCCTTTGCGCCGGTACAGTCGCGCGCGGATGTTCATTGCCTGGTTCGTTTCAGTGCGATAGCCGGCGCTTTGATAAAACTTTTGGGCTGGGTCCTGATAGGTCAGCGCTTTGTCCGCGTCGCCGCGTTGTTCGTAAAGACTAGCAAGCGACAATTGCGCGCGCGCCTCATTCAGTCGCGCCCCGAACTTTTGCGCAGAGTCCAGCCCCTGTTGGAAGTCATGCTCTGCGCTCGCGTAATCCGCAGTGATGAAATCGACATTCCCGAGTTCAATGTAGCCGCGGGCAATCATCGTCTCCATTTGGTTGGCTTGCGCTAGTTCAAGCGCCTGCGTCGCAAACTGCTTGGCTTCGCCACCTTTGTTCTGTTTCAACGCGACGCTGCTGAGCTGAAAGAGAATTCGAATCTGTTGGTAAGGAGCGTTAACGATTTTCGCCATATCGCGCGCTTGCTCTAACTGCGCCCGCGCGTCGTCAGGTTTGCCGACGCTGTCATTCAGCACGACGCCCCGCTGAAGAGCTACTTCGGCCCGGCCCTCAACGTTGCCGAGGGATTGATAGCTTTCTTCGGCTTTGTCAAAGGCGCGGTTCGAAGCATCGATATCACGTTTTCGACCATAAAGAATCCCCAGCCTGAGAAACGCCGCGGCCATATGCGGATCGTGCTTAATTGCCTCTGAATAACTTTCAATGGCTTTATCGGTCTGGTTGTTTTTTTCGTAAGCGCGGCCTAAGTCTACGTGTGCTTCAGCTTTCGTGGGATCAGCTTTGACGATCTCTGAATAGGTGGCGACCGCGGCCGGAAAATTTCTGCGCACGGTTGCCGTCAGCGCATCGAGGTATTGGTTATCTACCTTTGAAAGCACTGAACGATTAGGCGTTAGTTCCGATGCGCGCAAGATTTCGTCCTTAGCCTTGTCAAAATAGTCCAACTCCATAAACGCCTCGGCAAGACGTGCATGCGCTAGTGCGAATTGATCGTCGGCACGAGTGGCTAACTCCAGGGCCTTGCTTGCTTGAAAGTACGACCCAGCACGAATCGCATTCGCCCCCGTTTCATAAAGTCGTTGCGCTTCTACATTGGGTTGATGCGGGCGCGCGCGAGCGAAATACCAAATTCCAATGGTCAAGGTGACGAGGGCAATGACCGCTAACGCGACATAACCGATCGGCAAGCGCGGTCGCCGGAAGATATCTGAGATAGTGGCCAGAGTGCCGCTGGGTTGCGTTTCCGCGGCAGAAGGGTTCAGCCGCGTTACCGTAGCAGCAATATCAGAGAACAGATTTGCTTGCAGGCTCTGTAGATCGGCAATCATTTCGTCCGCCGTTTGATAGCGGGCCTCGGGCTTTTTTGCCAGAGACTTTAGCGCGATACGATCGAGTTCTTTGGGAATGTCAGGGTTGAGCGTTGAGGGCGGTGGCGGATCGTCGCGCAGGACTTTGGCGCAAATGTCTGCCGCACTTTTTCCGAAAAACGCTGGTTTGCCGGCGATGCATTCGTACAACAGTGAGCCCAGCGAAAACAGATCGCTGCGGGCGTCCACTTCGCTGCCCAGCGCTTGTTCGGGTGACAAGTACATCGGCGTGCCCACGATCATTCCGTCACGCGTGTGCATGACCATCAGCGTCTGCCGCTCAGGATCGGTTATGTCGGTTGCTTCGGGTGCCACCTGCTTAGCCAATCCAAAATCGAGAACCTTGACGTGACCGCGCTCATTGATAGCCACGTTCGTAGGTTTGATGTCGCGGTGAATAATTCCCTGACGATGCGCTTCGGCAAGAGCTTCACCGACCTGCTTGATGATCTCGATGGCGCGCGAAATGGTTAACTTTCCCGTGAGCATCAACTCACCGAGGGTTGCTCCCTTAATGAGTTCCATTACGATATAAGGCTCGCCGTCTTCAGTTTCACCGTAATCGTAAATGGTAGCGATATGTGGATGTGAGAGCGCCGAAACGGCGCGAGCTTCGCGCAGAAACCGCGCCCGAAACTGCTTATCTTCCGTGCTGGCCCGCGAATGTATTGTCTTGATCGCGACGCGCCGGCCGAGCAAAGTGTCTTCGGCAAGATAGACCATGCCCATTCCGCCCTCGCCAAGGGTCTCGAGGATGCGATAGTGAGAGACGGTGCGTCCGATCATTGATCCAGACATGACATGCTTGTAAGAACGAAAGCGACAGCGAGCTTTGATAAATCGCTCAAGCGTGGCCGGTTATTAAATCACCGCGCATTGTCGCTCTAAATTCCTATGTATTCAAGAGGTTGGCTCACAACTGCAACGCCCTGTACAGAAGGATTTACCATCATTTGAGCGGCGATTATCGTTGTGCGTTTACGTGGGTTAAGCTGTTCATCGATCTAGCAAGGAGTGCGACATGATCAGAAAACTGAAAGCGGGAAAGTATCGCCTTTACTCGCGCAAGAAAAATCCGAAGACTGGCAAGCGCAGAAATCTCGGCACTTTCGACACTCGCGAAGCTGCTGAGAAGCACGAGCGCGCGGTGCAATATTTCAAACGGAAGTAGCGTGTCGTACACTGATGGTTCGTCGTGGTAGCGTGAGCGTCGCCGGGGTTGGTAGGGTTCGCGGCTGTAAACTTGAAGAGACGAACTCAACGAAGAACGAAAGCCGCGTCCTTCCTGGCGGGACGGCTGTTTTTCTGCAGATATAGTTTGCCGATTTCCAGGTGTGCTACGCCGCTTAGTTCCTTCGCCGCAAATCCGTCGGCCGCGGCCGCGAGCTGATCGAAGTTCGACACAATCAAAGGATCGATGGCCGCATTAAAATTAAACGAGACTTTAGGACCTGCCACGGTTGCGCCTGAGCCGGTAAAAGAGTCCATCCCCAATCTCGGAGTCGCCGCATCCTGCAAATCAAACTTCGGTAGTTTATTAATAGTAGCGACAGCGATAGCGAGTGCGATGAAGGCCTGATCTTTGTCCATTCTTGCCAGGACTGCTGTGGTGCCGAGCAGGATCTTCGCAACGGTCACGGATGGCGCCTGATCCTTAAGGTCGTGTTCCACTTCAATCGCCAGATCGAGAGCGCGTTGTTGGGCAAAGCTCTTTTCAGCCGGGTCGGTCCTTTCACTAATGCCGGAAATGAGACGCTGAGCCAAAGCAAGCTTCGCGACTGCCCGCCGCGAAGGGTCAGTGATCGCTGGAGTTATTTCGTTGGCCTTCGCGATATTCGCGTGCTCGATGAAGTTTAAGACAGCCCGGTAGAGCACGAACGAAACTGTGTCCGCGCGCAGGTTATCATCGTCAATTTTTTGCGCGATGCGTCTACCGCGTTCATAATCGTCAGCCTTGGTCATGACTGCCGCCTGGGCATAGATCAGTTTCCTGGCTATTGCGTTTTGCTCGTTGTCAGCCTTTTCCTCGAGCTGCTTGAGACGTTGATTGTAGAATTCCTCGCCGGTCAGGTTCTTTGAGGTTTCCGAGCGAGAACTCGGACGACTGTTTTCGGCAGGTGAAATTGTGTCGCCATCGGCATTGAGTTGACGTTGCAGTTGGGCTAGGAATCCCTGTGCGGGTTGAGACAGATCAGGGGCGTACGCGTTATAGAATTCCGTCAAACGCTCGCCGAGCACCACCAGACGATAACTGCGGAGTCTGGTCTCAGGAGTGTCTACCAAAGCGGGCCGCGCCAGCAATACCTGATAGACGGCAACCAGGAAGTTTCGCGCTCGTAGTGGTTCCCGGGGGGCGACGGCCGGAAGATTTTGTTGGGAGGGATTGACGACTATCATTGGCTGGCCTGTCGGGCCCGCCGAGACGGCAAAGCCGGACTGAAAAAGATATCCCGCCAGTACGTCCGCCTCAGATGGGTCAGGTGCACCAGCGCTAAAGCGTGCTAGCGCCAGATCGAAAAGGCGGTTAGCGATTTGCAGATCCTTGCTTCGCAAGCCCGTCAATACGTTCTGCAAGTTGTAAGAAAGGCCGTCCGCTAAACTTCTTGCAGCAAGATCAGCCGCGAGCGCGGGATTGGAATCCATGGCCTGAAGCGCGAGTGAAAGCAGTTGCTCGCTCCGCGCGGTTCGATCATCGAAGGCTCCGCGCTCTTTCTTTTCATCTAAACACTTTTGTTCGGCAAGATGTGTCAAGAAGGATTCAGCCAGGTGCGCATCGTGCTTGCGGGCGACACCCAGGACGACTGTGCGCAGTTCTCCTTTGACTGAATGACTGAAAAATTCCTTCAACCTGTCGTCGCGAGGTGAGTCTGAAGTCTGTTCGGCCAAGTCCCACGCTTTAGTCAGCCACTTAGTACTCTGGGCTGGCGAGTCGTCCCACAGCAAATCAGCCGCGTTGGATAGCACGACGATCGCCATTCTCTTATCGTCCCAAAGAGTTGCATCGGTGGCCGTATCGCGAATGAGTTCGATTGCCTTGGCGTATCTCAAATCCGCCTGGGTTCGATCTGTAGACTTGGCGATTGGTTTCAAAGTTTGGCCTAGAGTTAGCGCCGGGAAAACGATGGCGATCAGAAGTCGCGCGCAGACGTTTTTAGTCTTCAAGGTCCTCTCCTCTTAGCCGAGCAGCGTTATGGCTTAGTAGTCGGAGGCGGTCCTCCGATGATCGAGTATCCCGCAGGCATCTCTTTGGGTGCAGGGCCGTGGACACTCCAACTCCCATCGGGTTGGATTCTAATGAGAATTGTTGCTTCACCATCAGGAAACAGTTTGAAGCGCCAAATCCGATCGATTTTCAGCGCAAAGTTGCGAGCAAGCTGCGCGTCAAAAAGTCGAACGGTTGAGCTAAGCAAAAAAGCCTGAGGGGTCTTCGGTTGCTGTTGCAAACGCTCCAGAAGGGAGCCGGTGACGGGAATTGATATGACGAGCGTCCGGTTTCCTTTATCCAAAAGGGCGCGGCGCGAAAACGAGGACTGCAAAATAATGACGCCCGAATCTTCGACTTTCTCGTCAGCCTTCGTCTTCTCCACAATCGTGCGCCAATCCGCTACCCGAATCTCATAGACGCCTTCCCAAAAGCTTCCGGAGTTGTCCGCACCGGGCAATTCGTCGACTTTAAGGATGACCTTGATCTCCGCGGGTAGCTTAAAAGACGCGTTGCCGGATGCGCTTTTCTCGTTACCGTCAGAATGCCTGGGCTGGGCGGAGCTCTGTGCGGCGAGACCCGGCTGGGTCACAAGTACAAACAAAATGGGTAGAAGGCGCTTCATTTTAGTGCTACAAGCCGAGCTCTCGGAAGAGTTCGGCTTTAGTAGCCGAGTTGCCAAACCATGTATTAACGATCACTCCATCCTGAATTAAGAACCGAGTCGGAAAAACCTTGACGCTGAGCGCGTTCATCAGGCTACCGTCTTCGTCCATCAGAATTCTCGTCCCGACCTTGTTGTCTCTAAGGAAATTATTAATCTTGGTCCGATTTTCGACTCCTACACCGTAGACTTTCACTTTTCCTGACATTTCGGGTTCAACGCCGGAAACCATCTCCATCTGTTTTCGGCAGGGTTCGCAACCGGTGGTCATGAAAATCAACATGACCTTTCCACTCCTAAGCGTTTCAGGCGCGATCTTGTTGCCATCGAGATCAAGCAAATCAGTTTTTGGCAAAGCTATTCCAGAAATAACGACAGCATCCTTGAGAGAGAATCGGGGTTCGGAGTCCGCTTTGCGGGTAAAATGCAGAGTCAACAGAGCCGCGCATGGAAGCAGGACCCCAACCGTCAGCGGAATGAAGACTAAAGGATTTTTGAGAAACTTGTTAACGGACATGATTTTATTTCCTGTGAGTGTGCGCGCCGGTGGGCGCGCACACTCTCAAGCGATTTATTCGTCTTC
>DNNE01000002.1:0-7551 GCA_003487805.1 Blastocatellia bacterium | reverse complement strand
AAGCGATTTATTCGTCTTCAGCCGGCCCGCAGTTATAAGCGCACCAGCAGACTGAACAATCGGCATTGCAGCCACCGTCCATGAAAGTGCAGACGTGTCCTTTGAACGTAAACGTTGCAGCACAATTTGGATCACATGCCATCGCCACAACTGTGGGGATTGACAGGATCAAACCGACGGCAAACGAAACCAGAATGATCTTCAGTTTCTTCATTGGGTCTCCTCCATTGAGTTGCGGGACCTTGGATACACTGCCTTCCAATTGCCCCCAGGTTGTGGGTTGAGCTGGAGCCGCCCGTTGCGCTAAGATGAGGACTGTTAGCGAGCTCATCTGTTGCGCAAGACGCGACAGAAGCGTTGCAAACATGCCCGGTCATCACGCGCTTGTGATGATCGGGCTTTCTTATTAAGCACAAACTCCGTGCAATACGGATTTCTGCTTCTCACGCTGTATGCTTTCGAAGATCAGCACGGTTTGCGAAAAACTGAGTTGGCGGAGAAGTGAGGCCATCCGTGTTCTCGGGAAATTTAAGGTTTCAAGAAACGTCGGCGAGCGTGACCATCTCCCCAGACGCAAATTGGTTCAGGACCGGCGCAGCATACGCTCCGGCAACCAGGGCTGTCAAGCATTTTGTAATGAATATTGCGGTCACGACGAAGCGGTCGTAGGCGCAAGTATTAGGGGGCGGTGGCCCTCGCTTTTTCAGTAACCTCAACGTAGCTTAATAGCTTAGCTGTTGCCACTTTGGCTCGAGCGTCCTTCCCGATCAGTGTCGAGGTAAATATACACATGCCCATGTAAATTCTGTCGCTGACAACTATTAACGGCAGAGTCTCGGGAAGTAGCGAGCCATCGCACTTTGTCTGTGTAAGCTGATTGCTGCTCCTCCCAATTCTTCCACGCCTCCGTTCTGTAACGCACGGTTTGCTCGCCGCAGATCGTGTGCTTAAATGTAAGCTCATCATTTCCATGACTGAATTTCTCTCGCAACTTAATCCACAGCAGCGTGAAGCAGTCACGATCGGCGATGGTCCTCTGTTAATTCTTGCCGGCGCGGGCTCAGGCAAAACGCGCGTCATCGCTCATCGCATCGCCTATCTTATCGCTGAACGCGGCGTGTGGCCGCGCAACATTCTGGCGGTGACCTTTACCAACAAAGCCGCGGAAGAAATGCGCAAACGGGTGACCAGGCTGATCGAGGGCCTGGAGATTGGGAGCGCGCCGCTCATCGCAACCTTTCACGGTTTGTGCGTGCGGATCTTGCGACGCGATATTGAAACTTTGAACGCCGGCTACACCCGATCGTTCACGATTTACGATCAGGACGACACCGTGCGACTGACCCGAAACTCCATTCGCGATTTGGGGATGGACGATAAACAGTTGACGCCACGGTCGGTGCAATCGACGATCAGCGCGGCCAAGAATCGCGGCGAGGATGCTGAGAGCTTCGCGGCGCGCGCGCACTTCATTGACGAACGTCGCGCCTCAATTGCCCGTGTGTTTCAGCTATACGAAGAGCGACTGCACAAAAACAATGCGCTCGATTTCGACGACTTGCTGATCAAGACCGTTCGGCTTTTGCGTGACGTTCCGGAGGTCCGTGAGCGATACAACGATCGATTTCGCTACTTGCTGGTTGATGAGTATCAGGACACAAATCAGTTGCAGTTTGGATTGATTCGACTGCTGACTGAGAAGCAACAAAACATCTGCGTCGTCGGCGATCCAGATCAGTCAATCTACCGCTGGCGCGGCGCGGACATTACCAACATTCTTAAGTTTGAAGAACATTTTCCTTCGGCCAAAGTGATCCGGCTGGAAGAGAATTATCGTTCGACGCAGAACATCCTCGACCTCGCCAGTGGCGTTATCAAACACAACATCGAGCGCAAAGAGAAAGCGTTGTGGACGCAGAATCCGGCCGGAGAAAAGATTCGTTACTATCAGGCGCTTGATGCGGAATCCGAAAGCCGGTTCGTCGCCGGAAAGATCCAGGAGCATCTGCGGTCCGAGCCTGAACTGCGGGCGGCGGTTCTTTATCGCACTAATTCACAATCACGCGTGTTCGAAGAAGCGATGCGGCGCGCGGGTCTCGCTTACAACATCGTCGGCGGCTTCTCTTTTTATGAACGCATGGAAGTGCGCGACATTATCGCTTACCTGAAGCTGGCGATGAACCCGCATGACTCGATCGCTTTGCAGCGTGTCATCAACACACCGCCGCGCGGCATTGGCAAGATGACGCTCGACGAGATCGATAATCGAACCCGTGAACTTGGCATCTCGCATTGGGACGCGATTTCTGACTTGATCGCAGATGAGCGGCGACTCTCTGCGCGCGCGATCGCGGCGCTCGCAAATTTTCAGCGCATCGTTAATCAGCTGGCGCTTAAGGTAGAGGAAATCCTCTCCACGAATCCCGGCGGAGCCAGTCCTGAAGAAGAATCTGAATCACGAATTGAATCAGCATCACCCGTTTCTGACTTGGTGAAAGCGGCGATCCTCGACACTGGTTATGAAAATGCTCTGAAGTCGGAAAATAGTGATGAAGCGGAAGGGCGGCTCGAAAATCTCCAGGAACTGGTGAACGCCGCCGTCGATTATGACGAGCAAGGTGCGGAAGGTCTCCGCGATTTCATCGACCATTCCGCGCTGGTGGCCGATACGGATCAGTACAAGGCTGACGTGCCGGTAACCTTGATGACGGCCCACTCCGCGAAAGGCCTGGAGTTTCCGCTGGTATTTCTGGTCGGGTTGGAAGATGGATTGTTTCCTCATTCGCGATCCCTGAGCGATGCTTCGGACATCGAGGAAGAGCGGCGCCTGGCGTATGTGGCAATGACGCGCGCCGAAAGGTTCTTGTACGTAACCCATGCAGTGAAGCGGCGAGTCTATGGTGAAGAATTAGCGTCCGAGCCTTCCCAATTCCTGAACGAGATGCCGCTCGAATTAATCGAAGACGTTTCCCGCGGCCGTTCATGGCTATCCTTCGCGCGCGGATCGCACACCCTGAAGGGTGAGGCGGGGTCGGGTCGCTACGAAGACGACAACCAATATAGCGAGGCCGGGAATGAATTCACGATCGAGGGAAAATCCAATAAGCCTGGCGGCAGCAAGTACACGGGCAAGACCTATGACAGCGTCGAGTCCGTGGAGGAGTTCTTTCGCCGGCGCACGGCGCAGATGGGTTCACCCCGGTCAACTCCCAAGTCCCAGGGTCGCTCAGCCAGCCCGAAACCCGACCCCAGAAGCCCATCACCCTTGTCTTTTGGTCCCGGTTCGTATGTTCGCCACTCGAAATACGGCCGCGGCCTGGTGCTTCGGCGAGAGGGGTCCGGCGAGCAGACTAAGGTGACCGTCAACTTCCCCGGCTATGGCGCCAAGAAGCTGATAGAGAAGTACGCCGGGCTCGAAAAAGACTGATTTCTTTAGCAAAATCGCAAATTCTTCTTTCCCGCAGGCAGGATTCTCACGCAATTGCAACGAAACTATCACGCGGATAGGGTGGACAGGCTTTAAAGCCCTGTGCTAGCCTTTCGTCACAGGGCGAACCTCCACAAAGGGTTCGCTTTTCTTTTGATACCAACCCGCAAATCGGCGGGTGCTACTGAGAAACGATACCCACCCGCTACCGCAGGTGGTACTAACTGGGTCTTTTCAGGATCGCGCACAGGAAATCATCGGACTTCGGCTGACAGACGCCTTCAGTCTCCTTTGAGCCGGAGGTCGAGTCAAAGCACCAACTGACTCGCGCGCGATGTCGCACTGAAAAGTTGGCTTAAAACTATCGGACAGGAGAACCCGAATTGATGAAGAAATCTACGTTTCTTGGAAGCGCCGTAAGTGTGCTTCTTCTTTTCTCTGCAATTTCCTACTCGAGAACCTATATTCAGCAGCAAAATCCGAAGTCGAACCCGGTCTTTCAAGCGCCGGCGCAGACTTCAACTGATACGGTCGCGTCGAAAGAGGCGGCAAGTGTCGCAGCTTCGACAGAGCGCCCACGGGAAGTTGCCACGAGCTTAACGTCGGTAGAGGAAAAAGCCGTCGCAGGTGAGACGTATACGGCGACTGCTTACAGCCTGCGTGGCCGCACCGCGACCGGCGTCGCGCCGGCAACTGGAATGATCGCGGCTGACCCTCGAGTGCTGCCATTGGGCTCGCGCGTGCGGATCGAGGCGGGTTCTTACAGTGGTGAGTACGTGGTTGCCGACACGGGCGGGGCCGTCAAAGGTCATCGAATCGATATTTGGACGCCAACCTCGCGCGATGCAATGCGCTTCGGCCGGCGAGCGGTGAAGCTAACTGTACTGGAGTTGGGCGGTAAGCGAAGAAAGTCCGCTACGACTCGCCCGCGCACAGTCGTCGCATCGCCTGCTTCTTCGGCAGCTTCCCCGCAGCAGTAATACCCGCCTCCCGTTCCCCCGCAAAATCCTTTTAATAGCGCCCTCTCTACGGTAGAATTCGCCTGCCTGAAGTGATTAGCGATCCGTGTCAGAAGCCCGACCGTGAGGGAGGGCAAGAAAAAGGATCGGCTCAACTTCAGCAAGTACATGACTATTGGAGCCTCCCTAACGGTCGGGCTTCTGAAATCATGGGTGTTATGAAAAAAGTTATTGCCCTCGTCGTCCTCGTCTTCGCCGTTACGGCAACCGCCTACGCACAGTCAGGCCGGAGAGTTGCGAGTCCTCCACCGCCGCCCGCGCCCCCGGTCGTCGAGACCCCGACCGAAGCGCAGCCTGAACGTATGTCTCCGGCGATGGAAGAGACGGGTGTGCTGCCCGATCGATTATTGAGCCGCGAATTGAAGTCACTCGATAAGGGAAGTTTTCGGCTGTCGGACTTCAGCGGCAAAGTTGTCGTGGTGAATCTTTGGGCGTCCTGGTGTGGTCCATGCCGCGCTGAGATTCCTGATTATGAGAAGGTGCGGAAGGAATATGCAGGAAAGTCAGTCGAGTTTATCGGCCTAACCACCGAAGATCCGCGCACCGCCAGCGATCGCGTGCAGAAGTTTGTGCGTGACTTCAATTTCGGGTTTCGCCTGGGTTGGGCTGACCCTGACACGGCCCATACTTTGATGAACGGTCGCAATGTTATCCCGCAAACGATCGTCATCGCGGGCGATGGTCACATCATCAGTCACTGGCGCGGCTATGCGCGCGGGCAAAGCCGCGATCGCCTGGAGCAAGTGATCGACCGCGCGCTGAAAGATACGACTGCGTCAGCGCAAAAGGCTCAATGATCGTGCCAGGCTTTTCATGACCTGATGGTATTGACCGTATCCCGCACGACTCTCAATCCCTTTTTCATTTTTTCCGGCTCAACAGTTAAGATGCTATTTCATGTCGCTTCCAGACAAAACGGCGAACGGGTGCGCAGATCATCTGGTAGAAATCTGGCGTGGGCCAATAATCGAATCACAGCACAGCGGTCATCTCATCGCCGTTGATGGAAACGGCGAGACCATTTGTTCGTTGGGTGCGCCGGAAACAGTCACTTACCTTCGATCCTCAGGAAAGCCCTTCCAGGCCTTGCCGGTGGTCGCCTCAGGCGCGGCCGATCGATTTGGATTCACGGAAAAGGAAGTCGCAATCTCTTGCGGCTCGCACAACGGTGAGCCCATCCACGTCGAGACTGTACGTTCCATTCTACGAAAGATAGGCCTCGACGAAACTGCGTTGAAATGTGGAGTGCATGAGCCTTACAGCGTTGAGGTCGCGCGCGAATTGATTCGCAAACAAGAACCACCGATTGCGGTTCAGAACAACTGTTCGGGCAAGCATGCAGCCATGCTGGCCCTGGCAAAGCACCTCGGCGCGCCGACCGAAACCTATGATGAACTATCGAATCCGGTTCAGCAGATGGTCGCGCGGACCGTCTCCGATTTTTCCGGCGTAGCGGTTGAAGATATAACAATTGGAATCGACGGCTGCGGCGTGCCGGTGTTCGGCATTTCAGTTCACGCCATGGCCGTGATGTACGCGCGACTGATCTCGCCTCCGGCGAATGCCGCGCCCGAAGTCCGTGATGCATGCAAACGAATCGTCAAAGCGATGATCGATTTTCCCGAGATGATCGGCGGCACAAAAGATCGTCTGGATACGGAATTAATACGCATCGGCGCCGGTCGCTTAATCTCAAAAATTGGAGCCGAGGGCGTGTACACTGTCGGAGTCTTGCCGTCATCCGACTGGCCGCATGGGCTTGGATTTGCGCTGAAGGTTGAGGACGGAGACGACCGCCGGGCGCGTCCACCCGCTGTCATCGACGCGTTGCGGCAACTCGGCGTTTTGTCGTCGAATGATTTAGAGAGTTTGTCGGCTTATTCACCAACCGTCATTACTAATCGCCGCGGTGAACGCGTGGGTGAAGTGAAAGCGGCGTTCACGCTGAAAATCGATAGATAGGTTTAGACGGCGGACTGGTTCGCCGTTAAGTCGTCACCAGCCGACTCTAAACGAAGATGCCACACTCAGAAGACAGCGCGCCTACCTCACCCGTCCTTGGGCGCGATCAATACGGTAATGTCGACTACGATTCACTTCCTGAGGTGATCCAGTGGTTCCTTGATTACGATGAGAGAGTTGCGATCGTCAAGCACCCGAGGGTTGAAGAACTGTTTCAATGGAAACAGGAGCAGAGCCGCAGCGCCGGCGAAGATGTTTTCAATTTCAATCGCGCCGAGGATCGTTTGGCGATCGGCATACTTCAATCGATCGCCCACAATCCAACCGAACCCGAGCTGCACGCCTGGATTTCTCAGTTGCTTAACACCCTGGAACAGGCGTCTAAGACCACGGAACAGATAACGACTTCTTATCAACTGAATATTAGTAATGCACAATCTGTCGTCGCGGAATCCACGAAGATACCGGCTACGAGAACTCGAGAAGGCTTTTTGATCGACTGTTGGCTGGAAAGTCTCTGCACTGCCGAGGTCCGCGTGCTTGGCTGGTTATATCAAGAGTTTTACGGGCGACCATTTCATCCCGAGAACTTTTGATCGGCCGTTCGCCTTTCGTGGCGCGAGCGGTTTTAATGCAAACTCCCTCGCCTTCTGTACTGAACAATTACGCGCTCGAGCTCGTGTCCTGTCCGCTCAGTTCCATCCTCCGGCGGTCGTCTTTTAGTTTCGCTTAATTTCAGCCGATAAATCGCGTCGTTGGAATTTTGATCGTGGCATTGCGACTGTTGGCACAATCATTGCTGAGGCACAGACGACACGAAGGCAGAAGGGTAGTTAAATCGGGTCAGGCTCTTAGGCTGGAGTTGCAAGGCGCTTTGGGGGAGGTGCCTTACATCTGAGAAGTGGCGGCTCTTTCGGGGGAACGGAGTTGCCGATAGCAGTCAGAGAGCGAAAAGGCGAGGCTGCTGATAAGGAGACCTGAGTGAGGCTAGGGGGAGCCTCGCAGGTACTTATCAGCAGCCGCAAGCCTCTTGGGGCACTCCGATAAAGAAAGAAAAAAGCGCGGATGACCTGGTGAGTCATCCGCGTTTTTGTTTTCGTGTTTAGAAAAGTCGTTTAGAGGCGGGCTACTGCCCGCCTTTCC
>DNNE01000122.1:3676-5554 GCA_003487805.1 Blastocatellia bacterium | reverse complement strand
GCGCATTTGGAGCCCTCCCTTACAGTCGGGCTAGTGCCCCGCTTTCGGCAAGGGCTTTATGTCCACAGAATTACCCCACTACCAAGTGTTAGGCAGGCACGGCCGCCGTACAGCAGTTCGTTCTAATCGGGACCACCGAAGATTATTCAAAGGAGCCAACGATGAGTTCAACCGATCCCCTTATTCACCTCGCTGATGTAAAGAAAGTTTTCTACACCGACGAGGTTGAGACACATGCGCTCTCCGGGATTCATCTCGACTTAAAAAAGGGCGAATATCTTTCGATTGCCGGGCCTTCCGGATGCGGCAAGTCAACCTTGCTATCGATCCTCGGCTTGCTCGACACGCCGACGGACGGCGAGTACGTGCTCAACGGCCACGCTGTCGAAAATCTTTCGCTCTCAGAACGGGCGCGCATTCGCAATCGCGAAGTCGGTTTCATCTTCCAGAGCTTCAACCTGATCGGGGATCTGACGGTCTATGAAAACGTTGAGCTGCCGTTGACGTATCGCGGGATGAATTCCAGCGACAGAAAGAAACGGGTCACAGAAGCGCTCGAACGCGTCGGCATGGCCCATCGATCAAAGCATCTTCCCAGTCAATTGTCCGGTGGTCAGCAGCAGCGCGTGGCGGTGGCGCGCGCAGTTGGCGGGCAGCCCAGCATTCTGCTGGCTGACGAGCCTACGGGAAACCTGGATTCAACCAATGGCGAAGCGGTGATGGAACTTTTGCGCGAGCTGCATCGTGGCGGCGCGACCATCTGCATGGTGACGCACGATCCGCGTTATGCCCAGCATGCGGATCGCATTGTTCACCTGTTCGACGGCTTGATCGTCGAGGAGGAAGCCGGAGCAAATCGCCGCGAAATTGAAGAAGCCAAAAAAGAATTGCGAGAAAGCGGGTTCACCGAAGTCCAATAGTGGCACGGGCGTCCCGCCCGTGAGCCACGCGCAGGATGCGTGCCACATCGAGGTTTCAAATGATCAGCCTTCGCAACGTCGAAAAATATTTCTCTCAGGGGATGTCGAAGAACTATGTGCTGCGGCGCATTGATCTCGACATCAAGCCGGGTGAGTTCGTGTCGATCATGGGGCCGTCCGGCGCCGGCAAGTCTACCCTGCTCCACATCATCGGTATGCATGATCACTCGTGGCACGGCGAATACCTCTTCGACGACGTGGCCGTTCATTCAATGAAACCCAAGCAGCGCGGAGAGCTGCGCAACCGGAACATCGGATTCGTATTTCAGAGCTATCACCTGCTCGACGATCAGACGGTGTTTGAAAATCTCGAGCTGCCGCTTTCTTATCGCGATGTAGGCCGAAAGGACCGGCAGTCAATTGTCTGTGACACGCTCGATCGTTTTCAGATTGTCGGCAAGAAAGATCTCTATCCACCTCAGTTATCAGGTGGCCAGCAACAACTGGTCGGAATCGCGCGCGCCGTCGTCGCTAATCCGCGTTTGATTCTGGCCGATGAACCGACCGGCAACCTTCATTCGGCGCAGGGCAAGGAAATCATGGAAATGTTCAAGCGCCTAAACGATGAAGGCACGACAATTATTCAAGTTACGCACTCTGAGGTTAATGCCGCTTACGGCAACCGGATCGTGCGACTTGAAGATGGTTGGATCGCCGGTAACTAAATCGAAATTCTGTTCCGTCAGGCGTAGGTTTATTCAAACCCGAAGGGTTTCAGAAAGTAGCCGGAGGTCGGAGCGAAGCGAAGACCTCCGGGAACCGAGTTAAGCCTGTCGCACCCTGGAGGGGGGCCAGGTCTTGCTTCCGTGAACCGTGAAGTCTGTCACCCTTTCAGGGTGCTGACGATTAAATTGAATTGGGTTCCGGTGGTCTGAGACCACCGGCTACTATCTCGCAG
>DNNE01000122.1:3213-3359 GCA_003487805.1 Blastocatellia bacterium | reverse complement strand
ACTATCTCGCAGCCCTTCGGGCTGGCCCTTGAAGGAGGCAACATGGAGTCTCTTCTCGGCGATATTCGTTACGCGGCCAGGAATCTGTTAAAGCGGCCGGGCTTCACCGCGATTGCCGTCATTACGCTGGCACTCGGCATCGGCGC
>DNNE01000122.1:2127-2897 GCA_003487805.1 Blastocatellia bacterium | reverse complement strand
GGCATCGGCGCCAACAGCGCCATTTTCAGCATCATCAACGCAATGCTGATCAAACCTCTGCCGTTTCCTGATCAAGATCGCGTGGTGTCTATTTGGGACCAGGCCCCGAGTCGTGGCGTAGAGCACAACGAGGTCGCGATGGCCAACTATCTCGATTGGCGCGCCCAAAATCATTCATTCCAACAACTCGCTCTTTATCGATGGTGGAGCACGAATCTGACGGGCAGCGATTCACCGGAACGCATCCAGGGTTTTCTGGTGACGGCAAATTTCCTGGATACCCTCGGCGTCAGGACGATTATGGGCCGAGGTTTTAATGAGGAAGAAAATCAGCCCGGCAAAGATGCAGTCGCGGTGATTACTTATAGTCTATGGCAACGCCGGTTCGGTGCGGACCAGAACGTTATCAACAAGACGGTCATGACCAACGGCATCGTGCGCACCGTGATTGGCGTGCTGCCTGAGGGCTTCAATTTTCCCAAGGGCTCTGAGATATATGCGCCGCTGCCACTCACGCCTGAGTTGATCAAGAGTCGCAGCAACCATAGTTACTACGTCATTGGCCGACTAAGATCCGATGCCTCACCTCAGAGTGCACAGGCAGACATCGATACCATTACAACTCGTCTGGCCGCGCAGTATCCGGAGACAAATGTCGGACTGGGCGCAAAAGTTTATCCGATCGTTGCCGACACGGTGCGCATGTACGCAACGGCGCTGTGGGTGATGTTGGCCGCGGTCGGATTCGTGCTGTTGATTGCCTGCGCCAA
>DNNE01000122.1:563-1822 GCA_003487805.1 Blastocatellia bacterium | reverse complement strand
GCCAACCTCATGCTGGCGCGCGCCAGTGGACGTCAAAAAGAGATCAGTTTACGTAGCGCCCTCGGGGCCAGCCGCTGGCGCATTCTTCGCCAGTTGATGGTCGAGAGCTTTGTCATCGCTTTAATTGGAGGAGCGCTGGGGATTCTGGTTGCCTTCTGGGGAATCGATCTCTTGAAAGCAGCTAACCCGGGCGAAGCGGCGAAGTACGCTCCCGGATGGAGTCGCATCGGAATTAATTTTCCAGTGCTCGCGTTCACCCTCGCGCTTTCTCTGCTCAGCGGGCTGGTGTTCGGGCTCGCACCCGCCTGGCAATTCTCCAAACCTGATTTGAATAGCGCTCTCAAAGAAAGCGGCCGGCAAACAACCGCGGGCTCGCATCGTCTGCGAAGTCTGCTCGTCGTTTTCGAGATCGCGCTCTCACTCGTCTTACTAATTGGCGCTGGACTCTTGTTCCGGAGTTTTGTTGCTCTGCTCAAAACGAACCCCGGGTTCAATTCTGAGGGCGTCCTGACGATGAACCTCAATCTGCCATTCGCAAAATACAAGGAAGATGCACAGCGCGCGGCTTTTTATTCCGATCTGGTGCAACGCGTAAAAGGGTTGCCGGGTGTGCAGTCTGCCGCCGCCGTGAATTACATCCCGCTAGGCGGTTCGAATTCGTCTGACTCTTTTCTGATCGAAGGTACAGCCGAGCCGCCGCCGGGCCAGGAGCACAACGGTCGTTATCGAGTTTGCACGCCCGACTATTTCCAGACGATGGGCATTTCGCTTCTGAGAGGCCGCGGCTTTACCGATCAGGACAAGCGGGCCTCACAACCGGTAGTGATCGTGAATGAAACGCTGGCGCGCAGGTATTGGCCCAACGGTGACGCCCTGGGGAAACGCATAAGATTTTACGGTTCGTTGGAACGTGCCCCGTGGATGGAGATCGTCGGCATCGTGCAGGACGTTAAGCACGAACTGAACCTGCCGGTGGAACCGGAATATTATCTGCCGCACGCACAGGATTCGTGGAACGCGATGGTCCTGGTCGCCAGGACGACAGCCGAACCCGGATCAATGGCCGCACCGATCCGTCAACAGGTCCTGGCCCTGGATAAGGACCAGCCGGTGTTTGATGTGCGCTCGATGCGCGAAGTGCGTGCAATCTCTGTGACGCTCTACACCTTCGGTTTCGCAATGATGGCAATCTTCGCGACCGTCGCCGTCGTTCTGGCGGCGATAGGAATTTACGGCGTGATGGCTTTTGCCGTGACTCA
>DNNE01000122.1:0-285 GCA_003487805.1 Blastocatellia bacterium | reverse complement strand
GTGATGGCTTTTGCCGTGACTCAACGAACCCAGGAGATCGGAATTCGAATGGCGTTGGGTGCGCAGGCCGCGGACGTTTTGAAGCTGGTAGTGAAGAACGGAATGTCGCTCGCAGTCATCGGCCTGGTCGCCGGATTAGCGGGGGCCTTCGCCATTACTCGTCTGATGGCGAGTCTCTTATTCGGTGTTTCCCCAACCGACGTGGTGACCTTTTCGCTGGTCACGATCGGTCTGCTGCTGGTCGCGTTATTGGCCTGTTTCATTCCGGCGCGCCGCGCGACGAAA
>DNNE01000175.1:4571-5068 GCA_003487805.1 Blastocatellia bacterium | reverse complement strand
AGGCGGGCTACTGCCCGCCAGTTTGCCTAATGAATCAAGGCGGGCATAGCTCGCCTCTAAACGATTTCTATTTCTTGTTAGGAATAGATATTCATCGGCCGTGTCAGCAGGGCAACCGGGTCGTCAACATTCAAAGCTTCGCGCACATAAAACGGCTCGCCGGCTTCCACGCCGATCAATGAACCATAGTAACGTGTGCGGTCTTCAATCTCTCTTAAGAATCCTTTTTCGGCTATTCGCGTCGCCGGCTCTTTCGAGTCGGGGCTGTAAAACTGAGAGGTGTACGCGCGAATCGCGTCCATTTTCTTCTCGGCGAATTCTGAAACGTCGACGATGAACGACGGCGGAACGAGCCGCGAGTAAACTGCATGCGCGATGGCCGGCATCTTGATCGGATCAATGCCCGGCTCTTCGTGATAGCGACGAATCGTCGCGAGCCGCGCCGCTTCGCGTACGATGTGCGCAGTGGCCGCATGGTCCGGATGCGGATCGTCCCA
>DNNE01000175.1:4036-4271 GCA_003487805.1 Blastocatellia bacterium | reverse complement strand
TCCGGATGCGGATCGTCCCAATGCGAAGTGAACAGAACAGCGGGGCGACACTTTCTTATCGCGCGCACGACTGATTGGCGACTTTGCTCGTTCAACGCGATGTGTCCGTCGGGTAGTTCAAGGTTGATTCGCGCGTCGAGGCCCATCACACGCGCAGCATCCAGCGCTTCTTTCGCGCGAATCTCAGGCGTGCCGCGCGTGCCCATCTCGCCACGCGTCATATCGAGCACCCCAG
>DNNE01000175.1:0-3760 GCA_003487805.1 Blastocatellia bacterium | reverse complement strand
CGTGCCGCGCGTCCCCATTTCACCGCGCGTCAAATCCACGACACCGGTGCGATAACCAAGCGCTTTGAGTTTGATTAACGTCCCCGCCATCGTCAGCTCGGCATCATCGGGATGCGAGAAGATTGCGAGCACGTCCAGTTGAGTCTGTTCGGTCACTGTTTCTGCCTGATCGTGATCGTTCCATCGCCAACCGTCAAAGTCAGAGTTGCGCCGCCACTGCCGGCGCGGGCGCGAACTGATCGCGGGGTGATGCTGTTTCGTTCACGGGGCTGTAGTTCAGCAAAGCTATTTTTGATCTCACCCAGACGCAGCACTTCGGCGTTGATGTCAGCGCTGAAGCCGGGCATCAAATCCAAATTAAGCTTTCCTGATGCTAACTTTATCTCTGAGCCGAGGCCATGCCAACTGCGCACCGGAATCGCCAGATTTATCGTGCCCGATTGAATGATGACTGAGACCAGGCCGCCGGTCAGCGAAAGGTCGGCGTCGCTGTTCAGGGCGTTTAGGCGCAGCATGCCTTCGACTCCGGAAAGGCTGATGGGACCATTGCCGGCGTCAACCTCCAAATCCGTCAAGGCGGGAATCTTAATGTGATAATCGATCTTCCACGGCAAACCGATCAGCGATTTTGGAAAGTTTTTCGTCATCCGCTTCATGAAAGCGCGATCGTGAGTTCCGCTTGTCATAATGCGAATGTGGTTTGTGTCCTCATCAACCACGAAGGTATTGATGGCGGCCAATCGATCCAAATCAGCAGCGCTCGGCGCCTGCAACTCGATTGACGCGCTGACCTCAACTTCGTTTCGCTGCCAGCCTTCGATGATGATTGATCCCGCCGGCGCGGCGGAGAGCGTAACGGTGCCGCCAAACTGCAGACGATAAGTTTCATGACGCATGGTGGTGCGCGTCATCAACGGACCTGCTGCCGGTTTGCTGTCTTTTTGTGCGGCGATCGGAAGAGAAAGTAAAAGAGACGCGAAGACAAACCCGAGAACCTTCACCGAAATCGATCGCATTGCTCGATTCACCTTGAGTGGATTGTGCGGGAGGTGGAAAGCTTTGTCTAGCGTAACGCCAACTGTTAGTTTGCGCGCAAGCTGACAGCTTGCGTTACCTAGCGGCGGAAAAATTGAATGTCGCCCTGGTAGTTTGTGACGGTGACTGAGGCACGTCCGTCGCCGACATCGCCGGTGATGCGCTTGCCTTCGCTCAGCAACTTCATGCCATCGTGCCAGAACGGACCCATCGAGATTTTCTTTACCGGAGCCGTCGCCACCAAATGAAAGCCGCAATTCGCCGGTAGTTGCAGAGTGATCGTGCCGCGGCCCGACTTGAATTCGTAGGTCCCGCCTCCGGCAAACTCGCCATCAAAGAAGATGTCGCCGGAGGTGTTCGACGCAAAGACTCGCGCCGCGTTGACGCCCGACAAACGAATATCCCCGGAAGTCCAGACGTGCGCCCGAACCAGGTCGCCCTGTATGTTGCTTACATTGATTTGGCCGCTGCGAGTTTCGAGATCGACCGAAGAGCGCACCGGCAGTTGAATCTTGAAATTCATATCGCCGATATCGCCGCGGCCACGATTATCGCCAACGATATCGATCACCAATCCTGAGTCTGTTTGTCGTGGGTTGAAAGTGGCTTTGCGATTATCCATCAGGGCAGTCACCATGATCTCGTCGCGTTGCCACGTCTCGACGGTGATGGTCCCGGTAACATTTTTCAGTTCGAAGCGAACGTTCTTGCCGGCTGGAAAGCGTTTTGAAACTTTCTGTTGCGCCAGCGCGAAGCTCGACGCAGCGAGGACAATGAGAATCGAGGAAACCGCTGAAAGGATGGTGACCGGTTTGCGAGTGTCAGACGAGAACAATTTCATCGGAGGTTAATCGGGCCAGCTTGCCTGCGCCTTTCAACATTAGAGATCGGAAAATTCTTTCAGCAACGCAACCTTGTCGTTCAGTGCGTCATTCAATATGTCTTCGGAAACCGAGTCATGCGGATTCTGATTCAATTGCTTCATTGAATCGGTGACCGCCGCGTCGATGACACTCATGTTTCGATCGAAGGTTTCGCGCATCTGCGGGTTCCAACGCGCCTTGTTCAATTCCACGCGCTGGTTCCAATAGGAAATCATCTGTTGCTGCTGGCTATAACGATCTTCGATCGATGCGCTGTTCGATCCAGGAACAAACCCCGCCACCAGTGGCGAAGTCCTTGATGACAGACGATACATGCTAAATGCCGTTGCTACCGCAACCACCAGGACGATCGCGCCGACTAGTCCGGCAAGCTGGGGAAAAGAAAGCTGCCAGCTTCGATTCATCAAACGAAACCACCAGCCCGCTTCTCGCGGAGTCTGCGACCGGGTCGGCGACCCTTCCTCGGCCTCAATCAGGTTGCTGATTCGCAACCACATCGCGCGCTCATTCGGCGCTGGATCGTACTGGCCGCGTTGCTCGTGACAGAAGTCGACAATCACCCGCAAGTCGTTTCGCGCGTCAGCACAATCCGGACAGGAAGTCAGATGGAATTCAACACTCGTACAATCTTCTGCCGTCAGCGTTCCATCAACGAATTCGCTTAGCAGGGTCTGATAATTCTCGCAGTTCATTTCTTTCAACCTCTGATGCACTGGCATCCGGGTAACGCTTTCAGGACGCGCAGTTCGCGGTCTCGAAGCAATAAAGGGGAGACTGCGTCATCTTTGTTCGTAGTAGCGGCGAATACGCTCGCTAGATGTCAAACTGGCCCGCTCTGGGAGCACGGAAACCGGCCTCTTGTTCAGTGGCCGCTTCTTGGTTGCTCCTTGGGCTTATTCTGTTGCCTGAGAAGGCCGCGTAATTTCATTCTGGCCTTGTGTAATTGCGATTTTGACGTGCCGACCGAGCATCCGAGCATGCGCGCGATCTCCTCGTGCTCGTGACCTTCGATGTCGTGCAGCGTGAAAACCGTTCGATAGCCCGGCGGCAACTGGGCGATCGCCTTGTCCAACGCGATTCGATCGACCACTGGCATCGCGTTCGGATTTTCCGTTCCTTTGACGATTTGAATCGGCGCCTCGCCGTCTTCGGTCGTCTGTTCCAACCGCACGCCGCGCTTGCGAAAGTGCATCAGGACCTGATTGACGGTCAACCGGTGCAGCCAGGTCGTGAACGCCGATTCGCCGCGAAAACTTCCAATCTTACGGAACAGTTGGATGAAAACTTCCTGAGCCAAATCTTCCGCTTCCACCACGTTGCCGGTCATGCGCAAGCACAGAGAATATACCCGTCGATTGTGACGCTGGTAAAGCTCCTCGAAGGCCTGCATGTCACCTCCGGCGGCTCTCTGCGTCAGTTCAAAATCCGAACTGCGTGGTGTCTCTGCTTCGTTCGCGGCCACTCGCCCCCTGCAATCGGCAAAAAAAGACTGAGCGCGTTTCGGAAAAACCTCGCGCGCTACGACTCGTCTACTTACTGATTAATTACAATAGCCGCTTTTTAGTATGCGATGAGAGGGAAAGAAGTGACAAGTTGCGGCCGGTTACGGAACCGCTTGCGATAGCAAGCGGGTTGATGTTGAAGGTCTTACCGGCTTCTCTTAAGATCGGCTCTGTATTGATCGTTCGGGTCAATGGTGGGAGCAAAAAGAAGGGATTGGGTGGGGGCAAAAAGAAAGGATTGACTTTCCTTTGGTGTAGGCATATTGTGCGCGCGTTGTTTGAAGTAACGGCTATCCCACGAGCCTGCGTCTCCCGCAAACTCGCGTCGTCTTAGCTTCC
>DNNE01000130.1:3026-5231 GCA_003487805.1 Blastocatellia bacterium | reverse complement strand
ATCTGTTGACTTGGGCATTGGCGCCTTTACGCTAAAGAAACCTTCGTCATGAACGTTACTGGACGACTTAAGCAACGCTATCTGGCCTCCCGCGTCGCTCATCAATATCCTCAAGCCCTTTCGAAATTCGTTACCGTCGATGACGCGCGTCTGCATTTTGTGATCAAGGGCACTGGCCGTCCCGTCGTTTTGATTCACGGCAATCCCGGTTCTTGTCAGGATTGGGCGAGGTTGTATGGGCCGCTGGCATCGCGCTACTGCGGATTTGCCTTCGATCGCCCGGGCCACGGCCACAGCGACCGTCCGAATCATCGGCCCATCACAGTCGACGTGCAGGCGCAGATGCTGCACACGGCGCTCAAAGAACTCAACGTCGAACGTCCTATTCTGGTAGGTCATTCATGGGGCGGAGCCTTGGCGTTGGCATACGCTTTGGAGTTTCAGGACGATGTGGCCGGCCTGGTGCTGCTCGCGCCGGCAGCGTATGAAAGTGATGACGGCGTTTCGTTTTTGACCAAGCTGCCCGCCTGGCCGGTCGTTGGCGATGTGATTAACTTTCTCTTCACGCCGCTGTTTGGCGCCTGGGTCGTGAGAGAGGATTTACAGAAAGCATTCGCGCCCGACCCGGTGCCGAAGTATTACCTGCGGCACGTGCTCTCGGAATGGACCCGGCCAAAGAAGGTCAAGTGGTATTCAGTCGACGACGCTCTGCTCAATGGGTCCCTACCCAAATTCGCACCGCGCTATTCCGACATTCGCGTGCCCGTTGTAATCGTCACCGGCGACTCTGATCTGATCATCCCGGCGAAAGAGAACGCCCATCGCCTGTACGAAACATTACCCCATTCCGAGCTAGTGGTCCTGGAAAAGACCGGCCACCAAATCCCCTTCACGCGTCCGGACGCAGTAGTAGACGCAATCGAACGCGTGGCCGCGAAGACAGCCATGAAGAATGAGATTGGGGCAGTAGCCCGACCGTGAGGGAGGGCTCCGATACATATTCCCCCTGGGTTTGATATCTCCCCTTGTTACTTAACTGCAATTAGAAGAATGTCTGAAAGGAGATACATGTTCATAACGAAAGTCATAGTACTTGGTCTGCTGATGATCTTCAGTGTTGGTAGTTTGGCGTTGGGCGGCACTCCGCCGCAACGCGATCGCGATCGGAACCGGGTGGAGAATCGCGACAACGGTAATTCCAATCGCGGCACCTGGCGCCGGCGCCATCGACGCCAACGCCATCCCAAACACTGGCATAAACACAACATGTAACGAACGAAGCCAGCGTAAGAACCAGAGAGGGTGAGCACGGCGACCTGCCATGCTCGCCCTCTGGCTTATTGTTAGCAGTGATCTACACAGCGTTCCAGAAAAAAAGCATTCGACAGTCCGCGTCAGCGGACGATTGACAATAGCCCAGCAGTTTAAAGAGTGTGTCAGAAGCCCGACCGTGAGGGAGGGCAACAATCGTAAGCGCTCGTGATGAAGAAATCGGCCGCGAAACATTGTGTCGGATGCCGATAGCCGCCCGACACGATCGTTGCCCTCCCTCACGGTCGGGCTTCTGACACACTCTCTTTTCTGCTGGGATGAAAAGTTAAGGGAATGTAGTCCGTCGAGCGGACGACTGAATGGAAAGGTTCGGTTTCGGCTCCTTCAGTCGTCCGCTTCACGGACTTCATCGCGAAATCTTCTCTCACTCCCAGCGATGAATCGCTGGGCTATTATCAATCGTGCGCTAACGCGGACGGGGTCTGGGCCAGGTTTTTGTGCAAGGCCGACATACGCATCGCCTGGTACCCAAAGCCTCTCTACACGCGATAAACATCTTCTGAGACATTGGTCGTTCCTACTGACACGCCTGATATGCCGGACGACCCGTCGCAGTTCTCCAACAACAGTTGCCGCATGTCATCAGACAAATGGCGTGGTCGATAGACATCTTGGTCCATGCCAGTGAGCACGCTCCAAGTGTCAGTTAGCATTCGGCAATCTCAGTCAGCTCTCGGCGAATGTCAGTTGGCATTCGATTGATGGCCGTGAGCACGCGCTGGCTGCTAGTTAATATTTGGCAATTGTCAGCTAGCATTTCACAAATGCCAGTCAGCCCACGGCGATTGTCAGTAAGCTAAAGGCAAAGGTCAGTTAGCGTTGGGCACTCACAGTTAGCTCCCGGCGAGTGGTCAGTTGGCATTCGATTGATGG
>DNNE01000130.1:0-2672 GCA_003487805.1 Blastocatellia bacterium | reverse complement strand
TTGGCAATTGTCAGCTAGCATTTTACAAATGCCAGTCAGCACGCGACGAGTGTCAGTTAGCAAAAGGCAAATGTTAGTCGCAAACGTCCTAAATCCGATCAACCTTCGGGACTCATGAGGGAAAGTGCCCGCAAATCACGCCTTTCTTAACACGGATTAATAATTGACCGGTCAGTGTCTGGTGTCAGTCGTAGTGGGCTCGCCCATTGAGCCACGGCTTTAAACGTTCTTTCTCTTCACTTCAGGAAGGAGCCTCAAAATGGCGAAAGTAAAACTCAATTTTCGACGTCTATCGGTGCCGGAAAAGATCGCGAAAGCGCGGCAGATCATTAACGCCTTGACCGGCAACACCAATTTTTCCAACCCAACCCCACCGCTGGCAACAATCACGGCGAGCGTTAACGCCCTCGATGGAGCGTACACAACCACGCAATCCAGAAAGCAGGTGCGTCAAGACCGCGGTTACGGATCAGACGACATAGGAAGACGCGCTCATCCAGTTGATGTCACAGTGCTCCGGCTATGTAGAGAGCGTGGCCGGCAATGACGAGACGCTGATTAGCAGCGCGGGCATGGACACGAGAGCTCCCGCAAGCGCGTCGACCATGCCCGACCCACCGTCCGGCCTGGAAGCAACGGTCGGAGATCGCGACGGCGAAATCGATCTGAGCTGGGATCCCGTCTCAAGCGCGCGCAGCTACGTAATCCAACAGAGCCCCGATCCCCCAAGCGCCACCACCTGGACCCACGCCGGCGCCTCAACCAAATCGAGCACCACAATCACCGGCCTAACCCCCGGCACCCGCTACTGGTTCCGAGTCTCCGCAATCGGCGCCATCGGCCAAAGCGGCTGGAGCGACCCAGCCACGAAGATCGCCCCGTGAAGCGTTCTGCAGGTGACTGCGGACATCATTGTCTTAAATGGACTTGATCAATCGCTGTTTCCCGCGGTTGCCTTTAGGAAGGGGCAGGCGCAAGTCTGCCCCTCTATCCTCTATCCTCTTCCCACAGATCAGTCACCTTCGGCTTCATGGCAACTATTTCCCGGTAAGCGCTTTCTGTTTGGCTGCTGTATTTTTTGCTTGCACCGGAGTCGAACTTGTACTATTGTCACGCCGCTCTACTGCCATGGGGTAAGGGTTCCCACAACTCAATACTCGTACTCGGAACCCAAGTTCAAAACTTAATCGGCTGGTCCCCAGCCAGGACTTATTGAAAAAGTGACGGAAAAGGTGCGCCAATGCTATTTTTGAGATACATGGCAACCATACGTTTACTTGTAGGAGTCGGAATCTAACATGCAAGCGGTTCGCAAATTGCGGGCGTCTCTCCTGGAAGGGAGCGAGCAAGCAATGATTAGGATTACGCCCCACCCGAGGTGGGTTGAAGACTTTCTCAGGTCAATTGCACCCGACCACGAGAGGGTCATAAATCATCAAGTATTTAAGGATATCAAGCGAGGCGCATTCACGAAGAAGCAGTTTCAGGGCACGCTAACTAGTGCTTACCCACTTATTGAAAGCTTTCCAAAATACATGGCTCTTACCCTTGCGAAGGTGCCGCCGGGACGCTCCGAATGGAGTGTAAAGACCCGTGATTGGTTGATTACGAATATGGAGCAAGAACGGCTTCATGCTCGATGGTGGGGACAATTCGCGGCGGGGTTCGGGGTCCCTCTAGAGAAGTTCGATAGCGAGATTTATCCTCCACCAGAAATGGATGCAATTAATAATTATCTGTGGCGTGTTTGTACATATGGTTCATTGGCAGAGGCTATAAGCGCCGCGAATTTTGCTGTTGAGGGTGTTACGGGTGAATGGACAAAGAATGTGCGCGAGGGCATCGAGAATTATCGAGGAGTTGAAGACATCGACATCAGCGAACGCACTTTGAAATGGATAACAGCGCACGCGCATTATGATGACCGACACCCGGAAGAAGCTTTGGAAATAGTGAAGGCCTATGCCACCACGATAGAGGAGCAGATGACGGTCAGCAGAGCAGCTAAAAGGACATTGGAATACTATGCCATGGCACTGGATGTTTGTTATCGAATCTACAAATAGTAACTTCGCTAGCGAGCAGACAGTTTCAACTATCGGTGCAAGCCTCAAATAGGAGGATCCTCACAATGCCCCAGCTTAATGCACGTAATCGGTTTTGGGCAGTCATTGCGGCCCAAGGCCTCGGCGTCATGTTGCTAATATTGATCGGCATTATCTTCGACATGGGTCCTAAACCGGTTGAGGCAGAGGCGGGATTACAATACCTTTGGTCAATCGCGTTTCTGGCTCTTCTCGGCTTGGTGGCTAGTTTTTTCGTGGGATTCGTACCGGCGCACAGAAAGGACTTGTTTGAAGATGTCTGGGTTGATAAGACGATAGAGATTCTTCTCTACTGTGACATACCTTTGCTAACTATTCTTGTCTGCAAACAGGGCGGTTTATCTAAGAGCGTGTTTTTCCCTCTGTTCCTGATGATTCCGGTTGCACATAGACTGGTTGAGAGAGACGACCAACTTGATCGCGTTACACGGGGAGCCATATGGTGTGGGGTCGGTATGCTGCTGTGTTGTGTTGTTTCTATCTCAGGTGCCTTCCATATCAGAAGTCCGTTGAGCATCTTATCCGTCACGGACTATTCAACTCTGCCCCCGAAACGATTTGCCTTAG
>DNNE01000001.1:29800-34922 GCA_003487805.1 Blastocatellia bacterium | reverse complement strand
CCAAAGGGAGAGGGAGTCAACCTCTACCACTAACCCCCATCCAATCTTGTTAACGAGAACCGCGTTGTCTGTTATTATTTCGCGCGACTAGACTTTGTCGCGATAGCAATGTCAACTCATCCTCCACAACCTCCCGAGGTATTTGTCTCCTACTCTCATCAGGATGACGAGTACAAGGAAAGTCTGGTCAAGCAACTCAACGTTCTGGCAGAGCAAGGCGTCATCTCTCAATGGCATGACGGATTACTGACTGCGGGCGAGCGTTGGAATGATGAGATAGCCAAACGGCTTAAGTCGTCGCGCGTCATTCTATTGCTAATCAGCGTAGATTTTCTGAATTCCGTTTATATCAACGACGTCGAGATTAAGCATGCGAGCAGACGCTATCAAGCTGGCGAGCTCACAGTGATTCCGGTGCTCGTGCGCAACGTTTATGGCTGGAAGAAAAAGCCTTTTGGTGAAATAAAGCTCGGCGATCTGCAAGCGCTTCCAAGTAACGCTAAGTTCATCAAAAGTTGGAGAGACCGCGATGATGCTTTTGCCGATATAGCCGAAGGCATCCAGAAGGCGGTGGAGAAATTGAAGCCAGCGAGCCAAAGACTGGTAGCCCCACCGCCCGCTGTGCCTACCTCGCACCCAACAGATTACGTGAAGCGTCACGACGAAAAAGGGCGCGACATCCTGGAACAATTGAAAGAAGGACTCGCGCGCGGAAAGAAGGGGTTATTTGCGCTGTGGGGTAAGGGAGGGACGGGAAAGACCAGGATAGCCGCCGAGGCCGCCAGCGCGTTGACTGGAGAGTTCGGGCAACGCATCGTCTGGGCCAGCGCTGAGAAGCGCACTGATTTTACGTTCTCAACGCTGCTCGATGAAATCGCCCGGCAGTTGGGTGAACTCGACTTGCTCAAGCTCGCTCCGGGCCCGAAAGAAGAAGCCGTGCGCGATCTGCTTGCCCAAGATCCCGCGCTGGTCGTGCTCGACAACTTTGAGACGATAGCCTCGGCAGAGGAGCGCGCCGGTTGTGTCACCTTCCTGGCCGAGCGCGCAAACTGCCCGTCATTGATTACCTCTCGCCTTAAGGTCGCACAGCCCGCCCGCAATATTCCAATCAAGGGAATGTCGAACCAGGAGGCGCAGGAACTCTTAGATCAACTAATCGAGCAGACCCAGGACTCGAAAATGTTCACCAGGCAGGTGCGCAATCGGATCGTCAAAACGGCCGAGTCCAATCCGTACATCATGCTGTGGATGGTCGCCCAGATTGACGAGGCGCAGACGCCGAAGAAAGTGCTCGATGAATTGGAACAAGACAAGGGCGAAGTCGCCGAGCGAGTTTTTGACCGGTCGTTCACGTTACCGCAGGTAGGCGAAGATGGGCGTGCCGTGCTGCTCGCCCTTACGTTGTTCGTTCCGGATGCTGCGCGGGATGCGTTGGCAGATGTCGCAGGTTTCGGCGGCGACTTGTTGCGACTTGATGAGGCCGCGAAGAATCTGCGCGTGCTGTGGCTGATCGGTGCAAGTGATGAGAACGAGCGCTTGGCGGTAGAGGGCTTGACTCGGAGCTTAGCCACGGCTCGTTTGTCGAACGACGATCGGGCGAATGAATTCCGCCAACGATTCGTGAAGCACTTTCTGAGCTATGCCAAGGCGCACGCGCAGCCGACGCGTGAAGATTTTGATGCGCTGGAAGCAGAAAAGGACAACGTGCTAAGCGCGATTGATCGAGCCTTTGGTCTTGGTGACCCGATAAGTGTGATGCGATTAATGGACGCGATCAATCGGGACGGATTCAACGGATACTTAGCCATACGGGGCTATTGGGACGAAGCCGTCAGAAGAGGTGAGCAGGCGCTGAAAGCGGCGCGTGATATTTCAGATGAGGTAGAAATCGCACGTTTTTCACACAATCTGGCAATAACCTATCAGCAACAGGGAAATTTGCTCGAAGCCAGGAGGCTCTACAATGAAAGCCTCGAGATCGAGAAGCAACTCGGTCGTGAAGGCGGCATTGCGGTCACATTGCACAACTTGGGAGTAATTGCTCAGGACCAGGGAGAACTAGACGAAGCGCGACGGCTTTATCATGAGAGCTTAGTGATCGCAAAGAAACTCAGCGACCAGAGCGGCATCGCCAGAACGGTTCACCAGTTGGCGAAGCTGGCGCAAGAGGCGGGCGATTTAGTCGAAGCCCGGCGGCTTTATCAAGAGAGTCTGGAGATTAGTAAGAAAATCGGTAATCAGGTTTACATCGCCAGCGGCTTGCACAATTTGGCAGTGATTGCGCACGACCAAGGCGAACTAGACGAAGCGCGGCGGCTTTATCAAGAGAGTCTGGAGATTAATAAGAAACTCGGCCATCAGAGCGGCATTGCCACGACTCTGCTCCAACTAGGAAGCTTGGCCAAAGGCCAGGGCGACATCAAGGAAGCGCGCCGCCTCTCCAATGAGAGTCTGGAGATCTCCAAGAGACTCGGCAATCAAAGCAGCATCGCCCTCGGCCTGCACCAGTTGGGAAGGCTTGCGGAGTTCGAAGGCAACAACGCAGAAGCGGTGCGACTGTTCGTAGAAGCTCTGAAGATCTTTGAGAAACTGGAGTCGCCCTATGCTGAGACTGCGCGGGAGAGTTTGGAGCGAGTTAAAGGAAAATCTTCCTGAAAGGATCGTGGCTCATCTGCCTAATGTCCGAAACGTATCGGGCATCATGACTTGAAACTAGCTGTCAGCCCCGTACGCCGAATGTTTATAGCTAGCGATCCTCAAAGAAATCATGAAGCTCCTTTAGGAGCGGAATGTGCGCGGGGTCATTTCGCTCCTAAAGGAGCTTCGTTTGATTCTTGGGCCAACGGGTCTATAAACATCTCGCTCCTAACGGAGCGAAAAGCCACTACGGCTTCAGCACAAAACTCTTCGGCACGAATTCGATCGCTTTTGTCTCACCGTCAGATTTGCTTCCCGCTTTCGGCGGCGCGTAGGTGAGGATGACCCAGTTCTCAGGCTTGCGTACGCCGCACGTAATTTCTCCTGAAACATCGGTGGTGAATGCGGTGATGTCGACACCGTCAAAGTTGTTGCTGTGAAACTTTAGTAGGCGATCGCCCGCGCGCACCTGGAAAATAATTCCTCCCTTCGCGCTGCACTCGATCGTCGTCAGCATTCCCTGCACTCGCGTCTCGCCGCTCAACGGTTTTCGCAGTGCTTCAACTAACGCCGAGTTCATATCATCCTGAGTTGGCGCGGTGGTCAGCGTCATAGGAGGCCCGCTGCGTTGCGCGGTTTCTGTTTGCGCTGCGATCGACTGCTTCTGAAACTCTTTGATTTGGGCGATCTGTTCTTCCATGTGCTTAACGTTTTCGAGCAGGCCTTCCGCGCGCTTTCGCATGTCGGGGTCGGGACTGTTATGGGCGATTGGCTCAAGCAGTTGACGGGCTTCCGCAAATCTCTCCTGGCGCAGGTAAAGCTGGGCCAACATAAAAAGCATGCGATGATTCGCCGGCGAGATTTTCAGCGCCCGTTTCAGCAAATCGATCGTTTCATCGACTTCTTCGTTTCGCACCACGTTGACGAAGCCCAGCAGCGAGTAGCTTTCCGGAAAATCCGGTTTCAAGGCGATCGCTTTCTTTAGCTCCGCGCGCATTTTCGCAGCCACCTCGGGCGGATAGCTCGAGACGACGCGATACTCGTTCATACTCAAACTGCTCAACGCGAACGCGTAATAATAATGAGTCAGATAATTTTGCGAGTTGGCCGTGACTGCCTTTTCCAGATACGGCCGCGCATCTTCCATGCGGCCTTGTCGCACGCGCAGCATGCCGTACGCTGCTTCGGCCATAGGCAAATCCGGACTCAGAGCGAGTGCCTGTTGAATTTGCGCCTCGGCGCCGGCAAGTTGTCGCGTGTGCAATAGCAGATCGCCGAGATATGCATGGGCTTCCGCTTCAGCTAGCGGCGCGCTCTGCATTTCTGAATCAAAATCGAGCTTGTGCTCGAAAGTGATTCCTGTTGCCTTGTAGCTCGCACCCTGAATGTAGGATCTGAAGTCTTTCTCGACTGAATCAATGCTGCTTTGGAAGGCCTGCTGAAACGCCTCATCGATGGTGGCGTTCGCGCGCAGCAGATCGACAAATTTCGCGAGTTGTGGCCGGTGCTTCTGCGAATCACCCTGAAGCAGGTAATGCATGAGCATCCACGACTCAGCATAGAAAACATTCATCTTGTTGCCTTCGTTGTAGTACGGCGACTTGTAATCGACCGCAAACAGCGTGCGCAACGGCAGGAACTTATTCTCTCTTAAATAGAGGACATGGTTCGCGATGAGATCACCGAGAATTACTCTTCGATAGTCGTCCTTAATGTCGAACGTGCTGTAGTACTCGGCGAGTCCTTCGTTGAACCAAAGCGGCACGGTCGCGCCCATGGTGTTCTCGACCAGCAAGTGGACGTACTCGTGAAAGATTGTGCGGAATGGTTGCTCGTCGGAAGATTTTTCGGTTGTCAGCGTGATGTAATTCACGTCTTCGCCCGGTTGGAAATAACCGGCAACATTCGGGTTGACCTTAAACGGCTTGTACGAGCTGTCGCTCTTAAAGACGATGACCGTGGTCGGTACCGGCGAGTTGATCGTAATTGTTGGAAACAACAATCCAAACACCTGGCGAAATTGTTCGAGGCGATTGGCGACCAGACGAATGTCCTTCTCGCTGGCGTTGCCGACCAGCGTGAAGTTCTTTGAATGAACACTGGTCCAGGTGTCTTTGGCTGTGGCTGATACGGCGGCTCCGGTGACAAGAAGAGCGAGCGCGATACCAGGGATGGCCGTTCGCAGGGGACGAAATTTCATTGTGAGACCTCTCTAAAAATCTGATTAATGCGCGGTGGAAATTCCGTTCGGGAGGAAGTCGAACCACGACGGGAAAATCGAATTTTACGGAGCGCCAGTTGGCCTGTCAAACGCGGGTAACGCTGTCGCGTCCGGCGTGATACAATCCGCGTCCACGACCGTTAATTAGCGTAACCGCGCCCGACACGGCAGCGTCATAACGATCTTATCAGTCCGGTTTCTTGGGAATCGAAAAACAAGCTTAGTCATCGCTAAACCTCGACAATGGCGGGCAGTAGCCCGCCT
>DNNE01000001.1:19229-29487 GCA_003487805.1 Blastocatellia bacterium | reverse complement strand
GCAGTAGCCCGCCTCTAAACGGAAAACTCGAAAAGGAAATGGCGGGCAGTCGCCCGTCTCTAAACGAATTCGAAGTACAGGAGAAAGTCATGAAAAAACTCTACCCACTGGCCATCGCTCTGGCTCTGTTCACTTTCACGTCGATCGTTTTCGCGCGCGAGGCGAAGCTGGTGCGCTATCCCAGCTATTCCAACGGGCGCATCGCGTTCACTTATCTCGGCGACATTTGGACCGCTGATGAGAACGGTCAGAACGTTCAGCGTCTCACCGTGAACAAAGCGCGCGATGCTTATCCGCGTTTCTCGCCGGACGGAAAATGGATTGCCTTCTCGAGCGACCGCAACGGCAACCTCGATGTCTATCTCATTCCCGTGACGGGCGGCACCGCGAAGCAGTTGACGCATCACTCGGCGGATGACGTAGTGCTCGGTTGGACGCCGGACGGCAGTGGCGTGCTGTTCAGTAGCCAGCGTGGCGAAGATTTTATGGGCCTGCTTTACGTCGTGAGCGTTAACGGCGGAATGCCGTGGCGCGCGGGTCCGGACATGGGCAATGCGGCGAGCTATTCTCCTGACGGCAAGCGCATCGCTTACAACCCGAAGGGCCAGGTTTACTGGCGTAAGTATTATCGCGGCGCTTATGCGACAGATGTTTGGGTCGAAGATGTTTCGACTAAAAAGTTTTCGCAGTTGACTGATTTCGACGGCCTGGATTCGTGGCCCATGTGGAGCAAAGACGGTGGCATTTACTTCGTCAGCGATCGCGACGGTGGCGGTCTCACAAACATCTGGCGGGTCGCCGACAGCGGCGGCAAAGCGGAAAAGGTCACATCATTTAAGAGTGGCGACGTGCGGTTTCCTTCGATTAGCTCGGACGGCCGTGTGATTGTCTTCGAACATGACTTTGGCATCTGGAAACTGGATACCGGGAGCAAGAAGGCGACGCCGATCAATCTCGACATCGATGCCGAGACTGAAGAGAACGACTCAGAGACTATGGCTTTCGCTTCAATGGCGGACGATTACGATCTCGCGCCGAATGCGCGGCGCATCGTCATCTCAACCCATGGCGATATTTTCACCGTTCCCGTCGAAGAAGGTGATGTCAAACAACTCACTGACAGCTCAGCACGCGATGTGAACGTCACCTACTCTCCTGACGGAAAGTGGGTGGCCTTCGTTTCCGATCGCACTGGCCGCGAAGAGCTTTACGTAACCGCGGCGGACGGTATGGGAGAGGCGCAGAAGCTCACGGACATCGATGCTTTGAAGCTCGGCTATCACTGGTCGCCTGATTCGAAGGAGATCGCTTTTAATTCCTCCGACAGTAAGCTGCGCAAGATCAACGTCACGAGCAAACAGATCGTCGAGCTCGATGCGTCGCGCTACGGCAACATCTCTTCGCCCGAGTGGTCGCCCGACGGCAAGTGGCTCACCTACTCGAAATCTGACGAGAGTCGCACGACTGATATCTACGTGCTCGCGTCATCGGGACAAGAAAAGCAGGCACACAAAGTCACCTTCGATTCGTACGACGAGCGCGCCCCGCGATTCTCGCCTGACGGCCGCAAACTTTTCTTTGTGCGGAGCGATTCGATAGGCGGCGGCGGTGGCGGCGGATTCGGCAATGCCTCAGTACAAATCTATTCAGTGGGATTAGAGAAGTTGGATCGCGATCCGGACGATCCGGAAGAGAGACCTGAAGCCGAAACGCCGCAGCCCGGCGCGGGCGCCGCAGACGACACAGCCGGTCCGGCCCGCCGGCCCGCGGGGCCTCGGCCACCGCACGAAACGAAAATGGATTGGGCGGGCATGAAGCATCGCACGCGCCAGATTACGCGCATGCCGTTTCCAGTCGGCAATTACATCGTGGCTCCCGACGGCCGGACAATTGTCTTCGTCACTTCTGAACCATCAGCGACGGCTGCGTTGCCCATCATCTACTCAATACAGGACGACGGCCGGCGTTTGACCCGTGTTACTTCAGGTGGTCCACCTCAAGGTGACGGTGAAGGCGGTGGCGGCGGAGGCTTTGGCGGCGGCCTCGGCGATCTAAGCATCTCGCGTGATGGCCGCACGCTTTTCTTCCGCGAGCGCGAAGGAATTTATTCAGTGCCGCTCAGTACGGGCACGGCAGCAGCAGCAGCGACCGCGGGCCGCGGCGCAGCGGGCGGTGGTGAAGCTCCACGTCGCCGCATCGCTTTCAACGTGCGAGTAAAGGTCAATCGCTCGGCCGAATGGGCTGAGATGTTTGGCGACGCCTGGCGCACAATGAAGTATCGCTTCTACGATCCAAAAATGCATGGAATGGATTGGGACGCCGCGAAGGCGAAGTATGAACCGCTGGTCAAAGACGTCGGCGATCGTCAGGAACTGCTGAACATCATTAACGAGATGATCGGCGAACTGAATGCTTCACACACCGGCTCTGCTCCGCCTCCGGGTGGACGCGCGGCCGGCGGAGTTTCGACCGGAAATCTTGGATTTGATCTGGAGCCGGACAAAGCCACCGGTCGTTATAAAGTGACCTACGTCTATGAAGGCGGACCCGCTGACAAAGATTGGGTAAAGGTCAACGTCGGCGATTACCTGATCGCGATCGGCGGCAAGCAGGTCAAGACCGGCGACGAGTATTGGGAACTGCTCAACGATCGTCTCAATCGTAAAGTCGAAGTCACTCTCAACAACAAACCGAGCGAAGACGGGGCGTGGAAAGCGCGCATCGAAACCGTCAATGGTCAGGCTTACGCGACTCTTCGTTACGATCGCTGGGTGAAAGAACGCCGGCAGAAAGTGGACGAGCTTTCAAATGGCCGCGTTGGCTACATTCACATTCGTGCGATGGACCAGCCGAGCCTGCGCAAGTTCGAAAAAGAGATTCGCGAGTTCCGCAACAAGGAAGCGATGATCATCGATCAGCGCTGGAACGGCGGCGGCAACATCGAACAGGAGTTGCTGGCGATTCTCGTGCAGCGTGAATATGAAGTTTGGGTGCCGCGCGGCACTGAGGCTAGCGGCCGTCCGTTTGCCGGCTACTTCGGGCCGAAGGTCGTGCTGCAAAACTGGCGTTCGGCTTCGAACGCGGAAATGTTTCCCGCGGGCTTCCGCGCGCTGGGCCTGGGCAAAGTAATCGGCACGCCAACAATGGGTGCGGTCATTGGCACCGGCAGTTATTCTTTGATCGATGGTTCGACCGTGCGCACGCCGGGCGTCGGAGTTTATCTCGCGGATGTGAAACACACGAACATGGAAAACTATGGCGTGCAGCCGGACATTCGTGTGGATAATTCGCCGGAAGAGAATCTGGCGGGTCGCGATCGACAATTGGAAACTGCGATCGAAGAACTGATGAAGCAGATCGGCGGACCGAAGCGCAACATCGCAACTAAGGAAAACCAGTAGACGCTGGTGAAGCCGCAGAGCGGCGAGATGTTTATAGTTGACAAGTGACACACGATTTCTCTTACATCCGCCTTGAGCGAAATGCTCGGCATTTCGCTCAAGGCGGGAGCTGAAATCAAAAGAGCCGTCCGGTCTATAAACATTTCGTGCCTAACGGCACTAGGCACCACTCTTACTCTCGCCGGGTTGTTGCATCACCAGCGTGCCATCCTCTTTCCCTCGTTTCGCGATCAATTTTCTCGCCTCGCGTTGAAGGATTGGCAAGGAAAATCCAAAGGCCATCGCGCCCATCACGCAGGCCATGCCGCCCGCCGCAAAGGTTCTTCTCGACCCGAAATGCTGGGCCAGGACGCCGACCACCAGTGATCCAAACGGCGCCAGGCCACTCAACATCATCGTCCAGATGGCCATCACGCGCCCACGCAATTCGTCGGGCACAATTCTTTGCACCAGTGTGTTTGAAGCGTCGAGCAACGTCACCATCGTAAAGCCGATTAGCAACATCACTGCGAGCGACCAGCCGAACGAATGAGAAGTTGAAAGCAGCACCAGGCTGACGCCGAATCCCGCGGCCGCGAATCCGACCCAATCTCCGAGTGTCCGCACGTTCGCGAACGACGCCAGCACGATCGATCCGAAAATTGCCCCGACACCTGAAGCGCCCATCAGCAGTCCGAATTCAGTCGGGCCGCCGTGCAACATCTCGCGCACGTACACCGGCATCAGGATTTCATAACGCAGGCCCATGAAACTGATCAGTCCCAACAACACGAGCAGGGCGCCGACTGGTCCCGTATGCCGCGCGAAATTGAATGCCTCAACAACACCGGCGCGGAGATGACGGGCCGGCTTCTTGGGCGACACGTCGGTTTTGATCATCAACAATCCGATGATTACGGCGACGTAACTCAAAGCATTGCCGAGGAAGCACCAGCCTTCGCCGACGCTCGCGATCAGCAAACCGCCGATGCCGGGGCCAATCGTGCGGGCACTATTGATCATCGAAGAATTCAGCGTGACCGCGCTCATTAGATCTTCTTTCGCGACCAGCTCAGCCACAAACGCCTGCCGCACCGGGAAATCAAAAGCATTGATTACGCCCAGCAGGGCTGCGATCGTGAAGACATGCCACACTTGAACTCGACCAGTGAGTGTCAGGAGCGCCAGGATAAAAGTCAGCACCATCGGCGCGATTTGCGTGACAAAAAGAATGCCCCGTTTTGATTTTGTATCTGCGAAGACGCCGCTAATCGGAGCCAGCACAAAGATCGAGATCTGTCCTGAGAATGCAACCAGGCCCAACAGCGTCGCGGAACCCGTGAGGCGATATACCAACCACGCCTGGGCGACGGTTTGAATGTAATTACCGATTAATGAGAGGAGCTGGCCGCCGAGGAAAAGCTTGAAGTTGCGGTACTTGAGGGCGTGAAGAGCGGAAGAGAGCTTGCCTTCGATGAATCTCTTTTTGTCAGCGCTCAAGTGAACAGACAGTCCGATGACAAGATCTTATTTCGGGCGTAGCTTAACTTCATATCGTCGCGGCCACAAGAATATTCAGTGAGCGAAGTAGTCCTATTCTTCTCTGCGCGGTCTCAGCGATCTCTGCGTCTCTGTGGTGAATATTAGCTTGAGAACACTCACCGCGGAGACGCAGAGATCGCTGAGGAGGCGCAGAGAAATCTCAATCAGGACGCTACTCTGGAGACGTGCGGGCGACAATCAAAACTTAAAACCAATGCCGGTCCGAACCATCGTATGATCCGTAAAGTTGACGTGTGGATCAAAGTAGAGCTTCCAAAACCATTTTGGCCGATCGTAATAAGCGCCGATGCCGGCTGTGTGAATGAACTTACCGGAATCAATTCGTCCTGATTTGAAGACGCCATCGAAGGTGATGCCGTTATTGCGATTTAGTTTGTGGCGATAGACGACGTGCGTGTTCTCCTGAGCAGTGTGCAGGCGGACATCGAAGATCGTGTAGGCCTGAATGCGATCGTAGCTGCTGATCTTGTGACCGACCCCCAGTTGGACCGCGTCACCCGGATCCCAGAACAGATCGAAGAAGGTCTTCAGATTGGTGCGCGAGTAGCCAACGATCGCGAACGTATCGTGCCCCAGTTCAGAATAGAGCGAGAGCGATGCGCCCTTGGTCGTTTCAATCTCGCCGGTAGGCACGAAATGAAACCAACGTTTATGATAATCGTATTGACCGCCGACGCGAATCAGTTGATTACCACTTGAGTCTTTATAGCCGGCCATCCAGGCGGTAACCGGACCAAACTGATGACGCAAATTCAGGTCGTAAGCCTGGGCGCCGGAGATGAAGTAAATTCCCAGAGTTAATTTGGACTTGAACTCGTCAGCGTTTTCGATCGGATCGCGATCGGGCTTTTTCTGATCGCTTTGATCGGGTGACGTGAGCGGCGTCGGAGAAGGCGTTTGCGCGGCGGCGGCGAGCGGAATCAAAACCAAACAGAAAGCCAGGAGGCGAACGGCGCGGAACATGAATGATGGATTTGTGCGAGCCATCCGCGCTCAGTCTAATCTTTATTGACCCCACGTCAACACCAAAGCGACCGCCGCGACAAACATCACGAGGGTCGTGGTCCATCCCAGGATGTTTGACCAGCGGCCGTTGACCCGGTCGCCCATGATTTGACGATTGTTGGCCACCAGCATGATCGCTACGAGCAGCGGCGGCGCTAAGAAGCCGTTGATGATTGCCGCAAAGACCAGCGCGCGGATCGGATTAATGCCGACGAAGTTAAGCAGGACTCCAATCAGAGTCGAACCGATGATCACGCCGTAAAAAAGTTTGGCCCGGCGCAATTTTTGGTTGAAGCCATAACGTCCACCAAGCGCTTCGGAAACAGCGTAGGCATTACATCCGGTAAGCACCGGAACGGCCAAAAAGCCGCTGCCAATCAAACCAACCGCAAGCATGAGCGAGGCCGCTCCGTGGGCCAGAGGCCTCAGGGCCTCAGCGGCATCAGTCGCGGATTGAATGCTAGTTTTGCCGGTTTTGAAAAGTGTGGCCGCCGTCGCCAGGATGATGAAATACATGACCAGATTCGAGAGGAACATCCCTAAGTAGACATCCCATCTCGCGTATTTTATCTCGGCGTCCGAAGCCCCGCGCCGCTGCGCGCGAGTCACGCGGCCGAAGCTGATTTCTTCTTCGACTTCCTGGCTGGCCTGCCAGAAAAATAGATAGGGCGAGATGGTCGTGCCGAAGATTGCTACCAGGGTGGCCAGAAACGCCGCGTCAAAACTGAGTCGCGGGATGAACGTCGCCTTAATCACTGCGAGCCAATCGGGCCGTGCAAAGAAAGCAGAGCCGACGTAAGCAAACAGTACGAGCACCAGCCATTTGAAAGTGCGAGCGATCAATCGATACGAACCCCAAATTTGGAGCGCCAGAATAATCAGTGCGATCGGGACGACCAGCACGGCGATCGGGACCGGAACCAGTAGATTAATCGCCGCGGCAATGGCCCCGATGTCCGCGCCGGCATTAATCGTGTTCGCAATCACCAGGCCGGATACGGTGAGATAGAGCAGGTTTCTCGCATAGTGCCGCCGCAGGACCGCGGCCAGGCCCATGCCGCTCACCATTCCGATACGGGCACAGGTCAGCTGCACAGCGACCATCAAAGGCAAAGTAAACAATGCAGTCCAGAGGGTGGCGAAGCCAAACCCGGCGCCAGCGACTGCATACGTTCCGATTCCCGAAGGGTCATCGTCTGATGCCCCCGTGATCAATCCCGGTCCAAGCAATTTGAAGAAACGCTTCACCGGATTCTTCTCGCGCACCATGGCTGCTTCCAGCGATGCGGTTCCGCCGGCGGGGTCGGAATGCGGAATCACCGGCGGCAATTCATCGGTTTGGTTGGACTGGGCCATTCGAGTCTTGGCGAGATAACGCGGGCGATGATATCAAACTTTTTCGACTACAGAGCCCTGATAGTTGCCGCGATTCATCATTCCCATCTGGTTGAGAAGATGTTAATCTTCGGCGAATTTGCATTAATCGATTGGAGACAACATGGATCGTAATTCGGCCACCACTGAGCGGCTGCGAAATCTGATCTCGAAAATCGAGGCGACGACCAAAAGCGGCGAGCTTCATTGGGAGCGTCAGGCCGGTTCGGCGCATCGATATGCGCGTCTGAACAATAATTTGTTGATTCTCGGTCCGGCGGCGCCTTTGAGCGACCATGGCGTTTCGCGATATCTCTTCATTACGCCTTTTGATTCTCCCGATTGCATCGAAGTCAATTCCGGCGACGCGGAGTTGGGCGCGGCTGTGATGGAGTTGGTGAAGACCGTCGAAGATCGCAGTCAGAACGAGCCGGCCACAGATCCGTTTGCGGTTACCGATCAACTGCTCGAACGTTTGGAGAGCATGTAAATGCGAAGCGTTGGAATCTCATTCTAGAGTCAAGGACGAACTTTTATGGCAGCAGACATGAATAACCTAAGCGAAGAAGCGCAGAGCCTGGCCCGCGTGCCCCTTTTCAAACGGCTTGAGCCACATGAACTCGAACACCTGGCCGAAGAAATCGACCAGGTCAACTACAAAGCGGGCGAGACGATTTTCAATGAGCACGATCGCGGCGACGCGCTTTACATCCTGGAAGAAGGCAACGTCCGCATTTGGGTTTACGACGACGATGTGAAGGAAGTGACGCTGGCCCAACTGAAGCCGGGTGATTTCTTTGGCGAGCTCGCGGTGCTGGATCGTGGCGAACGCTCAAGCAGCGCCACGGCCGTCACGGACATTCATCTGCATCGTTTGAGCAGCGATGACTTTCAAAAGTTTCTCACCGATCATCCTGACGCCGCGATCGATGTGATTTGCGAAATCGCGCAACGCATGCGACAGACAAACCTTCTGGTCTCACAACGCGCGTCGAAGAATATTAACGTCGAGATCGCAGAGCAATCGACGATTGGCCAGCGGATCGCCGATAAGGTGGCCTCATTCGGCGGTTCGTGGACGTTCATCATCATATACGCAAGCGCTCTGATCACCTGGATGGCTTTCAATACCTTCGTACTTGTCCATTATGGCCACGGAGAAGCAGGCGCGCAGTTCGATCCGTACCCCTATATTCTGCTCAACCTGATGCTATCGATGACGGCCGCGATGCAGGCGCCGATCATCATGATGTCGCAGAACCGATCCGCGGAAAAAGATCGATTGGCGGCGGAGCAGGATTTCAAGGTCAATCTGAAAAGCGAGCTGATGTTGGAAGAACTCATTCGCAAACAGCGCGAGCGTGATGCCCAAATGGATCACCTCAATAATGCGTTACAGACATTGCAAGGAACGCTTGAGTCGCCCAACGCGCAACAGAGCTAACGCCTACTGGGAACGGGGACGTCCGCGCTCCCAGCGCAAGCTTCAAAGGTGCTCGCAAAGTTGATTAGCGACTAATTCTTGAACCAGATGCTTATGGGCGTTTGGGACTGGTGTTGTTATTGACCGGACTGGGCGTGGTTCTACTCGCAGGTTTCGCCGCCGTCGCTCCCTGATTGGCAGTGCGTCCGTTACGCGTCAGAGCAATTCTTCGATCGGTTCCCGTCGGTTGCGCGACCAGAACTTTTATGGCGCGAAAGGTGCCATCATGGGCTTTGTTGGTGGGGTCGTAACTGATCACGTACTGCGTGCGCAAGTCACGGACAATCTCGTTGGCTATCTGCGGTAACTCGGCAATCGATTGGGGAAAGAAAGCGCGGCCTCCCGTTTCGCTCGCCAGTCTATTAATCAGGTTAACAGCTTTGTCGCGCGGACTCTTTCTGATTAGTCCTTTGTCTGCGTCCAGCTCGTTCACAAACCCAATCACGTAAATCTGCACGTCTTCTTCACGCAGACTCTGGAAGAGCTGCGCTTCAGGATAATAGCTGGCGCGGTCCTCGCCGTCAGTGACGACAATTAAGGCGCGGCGCCGTCGATCGTCGTCGCTTCCTTTTTTGTAATCAGCAACGTGTTGAGCGGCGAGATAGACGCCATCGATCACGGCGGTCTGTCCGCCTTCGATGTAGAGTTGGTCCAGCCCATCCATCAAGGTGTCTTTGCTCGCGGTAAAGTCCTGGATCGTTTCGATCTTGTCGCTGCTGATAAATCGCTCGAGAAAAGTTTCGTCGCCTTTCTTATTGCTGTTAATGATCGACTTTGACGCATTAATAACCTGCTCAAACTGCGGACGCAGCGATCCGGATGTATCAACCGCCAGGCCGTAAATCACCGGCACCTCTTCTTCAGTGAACGAGAAGATAGGTTGCGACACATTGTCTTCAAGCACCTTGAAATCGTCCTTGCGAATGTTGTTGATGGGGTGATTGTTTCGATCGATGACGCGGACATGCAGCGTCACGAGTTCGGTGTTGACAACGATCTTACTGTTTTCATCAATTTCGGCTGAGTTCGGATCGGGTGGCGGCGTCGGCTTCGGCTTCAAGATCGGGGCTGGCGGAGGCGCGCCCAGTTGCGGGGCAATGCGCCGGCCTGGGCCAGTCTGCTCAACGGGGGTTGTGGTTGGCTGTGGCGATGGCGTGGCCGATGCAGAGCCAGTCTGGCGCGGACGCGAATCAGGTTGTTGGGCGCTCGAAGCGCCAACAATCAAGAGGGAAATCGCCATGAGCGCCAACACAAAAGAAAGGATGACGGCTCTTCGAGCAAGAAGTGACTGGTAGTTCTTGAGTCTCATTACAGCTAAACCTTCTCTAAATAAATGCGCAATGTCAAACCATTTTCGGGAACAGGAGAGATACTTACAGCCGGGGTAAAGATGCGCGGAAGAGGCGCAAAGTTGCTGGGTCTAATTTGGAGTGCGGCGGCTTGACGCCGCTTT
>DNNE01000001.1:0-18912 GCA_003487805.1 Blastocatellia bacterium | reverse complement strand
CGGCGGCTTGACGCCGCTTTTGAAGTCACTTAGTGGGCAGAATGAGACAAAAAGCGCCGTCAAGCCGACGCACTCCAAAGCTATTTTGGATTTGCGATTGCGAAGTAGCCTTCTTTGCTGCGCACGAACAGCCGTGGCAGGCCGCGTGGCGCAGTGACTTTGACTTTTATCTTGTGCCATTTGCCGTCGAAGCCCGGCGCCCTATAGCCGATGGAATATTGGTGACGCAGCTCTAAAGCGATCTGTTCGAAGATGTCGTCCATCTCTGCGCCGCTGCGCGGATAAAATGCTTTGCCGCCCGACACCGCTGCGAGCTCGTCGAGAATGCCTTGTCCTTCCATGCCGAGTGCGCTGCCCACATCGCTGCCGCCCAAAATTCCAATCGCGTAAAGGACCACGTCTGATTCTTTCAGGACCCGACGCAGCTCGCTGAAGGTGTAGCGCGAATTGTTGTCCTGACCGTCGCTAATCAGGAGCAGGGCTCGCTTTGGATGCGTACCGCGCTGCACACGCTCGACACCGAGATAACATGCATCATAGAGAGCAGTATTGTTTTTTGTTTGGACGAACGTGAGTTTATCGAGCACTGCCTGGCCGTCCCGGGTGCGGTCCATCAGCAACTGCGCGCGCGAGTTAAAGCCAATCAGGAAATATTCGTCACGATCATGACTGGTTTGAATGAAGTGGGACAGGGCATCGCGCGCCCTATGCACTTTGTCACCACTCATCGATCCTGAGACGTCGAACAATATACCCACCGAAACCGGAGCGTCTTCATCGCTGAAAAAGGTAATGTCTCGTTGGGATTTCTCGTCAAAGATGGAGAAGGCATTCTTGCTCAGCCCGGAAACGAAACGTCCATAAATGTCGGTGACCGTGACATTGAAACTGACCAGGTCGGTGTTGGTAATGATCGGCGTTTTGTCATCCACGCCGCCCTCGGGTAGTTGAATCTTGGTTGAAGGCTTCTGCTGATCAGTACCGGGGGGCGTCTGGGCCGGCGCCGGCTGAACGATTAGCAGTTCTTTCTTTTCCGGTTCCGGCGATGGTTTCTCAGCAGGCTTTTGTTGAGCAGTGGATGTGATTGTGACGGTAATGGCGGCGGCGACAATTGCCCCGAGAATAATTACCGTTGAAGTAGCACGACGTAGCGACGTCATTGTTTTCCCCTTGGCTCTGGAACGAATGTGAAAGGTTTGAGGTATCGGGAAGCAGACGTCACGCACTTACTCGGTGTGAATGCGAGCCGTGGTTGAATCAAAGACGGAGCAGATTCCGACTTCACTGATCCACTCTTCCCCTGGGTTCTCCATGAACAGCAGGCCCCAGATTAATTTCCAAACCGATCGTTGCGGGGAGACGCTGTGCGCGCCTTACAGTGTCGAACTGTGACCGCATTGTAGGCCCATCGGAGCGCCGGCGCAAGACATATAGCCATAATAGTTTGCCGGAAGCCTCTATTTTTCATGACGGCGATTTGTCAGCAGGGGCTAATCACAAGCGCCGTACGGGCGGCATCGCATACGCTGCCATTCGTCTCAGCGCGGCGATCGCTTCGGGACTAACATCGAATTGCCTGCCATTGAGTTTCACCTTTAGGCTGCGGGCTGCTCCCATTTTCGCAAACTGCTCAAATGGAATTTGGGCCGTCAGAAACTGGGCGTTGTTGCTTGCGCGGGCCAAGTCGGGCGAGAGTAAATGCGCTTTCCCGGAAAAATCGGTCTGGCCATCACTAATAATTTCCAGATCGCTGTCGGACGAAAAGATCCTTCGGTCCGCGTAGGACGCAAAATCGAATACGACAAAGGCGGGCGCCATCACTTTCGCGTTCGGATCGCCCGCGTTTCCGCTGGCGGTGAAGTGCGGGACCAGAGCGATGCCGTGATTCAGATCGCCTTCCAGTTGGACCCGAGTGACGCTGATATCAGTTTCGTTGCTCGTTGGATTGAACCTGACAATGGGACTCAATAGATCATCGCTAGTATTCATCCTGATTGTAGCTATGGGCTCGCCGCGATTGTTAAAGGTATACTCGTTCAGGCTTCTATGATAATGAAACACAATCCAACGTCTTTCCGTTGCCACAAACATGATCCAGATGGTTTTGATCTTTCCGATTGAGGGAAGACTCTTGACGACGAATTTCGCGGCATCCTGCGCTCGGGCAGCGCGCTTGTCGGCGTCTTCCTGGTTCAGGGCTGAGTCGACGAAAGAAATGGTGAGAAAGACGGAGCTCGGCAGGTTAACGTTGACTTCCTTTTCCTGATACTTGTCCATCAAATCCTGACGGAGTTTCGCGGCCTCGGTCATCCTTTTCACAAACCCGTTCGAGCACGCCTGAGAAAAACACACCGCGCAGAGGACCAAAGCAATGAAGACTGTTTTTCTCGAAGGCACTGGTATTTCCAGTTTCGTTTCTAATCCTGGCTTCGTCGATCCAGGTTTTGCTTGATTCTCTCGGCGGTCTTTGGCCCAATGCCATCCACCGTTTCCAGGCCGCCGCCGGCGACGAATTTCCGTAATTCATCCAGCGATGCGATTTTGAATTTCTGGTGCAGCATCGCCGCTGTCTTTGGCCCAACGCCGGGCAGCTCCAGCAGATCGAGGACCGTTGCGGGAGTCTCAGCGGTCAATCTCTCCCAGGCGTCGAAGGTGCCGGTTTCGACAAGCTCAACAATTTTTCCAGCCAGGGCTTTGCCGACACCGGGAATCTCCAGCAAACCTGACGGGCCTTGATCGGCGACAATTTCTTTCATCTGCGTGGGCCAGGTTTCGATTGCTTCGGCAGCCATGCGGTAGGATCTTAGTCGGAACGAATCCTCGCCGCGGACTTCCATCAGCGCGGCCATGCGATTAAAGCGGCGGGCGATTTCTTCGTTGGTCATTGCCTTGACAGGATTGACAAGATTAGCAAGAAAAGCAATCCGGATCATGCTGCCGGGGCACTAGCCCGACCGTCAGGGAGGGCTCAGAATTGAAATCCTTGTTAAGCCCTCCCTAACGGTCGGGCTAGTGCCCTCTGTAGTGACTTCACTATTCGCCATTTACGATTTACTATCGAGCCGCTTTTTCGGGCATCCAAAATGCATCGTAAACGTTCTAAAGAGTTCTCCTCACCACCAATAAAATCGAGGTCAATATGAAACTTAGAAAACTTGTGTCGGCGCTAATCGTCGCGCTCTTTAGTTTGCAGACTCTGCAACTGACCGCGCGCGCCGACGAGGGCATGTGGCCGTTTAATAATGTGCCGCGCGCCGAAATCAAAAAGAAGTATGGCTTTGATGTCACCGATGAATGGCTGCGCAAGGTCCAACTCGCTTCCGTGCGCTTCAACAACGGAGGATCAGGCTCGTTCGTCTCGCCCAATGGGTTGGTGCTGACGAATTATCATATCGTCGAAGACATTGTGGGCGAGTTAAGCACGCCGCAGAAGGACTATGCGAAAGATGGTTTCGTGGCCCAGAGTATGGCTGACGAGAAGCGGATAGACGGGCTTGAGCTGAACGAACTCATCAGCATTGAAGATGTGACCAAACGGGTTACCGATGCAGTCAAACCAGGCACACCTGACGCTGAAGCTTTCGCTGCGCGCCGCAAAGAAATAACGGCGATCGAATCCGAATCGACAAAGGCTACCGGACTGCGCTCAGATGTCATCACGCTTTATCAGGGGGGCCAGTACAATCTTTATCGTTACAAGAAATACACCGACGTGCGCCTGGTGTTCGCGCCGGAATTTCAGGCGGCCTTCTTTGGCGGCGATCCGGACAACTTCAATTTTCCGCGTTTCAATATCGACATGGCGCTGGTGCGCGTCTATGAAAACGATCAGCCGGTCCACGCGGAGAGTTATTTCAAGTGGTCCATCGCCGGAGCGAAAGATGGCGATCTCGCCTTCGTGATCGGAAATCCCGGCTCGACTTCACGACTGAACACCGTCGCGCATTTGCAGGAGCTGCGCGACACGAGCATCCCGATAATCTTTCGTTTGCTGGAGCGCCGCGAGGCGATGCTGAAGAAATACATGGCGATGGGTGAAGAACAAACGCGCCGCGCGCAGAACGAGCTAAACAGCATCCAGAACAGCTTGAAGGTCTATCGCGGACGGGCTGCGGGCCTGAAAGACAGGGCGCTGTTGGATCGAAAACAGCGCGAAGAAGATGCGCTGCGCAAATCTATCGCGGCCGATCCGAACCGGCAAAAAATGTATGGCGACGCGTGGGACGCGATTGCCAAAGCGCATCGCGATTATCCGTCCTATATAAAGGAACGAAGAATCTTCGATCTGTCAGGCGGCTTCAACACGGTGTTGTTTGATTATGCGCGCACGCTGGTTCGCCTGGCAGCAGAGAATGCCAGGCCAAACGGTGAGCGCTTGCCCGAGTACACCGACGCGCGCCGCGCATCGCTTGAACAGGGACTCTACTCGTCGCCGGCAATTTATGACGATTTTGAGAAGCTGAAACTCGCCGACTCGCTCGGCTTCATGGTTGAGTTGCTTGGCGCGGATAATCCGCTGGTCAAACAAGTACTCAACGGCAAGACACCCGAAGCGCGTGCCAGTGAATTGATCGACGGTTCGAAGTTGAAGGATGTCGACTATCGCAAGCAACTGGCGGCAGGTGGAGCAAGCGCGATTGAGTCTTCTACGGATCCGATGATCGTGGTTGCCAAGACTATAGATGCGAAAGCGCGCGAGTTGCGCAAGCGTTACGAGAACGAAGTCACCGGCGTCGAGCGTGCGAACTATGCCAAGATTGCGCACGCTCGTTTTGAGACGGAAGGCACGAAGCTCTATCCGGACGCGACATTCACCCTGCGACTTTCATATGGCGCCGTCAAAGGCTATACCGAAAACGGCAAGCGCATTACTCCATTCACGACGCTGGGCGGACTCTATGAGCGTTCTACCGGCTTCAAATCTGAGTTTCCTTACAATCTGCCGCCCCGATGGCTGCAGAAAAAGTCGGCCGTGAACCTCAGCACGCCGTTCAATTTCGTCACCACGGACGACATTATCGGAGGCAATTCAGGTTCGCCCACAATCAATAAGAATGGCGAGCTGATTGGACTGATCTTTGATGGAAATATTCAATCGCTGGTCGGCGATTACATCTATGACGAGTCAGTCAATCGGGCCATCTCAGTCGATGTGCGCGCCATGACCGAAGTGCTGCGCAAAGTCTTTGACGCGAACCAGATTGCGGATGAGCTAACGAAATAGGCTGAGCGCTTCAGCGGCACATCGATATGAAGTCAGTACCACCTGCGTGAGCAGGTGGGATAAAGACTGGAGCGCAAGCGTCTTCGCTTGCATGAGCTTTGCTAAACGCGATGCTGCAACCGGGACGGTTGCGCTCCAGTCAGTTCGCCTCCTTGCTCACCGTTGGCCCGTCAGTTAAGCTAACTCCACCAATTCTTCCCTTCAAGCTCTCCTAACAGTGAATCGATGAATGATTCACCTGATATTGTGCCTATTGAGTGAAAGGAACCGAAGAAATGAAAAAAATTCTACTAGCGCTGATAATCATTATTGCGGCGGTGAGCCTGGCTGCCGCTGACACGATTTACCTGCGTGATGGCCGCACGATCCGCGGAACGTTGCTCGGTTTTGTGAATGGCCGCTTCGTCGTGCGGGTTGAGCAGCGATATTCAACCACGAACCCGGATACAAATGTTACCCGGACTCGCGGCAACGAAGGTGACATTCAATATTTTAGACCTGAAGAAATCGATCGCGTCGAGATCGAGGGCCGCTCGATCGACGAAGCGCGTAACGAAACGCGCGATGTGCAGGTGACGCTGGATTCCAACTGGACCGACAGCGGGATTTATTTGCGCCGTGGTGAGCGAGTTCAGGTAAGCGCCACCGGAGTTATCACAGTGGGCCGTTCGCGAATAGGCCCGGACGGTTTGCGCTCGACAGATCCGACGGCGCCGCTGCCGAATGTTTCCGAAGGCGAGCTGATTGGCGCCATCGGCAGGGACCCAAGCGCGCCGATCATCGAACTCGGCAGCAATCGCGAGTTCACCGCGGATCGAAATGGCCGCCTTTTCCTGACAGCCAATCGTGGTTCGTTCGCTGACGCGCGCGGCGCGTTCGCCGTGCAAATTCGCCGGCAGAGAGATCTGAACACGCTCGACACTGAAGAAGAACGTGGCGACACTGGCATTCGTTCGCGCGGTCAGGACAACAGCGATCGTAATCGAGATCGTGATCGGGGTCGTAGCCCGCGCGAGATCACGATCAATGTGCCGGCCACTTCGCGTGGCACTGACACTAACATCGATGTGCGCAGCGGAGATCAGATCACGATCTCGGCAACGGGCACCATCACGGCCGGCCGGAGAGTTGGTGATGTGGGCCCGGACGGCGCGCGCAGTACCGGAATCGGCATAAACGTGCGGCCGCTTCCAACTGCCGGCGTCGGGGCGCTGATTGCTTACGTTCGCATGGCGAATGGGCAGTTAAGCCAAGCCTATCTGATCGGCAGCAGTCTGACTACGACTGTGCCGGCAGATGGCCGCCTGATCCTGGCAATCAACGATGATGACTACAGCGACAACAGCGGAAGTTTTAGCGTGAGGATTAGGTACTAATGCTGTTACAGAACCGGGAGCTGTAGCGACCGGATCATGCGTTCAACGTTGAGTGTCGGATCCCCTCGGGGTACTGACACTCGTCGCCAAACCTTAAAGGCGCCGTTCGCGAAAGCGGGCGGCGTTTCTTTTTTTTAGCCCTGGTTCCGCTGAGGTGGTTAGAGTACCGACTTTAGATAGGGGTGATGGAGTCAGTACCGGGAGCGATAGCGACCGGGTTTAACCAATCTTTTTAAGATGTTCGAGTCGCAGTGTTAAGCTGGGGCGAATACTTCCAATGAACCTGCTTAGACCACCATGCGACGATGGAGTGATGAGCTCCCGCAAAGCTGCGAACACCAGATGCGGCAAAGCTCAACGTCGCTGGACGCTCGCGGCTACGATCCTCGGCTCGAGCATGGTCTTCATCGACGGCACGGTCGTTAATGTCGCGCTGCCGGCCTTACAAACAAAACTGAATGCGACCGCGACCGACGTGCAATGGGTCGTCGAAGCGTACACGTTGTTCCTCGCGGCGCTCCTGTTATTCGGCGGATCGCTTGGCGATCGATTTGGACGCAAGAAGATCTATGCGATCGGGGTGGTGGTCTTCGCGCTCGCATCTATTTGGTGTGGCGTCGCGCCCAGCATTCACCAACTAATCATCGCTCGCGCCGCGCAGGGCGTGGGCGGGGCGCTGCTGGTTCCCGGAAGTCTTGCGATCATCAGTGCGACATTCTCCGAAGAAGATCGCGGCCGGGCGATCGGCACGTGGTCCGGAGCGACTGCGATTACGACTGCGCTTGGGCCACTGCTGGGCGGTTGGTTGATCGAGCACGTCTCCTGGCGAGCGGTCTTTTTCTTAAATGTCCCACTTGCGCTGGCTATCATTGTGCTCGTCATCCTGTTCGTGCCGGAGAGTCGCGATGAAGAAGAAGCCGGGCGGCTCGACCTGATCGGAGCAGCCCTCGCAACCCTATCGTTGGGCGGCGTTGTCTTCGGCTTGATCGAATCGTCACGTCTGGGATTTCATAGCCCCGTCGTGATCACGACCTTGATTGGCGGTGCGCTGCTCGCAGTGATATTCGTGGTCGTTGAAGCGCGACTGCGAAGTCCGATGATGCCGCTGACGCTTTTTCGCTCGCGCAATTTTGCCGGGGCGAATCTGCTTACCCTGTTTCTGTATGCGGCGCTGGCGGGTACGCTTTTCTTTTTGCCGCTCAACTTGATCCAGGTACAGAAGTATTCGGCGACTGCCGCGGGCGCGGCTTCGCTGCCTTTTATTTTGATCATGTTCGGCTTGTCGCGTTGGTCGGGCGGGCTGGTGAAGAGCTATGGCTCGCGACTGCCTTTAGTAATTGGACCAATCATCGCCGGCATCGGATTCGCCCTCTTCGTTCGACCCGGTGTTGAAAGCAGTTACTGGACCGCGTTTCTGCCGGCGATACTTGTCCTTGGACTCGGCATGGCGATTAGTGTCGCGCCGTTGACGACGACAGTAATGAACTCGGTCAACGAGAGTCGCGCCGGTATTGCCTCAGGCATTAACAACGCAGTCTCGCGCACCGCCGGCTTGCTCTCGATCGCCGTGCTCGGCCTGATCATGTTTCATACTTTCAATAGCTGTCTGGACGAGCGGCTTAATCAAATGAATGTCGCGCCCCAGGTTCGGCAAGTCTTGAACGATCAGCGCATGAAGTTAGCCGCCGCGGAAATGCCCACAAACATCGATGAGGGAACACGAGCAGCAATCAAGCAGGCGATTGACGAATGCTTCGTCACCGGTTTTCGCCGCGTAATGATTTGCGGCGCGGCCCTGGCGTTCGCCAGCTCGCTGATGGCCTGGCTGCTTATTCGCAGTCGATAGGGCGCGCAGGCTCATGCTGGCAGCGCGGGCGCTGCATTAGTGCCTTACTTTGCGGTTTTTCTTTGTGGCTTTGCGCCTTTGCGTGAAACGTCCTGCATGAAGAGGTGATCTTACGCAAAGACGCCAAGGCGCAAAGATTCGCAAAGTCAAACGAAGCGACTACCCACGCTGTGCCGCTTGGCGAGCGCCGCCAGTTGATATCTTCAAAACATAACAATACTCGGATACTTTTCCTTTGCGTTCTAGCGCTTGCGGGCGGTAATGTTAATAGCACGCCCTGTCTGAACAGATTTCCCCTAACTGGCCGGATCTCACATTTGAGATCGACGCTCGCTTTGGCAGGGGGGAAATGCTAATGACCAAACGTGATACTCCGTTAATTCTGATAGTCGAAGATTACGCGGATACTCGCTATCTCCTTTCGGCGTTACTGCGCTCGAAAGGCTACATGGTGGTTGAGGCCGGCGACGGCAAAGAGGGAGTGCGGCAGGCAAATCGAGTAAACCCCGATCTAATCCTGATGGACCTGGCCTTACCTGAGCTCGACGGCGTAGAAGCGACCCGCCAGCTGCGCCAGCGTCACATGCATTCGCAGACACCGATTTTCGCCGTCAGCGCGTTCGCTACTTCGGACGTCAAACGCGACGCGATGGAGGCTGGCTGCACGGAGGTGTTCGCGAAGCCACTCGACATCGAGCCATTTCTGGGAAGGGTTCGAGCCACGCTGAACGCATAGCTAATGTTGAGAAACGGCTTCGGATCTGTCTATGTGACCCGAGATCCTTATTCGCGTTAGACTTTTAACCACTGGCGCTCAGGACTAGCGCTCGTCTGAGCCGGCAAGCTGACGATCGAGCGAAAGTCCGCGAATCATGCCCTCTAGTTCTGTCTGCAATTTCAGACGCTCTTCCTGCAGCGTCTGCTTGTCCTTATTCAATTGCTCCAGGCGTGTCTCTTGCGTATCCGCCTTCGCGACATAGCGGGCGATCAGTTGCTTTGCTTCAGCCGTGGCCGTCAGCGCCTTGATGTTATCGCGCAGCCTGCCTTGATCCTCGCCAATCTCATTTACTTCTTTGTCGATCGCCTGAATCCGCGCGTCTGTTGACGTCATGCGACTCTTGAGATCGAGAATTTTTTCCAGCTCGGCGCGCGTCGCTGCGTCGATGTACTTGCGCGCAATGAAGAGCTCAAGATCGGGACGCGAGAAATTCGTCAACGCATAATTGTCCATCAACGCGCGTCTTTCCGTAACCGGGATCTCGACCTTCTGATGGGGTTCGAGCGGTACGCGAAAACGATAGTAGCGCGCGGTCTTGCCGTCAGGCTTGGCCGTATCATCCGTTAACGTCCAATCCTGATGAATCGGATGTTCGAGGAAGACGACGCGCGGCTTGTCCGTTTGATTGGTTAAGGTGTAGATCCGCTTCATCGTTTGGTAATAGTGAGCCTGAAAGACTCCGTTGACGGCGCGCACCATGAATGCCGGCGCGCGATCTTCTTTCGTGCGGGTGTTGATCAAAGTACCGAGATCAAGCGCGAATGAAATCAAGCGCTGCTCTCCGGGCTTGAGACGCTCCATCAAAGCCTCGCCGGCGTAAGCGTCGCCATCGATCACGGTCATGGCGCCGCCTTCGAGCGTCAGCGATGAAGTGTTTTTGAGCAGCATGCCGCCCATCGCGCGATCGCCACGGTTGCCCTCGTTGTAGATCGAGACGCGCTCGCCTTCCATGCGTGTTTGGAGGATCGGAATCAGCGCAGAGCGATTGCGTGGTACGGTGACCGGCTGGTCGATCTTATATTCAAAAAGATCGCCGACCTCAGCGCCTGTCGCGACTGCTTCGACGCCTGAGTCGGGGCGCGTAATCGCGTCGCTGAGATTCACGCCGTCTGCGCTCACTGCGTTTGTAACGCCAGGAGTGAGGTTGGAGAGATTGTTTACTCCACGGCCATTGAATGGCAATTGCTGGACCTGTCTTTGCACCGGAGAGTTTAGGAAGCCTTGCTGGGTTTGTATCCGCGTTTCATCAATCCGATCTTTGCCTGCGGAGATTGCGGCTCCGCCTCCTACTCCCGTGCGCTCGCCAACGCCTTTGCCCTCGCTTGGCTCATAAGTCTGCGGATCCAGTTTCAAATCTTCCGGCATGGGAACGACCGGTCGATATCTATAAAACGGTTGCTGGATCGGCTGAATAAACGAAACAGGCGAACCCGACACGAGCGAGAGCGAGATGTTGTTCCAGTCTTCTTCGCTGACGTTGTCGACAATGGCCCAACCCTGGAAGAAAGGCTTGCCGCCTGAGTCAAGCACCACGCGATAAGTCGTCTTCCAAATGGGCGCGGCAATCGTGTAGCTAACAAGCATCTCGCGCGATCCGGCGCCCTCGGAAGTAACGACGATCGTCTTGGCGTCACGCCTGCGCGCGGACGCCGTAGCGTTCGCGAATTCATTCACGTCGCGACGCGTTCCTTCATCGATCAACTTGATCGAGCGCACGTCCGTGAGATCGAAACTCATCAGCTCGCCGCCTTCCGAGGCGATTACCAGCGTGTGTGAAGTCTGCGCGGGCTTGTTCGCGTCGATCTGCGACCTGCGTTCTTCGATCGTTAGGATCGAGCCGCTGGCAGTTCGGTTAGCAGTAGTCACCACAACGTGCGCGCCCTGAAGTTGACTTAGTACACCGGCGAGCCCGCCGTGTCTTTCGCTCTCAGTACCGGCTTCAATCGAAAACGGTATGTCAGCCATTCGCGCGGCGGGCGGGGCACTCGAGTTGTAGCTCACTGCCCCGATGCGTCCCTGACCGAGATCGAGCACGACCATCGATTTCAGAACGTCGTCGACCTGCGATTGTTTGAAAGACAGATCGATCTGGGCGTGACCAGTCACGGTGCCACGACGCTCGATGTAAGCGACGCCGTTGCTGTAAAGAATGACACGACGAATCGGCAGCGACTGACTGCTGGACTTTGTTTCCTGTGCCAGCGGAGCAGGCGTGCGTCGATCACCGGCAAGGTGGCGGCGCGTTTGCGCGAACGAGTTAACTGAAAGCGAACAGATTACGAGCAGAAGGAGAGTGCGTTTCATTGGTTTGGCCTCCAAAAGCGAAAGTGTTTGTCAGAGCGTTGGGGAGACGCAGTTAAGGAACGGACGCGGTCGGCGCTGCTTGCAAAGACGGAATTGTGTCCGGCTAATGGATGCCGGGAACGGCTCTTACAGTTTGCCGTGTGGAATCAACTTAGCAAGACAAATTCGCACTTTGCGCTCAATGCAGACAAGGATGTCCGCGCTCCAGTTGAGATCTTCACGCCCTCTCCGGCGAGTGATACAATCCGCCGCCAATGAACTGCCCTCGTTGCCAGAAAGAAATTCCCACCGACGCGTCTTCATGTGCAGCCTGTGGTCTTTCATTCGATGACGCGACGCAAAAACTGGAGTCTCATCCTCCTTCAGCCAGAGCTGGCGACAAGCAATCCTCAATTTCATTCGATTCGATCGATAACGCGCGATTTATTCCGGGCACAATTCTTGGCGACCGCTATCGCCTCGTCGGACTGCTCGGCAAAGGCGGCATGGGCGAGGTCTATCGCGCCGACGATCTGAAACTCAGCCAACCGGTCGCTCTTAAATTTCTGCCCGATCACCTGCTGAGCGACGGCGCCGCGCTGGCTCGCTTTCATCGTGAAGTTCGCGTCGCGCGCCAAGTCTCTCATCGAAACGTCTGTCGCGTTTACGACATCGGTGAAGTCGATGGGCGCCATTTCCTTTCGATGGAGTTTATTAAGGGCGAGGAGCTCTCTTCGTTGCTGCGCCGCATCGGGCGACTGCCGGAAGGCAAGGCGCTGCAACTTGCGCGGCAGATATGCGCCGGACTGGCAGCCGCTCATGACGTTGGGTTTCTTCATCGCGATTTGAAACCCGCAAACATAATGATCGATGGAGAAGGGAATGCTCGAATTCTCGATTTTGGTTTGGGCGGCCTGGCAGAAGAATTTGCCGAGGAAGAAATTCGTGCAGGCACGCCCGCCTACATGTCTCCGGAACAGATCGAGGGAAAAGAACAAACAGTTCAGAGCGATATTTATTCACTGGGCCTGGTGCTGTATGAACTGTTTACCGGCAAGCGGGCTTTCAATGCGCCTTCGCTGAATGAACTGATCAAGTTGCGTCGCAGCAACACGACGCCAACAACTCCAACTTCGATAGTTAAAGGTCTCGATCCGCTGATTGAAAAAATCATCGATCGATGTCTGCAAAAAGATCCTGAACAAAGGCCTGCATCGGCTCTTCAGGTCGCTGCTGCCTTGCCGGGAGGAGATCCTTTAGCAGCCGCGCTCGCTGCGGGTGAAACACCTTCGCCGGAAATGGTCGCGGCCGCGCCGACTGAAGGCGTGCTGAAGCCTTTGATCGCCGTTGGGCTGCTGGCAGCGTTTGTGGTTGTGATGGGGGTTTCACTTTGGCTAACGAAGTACACCGCGATCTATCGTTATTCGCCGTTGGATCAGCCACCGGAAGTTTTGCGCGCGCGGGCGCAGGACATAATGAAACAGCTGGGATACACAGACCCGCCGCTGGATTCCGCTGACGGCTTCATCCTTCTGGATGGTTATCTCCGTCATGTCGCCGCAGAGGATCAGTCTGCGTCGCGATGGGGCCGATTACGATCAGAGGCGAGTGGGCCATATCGCTTTTGGTATCGTCAAAGCCCGAGGTACTTCGACACGACTGAGGCGATACAAGCCGACAAACCAGCTCTGGATGTTTCCGGGATGAGCAGTCTGTATTTGGACGGGCAGGGAAATCTTCATTGGTTGGTTGCGGTGCCGCCCCAACGAGAACCAGCGGCAAACGCGAATCCGCTTGATTGGTCGATTGCTTTTCGCGCCGCCGGGTTGGACCTCGCAAACTTTCAGCCTACTGCTTCGACCTGGGTGCCGTTGCACGCTTACGATCTGCGCGCGGCGTGGGAAGGAACCGATCCCCGCCATCCGGGAGTTAAGATTCATGTCGAAGCGGCATCATTTCACGGCCGGCCGATTTATTTCGAGACAATCTATCCGTGGGAGACACCGGCGCGGCAGGAGCTCCCACCAGAAAGCGGTGGAGATCGAGCGCTCACCATCATTTTGATCGCGGTCTATCTGATCGTGCTGATCGGAAGCGTGCTTCTTGCCCGCCGCAACCTGCAACAGGGACGCGGCGACCGTCGCGGAGCGACGCGAGTGGCGATCTTCTATTTCATTTTGCGGATGTCGGTGTGGCTATTTGGCGACCATCACAATGCTTCGCTCGATCATGAGTTCACGATCTTCTTTCTGGCTACGTCTCGGGCGGTCTTTACCGCCGGTTTTCTTTGGGTACTCTACGTCGCGCTTGAGCCGTTCATCAGGCGGCGTTGGCCGCAACGAATAATTTCGTGGAGTCGTTTACTGGCGGGAAGTTTTCGCGACCCGCTGATCGGGCGTGATGTTCTGATTGGAGCTGCTTTTGGCGCTTTGATGATCCTGGTCACAATCCTTAGCTTCGTTTCGCTGCGTTGGATGGGCCGCCCGCCCGAGCTTCCTCTGAATCCAGGTGGTCAGGAGATCGGAGTCCATCTCTTCGTCCCTAAGTTCACATCTCAGGTTAGCGCAGGATTGTTTCTCTCATTCTTCGCATTCTTTATGCTGCTCGTGTTTGTGATTGTCCTGCGTCGCGAACGCCTGGCATTGGTCGCGCTGTGGTTACTCGTCACTCTTTTCAGCATCCTGGTTATGCGCGGAAACGGCGCGATGATTCCGTTAATCGCTCTTTACTCTCTCCTGGCGGTGTTTGTCCTTTACCGTTACGGTCTGCTGGCAGTTGCATTCGCGTTATTCGTATTTCACCTGTGGGTTTTCTTTCCGATGACGACGGAATTGACAGCCTGGTACGCAACCGATTTTGCAATTGCGCTGGCAATCTGCACGGCGTTGACTCTCTACGGCTTCTACACGAGCCTGGCAGGACAATCCTTATTTAGCGGAAAGCTTCTGGAAGACTAGTCAGATGTTCGAATCGGTTTTGCCTTGCGTGCAGTGACCTGATTTGATGTGGCCCGCGCATCTTGAGCGTGGGTGTCACGAGAGGGACGCCCGTGCCACATTTTCGGGCATCGGCACTGCCGGGGCGCTCGCTTCTCTCTCAATCAAATCACTCGGCGACTTGCGCGCATGTTTGAGCGGGCGCGCGACTAGCACCGGACAGGGCGCTTGCCGCAAGACGCGATCGACATTTGATCCGAACAAGGTGAGAAGTCCAAAGCCGGCGCCTTGCGCACCGATGCACACCAGATCGATCTCGTTTCGTTCCGCGTAATGGATGATCTCGCGATAGGGTTGGCCCTCACTCACGACATTTTTGATCTTGCACCACAAGTGCGCTTCGTCCGGCACGGCCTTTTGCAAACGGCGCGCGGCCTTGTGATAGACGCCTTCGCTGCCCAGCGGATACCAGGAAATTTCAGGCTCGTTAAGCGTAAATGGCGGCAGCACATGCAAGAGATGTAATTCAGCCTGATACTCCTGAGAAATCAACAAACCTAATTTCAGCGCCTGTTCAGAGTGATCAGAAAAGTCGAACGCGACCAGAACACGTTTCAATCCGATCTGGCGCCCATGGCCTTCGATCCAATCGCGCTCATCGCTGTGAATTACCATGACAGGGCACGGAGCTGTGCGGCTGACAGATTCCGCGACTGAGCCAAGCAGCGCCGCGCGATGGGGCCGCCGGCGAGAGCGCATCACAACCAGATCAGCGCCATATCGCGAAGCTTCCCGGGTTATGCAGTCCGTGGGGTCGTCGCAATTGACGACCTTTGACTGCCAGCGCCACTTGTCGAGTTCAGCCGCAGTGGCCTGCTCGCGCAATGTCGCGTCGAGCAGTTCGGCTGCATTGCCGGGAACTTTTGCGTCAGACTTGTCGGGCGAATCCGGCTGGCAATACATCAGAATTAACTGCGCTTCGTAAGCGCGAGCCAACGTTGATGCATAACGTAGCGCGGTTTCTGACTCAACCGTCAAATCAGTCGGACAAAGAATGCGTTCGATTCTCATAACCTACAACAGGGATTCGGAGTCTCTCTGCACCTCGCTGAAGATGGAGCAATGACCGTGCCGATGGCATTCAGTTGAATCATTCAAGGGTTTGTGCTGAGTCGCGGCGTCTTATCTTTATTTTGTGGTCTTTTCCTCAGCGGGTGCGAAACTTTGCTCAGACTCAAAAATCGCGGGAACAGACAAGCTAATACTGGGAGCGCGGGCGCCCGCGCTCCCAGTACTAACCGGCTCGTTCCAGATCGGATCGACTTTTTGGGCAAAGCCGCCTGCGATCAGTAATCCGTCTGCCACATTTTTCGCGAGATGTTCTGGGCCAACACTTCTGTCTCGGTAGCCGGCGCCAGTCCCGCTTTTTGCGCTTCGACGCCGACAGCCAATGCGACGCTGCGAGAGATGTCCCGCACTGATTCGAGCGGCGGATAAAGCTGCCCCTCAGGATCGTGCGAAGCTGGTGCGAAGGCGCTTAGCACCCTGGCAGCGGCGACGAACATTGCATCTGTGACCCGGCGCGCGCCCGAAGCGATTACACCCAGGCCCACACCGGGAAAGATGAACGAGTTATTGCATTGTCCGATCTGAATCGGACCCCGATCGCTTCTGACCGGCGGGTAAGGACTGCCGGTGGCGACCAATGCTCGCGCGTTCGTCCAGCTGAAAAGATCTGCCGGAATTGCTTCGCTCTTGGACGTCGGATTCGAGAGCGGGAAGATTATTGGGCGATCGACGTGCCGGGCCATCTCACGCACGATGTCTTCGCTGAAGGCGCCGGGCTGCGCAGAAGTCCCGATCAAAGTTGTCGGTTTTACATTGCGTACGACGTCGGCAAAACCGATCCGCGACACGTCATCAATCTGCCAATTTGCCGTTCGTGCGATCGGCTGAGCGTATTTTTCTTTGAAAGGCTCGGCCGGCCTTCGATCATGGACCAGGCCTTTGCTGTCGACCAGCCAAAGTGATTTCTTTGCCTGGTCCGGCGACATGCCCTCGCTTTGCATCCCCGCGACAATCTGATCACAAATGCCGATTGCCGATGCTCCGGCGCCCAGGATCACGATGCGCTGATCAGTTAAGTTGGTTTTGGTGATCTTTGACGCAGCCATCAAACCAGCGACGGTGACGGCGCCCGTGCCCTGAATGTCGTCATTGAAAGTGCACAACCGATCGCGATAGCGTTCCAGAATTCGGGGAGCGTTATGTTTGGCAAAGTCTTCCCACTGCAAAAGGACGTTCGGAAATTTGTGCATCACTGCCTGCACAAACGCCTCGATGAATTCGTCGTAGTCTTCTCCGCGTACACGCGGGTGACGCCAACCGAGATAAAGCGGATCGTCCAACAACTCCTGGTTGTCAGTTCCGACGTCAAGCAAGATCGGCAAAGTCGTCGCCGGATGAATTCCGGCGCAGAGTGTGTAAAGCGCGAGCTTGCCGACGGGAATGCCCATTCCACCCACTCCCAAATCACCAAGTCCCAGGATGCGTTCGCCGTCGGTAACCACGATTACTTCGACATCCCTGGCCGGAGTGTTATCGAGGAGCGCCGCAATCTCTTCGCGATACGGATATGAAATGTACAGACCACGCGGCCGGCGAAAAACATGACTGTAGCGCCGGCAGCCATCGCCGACGGTGGGCGTGTAAATGATCGGCATCATCTCGGTGATGTGCTTTTGTAGCAATCGATAGAACAACGTTTCGTTACGATCCTGAAGGCCGTTGAGAAAGATATAGCGTTCAAGATCATTCTCTTTGCGCTTGTAGTTCTCGTAAACGCGCGTTAGCTGTTCTTCGACGGTCGAGGAGTGATACGGCAGCAAGCCGAGCAGGCCCAGACGTCGCCGATCGGCTTCAGTAAAGGCGCTGCCTTCGTTCATCAGGGGATGTTCGAGCAGCTGGTGACCCTCAAGACCACTTTGGCCGGCGGTCACTCGGGTAGCGTCGGAAGCAGCAGACTTAGGAGCATTCATCGTTAAACCTCATGCTTTCGCAGATCCAGTTTTACCGTTACGAGCTGCCAGCGGCACATAGCTCTGTGTACGTTCGCCAAGGTAAACCTGTCGTGGCCGCGCAATCTTTTGATCGCCGTCGTCGAGCATCTCGGCCCATTGGGCCAACCAACCTGACGTGCGCGGAATGGCGAACAACACCGGGAACATGTCGACCGGGAACCGCATCGCCTGATAAATAATCCCGGAATAGAAATCGACGTTCGGATAAAGTTTGCGCTTGACGAAGTACTCGTCTTCGAGCGCGATGTGTTCGAGTTCGAGCGCGATGTCGAGCAGCGGATCTTTTCCGGTGACTTCGAAAACTTCGTAAGCAACTTTCTTGATTATCTGAGCGCGCGGATCGTAGTTCTTGTAGACGCGATGGCCGAATCCCATCAGGCGAAACTCGCCGGCTTTGACTCGCTTGATGTATTCGGGAATGTTCTTGATTGATCCAATCTCATTGAGCATCCGCAAAACCATTTCGTTGGCGCCGCCGTGAAGCGGACCATACAGGGCCGCGGCCGCTCCGGCCATTGACGAAAACGGATCAGTCTGCGCGCTGCCAATGCTGCGCATCGCGTTGGTGCCGCAATTCTGTTCGTGATCGGCATGCAGGATGAACAGTACGCTCAGCGCGCGCTCCAGCACCGGATCTGGCTTGTACTTCAGCTCCGTCGTCTTGAACATCATGTTGAGGAAATTGCCTTCGAAGCTCAGGTCGTTGTCCGGATACGCGTACTGCATGCCGATGCGATGACGATAGGCAAACGCCGCGATCGTCGGGACCTTGGCGATTAGCCGGTAAATCTGTTTCCACCGGGTTTCTTTGTTGAAAATGTCTTTCGCATCAGGATAGAAGGTTCCGAGCGCGCCTAACATTGAGACGAACATGCCCATCGGGTGCGCGTCGTAATGAAAGCCGTCCATCACCTGCTTGATACTTTCGTTGATGAACGTGTGATGCGTGATGTTCCAGGTCCAGTCTTTCAACTCGGATTCCGTGGGCAGTTGGCCGTGCAACAACAGGTAAGCGACTTCGAGGTAGGTGCTTTTCTCCGCAAGTTCGTCGATCGGGATTCCGCGATACTCAAGAATTCCTTTGTCGCCGTCGATGAACGTAATTCGGCTTTTGCAGGAAGCAGTGTTCATGAAAGCCGGATCGTAAGTCATTAAACCAAAGTCATCATCGGCGATTTTGATCTGGCGCAGGTCCAGCGCCTTGATGGTTTCGTTCTCGATCGGCAATTCGTACTGCTTGCCGGTGCGGTTGTCGGTGATGGTCAAAGTGTTGTTGCTCATCGCAGTCTCTCACTTTCAAATTTTCTTGCGGTCGTAGTGGGGTGATATTGCTTTGAATTGTCAGAACCGGGATCATGGTCGTGGTACAGGTTGACTCCCTCTCCCTTT
>DNNE01000117.1 GCA_003487805.1 Blastocatellia bacterium | reverse complement strand
GTTGAGGTTGGGCCATCAAATACTTTGAAGACGTTCAAGGTCGTGTCGTAATAGACCTGCCCATCAGCGGCCGAGACGATATCGGAATCCTGCGCCGCTCTGACCACTCTCTTGGCAATATCTGCATTCGTCGCGTTCGTAGCAAGGGTGGCGGTTGCAGCATTACCTGTGATGCTGGCGTCGATGGTACCTGCGGAAAAGTTGCCCGCGGCGTCTCGCCTCACAATTGTGCCCGGCGCATTGTCGTTTGTAGCCGAACTCACGGCCATCGTGCTGTTCGCAACGTTCGCGGCGCTTTGTGAACCCACTGACGAAACGACGGTGCCATTCTGTGTCCCTGTCACGTCACCTGCGAGACTCCCCGTAAAGTTCGTGGCGGCATCAGCCGTTGCGACATGATTGAGCAGTACTGTCAACCGAGCGGGATGGCTGGTTGTTGTTGATTCTTTGCTGTCGAACGAGAACGCAGTTGTAGCCGTGCCGGACACCAGAGCAATGCCGTAGTTTGGCGCTCCTCCTGCTCCCAGACCATCAGTACCCAGCCACTGCTGCGCCAGGGCCGTGACGTCAACGGTTGCGTAAGAGTTTGCCGACGTCACCGGCACTCCAATTACGACGGGGTTCGCAACATCGTAGGTCGGCGCGGTTGTATCACCCTCGCCCCAGGGACTGGTCACCCGATAGACATTGAAAGATCCCGAGCTTTGGAGGCTCCCCACGTAGAGCGTAAGAGTGGCTTTCGCGACAAGACTTCCGGGTGTTGTCGAGGGCAGATTTGGTGTGAGCTTAAACTTGATAAAGGAAGCTGCCGATCCTTCCGTGGCGCTAGAGCCTTGAACTGTCAGGGCACTTACGCTGGCAGGGAAAGTAGCATTGTCGGTCAGCGTTCCCTGTTGCGCGAATGACTTGCTCTGGAAGACCAGGAGCGCAATCGCGAGCAGTAGCATTTCAAAAAGGTACTTACCAAAACACTTGATGTGAGTTTTTGGGCCAAAGACGGACAGCATATGGGGCTCTCCTTTTCGACTCTGGGGCGCGAGTCATAGGTAAGGACTTAACGAGGTTATGGTGCCGAAGGTGGGAATTGGCCCTCTTCGGCCCTACGTGTTCGCAAACACGAAAGTTATACCATTCTTTACGCGTTGTCTTCCAACTCGTGCAATCACAGCTACACTGTCTGTGTCTTGTGAAGCCCGTGGTGTTGCCGACGGGTGCATTCCGAGCCGGCGGGAAACAGCGAGCGGAACGTGAAGAAGGGGGGACTTGAACCCCAGACATCTGCCCGAGTCAAGGTGGCGCTCCCACCGCGGAGCCCATCAGTTTTGCAGGAGATGCCTCGTGAACCAATCCATCGCCGCGCGACTGGCTTCGTCCGCGCCCGAACCTCGATAGACGGAATAGTGGCCGCCCTCAATTTCCAGCATATGCTTAGGCTCACCGGCTCGCGCGAAAGCTGCACGGATGGAGTCAGGAGGCGTAATCTTATCGTCCTTTGCAAGGATCATCAGGAGCGGGCGCGGCGCGATGAGTTCGATTGATTTTCCAGGGGCGTGCTCGGAAATCGCCTCGATCGAACTCATCGTGACTTGGTTTCGCCATGATGGCGCAATCGTCCTCTGAGCTTCCTGACCAAAGTCGTAGCTGTCCTGGTCGACTTGGAGAGCGAAACCATGATCCGGTGGAGCGGCGCTGGGAATATAAACTTCACCGCCATCTGTGGCGTGCCGTAGGCGCTCCTTGATCAGCAGTTGCTGCAGTGCCGCGAACTGTTCGGGTGTGGTTTGCTCGCGCACAGTCTGCCCGGGATCCATCGCTCCGACTTGGCTCACCACCGCTTTGACCCGCGGATCATGTGCCGCAACATGGATGACGTGGCCACCACTGAAGCTCGTGCCCCATACGCCAAGTCGATCGCTGTCCACCTCAGGCTGCAGAGAGAGCCAGGTCAACGCGCTCCTGTAATCTTCCATCTGATCGCGAGGGAAAACGCGCTGACGCGGCTCGCCGCCGCTCGCGCCGAAAAAGCGATAGTCAAATAGGAGCGCCGCCACTCCGGCCTCGGCGAAGCGGCGAGCAAAGAAATCGATGTACATCTCCTTTACTGCACCAACACCGTGGGCCATGGCAATCGCCGGTACAGGTTTATCGGCCTTCCCTCCTTCCCTCGTTGCGGGCAGAAAGAACCAGCCAGAGCACAAGTTGTCGGCGCTCTTGAATGTCACGTCGCGTTTTTCAATCGTCATAGCTCGCCTACCTCAAAACTTCCAGATCGTTTTAACCAGTCCGTTGTGTCTCTTCAATCCGCAGCTCCTTGCGAATACCTGAGATCGGTCCGCACTTCTCGCGCATCAATACCGAGCTTTCTCATGCGGTCGCGCAGGGTGCTTCGTTTCACACCCAATCGGGATGCTGCTCCATTGGGACCACTCACCCGCCCTTTGGTCTCCTTGAGAATGTTCACAATTTTCTCTTGCTCTTCGAAATTACCGACCACTTCTGCCGCGTCTATCGCGCCGTCCGGCTTATCCGGTAAAGAAACCGCGAGTGTGTTGCCACTCGTGAGAATCACTGACCGCTCTACAAGATTTTCTAATTCGCGCACGTTTCCCGGCCATGACAAGCGCTCCAATTTCTGGATCGTCGCAGACGGCACTGCATTGATTCGTTTGCCCATCCGGGCCGCGTACTTCTGCGTGAAGTGTTTTACCAGCAATGAAATGTCTTCAGGACGTTCACGCAAAGGCGGAATACGGATCGGGAACACGTTCAAACGATAGTAGAGATCACTCCGGAATTGTCGCTCCGCCATCATCTCTGCCAGATCCCGGTTAGTCGCCGCCACCAGCCGTACGTCAACCCTTTTGGTCCGCGCGCTACCCACCCTCTCGTACGTGCGCTCCTGCAGGGTGCGCAAAAGCTTGGGCTGCAGCTCAAGCGGCAGGTCACCCACCTCATCGAGAAACAGGGTGCCGCGGTCCGCCAACTCCAGCCGGCCGGGCTTCTGCATGTACGCGCCAGTGAACGCTCCGCGCTCATGTCCGAAGAGTTCACTCTCGAACAGCGAACTGGGGATAGCGGCGCAGTTGAGCGTGAGAAAGGTTTCCTTTCGCCGGAGGCTCTGTTCGTGGATAGCGCGGGCGATCAGTTCCTTGCCCGTCCCGGTCTCACCCAGCAGAAGTACGGTGGCGTCGCTGGTAGCTACCATCTCCACAAGATGCAGGACTTGCCGTAGCGCCGAACTCTGACCCACGATTCCTGCAGACGCTTGGTTGTGGATGCTTTCTGCTACACAGGATTCCAGTCTCACTCCTGTCGACTCCGTCCGGCACACACTCACCAACTGGGAATCTTCCCTTTGTATGTCGGGAAAAGACAGAACATTCAAAGTCATGTTTAGAACTCCGGAGAAACGAGACGATTTGACGATCGTTAACTGCTTCTTTCTCTGAATCCATTCACCGAATGCACGATGTGCAATTCTCCACTTTGATACTGTATGTCTCGCGGCACTCGAGAAACTGTGCGGCGTCTCGATCCACGATGGTCACGTCCTAACAATCGTTAGATTCGCTTCTCCTTCTGCTGACGTATTGTGGAATTGGTGCCGCTCTTGGCCCAACCCTATATCGAGTCGTTCCGTCCACTAATTCGGGACGCTCGCAACCTTCCCCTAAATAGGGAAGAACCTCGAAAGGGATGAGTTAATGCCGATCGCGAACGTCGATGCGTTTCCATCCAAACAGGCGGGCATCAACTGACCAGGCCCCGGGTCCGAGCAGCGCCAAGGCAGCACAAAGGGTCCCCAATAGAACCTTTGTCCACAGATCTCCAGGATTCGAGAAGATGTCCCAGAGGTAAATCACCGCCATCAGCGCTCCAGCGATAGGCGTCCATAGACCTGCGAGTAGGAGGAGTCCTGCACCAGCCGCGAGCACTTGCAGTATTGCTGGTCCAAGCCCAGGCCCACCCCAAAGTATCGCGACCGCGCGAGCAATCACTGCGATCCCCGCAACCAGACGCATCAACAGAAGGCCGGTGCCAGGCAAACCACGGGCGAAGGTGGAGAATAGACGTCGCATGAGCCCCTTGCGAGGCTAGAAGATTCGGGATGCGAGCGAAAGCCCCAAAAGGGCGAAACGCTCACTCTTTAGGGTGGACTAGAATTCGATGATCCCGCGCCTAATCCCGATCATGGCGGCGTGGGTGCGATCGTTAGCGCCCAACTTGGAGAGGATGTTCTTGACGCGCCCTTTGACGGTCTCTTCGCTAAGCGAGAGCTGAGCAGCGATTTGCTTGTTGGCATTCCCATCGGCAATCAGACGCAGGACAGAGAGCTCGCCCGGAGTCAGGGCGTCGTCAGTGGCGTGCTCCGCAAGTTGATAGGAGACCTCAGCCGAAAGAGATTTTCTTCCGGCATGGACAGCGCGAATCGTTTCCAGCAGTTCCTTATGCAACATATTCTTTAGCAGGTAGCCTCGGGCCCCGGCTTTGAGTGCGCGCAACACCTGGACATCACCGGTATAGGTGGTCAGGATGACGATTCGAGCTTCGGGGAATTCGCTGCGAATGGAGACCATTGCATCCAGACCATTCATATCGGGCATCTGCAAGTCCATTAGAGTAACGTCCGGACGGTGCGTGCGGAACTGCTGAATAGCTTCGCGTCCGTTTGACGCTTCGGCAACCAGATTCATGTCCGATTGATCGGCGACGAGTCCGGCGATTCCTTCGCGCAGCAGGGGATGGTCGTCAACCGTCAGAATCCGAATCAGGTCGGATCCACCACTCTGGTCGCCATTCATGGTTTGATCTCCCTGCTCCTAAATAAATTTCCAGACCACCAGGAACGATGGGTACCCGATTTCGCATAAGCGATGGAGGCTGGAATCGTGACTTCAATCTCACTACCGGAATCGATCTCACTCCAGACGGTCAGGTTACCTCCCACAGCTTGAGCCCGTTCGCGCATCCCATTCAACCCCCAGTGTCCTGTGCGCTCTTGCTCTCCCAGGAATTTCGGGTCAATCCCCTTTCCATCATCCCTAACCCTCACTCGAAGCTGCCGTTCGTCATAGCGGATTTCCACTTCGATCTGTCGGGCCTCTGCGTGCCTGAATGCATTGCGCATCGCCTCGGCTGCAATCCGGTAGACTTCATCTCGCAGGATAGGATCTAAATTGCGCGCTGTACCTTCCACCTGCACGCGGCAGTGGGGCAGATTCTTGCCGGCCTGGTCTGCCGCAAGGTCTTCACGCAGGGCGCTAATGGCTACGGGCAAATCCGGGGTCACAGCCGCTGAAGAGCGCAACTCATGTACGGCATCGCGGCCTTCGGTGATCGCTTGCGCCGCCCGATCAATCGCGGTGTCGAGCCGGTGTTTGGCCTCATCAGGGCGCGTCGGAAGCAGGTTCGAAGCTGCCTGGAAGCGAAGCAACAGCCCATGGAAGCTTTGTAGCAGTGTATCGTGCAGTTCGCGCGCGATTCGCGTCCGCTCGTTGACGCGCGCTTCCAGACCCATGCTGAACTGGTGGGCCAGTTGACGTCGGCGCAGCTGATAGAGAGCCCAGACCAATACCAGAAAGGCGGCCACACCTGACAAGCGTAACCAGATGGTCTGATACCAGAAAGGTGCAACGCTGAAGGACAGAATGGCGCCTTGCTCGTTCCAGACGCCGTCGTTGTTGCACGCGATCACTTGGAACCTATATTGGCCTGGACCCAGACCCGTATAAAACGCCTGCCGGCGGGTGCCGACATTCTGCCAGTCTTTATCCGCGCCCTCCAGCTTGTAACGGAATTCAACCCGCTCAGGTATAGAAAGGCTTAGCGCCGTATAGTCAATTTCAACCGTATGCGTGCCAGCGGCAAACTTGACTGCGCCCGACATCGGCTGACTACCTTTTTCGTCACCGATAGATAGAATTGAAACAGGTGGCGGGAGGCCGTTCCGAACAATGTGTGCAGGATCGATCCACGCAAGTCCGTTGTTTGTGGCGAACCATAGCCGGCCGTCGCTGGTTTCGACAGCCGTCGAATTGGTGAAGCTCATCTGCGGCGCACCTGGTAACCCGTCCAGATAGTCGAATCGCCGATACTCTACCCGGTGATTCGGATCAGCCAGGAATCGCCGGATCTCCTCCGGCGGAATTTGCACGATGCCCCTCATCTCGTTCAACCACAACCCGCCATTAGCTGTCTCAATGATTCCAGAGACCGTCCCGAACTGCTCCCCAGCCGCAACTGTTACTTTCCGGAATTGTCCCTGGCTGAAGAACATCAGTCCGAGTTCACCCCCCACCCAAATATGCTGCCCAAGGCCGCGAATGACTGCAATTCGGCCCACGTTGAGCCCATCTTTCTGTGAGTAAGCGGTGACCTGTTCCCCATCAAGTGCATACACCTGGCCCGCACTGAAACCGAGCCAGACTCGTCCGGACGCGTCGTTATAACTGGCGCTGGGTCCCCTAATTGGAACTCCCTCAAGTCTAAGCCTGTCATTAAGGTTCCAAACACCTTGCTTGAAGTGAACCGTTCCGAAATCTCCGAGTCTGACCCACAGCCCACCATCTTCTCTACTCGGGAAGATCTCGTATGTCCAGTTCGGCGGTTCAGCGGCTTTGGGCACAGGAAAGTACATAGACTTCGTGCCGCTCTGAAGCCAGATTCCGTTAGCGCAGCCCCACCAGACATCACCGTTTGAGTCGCGAAAGACGCTGGATGCCTGTTCACCCATTCTCTCAACAAGCAAACTGTCGCCGCGAACGTTCAGTAACGGTTTGCTATTAATGGTCCCGATCGAGATCTCGCCGTCTGCTCCCGCGAGCAACACCAGCTTTTGATAGCGGTCCGGTAGACTCACCGGAACAACTTGATTGTGACGGAATTGAACCAATCCTTTGGAGCAGCCCACCCAAATGTTGCCCTCATGATCCTCCAGCAGCTTATAAGCGAACCCGCCTGAGAAGCCATCCCGTTCATCGAACGTCTCCAGGTCGGTGTCATGAGGACCGAGCTTTCGATTTCCCAATTTCTCGGGGTACCTGATCCGAACCAATCCGGAGTCATAACGCGTGATCCACAAGGCGCCTTCGCGATCAATGAGCATCTCATGCAGACCATCTTCAACGACCGCTGGATCCTCAGCATGCGAGTTGTGTCCCGCTATCGGGACCGGTCGTACCTCTCCCTTGCTGTCGTCCGCAAACCACACTCGCCCGTCTTTTGCCTGCGCCAACGTTGTAATACTCGGCCCGACCGCTCCGGCGAGTTCGAATGCTTTCGAACCTCGCCTGAGGAATACAATGACCTTGACTGTTGCCACCCAGAGCGTGCCCTCACGATCGACGAAGAGATCCCTTATCACTTCGGGAGGAAAATTCCAGTCGTGCCTGATTGGAATCCATCGTGTGCCCTCGCGCAAGACTAATCCAGTTTCGGTGCTGGCCCAGATTCTTCCGTCATGATCGCGGGCGAAGGTGTGGATTTGGGAATCGGGCAATTCATCAGGTCTGGTAAACAATGTCAAGTAACCGTCTTTCAGGAAACCTAATCCGGTTGGCGCAAAGGCGATCCATAACCCTCCGTCAGGTGTGGCCATTAGATAATAGATACCGTGAGAGGGTAGCTCCACTCCCGGCTGCGGCTTGTACTCCTCGAACTTAACGCCGTCAAAGCGGAACAGACCCTGTGGCGAGCCGATCCACAAGTAGCCATCTTCGGTTTGGGCGAGCGCGCTGATTTCGGTAGGCGCTCCCTCGTTCACGCCCCAAGCCCTGTGATGGAATTGAGCAATACTTCGATCTCTATCGAGCGCGTACGTCGAGACGCAAGGCAAGACGATCAATAAGCAGATCCAAAGGGTGAGCGAGATCTGGCTATTTGGATATGTGATCATCAGAGACTTCCGGACCATAGCGAGATGTCATGATTGTACAAGGGCGGTCGGCCGGGTCAAGGTGATCCCATCAACGCCTTTATTGGTGAGAGCGTGGCACGAGGGAAGGATTCGTTTGTATCTTTCCCTTCATGAAACACCCTTAGGCATCGCAGTGAGTCGGACCCGCCATGAGCGCGTACCGCCCGCGACTCAATTTGCGGCGACGGCCCGCGCCAGTAAGTCGTATGCGCGCGGCGTCTTGCGAATCTCGAAATTCATTCTCGCCAGGGGGAGCGCCCTTTCTGGATCAGCGCCCGCAGCAAGCCAGAATTCGGCTGCATGGTCGGCGAAGGCCTCCGGGTGACTCGCGACCAACTCGTCATAACGCGCGGCGGCCAGCCGGCACCAATGATGAAATTGGGAGCAGCCCGCGTCCCTGAGAATGCGCGCGAGTTGCGCAGCGTAATCAGGATCATCCGAAGAGGCTGCTAACGAATGCAGGCGGGCGAGTGCTGATTCGGTTTCCCCTAATTCTGCTTCGACCTCGGCGAGATGGCCCTGCGCCGGCGCGTAAGCCGGGACACGGCGTCGCGCGG
>DNNE01000020.1:21702-28072 GCA_003487805.1 Blastocatellia bacterium | reverse complement strand
AAACTCTCGTTATAAGTTTGTTCACTAGCAACATTATCTATCTGGTCTATATATCAGTCTCGATAATGACTCTTCTTCAGAGTTTTGACGCGAACTTTATCGTTCGCGTTTGACTCTCAAAGGTCTAATTGAGACGGACACGCTCTATCTAGTTTTCAAAGATCGAATTCAAATTGTCCTAATTGCACTACGGACGGCTTGAACTTGCCCTAAGCAAACGGGGAGTTTAACCAAACAGCCTGTCAGTGTCAAGCGCGGAAGGCTTCTATTTTGCAATTAATCCGATTCGCGACTACAAGCCCGGCACTATCGACGACGCAAAGCACCCGAGTTAAGAGCTTACTACTCTCGCATGCTGCTGCTATCTCTTCCTTCTTCCCTTCTCTTCTCCCGGCGCCGCAACGCGCATCACGCCGTGCTCGTCGCGATATAAACTGTAAGTCATTTCCTTCAGCTGTCCACTCTCATCTTTCACTCGGACAGTGAACGTTTTGTTTGCGCCTTTTCCTTCAACTCGCATCGGCAGATACCCTTCGATGTCAGGGCTGCGATAAGCCGTATAGTGATCCTGATCGTGCTTTTCGTAACCCAGCACGTAGATACGATCGAAATCAGCTTCTTCCAGTTTATGCGGCTCTTTAGAGGAACTTTTCTCCAGGATCACCCAGCCTCCGGGCCGGGATTCCTTGGCGACATCTTTCGTTTTCGTTGCCGCCCCTTCCTCGGTCGGGTCTTCATCAAGCCGCCTCCACGCAACAAACTCACGGCCCGTACGGTAATAAATTATGTCGCTGGGGACTGTTAGCTCCACCTGCTTTCCGAAAATCCATCCCTCGGGCGCGGGTGAGATCGACGGCGCCAGTCGTACCTTGTACCAAAGCTCCGTAGTCTCCTGGTCCTCAGGATTCTCGTCGTCGGTGTCTACCTTCTTATTATTGTTCGTAGCGGTGCCGGGCTTGGGTGCGGTATCACTCTCACTCGACTCAGCTCCCTTAAACTTTGGCACACGCTTCCATCCAATGATCTCAAAACTCGATCCGCTGTCGAGGCGCATCATGATGTTTTCGTTGTTACTGCGGTCCGGACTGAGACGAAGATTAGATCCCGCGTGTAACTGCCCGGTCGCCTGAGGCTGAGTACTCTTGTCTTCATCAGCGAGCTTCCGTGCCTTATCGAGCACGCTCTCCGGCATGATGTTACGCGCTTCAATCCAGCCCTCAGTCTTTTCTTCGTCGCGCGCGCGCACCCGAAACCAACGCTCTTTCTTGCTGTTATCGCTTGGGTCTGGAATATCGACGGTGTCCAGAATGTCAATCGCATCGCCGCGACTTACTTCCAGGAGATCAGCCGCGACAACCGCAGTTGAGCTTCTGATTTGCGCACTCCTGGCGACTACAACGCCGGTATTGTTCCGGCTCGCGATCGCGCTGCAGGCGTTTAAAGAGAGAGCAGCAAGAATAACTAAAGCCGCTTTAAGAGTGATTTGCCTCATAAGAAATCTGCCAAAAACTATCTCCCAGGTACGCGCCAAATCATTTTGATCTCGGCCCGCGAGTCGCATCATTGTAACCCAACTGGCGCAACAAATCGCGCTGCTGCTTACTGATTTTCTCGTCAACAGCTATTCGAGTCCGCAGCCCAATGGTCTCTACCTTCAAACCGAATGGCGCGAGTTCTGCCGGCAGATTAATCGAAACGGGACTGCGAATGAAAAGGTGAACAAAGTCTTCTGATCCGATTTCGGCGCTAAGCTCTTTCGTCACCACGTCCGTGCCGTCGTTTGTTTTCGCCGTCCGCGAATTATCGCCTATCGCTGGGTGTTCTCGGATTAGTCTGCGATACACATCTGCCAGAGATTTTTTGTTATGGCTCAGACTTCGCAGTCTCAGATCGTAAAGGAACGCAACAACCTGGCTTTTCGAATATACGGAAGTGCGCCCGATCGTAAACCTTCTCGTGGAAGCTTCAACCAAAGACCACTGATCGGCTTCGATTTTCGATGCGTCGTATGCCCGCGCGATGGAATTCAAGAACTCCGGAAAGGTTAGCATGCCCAGTTGCGTCGCAATTTGCGCTGCCTGATAAACCGTAAATCCTTCATAGAACCAATCGTAATCACCCTCGAGCGCCAGCGCATTTGGCACCCACAAATGAAAAAACTCATGCGTCACGGGCGTGCTCAGCTGCGTAAGTGCTCCAACCCTGGAAGGCAACTTTCCCATAAGCAAAGTAACCGTCGATCTTCGTGTCTCTGCGCTCCATTGGTTGGGACCAACAGCTTGCGGAAATGGAAACAGAATCAGGCTTGCCTGACGGACCGGCATTGTGCCGAACACTTCGCGATGTGCTTTTAGAACTTTGCCGGCCAGCTCAAACGCCTCACGATCGGCAAAAGCCCACTCACCATCCGTCACCAGACTGAACAACATTCCCGATTCGTTCATCTGCGAAGTGCGGAGTTGAGATCCAACCGCAAAGACCGCCTGGCCCACATCACGTACCTCGAATTCGTTCTGACCCTTTGCGATTTCACTCGAATAAACGCGCCACGGTTGTGGGAGCGTAAATCTGATGATTGCGTTCGAGCCGTTACTGTCACGGCGAAAAGAAAGCGGCAAGAGATCTGCCAGCATCAGAAGACCGCGGTCGTTATTGATCCACGAGACCATCGCTGAATCAGGCGCCATCAAGGGAGGCTTGAGGCTGACTTCGTAACGAAACCGCGCGGCAGCTTTTGGCGAATCGAATTGACCTGGCGCAATCTTCCGAGGCTGAATCTCATTGCCGCCTTCATCAATTAGAGTGAATCGCTCAACTCTGTTCCCGAGGCCGACAATGCTCGCGTAATTATCAAGAAACGACCAAACCGATGCCGGGGTGCTGCGACCTTCCACGATCACGCGACTTGAATCGGAAGCGACCCGGATGTTCGCACTCATTTGCTGCGCCGAGACGGTAGCCACTGCACTGACACTCAGCGCCATTGAACTTAGCAGAGCCAAAAGGATGTATCGCCTGGTTTGGAAAGTAGTCGGGGACGTATGAGCAACTAGCGCGTCACTGTGAAGACCAGGCACGCGCGTCAAGCCGTTGGCACCATCTACGTAACGCGGGAGCCACCTGAGGCGCACCAGCCATCTAAGGACAAGTTTCGTTGACATGGTCCATATACGTGAATAGACTATGCATTCTAGTTTAGCATCAAAGCATCCACTGTGATCGGCAACGCACTTCATCGCTGGTTAACGGTTCCCGCAAAGCGAACTCGCGGGCTGGCGTTTCTGTTGTTAGCTTGTCTCACCTGGGGAGCTACCGCCGAGTTCACTCATCACCACGGAAATCAAACCCGGGCCACACAACGACAGCTGGCAACCTCAGCCGATCAGGCAGACGTCAATCGAATAGAATCAACCAGGAGTAATGGCAGTAAATCGACCTCAAAGTCTCGGAATGAGTGTCTGATCTGCCAGCTTCATCAGACTCTTTCAGCGACGGAACTGAATCAGTCATCCGGCATCGGCGCCGCCGAAGCACGAATTTCGCCCACTCTCGCTAATACTGCAGTACATCTTTCGGAACTGGCCGACACCCAGCGCGGCCGCGCACCGCCGGTCAATCTCTAAGCCAAAAATCGCCGTTCTGTGTCACGCGTTCTAAGCACGCGCATGCACTCCATAGCCGAGCGGTGTCTGCAATTGACGCGTCCTGTCGCGCATTGAAGACGTTGCCCGGAAAAACCAACCGAGGAGGCCAGGATGATAGAGGCTCAGAGAAGCGCTCTGCTGCTCGCATCAGTTTTATCGATTCTTATTTCGACGATCCCGGCGCAAGGACAGCTCCTTCGCCCAAACGTCGAGGCAAGAAGCTCAGCGGCTTCTAGGCCTGGGGATTCAGGCGCCGCGCGATCCCAACAGCCCCAACAGCAAACCCAGTCGACGGCAAATCGCCCGATCACCATTTCCGACGCCGTTTCAATTTTCCTGAAGCAGAATTTCCAGCTAATCGCCGCCCGCTACGACATCGACACGGCTGAAGCTGAGAAGCTGACGGCGCGATTGCGCCCAAACCCGGACATCAGCGTCGGCTTCTCGGGGTTGCCGTTAAATTTGAGCGGGAACTTGCTTACCGAACAACAATACTCTTACAGCATCGCGCAGCCATTCGAGCTGGGCGGCAAACGTGGCAAACGGATCGACGTGGCAAATGCCAATTCAGATGTCGCGCGCGCCCAGTTTGAAATGGCGGTCTGGCAATTAACCAACGATCTGAAAAAGAAATTCTATACGGTGATCCTTAACCAATCGCTGCTCAACCTCGCGCGGGAAAACGAGAAGACGTTCGCCGAGACGATCAAGCACACCGAAGAGCTGGTACAGGCGGGCGAGATTTCCGGCCTCGATCTCACGCGCCTCGAGGTCGAGAAACTTAAGTTCGATACCGACCTCGCCAATTCCGAACGTGATTACGAGGTTGCGCTGCGCGATCTCCGCGTCGCACTCGGCGGAGACTATCGGGCGATGGACATCGAGGCCGCCGGAACGCTCGATCCGCAAACCTACGATTTCACTATTGCTGACTTGCGCGACAAGGCAATGGCGGCGCGACCCGATTTGAAAGCCGCGCAACTCAGTGAACGGGCCGCCGATGCCTCGATCAAATTGCAGGACGCGCAACGCATTCCCGACATTAACGTAGGGGCCGGCATCACCCAGGTGCCGGAAGGCGGCAGCAACTACACCTTCGGCGTTGGCCTAACGCTGCCGGTGCACGATCGCAATCAGGGTGAACGTGCGAAGGCGCGAATCGAAAAACAGAAAGCGCAAAACCAGGAACAGCTCGTCACGAACCAAATCATAAGCGACGTCGACAAGGCATTGATCGCCTTCCAGCTCCAAAAGCGGCGCGTCGATCTCTATCGCACGGGTGTGCTTACCAAAGTGAATGATATTCAAAACCTGACTGAGTACTCGCTGAAAGCCGGTGAGAGTTCGATTCTTGATTTGCTCGACGCGGTGCGCACGCGCCGCGACACGCTCGCCGCTTTTTACCAGGCGCTCTTTGACTACCAGTCGTCGCTGCTCGATCTGGAACTCGCAACCGCAACGCCGCTGCAAAAATAACCGGCGGTGAAAGGACCTTGTACATGTCTCAACGCAACACGTTATTAATTTTGATGGCCGCTGTGGCAGCGCTGTGCGGAGGTTGCCGAAAAGCGCCAACGCCTTCGGCAACGCTGGTGAACCCCCAGGCCACTCCGGTACTCAGTCAATCAGCAGACAAAGCGATTGAGACAGAGATAGTGTCAGCCGCGCCGATCGCCGGCGCCATCTCTGCGACTGGAAAAATCTCGGTCCCGGAAGATCGGACTGCGCTCATCGGGCCCGTCAACGAAGGCCGCATCGTCAAACTCTACGCCGGCCAGGGAAGCCGCGTGAAAAAAGGTCAGAAGCTCGCCGAACTCGAGTCCGCGGACATCGATCAAGCCGAAGCGGATTACATAAAAGCGCTCGCCGATGCCGAAAATGCGCGACGCTCAGCAACGGCCGAACTTAGATTGGCCCAGCAAACTTACGATCGGACGAAAGCTCTTTATGAAAAGACGGTCGTGCCCGGAAAGAATCTTCAATCCGCCGAACACGATCTCGAAGTCGCAAAAGCAACTGCCGAAAACAATGCCGCGAGTACGAAAGCAACTCTGACAGCAGCCCGACGTCACTTACTTATTCTTGGCTTGAACGACTCGGCAATCGACGCGTTGAGTAAGAAGCCGGGCCTGGCCGCGACTTTTCCGCTTAACTCTCCGATTGATGGAATTGTGATTGAGCGCAACGCGACCATCGGCGCGAGCGTGGGAACGGATGCGAGCGTTTTCAAGATCATCGACATCTCGCGCGTTTGGATCGATGCGAATGTATTCGAAAAGGATCTTCCGCGCGTCCGCGTGGGCCAGCCAGTCAAACTCACGGTTACTTCTTTTCCCGGATCAACCTTCTCCGGCAAGGTGATTTTCATCAACAGCGTGGTAGATCCCGATTCGCGCACAGTCAAAGTTCGCACCGAAGTTGCGAATAGCGATGGCCGGCTGAAGCCCGATATGTTTGCCAACGTCGAGATCATTACTGACGTAAACAGCAGTGCGATCTCAGTGCCGCAATCCGCGGTTCTCGAAGATGAGGGAAAGAGCGTTGTTTTTGTGGCGGAAGGTAATCGTTATCAAAAACGTCAGGTGCAATTGGGAATCAAGACCGGCGATCTCGTTGAAATCATCGACGGTTTGAAGGCAGGCGACAAGGTGGTTGTAAAAGGAAATTATCTCTTGCTGCAACAGGGCAAAGGCGAGCAGTGAGGGTACAGAACCGCTTGCGGTAGC
>DNNE01000020.1:0-21328 GCA_003487805.1 Blastocatellia bacterium | reverse complement strand
TCGCTACCGCGAGCGGTTCTGTACCGCTGAGCCAACTTATGACCGACAACTTCATTGCTTTCTTTTATCGCGAGCGTCTGCTGGTCGCGGTCGTCTCGATGCTGATCGTCGCCGGGGGAATTCTCGCGCTGCGCCGCTTGAACGTCGACGCCTTTCCCGACGTGACGCCGGTGCAGGTTGAAATCGATACCGAAGCAGAAGGCCTGGCGCCGGAAGAGGTCGAACGACAAATCACCTTCCCCATCGAAAACGAGATGAACGGCATCACGGGGGTGACGCGGGTCGAATCAGAATCGAAATTTGGCTTGTCGGTGGTCGTCGTTTATTTCAGCGACGACACGGACATCTACTTTGCGCGGCAGCAAGTCTTCGAACGTCTCTCAGCCGCGAAAGACAGCATCCCGGCAGGATTCGAGCCGCAGATGGGCCCAATCACCACCGGCACCGGGCAGATTTATCTCTATCAAATCGTCGGTCACGGACAGAGCAACCAGGAGTTGCGCACAATTCAGGATTGGATCATCAAGCTGCAACTACGCACCGTGCCGGGCGTCGCGGACGTGCTCAGTTTTGGCGGAGACGTAAAGCAGTACCAGGTCATCGCCGATCAGCAAGCGCTGGTTAACTACAACATCACGCTCAAGTCTCTTTTCGAAGCGATTCAAAACAACAATCAGAACACCGGCGCCAATTTCATCGAACATGGCGATGAGCAGTACGTCGTTCGCGGTCTCGGGCTAGTCAAGGACATTGAAGACATCAAGAACATCGTGCTCGACTCGCGCGGCGGCACGCCAATTCGTGTCGGAGATGTCGCGCGGGTTGAAATCGGCAACGAGATCCGTCAGGGCGCGGTCACCAAAGACGGGCAGGGCGAAGTTGTCACGGGCATCGTACTGAAGCGCATCAACGAAAATACCAAGCAAGTAATCGAGCGCATCAAGGAAAAAGTCGTCGAGATTAACAAAGCCTTACCGCCCGGCGTCGCGATCATCGACTTCTATGATCAAGCCGAACTCGTCGACAACAGCATTCACACGGTGGTTGAGTCTCTGATCGAAGGCGAAGTACTGGTGCTGGTGATTCTCGTTCTGCTGCTCGGCGATTTTCGCAGCTCCCTCATTACCGCGGCGGCAATTCCCTTCTGCATGCTCGTCGCCTTCATTCTGATGTGGTACGCCAACTTATCAGCCAATCTCATGTCGCTCGGCGGGCTGGCAATCAGTATCGGCATGATGGTCGACGCGACGGTGGTGATGGTCGAAAACATCTATCGCCACCTTGAAGAGCATCGGGAACACTCTACGCGTGAAGCGATACTCGTGGCCGCGCAAGAGATCGGCCGTCCGATGTTCTTTGCGATTCTGATCATCATCGCGGTTTTTCTTCCGGTCTTCACCCTGCAAGGCATCGAAGGCAAACTGTTTAAGCCGCTCGCCTACGCCGTGACCTTTTCAATGATCGGCTCGATGCTGATGGCCTTGTGCATCGCCCCGATGCTCTGCGCGCTGTGGCTGCGTTTGAAGAAAGGTCCGGTGCGTCCTAACCGGATCATCGCATTCTTTAAAGGCATTTACGTTCCGGTGTTGAAGTGGGCCATCCGGCATCGCGTGCTGACGCTGACGATCGCCGGTCTCTTGCTCATTTGGAGCGTCGCCGACGTTTTCATTCTTGGCAGCGAGTTTCTGCCGACCATTGATGAAGGCAACATGCTGGTGCGCGCCACGATGCCGGCGAGCATCTCGCTTTCGCGTGCAATCGAAGTCTCGTCGCAGATAGAAAAAACTTTGCGTGAATTCCCGGAAGTAGAAACCGTCGTCGCGAAGATTGGCCGCGCCGAACTCGGCGGCGACCCCGAGAGCGTCAGCAACGACGAATTGTATGTTCGCCTGAAGCCGAAGAAACAGTGGACCACCGCCAAAACCAAAGATGAACTGGTCGATGCGATGCGCAGTCGCGTCGAAGGGTTCCCCGGCGTGAAGTTCAACTTCTCGCAGGTTATTCAAACCCGCAACGATGAACTGATCTCCGGAATTAACGCCCAGATTGCCGTCAAGATCTTCGGCGAGGATCAGGACACGCTGCGTAAGCTGGGCGAACAGATTCGCGATGCGATGTCGCACGTTTCTGGCGTCGAAGATCTCGCAGTCGAACAATCCGCCGGCGAGGAGCATCTGGAGATCGACGTGGAGCGCGACAAGATAGCCCGCTACGGACTTAACATCGCGGACGTGCTCGAGGTGACGAAGATTGCGATCGGCGGCGATTCAGCGACTGATGTGCTGGAAGGTCAGCGTCGCTTCGCCATTTTTGTACGGCTGAAGGAAGACTATCGCAATCAGGTTGATAAGCTGGGCGACATTCTGGTTGCGGCGCCGGTTGGCGGCAAGATTCCGCTCGCGCAGTTGGCATCATTCAAGTTGTCGAGTGGTGATTCGCTGGTGACTCGAGAGAATTCTCTGCGACGCAGTGTGGTCATGTGCAATGTCAAAGGCCGCGACATCGGCAGCTTTGTTCACGACGCGCAGCAGGCGGTCGCGCTGCAAGTCAAAACGCCGCCGGGATACTTCGTCACCTGGGGCGGCCAATTCGAAAACGCACAGCAGGCGACGCGTAGGCTGCTGATCGCGATACCTATCTCGCTGCTGCTTGTCTTTGTGTTGATCTATTCGTGCTTTAACTCGCTGCGCAACACCCTGACGATCATCTTCAACATTCCGATCGCGCTGGTCGGCAGCACAACTTTTCTTTTGATCTCAGGTTTCCCGCTCAGCGTCCCCGCGATTGTCGGATTCATCGCCGTCTTTGGCATCGCAGTGCAAAACGGAATGGTGATGGTGTCGTTCATCAATAAGCTGCGCGACCGCGGCCACGAACTGCACGACGCGGTGATTACTGGCGCAAACATGCGTCTGCGGGCAGAACTGCTCAGCGCTCTGATTGGAAGCATCAGCCTGATTCCGTTCATCATTTCTTCGGGCACCGGCGCCGAGATCGAAAAGCCACTGGCGATCGTAGTCGTGGGCGGCCTGGTCACCCGACCGATCAAGATCGTAATTCTGCCAATGGTCTATGAGTGGGTCGAACGCGGCGCAGAGCGGAGAGCAGCGAAGGCGATCGAGGCCTGATTGCAGGCATCTTTTCCTTTTGCGCATCTTTGCGCCTTAGCGTCTTTGCGTGAGATTGCCCCCCATGCAAGGCGGCTCAAGCCGAGATTTGCACTAACAAATGCGGCGGGAGAATTACGTCCTACCGCCGTGTTCGTGCCAGGAATCTCTTAAGCTTGATTCGAATCCGAGAGCGCTTTGCAGTCAGTCTGGAGACGAAGGAAGTCCGGCGATGTTTTCGAATGGCCCTGATCGCGCGGTGCGCCATTTCATCAAAGAGTAAGACTGCGAAAAAGACGCCGACCATGAAGAGGACGAACGCGCGCCAGCCCAGTTCGGGCTCGCCATGAAGTAGAAGTCCGTACGAGGAGAACTCAAGAATTCTCAACATGGATTATCGGTTCCGTGTTGTCGTGGGTTACAAAATCTCGGTTACATAACTCCGTGTCTTCATTTCGTGTCTGCGCCCCCTTCTCGGCGAAAGGCCACCCCGGCGTTCGAGTGAAGATGTTCAGCGCGACAACCCCAGCGCCGCGCTGAACCCTCTCCGTCAAAACGTAATTCCGGTTTGCACCTGAAAGACCCTCGGCGAAATGAAGTGCGTGCCGCTAAAAGTCGACTCGAAGTTATAAAGAGCGTTCTTGTTCGTCAGGTTGATGATTGTGAACCGCAGTGTCATCTTCGCGCGTTCGGTACGCAGAAGGTTGTCAGTGCCCACGCTCAGATCGAAAACATGACGCGGCGCAATTCGCGGCGGATTAGTGTCGTCATTCTCCGTACCGTCCGCAGGAATTCTCACTCGCAACGCTCCAAACGTGGGTGAGTTGCAAGTGGTCAATGGATTTGCCAGGGTTGCGAAGGTGCTTCCGCAGAACAATCCAATCTGCTGTTGTTCGTCCGCAGTGAAACCTAAGGCGGTGGCAAAATCAGGAACCGCGCCAGCCACCAAACCACTGTCGTATCGCCAGGTGAACGCGACATAAGGACTCAGCTTCTTCCAGTTCCTGAATTGATATTGCACTTGAGTGGTTTGCTCGAAGTTCTGATCGTGATCGATGCGAAAGACGCCCGCCGGCAGATCAGAGTTGAAGAAGAGTCCGCCGCTTTCCGGTGGCAAGAAGCGGGCTCGCGTGTGACCGGCGACCACGAAAGCCGTCAAGCCGTGATAGTTCGCCAAATTCGCGCGGAACGAGACCCCGTCGAGTTTCGATTGTTGCCATGAAATGGGAAATGTTACCGAGGTATTGAACAGCACGTTGAAGTCGTAAGCGTTGGTGGTTCGTTTGTTGAAGTAATCAGCGTCGAGCACGATGTACTTTCCAATGGCCTGCTGAAAGCCCACATTGAATTGGTGGCGGCGTCCTGGCTGTAGCGGCAAATTGCTCGTGTCACCCAAAATGCCGTTAGCCAATCCACCGGCGCCGGTCACACTCGAAAGAATCAGATTCTCGTTGTAAGGCGTCTCGAAGTTTCGGGTGTAGGACGCGCGTAAGATTGTGTTCGTGCGCTTCACCAGATAAGACAGGCCCAGGCGAGGCTGCAGCAAGCGCCCCTTCGTAATTCCGTTGTAGTTATCAAACCGCAACCCCAGCAAGACCGTCGCATGTCCCAACGTCAGGCTGTCTTGCCCATAGAAGGCTTCTTGTTTGATATCCGTGTGGCCGTTGAAGACGAACGGGCTTCCGCCCCGCGTCAGATCGAACACGGCTAGTCCGGGCAAGAAGTCCGGGCTCGCCGGATCATTAAAGTTTGGATCAGTTATGCCGAACTGAAATCCCTCAGTAAGAAATGTGTGCGAAACCTGAAGACCGAATTTCGCGTTGTGTTTTCCTTTCACGTAGGAAAGGTCAGCTTTAAGACCGACGTTGTTTAGTCGCCTCGATTCACTGAAAGTAATCGTGTCGTCTGCGAACGGATTCGGGCTTGCGAAGTACTTGATGTTGTCCAGTCGATAATACGGATTGATTGATAACACCGTTGTGGGACTGAAGACATGAACGTAGCCAGGAGCGAGGTTCAGGCTATGTACCAGCTGGCGTTGATCTTGCCCGAGTGCTTGCTGATCGAAGGTGTTCGGCGTTTGAAAGTTGTTACGCGCCAAAAACAAATTAAGGTGAAACGTGTTGTTGGCATTCGGGCTGTAATCGACGCGGTCGAAAATATTTCCCGAAGTGCCGCGATCGTGCAACACCGTAAACTCTGGCGCGTCCAGGAACCTTCCCGAACGTTCGAAAGTGATCGAAGTGAAATTTCCCAACTTCGAATTGCCATAACCCATCGACCCGTCCTGACTGAGAGTGCCGAATGTGCCGTAACTCGTCGTAAAGCTCCCGGTTGGTTTCTTTTGATTGAGGCCGGACTTTGTGGTGGCATTTACCACCAGACTTGTCTTGTCGCCGTATTCCGCCGGCGTTGCGCCGGTGATGATTTCAAGGGATTGGACTGCATTCGGTGGCAATTGCGTCGAAAACGCTTTGCTCTGCTGATCTGAAACCGGTTGGTTGTCAATTGAGTATGACGTTTGTGCATGATCGCCTAACGGATGGAAGAAACCATTCGAGTCGGCGACTACACCTGGAGCCGCCATCGTAATCACATCACTCAGACCTGAGCCCGGTGAGCGCACCGGAAGTCTGTTCAAGAGACTCTGATCGACATCTGTGTGAGCGCTTGGCACGTTTTCAAGCACATCGGAGGTCCCGCTGGTGATGGTAACGGTCGCGGTTGCGGCACCGACTGCAAGGGGAACGGTCAAGGCGATCGGCACAGAGCTGCGGATATTGATCGCCCCGCGCACGTCGCCAAAGCCCGAAGCCGAGGCGGTGTATACATAGTTATTGAAAGGAATGTTGTCGAAGCGAAACGTTCCGTCGCTATTGGTATTGGTAGATTGCTTATAGCCCGTAACGGCGTTTGCCAGCGTGACGGTTGCATTTGCGACCACCGCATGGTTCGGATCTACGACGGTGCCCGAAATAGTTCCGGCGCTAAGTGATTGGCCCGCCACGTAAGAGCTCAGGGCCAAAGCGGCGATGATAAGAATTAGAATACGGATCGAGACAGAATTAGATTGGTGACTCATTTACACTTACCCCCTAACAGTGAACCAATGGATTTCGCGGCCGGACTTTGGAATTCGCCGTCACATGTGACTTAAGCGAACTCGTTCTTCCAGCATGGAGATGTTCGTCGGCGTCGCAGATCTACTTTCGCGACACTAACGAACCGGCGATGGGTTTTTGTTAAAGGGTAATTGGTGGAGCACGCCCACGAGATGCCGTGGTCGAGATCGAATTCTGACTTATGGGCTTCGAGGAAACCGCGAGGTGTGCGTTAACCGGCGCTACGACGAGCAGCGGCGCATAGATGGCCGCGCTCGACAGGCCGCGCTGAAATTGGCAGACAAGACAATCACGTTCCAGCGGTGTTTTGGTGGAAGAATTATTCCGCCCGCTATCTGAAAAGAGATTTGCAGATGTCGCATTGCTCTTTTCGGATGCAAACCCGTGATGGTGGAAAATTTCAGTTGACGAGCCGTAACTTATGAGAAAGAGCAGCAGATAGCTCAAGAGCCGCGAACTGCGTGCGCGTCGAATCCGAGTAGTTGTAACCGCTAGGTTTCCCATCAAGTCTTGTCAGGCCTTGTCTACTAACAGAACTTAATATCCTTACTGCCGTGTGTCAACTTGATTTCCGGCCAAGCGGCAGTTGGCACAAAACTGTGAGGATGATTGATGCCCCGATTCGGGTAGTCACAGGTCACGAGGCATTGAATAGAAAAGGGGGAAGTCGGGACACGCCACGTCCGGGACGCTACCCAAGGGCTTCCCCGGAGAATCGGCAATGTTTCCCCACGCCGACTCTCGTAGTCTAGAAACGTCCAAAGCTGTCCCTTGGTTACCGCTGACGGGACAGACCACGACTTCGCTTCACGTCTCTAATTCGTTATCGTTCCGCTCACCGTCTGGCTCCATGGCCCAGTCTCGCCGCGAGCGTTAAGCCAGCGCAGCATATATTTTGGCGCGACTGTGCGCGGGAACGGGATGGGTTGAACGCGGCGCGGAGCGTAGGGCGGCCAAGGCTGTTGAGGCTTGATTAAGAGGTGATTACCGGGAGCGGCTCGATTTCGTGTGGTTTCGTGGATCGTTCTTGCTTGAGCGCGGAAATAAAGTAAAAGGGCGGCAAGGTCCTCACTACGCTGCCGCCCCGGCTCACAATCTTTTCGGGGACTGTGAGGCGCGCTAAGTGCTCTTCCACAAACACCGCGCGCTTTTTGACGAGTACATTCAGCACTCGCCTTGATGATGAGATTTATAGACGCGTAATCCGAAAGATTCAAGTCGGCGGTTTCCGGAAGCCCTCAACCCCTGATTACTTTCTTTGCGAAACTCACGACAAAAATACTTAACAACAGTATCCCCAAGAGTGCTTCGAATCCAGCCAAGAATTCACCCGCAGCACTATCTGGATATCGGTTGCCATATCCCAAGGTTACGAATGTAATCAAGCTCAGCGAAAGACCATTCTTGAGTATTGCGAAGTTTGGAGGCCATGAGAATTGTGTCGTAGAGCCATCGGGATTATGTATGCCACCTAACGGCAATAGTAAGCCTCCCCATACCAAGATCACCCCTACTGCCCAGCCGAACGTCCAGGTGGGTCGCTCGCCATATCCACAAATTGATTTGAAGAATACGGTCCAAAGTAATCGCCTGAATCGCGTAAGTTGTTTCCGAATGGACTCCATTTCGCGGAAGTAGAATTGCCCAGCCGTGCGATAGTCCCCGCTTTCCTGGCGATGCTGCTTCAAGATTCGGTAGGTCTCCTCTGCACAACCCAACCTGCCACCACTCTCGGCTGCCAGTACGTAATCATCTCCCCAATAGGCTCCGCCCAATTGAGTACCACCATTAATCTCTGCATTCCAGAGTTCAGTGCCTTTCATGTTCGCAAACTGAAAATCCGTTCCCCAAAGATGTGCGCCAGACAGGTCAGCACCTGACAAGTTCGTGGAACCAAACCAGGCGCTTTCAAGATGTGCCTCCCTCAGATTCACGCCTTGCAAAATAGTTCCCTCGAAATAAGCTCCCGCGAAGAACGCACCCTGGAGGTTTGCTCCTGTCAAATCCATTGGTCCCTCGGAATCGACATAGTAAGTTCCTGGACCTCCCCCACTCAGAAACGCCCCGCCTAGATACACCTTTTGCTTAACTGCAATTTCGAGTGTCTTTTTTAAGTGCGGATCTTTGGATTTGCCAGGCTCACTCTCGTGCCAATAGCAGTAGCCCTGCGTACCTTTAGGGTCTCTTTCTAAGCCACACTTCTTTCCTCGGGTGGAAAAGACACGCACCGAGCCAGCCTTCTCAACCAAATTTATTTGCTCATCGACAATAAAGATGTAATCACATCTTTCTGTGAGAGGGCCCTGGTTGATGTATTCGGATTCTTCGAGTTTCATATCACTGGCTTCTAAATGGCACAGCCTCAGAATTGACCGGGGTGCCGCGGTTACATCGAACCTTCTATTCGGTCAATCAAGTAAAAACTCCCGACAGCTCGGGACTCCGGTGCAATACACTGGTTCCGTGGCGTCATCGCTTTAGAGAGCGTTGTTCAAGTCAGTCTCCATCCCAGATCTTTCGATCTCTTTTGCGAGGGAGAACCGCCAATTTCCACTTGGATCCATTGGCACATACAGAACGCCTTGGTAGTCCGTTGGCACTTCTACCTGTCCCTTATGAAGTGCGCATACCCTGTTGCGACCTAATATTCCAGCAAAATATCCGAGCTCAAAGATTACGTTTTGACGGGCGCGGGGCTTCTTCTCCCTTGGGTTCGTACGCACAAATCCGACATCGTCCGGCGTGAGTAGTACAACGGCGAATCCAACCTTCGAATGATATTCAAATTTCTCTATCACCGTCATACCTGCATTCGCCTGCTCATGAAGTATTATTGGTACGAGTTTCAATTTTTCCAGGAATCTGGCTACGGAATCTTTCGCACCATCATCATGTCCATGGACTATGAAAACATTTTTATTTCTTAACGCATTCCTGACTATTTCCAAGAGGACATCTCGTTCATAGGGTTTCTCCAAGTAGTCAAATGCGCCATGTCTGAGGGCTTTTTTAGCCGAGTCAATGGAACCGTGTGCTGTCATTAAGATACACGGAAGATACGGGTCGCAGACAAGCAGGTTCTTTAGTAACTCTATCCCATCCATACCGCTCATCTTTTGGTCAGTTAGCACTAAATCAAATCGTCGTTCTCTAAAGATCTTGAGAGCGGCTTCACCTGAATTTGCCGTTGTTACACCATATCCGTCCTTCGTTAGGATTTCCTCCAAAATATCGCGCTGTGGCTTGTCATCATCAACCACGAGAATACTCTGGTGTTTGATTATCATTATCTAAGTCTCCATGCTGATCGGCGTCCCTCAGTTCTAGAAAAGGCGGGTGCCTAGTGCTAGACCTGAAGGAGACCAAAGACGGGGTCAAACCTTCGATCTTGCGATTGTTGAGGGGCAATACACCCCCATTCCCCTTATGCTCTTCGCTTATATTGCACAATTTCCCCATTCGTAGTCGTAAAGCATGGCAATCCTATTAACGTCGTTATCGTCCTCAACTCGGAGGGCTTCTAACCAAAATTGTGCGTTGCGCGATTTGATCCCATGTTTACAATTTTTCAAGCCCCATCGGCGAGAGCATCTCACTCGTACCTTGCAGTGGTCCTGGTATTGGTACGCTTTGACGCGCTGCAAGCGCTGGCTGTCAATGAAGGTCGTTACGTTGGTGGCGCTAAGCACAACTCCTAGCTCCGCAGGCAATTCTTCGCGAAGAGCCTCAATTAAGGATGCCCCCCAGGATAGGTCTGGGTCCTCGTCGCTTTCTTCGGGAGGGCGATTTACATCGACTTCATTTGCTGCTGCTGATCGAATCGGAGGGAGCTCGACTGTCCTCCCTCGTAAAATGTTCAAAAGTCGCTCCCAATTCTTACTCTGATTTGACCCGCCACGCAGATCGCAACAATATTTTCCTTGCAGAAACGATGGTAATCCTAAATTCGACTTTCCTTTGAGGATAATAGGGATGAACTTACGATGATTTGCCGTCGTGAAGATTTCAGCCGTAATGATGTGGCCCTCATAACCGACTCCTCCCGCTCTTCCATCTGCCTTCTTCCGATAAAGGGGAGTGCAAATTATGAGTACGAAGTCATTCTCTCTAATCGACCTCTCCATGTACTCGGTTAAATGATCACCAAATACTGTCTCCCATTGATCTATCCTGGCGTCGATGCCATTGTCGCGAAGACCAAGCGCGAATTTGCTCACCCATTCGTTTACGTCATCTTCCCATGCGTACGAGATGAAAACTTTTGGAGGTTTGGGGGCCATACAACAACTCCACTACAGCCGACAGAAGCTAAAACAGCGGGCTCTGGTCGTCGGATACTTCCTTTTTTGCTTTCTTAAACGTCAGGCCGCCGCGCGTTAGGTCGGGGTAGCGGGCGGTCTTTGTTCCGTCGAGCAATCCCTTGATAGTAAGTATTTGAAGCTTGGGGAAGATGGTTGTGCCTAAGCTTTCATAGAAACCAAACGAGGAGGCTTCTTCTTTCATGGCACGGGTTGGCTCGGCGAGCGTGATGAATAACCCTAACGCTGCTTTCTCACGATCGATTACGTGTGCGAAGTCACGAATCATGGCGACGCCGATGTTCTCGCCCGCCTTTACGGAGACGACGATCTTCTTCGGCAAGCCTTTGTCATCCTGAAAGTAGATCAAGCCGTCGATGCCGGTGTCTGCGCCTTTCTTTTTACCTTGAAATGGCTGCGCGTTAACGAGCGAACACGCCCACCATTGGAACTGATACTTGTCGCGCTTCGCTAGGTCAGCTGCGCTTTCAAAGTCTTTCGGTGTGCCGTGAACTTCGAACTTGATTCCCGGAAAGGCATCGCGCAATCGCTTCTCGACAAGACTGATCGCGAGATGGGTAATATCGATGCCGATCCAATTTCGCTTTAGCTTCTGTGCGGCGTGAACCGCTGTACCGCATCCGCAGAAAGGATCCAGAACCACGTCGCCTTCTTTGCTGCTAGAAGAAATAATGCGCTCCAACAGGGCTAATGGTTTTTGGGTGGGGTAACCAAGCCGCTCTTGAGCTTGCGAATTGATTGGAGGGATATCGTCCCAGAGATCTGTTACGGGCGTTCCCTTTTGCTCGTCTAAGTATCTCTTGAGCGCCGGCTTCTTGCCCTTCGGCGGAATCGCAACCATCCCTGCGTCAATGAGAGCTTGCATTTTGACCTTGCTATAACGCCAGAACCCGCCTACCCCGAGCACTTCATAAAATGGATTGCCCTTTGCTGCCCCTCCGGGACCGGTCAGGTTATCCCAGCGATAACGTCGACCTTCGGCGTCAACTTCCCGATAATGACTCTGTAGATAATCTTCGTCGTGTTCAGTAAACAGTGGATTCCAAGATGCCTCACCCTCATTCCTAACGTAGAAGAAGACAATGTCATGAATGCGGCCGTAATGAACTGACCCTTGTTTCGCATCGGTATGGGCAGTTGTTCTTTTCCAAACGATCTCATTAATGAAATTGGTTTTTCCAAACACTCCATCCAGCACAATCTTCAAATAATGACTCGCGGTCGGATCGCAATGCAGATAGAGCGAGCCGGTGGGCTTCAAGACTCGATGCAATTCAAGCAGCCGATTCGCCATCATCGTGAGATAGGCCATCATGTCGTTCTGGCCAAGGAAATCGCGCAGCGCGACCATCATCTTCGAGACGTCTGTATTAGGTTGACGAATTAATTCTTCGAATTCGCTTTCGGCTTGTTCGCCCCAATGCCAGGTGTCTTCGAACGCGGTAATCTGCGCGTGCGACTCGTGGCCCTTGGGAGACTTGAACAGAACGTTGTAGTTCGCTTTGGAATTGAAAGGCGGATCGAGATAGATGAGGTCGACCGTCTCTTCGCGAATGTTCTCGCGCAGGATGTTCAGATTGTCGCCGAAGTAGAGAGTGTTTTCAGCCATGGGATACGGCGCATTCTATCACGGTCTAACACGTCACGATGCTGACGTTTAGCGCAGTTACTGCATCGCTAGAGCTGGCTGTTGTGTTGCGCGAGTCTTGCTGTTAGCGCAACCTATTTATTACATTAATTTCCATTGACACTCATCATTACCGGGTGTATATGTTGTCGCCTACCCTAAGGTAATAATCGCAGCTTCAGCAGTATCCCCAAAATAAAGCCTCCCTTCCCGGCGAGTCCTGATCTCCAAAGGAGATATCCTGATGCGTACCGCCAGCCAAAAGAGATTCTTTCCCGTCCCATTGTTGATGTTACTAATTATCATAGGGGCCGTAGGCCTTTCTGCTATTCCCACTAGACATCTCTGGGAAGGTTCGGCTCACGGTCGTACGCAAAAGCCATCGAAGGCGGGAACGCGGCCGCAACCACGACCTACTCCCTATCACTGCAGTAGTTGTCCGCCGCCATCGCCACGGCGGATTTATGCTCCGGCGATCGAATTACCTGAAGCCGGAGAGTGCAAGATAGTTTTGAATAGTCGTAGCCCGCATCCAATCGATGTGACGCCGACCCTTTATACAGTGGATGGGGAGCAAGTGACTGGGAAAGCAGTGACGTTACAACCGGCGGAGATCCGCTTCGTTCCAATCAAGTCATTAATGCCCGACACGTATAACGGAAAGCACCGCTGGGGCGGGATCGCATTGTCATATACCGGCGGCATCCTGGAAGTTTGGGCGCAGATCACTTTTCAAGGCGTCGGCCGCGACGGCAGCATCGATGAAACCTTCAACCTGTTTGAGGATCAGGGCTCTGACACGCGTGAGGCGGTTTGGTCGATGCCAGAAGGAAGCAGAGCGGTCATAGCCCTCGGGAATAGTTCAGATACATCTATTCAAACCACGGCGCAGTTTTCGAACGGAGAATCAGAAGTTGTGAATATTGCCCCGTTCGCCACAGAGTTTGTTCGGCGTGCCGCGCACGAGGGCCAGGGCAAAGACGCCAGCAGCGAGTCAGTAAAACTCACTACTGTCGGGCCTGCCGGCAGTTTGAGAGTTGCGGGCTTCGTTCTTGGTGGCGACCAAAGCTTTAACAGCGCTATCCGATTTGCCGATACGAAAAAGGTCGCTCAACCCAATCTTTATGCGACAAATCTTAGATTGGGCGACGATGTTCCGCACATGTTAATCGAGAACACCAGTGATTCTGGAGTTTCTGCCCGGCCAAAATTCTTTCCCGCAACCGGAGCGCAGGGAAACCAAATTGAGCTACCAGAAATAATCCTGGCGCCACGTCAGATAGTTGACGTGGATCTGCGTCCACTGACGGAAGCCGCGAGTACTTGTCCTGACTTGAACTCTGTAAGCGTGGAAGTGTTGAATAGCGGCGCAGCCGGCAGTCTGATTGGAGCATTGTACAGCACGGACAAGGTCAAACGATTACGTTACGATGTTCCCCTGCGGGATTCAGGAGCGATTCGCAATTCGACCGGAAGCTACCCGTGGAGGGTCGACGATGACTATACGACTATCGTTAACATCACGAACATTAGCGACCATACAGCCAGCTTCCTTGTCGACATTAGGTTCCTCACCGGACACTACTTCCTTCCCGCAAAGGACCTGGCGGCTAATGGCACCGCCACATTCGACCTACGAAAACTGATCAGCGAGCAGAAACCGGATAACCAGGGCAACGTCATACCACTCTCCACCACCGGCGGACAGTTTCATTGGAGCATATTCAAATCTCCACCGTCATCAAAGTTCATTGGGCGGAGCGAGGTTGTCAGTGTTTCTAATCACGTGAGCAGCAGTTATAGCTGCCCGGCTTGTTGCCCAGAGTCTGGCCCGTTCGGTTCTATCATTCCTCCGGAGCCGATGTTTGTGGGTGATGTTCAGACAGTCAGCACTACTCACGGAACGGTGTATGACTGCAACAATTATCCGACTGATATGGGGCCGCTTTTCATGGATGATTTCGGAATAGATGATCCTTCCATCGCATCGTATAGTCCGGATTACGGCGGATCCACTGATTTGGTAGGCCTGAGTGCTGGCGGAGCGTATCTCAGTGGTAGCTGGTCTCAGGATATTTGGGAGTCTGATGGATGGAGCCAGTGTTTTGAGTCACGCCCCGAAGGTAGCGACTCACAGCCGGTGGATGTTAAGCCTAAGATAAGCAGCATCTCACCCAGTCGTGGCGTCGTCGGTCTGACGATCTCGGTTACGATTCAAGGCTCCGGATTCGCATCCGGCTCTACGGTTGATGTGGCCGGCACTGGTGTTACAGCGAGTGTTCAGAGTTCTTCGTCTACAAGTCTCACCGTGAACCTGGATGTCGCCGCGAATGCTACTGCCGGCAATCATGCGGTGACCGTGACGGTTAATGGAAGCACGAGCAATGGTGTGAACTTCTTTGTGCAGATTCCTACCAGCCTATCGCTATCTATTGGGTCGAAACGAACACACAACGGAGGCTCGATTACGGACTGCCAGGGCACCGTGCTTGTTCCCGTCGCCTACGGGTATTCGCGCTTGCTGACTTATACCGTTTTAGATCAGAGTGGAGCGGCGATCACGCAAACAGGCATGACAGCCACAGAGCAGGTGTACCTGGTCAGCTCATTCCCAGCAGGTTCGGGGGGAGACTTCACGAAGAGTGTGCCGGTCGGAGCTGATGGAACATTCTGTGATGTGCAGGCTCTATATCATGAAACTTCTCCGGCCCCCGTATCAGGGGAATACATAAAAAGTAAGCAGCTTTTAAATATAACCGTCCCCGGCCGATTAGACGCAGTGAGAGTAAACTGCCTAAATGCGCAGTATAACGACGTTACAATTACTGACACCACATCCAATCCGAATGCGACTTGTCAGTAAGATAAACATATCGTTGAGATAAAAGGATGAATGACGACATGATATTCAAGATTTGCCTCCTGGCGGCCTTGGGCGTATATGGTATGACCAGCTTGGTTCGGCCGCAGCCAAAGGACACCATAAAGCTTGATCGTACAATTCCGGATCTTCAAATTACCGGCGCTCCCACTTCATTAGTCCTACAGAGGGTGGCGGGAAGCTCAAGCGTTCCAATCGGTATAGAAGCTTTACCCGAAATCGACGGGCAGACAAGAACAATCGACGTAAGATTGAAGGGCGCCACGGTTAGAGCTGTTCTCGATCTCGTCGTCAAAAAGGACCCGCGGTATGTGTGGCAAACGGCGGGGCCCGTAATAAATGTTTTTCCAAAGGGACCGAAAGACCCTTTGTTGGGCACGATTGTGAGCCACTTTGAAGTGAAGAATGTCAACAGAGAAGAGGCAATTAGAGCTTTGGAGAACTCAATTGAAGTGCAGAAAATTCTTGCAGAGACATCCCTGAGTGACCGGACTCTAAAAAGCCTGCCTGGTGATAGTGAGTATGGGCTGCCGAAGTTCTCGCTGGACCTTAAGGATTCGAGTGTCAGAAGTATTCTTAATTCGATCATGTTAAAGAGCAGCAGCAAGAGTTGGGTATTCTTCAGATATGGAGCCCGGAAGGACTCCTTCTCTGTGCTCATGCACTAGTTGGAGCTTAACATTCGAGTTATTCTCGCTTCGAAGATTACTGGATGGCTTCTCACCGCGACGGTATGAATTGAAGCGATAGCAGGCCAAAGAAGAGGCGCGCGTTTGGGGGGGCAGCATTAGCGCGCAAACCAGAAGCTGCATAGACATCGATAATTTACGACGATCGCCCATTCTCGTGGATGCATGTCCATGAAAATGAATTAACAATTCTTTACAATTGAGGGCATTGACATGCCCACGCACCGCCGCTAAAATCGTGTCACTTCTTAAGCGAGGAAACGACAATGACACTAGTGAAGATCATCGTCATCACAATCGTCATCATCCTGAGTATCTTGTTCTTTGGGCGCTTCCTGTTTTAGCTCGTCCCGTTGATTCCTTTTACGCGGCAGTCGCTCTCCTGCGCGCCTAATCATCCAAGACAGCCTGCAAAGTTTCTGTTTGAAGCTAGGTCTTCGTGTGAGCAAGTTCCCTCGACGTGATCAGTAGTGGTGCAGTTTGGCTCCGGAGTATCTCATTCACACCGTGGCTTCAGCCCGGTGGTCAGTAGTGGTTTTGGACATGGAAACTTGGGTCGCACCTGGTCTGCCGAGCGCCGGGCTAAAGCCGCGGCGTGAATGAAAGGACAAACTGCGCCAGTACCGACGCGATTGGAAGGGTTGGTGACGACGCGACCGCCTGGCAGTTTTCTGATTTGAGATTCTCTGCGCCTCCTCTGCGATCTCGGCGTCTCAGCGGTGAGTGTTCTTAGGTCAATATTCACCACAGAGACGCAGATCGCCGAGACTACGCAGAGAAGAAACTGCACTCCGGGCCATACTCGACCGTTTCGTCGAAAGCCTGACTTAGCTTAAGATTGGGGTCGCCAAATCAACTTCAGGAACCAGCATGTCCGATCAAAACCATTTGGGTTTACGAAAGATAAGCCGTGCGCTCATTAGCGTCTCGGACAAAACCGGCATCATCGACTTCGCTCGCGAACTAAGAACGTTTGATGTTGACATAATCAGCACGGGTGGAACGGCGAAGGTCCTGCGCGACTCAGGAATCAAGGTCACTGACGTCTCAGACATAACGGGATTCCCTGAGATGATGGATGGGCGCGTCAAGACTCTGCACCCGAAGATTCACGGCGGGCTGCTGGCGCTGCGAGACAACCCCGAACACGTGGCAGCGATGCGCGAACACGAAATCGAACCGATCGATATGGTGGTGATCGATCTTTATCCGTTTGAGAAGACGGTTATGCGCGAAGGTGTAACCGAAGCGGAAGCTATTGAGCAGATCGATATAGGCGGACCGGCGATGATTCGATCAGCGGCGAAGAACGCGCAGGACGTCGCAGTCATAGTTCGCCCTGAACAATACTCTGAAGTGCTTGCGGAGATGCATCAGCAGAGCGGCTCACTCTCGCTCGAGACCAGAAAGTTGCTGGCGCGACGCGCATTCATGCGAACTGCGAGCTACGACGCCACTGTTACCGCTTACCTTTCCGGAGCACTTCGTCACAGGGAAACTGGAATCAACAGCAACACTGGCGGCAGCGCGACCGTGAATTCGTTCGCGTTTGGCCGAGACGGCGAGCTTCGCACTCCGCCCCCACCGATCGAGATTGATTCCGAAGAATTCTCAATCGAGGTCTTTCGCGGAAGCCTGCCCACAAGCGCGCAATGGTCGATTGGCAAGACTGCGGATCTGCGTTACGGAGAGAACCCTCATCAGCTCGCAGCTCTTTACAAGATGTCGATGTCGATGCGTGACGGCATCGCCAATGCCGAGGTCCTTTCGGGCAAAGAGATGTCCTTCAACAACTACGTTGATGCAGATGCCGCCTGGCAGTTGGTCTTCGACTTTGAAGAAACAGCTTGCGCCATCATTAAGCACACGAACCCTGCCGGCGTGGCGCTCGATCCTCACGCGGTTGATGCTTATCGCAGGGCGCTGGCGACTGATCCCATTTCCGCCTTCGGTGGAATTGTGGCTTTCAATTGTCCGGTTGACGAGGCTGCGGCTCGTGCCGTGACTGAAATCTTTACCGAGGTAATTGTGGCGCCCGACTATGATCCTGCGGCGCTCGAAGCTCTACGACAAAAGAAAAACCTGCGCGTGCTGCGTTGTTGGCCCAGTGCGCACCGGGACACAGTTGAATACAAACAAATCAGTGGCGGGATGCTGGTGCAAACGCGTGACACTCATCGAATGAAACGCGAAGAGTTGAAAGTGGCCTCGAAGCGTGCGCCGAGTGACAAGGAAATCGACGATCTGCTTTTCGCCTGGACGGTCTGCAAGCACACAAAGTCGAATGCGATTGTTTATGTGCGTGACAAACAAACAGTCGGAGTGGGCGCGGGGCAAATGTCGCGCGTGGATTCAGTGAAGATTGGCGCCATGCGCGCGCAGCTTCCGGTGGCCGGATCAGTCATCGCCTCCGACGCGTTCTTTCCTTTTCGGGACGGCATCGACGAAGCAGCGAAGCAAGGGATAACGGCGATCATTCAGCCCGGCGGGTCAATGCGCGACGAAGAGGCGATCATGGCAGCGAATGAACATGATCTGGCCATGGTCTTTACAGGCATCAGACACTTCAAACACTAAGAGTCTGACCTGATCCCAGGGCTACGCTCGCTTCGCTCGCTCACCCTGGGCTAAACTCTTCCGCGCTTCGCAGGCTCGTTGAATATCGATTCTAGAGGGATTGACTCATGAAACTCGCCATCATATTCCTGATCTTACTTGTACCCGTTGGTGCTTTTACATTCGGGCAGGGTCAAAAGAAATCCGAGCCGTGCGCCGACGCACAAACCCAGGCGGACATGAACACTTGCTGGGGAAAAGAATACAAGGCGGCCGACGCGACGTTGAATCAGGTTTACGGCCAATTGATGCGAAAGCTCGACGAAGCGGACAAGACTCAACTAAAACAAGTAGAAGCTGCCTGGCTGAAGTATCGCGATGCCAACTGCGAGTTCGTCGGCGATCAGTATAAAGGCGGATCCATGCGTCCAATGATCGTAGCAATTTGCCTCGCCGATGCGACCAGGAACCGGACAGTCGAATTAAGGAATCAAATCAAAGATAGAGACCAATAGACCGCCAACCATGCTGAAAGAAAAACAAGGAATCATTTTTGGTGTCGCCAACAAACGTTCGATCGCCTGGGCCACGGCGCAAGCGCTGCATGAAGCCGGCGCGCGTCTGGCTTTCGCTTATCAGGGTGAGCGACTCAAGGAAAACTGCGAGCGGCTTACCGCAGAAGAAATGCCTGGATCACCTTTGATTTCCTGCGATGTAACCCATCAGGAACAGATTGATGAGGCGTTCGCTCGCGTGGCTTCGGAGTTTGGCCGTCTCGATTTTGTGATTCACAGCATCGCGTTCGCGCCACGTGAGGCTTTGGAAGGCGAATACATGAAGGTTGATCGAGATGGTTTTCTGGCAGCCCTGGAAGTGAGCGCTTATTCGTTGACCCAAATGGCGCGCGCGGCTGCGCCCTTGATGACCGACGGCGGCAGCATAGTCACAATGACCTTTCATGGCGCGGAAAAAGTTTACCAGGGCTACAACGTGATGGGGGTCGCGAAAGCCGCGCTGGAATCCAGCGTCCGTTATCTCGCGGCGGATCTGGGGCCAAAGAATATTCGCGTCAACGCGATCAGTGCCGGACCCATTCAGACATTAGCTGCGCGTGGTGTTTCGGGCTTGAGCACCATGCTGAAAGTTCATGCCGAGCGCGCGCCCTTAAAACGAAATGTTGAGCCGCGCGAAGTCGGCAACACCGCATTGTTTCTGTGCAGTCCGCTCTCATCAGGAATCACAGGTGAGATAATCCACGTGGACTGTGGTTACAACATAATGGGAATCTGAAGTTAGTCCACAGATTACGCAGATTTCTCAGATTCAAGGACCAGTTACCCTGCATTATCACTGATTGGTTCCGACCAAGTTGGCCATTTGGTTCGATTGCTTAAATCGGTGGAATCTGCGTAATCTGCGGATGATTCAATGAAAGACGAAGAAGATTATTACAAGCAGAGTCACGGCGGCACTCAAGACGAGCGGCTGCTGGAGACGCCGCATGCCGACGAATTCCTGCACACCGACACCTGGCGCGTTTTTCGGATCATGGGCGAGTTCGTCCAGGGCTTTGAAGACCTGGCCCGCATAAAGAATGGCGTGGCAGTGTTCGGGTCGGCGCGCACACCGGCCGATCACCCGGAGTATCGTGCGGCGCAGGAAACGGGCGCGCTGCTGGTTAACGCCGGATATTCAGTGATTACCGGCGGTGGACCGGGAATCATGGAAGCAGCGAACCGCGGGGCCTTCGAAGCCGGTGGGACGTCAGTTGGCTGCAATATTGAATTGCCGCACGAACAGTACTTGAACCATTACCTGACGCTGTCTTTGAAGTTTAAGTATTTCTTTGTGCGCAAGATGATGTTCGTGAAATACAGCGATGCGTTCATCATTTTTCCCGGCGGCTTCGGAACACTCGACGAACTCTTTGAAGCACTCACATTAATTCAGACGCGCAAGATTCATAACTTTCCAGTGGTCCTGTTTGGCTCAGCGTATTGGAAAGAAATGTTGGATTGGCTGCGTGGGCCGATGCTGGGCGAAGGCAAGATAGTCGAGGAAGATTTCAAACGCTTGCACGTGACCGATTCACCATCGGAGATTGTCGAGATCGTGAAAACTTACGAGCCCTCCAAAGAACTTGTCAGCCACTTAAGATAATCTTCCGACCCGGCGACGATGGGAAGCGCAATTATTTCGGGTGTCTCGTAACTGTGAATGGCGCGCAGCTGGCTCTGCAGACCCTCGAACTTTGCCATTGTCGTCTTCGCAATCATCAGCACTTCTCGCGCCCGCTCAACTTCCCCTTTCCAGAGATAAATTGAGTGCATTTCAGGAAGCACCTGCACGCACGCGGCCAGTTTGCTGTCGACGAGCGCCTCAGCGATTCGCATAGCCTCTTCCGCTGAGGCGGCGGTCATAAAGACAACAATCGGTTCCGCAGGTTGATTTTCCATTCGTCGAGAAACCACGAAACGCCAACAAAAAAGCGGGCAGCAGCCCGCTTCTAAACGTCAGCACTCGCTGTATTACTCTGGTTCTTCCTCGTCTTCGGATGTCGACCCGGTCAACGGTGAAGTGTCTTCACCGAAGAACGAAGCATATAGCTCTTTTGCCCGATCAAGATCGCGCTCATCGACAAGCACTGCAACACCCGGAGAAGTTGCCGAGAACAATGGAGAAAAAGCATCGCTGGCCCCGGATTGCACCACGGCGCGCACACCGTTTTGACGCAGGATGTCGCTCACCATCTCGCCTTCCGCCGGCGACGACAACGTGTGCAAGACCACAAAGCTCGCCTCGCTGTCATCGGGGGCTGCGGTTCCGGGCGTCAATCTCTCGACCAGTTCAGTATCATCATCGGGACACCGCGTGATGCCCGGATTGTATTCAGATTCGCAAGTAGGACAAAACATGTTAGGAAGTGTAGCGCAAGATGTTATCTTGCGCGATCCACGGTTCGCAATGGTAGTGGTGCCTCTCCCTTTGGAGAGGGTTGGGGTGAGGGCCTGAGCGCAAACTGCAACC
>DNNE01000064.1 GCA_003487805.1 Blastocatellia bacterium | reverse complement strand
GGCGCGACCCATGGCAAACTGAAGATATCAAATAGCGACTAAGGCCAAGATACAAGGAGCGAAATGTGACTCAATCGATAATATTTCGCTACTGCGGAGCTTGCTCAATTACGTTGCGCCGCTGGGCTATAAACATTTCGTCCCTACGGGACCAAAGCCGATTTCCTGAAAGCTGTTTGTTATCACCCACAACAGCAACACATTAACGGAGCGCCACCTGCAGTCTAAGCCACTACTTCTTTTCTCAATTTTCCCGTTATAATGTGGGCACTGTAGCTGTTCTGCCGGGTTTCGTTGAGTCGGATTTGAAGTTACCTGGCAGATCGATTAGTCGGAGAAAAGCTGAACAATGCCATATCTCAAACCTGAGCGTCCCGAAAAAGTCAGTGCGCCATCGCTAAGAGCAAGTAAAGAACGCGGCGAGCGTCTGGTTTGTCTCACTGCCTACGACTATCCAACTGCGCGTATCGTCGATGAAGCGGGTATCGACATCATTCTGGTTGGCGACAGCCTCGGCAATGTGGTGCTGGGCTATGGGAACACGGTGCCGGTCACGCTCGAAGAGATTCTGGTGCACGTGAAAGCTGTGCGCCGCGGCGTGCAGCGCGCATTGCTGGTCGCCGACATGCCTTACGGATCGTTTCATACTGGCGCGGACGATACGGTGCGCGCGGCGTTGCGTCTGGTGAAAGAAGGCGAGGCCGAAGCGGTGAAACTCGAAGGTGGGCAGAAGCGGGTCAAGCTCGTTCGTCGACTGGTGAACGAGGAGATCTCCGTGATGGGCCATATCGGCCTGACCCCGCAATCGATCAATCAGCTGGGCGCGTATCGCGTGCAAGGCAAGACGGCGGACGCCGCGCGTCAATTGCTGGATGATGCGTATGCATTAGAAGCAGCCGGCGCGTTTTCAATTGTGCTCGAACTGGTCCCGCGCGAGATCGCGCAAATGATCACTGAGAGCATTAAGATTCCGACGATTGGCATCGGCGCGGGTGTTCACTGCGATATTCAGGTGCTGGTCTTTCACGACCTGGTTGGGATGGCGTTCGGAAAGCTGCCGCGGTTCGTGCGTGAATACGCGAACCTGCGAGAGACAATCACGGATGCCGTTACCCGCTGGGCCGAAGATGTGCGCAGCGGAAATTATCCTGCGAATGAAGAGTCCTATGGCTTGCCTGCTGAAGCGGCGGAAGAGTTGAAGATCGACTTATCGAAGAACGCCAAGCTAAAACCGTCCTGATAATTTGATCATTGACTCATTGACTCATTGACTCATTGATTCATTGACTCAATGGAAAAATGATTCAATGATTCAATCCTGCCAATGGAAATTATTAACCGACGTAAGCGAATGATGTCAGTGGCGCGAAGGCTGCGGCGTGAAGAGCATCGCACCATCGGTCTGGTTCCCACGATGGGCGCGCTGCACGAAGGGCACCTCAGTCTGATTCACGAAGCGCGCGCCTTATGCGATGTAGTTGTCGTCTCTGTATTTGTTAATCCAACACAGTTTGGACCAACCGAAGATTTCGCAGCTTACCCGCGCGACTTGACCCGCGACTCAGCGCTGCTGGCTGAATACAACGTCGATTATGTTTTCGCGCCGGCGGCCGAAGAGATGTATCCACCTGGTGCTGCGACCTTTGTGACGGTCGAAGGATTGTCGAATGAATTGGAAGGCGCATCCCGTCCCGGCCACTTTCGCGGGGTCACGACTGTGGTGGCGATTTTGCTGAATGTCGTGCGGCCGCACTTTGCTTTCTTTGGTCAGAAAGATGCGCAGCAGGCGATTATCATCAAGCAGATGGTTCGCGATCTGGCGTTTGAGGCTGAGATTGTAGTGCTGCCGATCGTGCGAGAGCAATCAGGTTTAGCTTTGTCTTCGCGAAATACTTATCTCGATCCACAACAGCGACAGGCAGCAGCGGTTATCAATGGCGCACTGCTGCGCGCGCGCGCGGCGTATGATGACGGCGAGCACAACGCGACCCGCTTGATCGACATGGTGCGCGAACAAATCGGACAAGAGCCGCTGGCACGAATCGATTACGTGAGCATCAACGATGCGACGACACTCGAGAAATTGGACAAGATTGACGATCAACCGGCGTTGCTCTCAATTGCCGTGTTCATTGGTAAGACGCGGTTGATTGATAATGTGGTATTGGGGGAATCAAAGAAGAACGTCGTTAGTGCGAACGCGTAGTCGTGTATAGATGAATCAAAAGAGTCACATTTCGTTTACCCTCAACGGCGAGACCGCCGAGGTCGCGTTCGCGCCGCATAAGACCCTACTCGAAGTCTTGCGCGAAGATCTCGCCTTGACCGGAACGAAGCATGGCTGTGAGTTGGGTGAATGCGGCACGTGCACGATCCTGGTTGATGGTCGATCGATTCTTTCGTGTTTGATGCTGGGACTCGACGCTGAAGGCCGTAGGGTCACCACGATTGAAGGAATGGCTGAAGGTGGGCGATTACATCCTTTGCAGGATACGTTTGCTGATCTGGGCGCGGCCCAGTGCGGCTATTGCTCTCCGGGGTTCTTGCTCGCGGCGAAAGAGTTGATCGACAAATTGCCAAATCCTTCGCGTGATGAAATCAAAGAAGCCTTGTCCGGCAATCTCTGTCGCTGCACGGGGTACATCAAAATTTACGAAGCAGTCGAACTAGCGGCGGCGCGTGTGCGCGGAGAAGCGATGGAGTTGCCGCGCGAGAGTTTATATGGATGCGAATAAAAACAGCCACAAAAAGGCACAAAAGGCACAAAGAATGAAGGATCAGACCGGCAGCCTCGTCACTAGTGTCCCTATCTGATCGAATTTCATTTTGTGCTTTTTGTGCCTTTTCATGGCTATGCATTGATTGATGAAACAAAACGGCAACAACGGCAAACCACTCAACGTCGTCGGCAAACCTTTCCGCAAGGTCGACGCGCGCGCTAAGTGCACGGGCCAGACGAAGTTTGCCGACGACATCTTCTTGCCACGCATGCTCTACTGCAAAATTCTACGCAGTCATGAGCCACACGCGCTGATCAAGAAAATTGACGTTTCAAAAGCATTAGCTTTGCCGGGCGTCATCTCGATCATCACTGGAAAAGATCTCCCGATTCCGTACGGCATTCTGCCGGTCAGTCAGGACGAACATGCGCTCTGCATCGACAAGGTGCGCTTCATTGGAGATCCCGTGGCTGCGGTGGCGGCGATCGATGAAGACGGCGCTTTCGATGCGATGAATCTAATCGAAGTGCAATATGAACGCCTGCAAACAATTACCTCGATCGAAGAGGGTGTGATGATTGATGAGCCGCGCATTCATGAATATGGCGATGGCGGCAACGTGCATAAGAAAGTCTCGCTTGAGTTCGGCGAGGTTGAGGATGGTTTCGCTGAAGCAGATCTGGTTCGAGAGGACACCTTCTTCTACGAAGGTAACACCCATCTGCCGATGGAGCAGCACGCGGCCGTAGCTCATTTCGATTCAGATGAAAAGCTGACGCTCTGGAGTTCGACGCAGACGCCGCATTATGTTCATCGCGCCTTAACTAAAGTTCTGGAAATTTCTGCGAGTCACATTCGCGTGATCGCGACTCCGAACGGCGGGGGCTTTGGCGGTAAGAGCGATCCTTTCAATCATGAGGTGATCGTCTCGAAGCTCGCGATGATTACCGGCCGGCCGGTGAAGTGCACTTTGACGCGCGAAGAAGTTTTCTACTGCCATCGTGGTCGTCATCCGGTGCTGATGCATATCAAGACCGGAGTGAAAAAGGACGGCGCGATTACGGCGATGCACTTCAAGTCGTTTCTTGATGGCGGAGCTTATGGAAGTTACGGTGTCGCGAGCACGTTCTACACCGGAGCCCTGCAAACCGTCACTTATGAAGTGCCGCGTTACAAATTCGATGGCATCCGAGTCTTCACGAATAAACCTCCGTGCGGGCCGAAGCGCGGGCACGGAACGCCACAACCGCGTTTTGGGTTGGAAGTTCAGTTGGACAAAATCGCGGAGGCGTTGAGTCTCGATCCGGTTGAGATACGGCGCAACCACCTGGTCAAACCGAATTCCGTGACGGCGAATTATCTGCGCATCGGCAGCATGGGTTTGGGCGCCTGCATAGACAAAGTCGTTGAAAGAGCGGATTGGAAAAATAAGTTTTCGTGGCCCGTTACAGAACCGCGAGCGGTAGCGAGCGGATCGGAGACGCAACTTGAATGGCAGGATCCGCTTGCTACCGCTCGCGGTTCTGTAACGCGAAAACTTCCTTACGGCAAGGGCATTGGCATCGCGTGTTCGTCTTATATCTGCGGCGCGGGACTCCCCATTTACTGGAACAACATGCCGCAGTCGGCTGTGCAGCTTCGGCTTGATCGCCAGGGCGGCGTTTGCGTGATGTGCGGTTCGACTGACATTGGTCAGGGATCGGATTCAATTCTCGCCTACATCGTCGCGGAGATTCTGGGCATCGATCCGTTCGACATTCGCGTCGTCACGGCTGATACGGATCTGACGCCAGTCGATCTCGGCAGTTATTCAAGCCGCGTAACTCTGATGACCGGCAACGCCGCGATTCAAGCGGCTGAGCGCGCGAGGGAGTTGCTGACTATTGCCGTCGCGGAGAAGCTTAAGGTTCCGATCGAAAATATTTCGTTTGCTGAACGCCGCGCGTTCGACGTCGAAAATCCGGAGGTGGGCGTCTCCTTCGCTGAAGCCGTCGTGCTGGCAGAATCAAAGTTCGGTACCATTGGCACGGTTGGTTCGTACACGCCGCCACGTTCGCCGGGCAAATACAAAGGCGCGGGCGTCGGCCCATCGCCCGCCTACAGCTATTCGGCAGCCATAGCCGAAGTTGGTGTCGATGCCGACACAGGCATGGTCACAGTCGAGCGCATCTGGATCGCGCACGACGTCGGCAAATCAATCAATCCGGTGCTCGTGATGGGCCAGGTTGAAGGCAGTGTTTACATGGGGCTCGGCGAAATCCTGATGGAAGAGATGTCGTATCGGGCGAACCGCAACGTCGTGCATAAGATTCCGTCAATGCTTGAGTACAAGAGTCCGACGACGATGGAGATGTGTGACGTCAAAACTTTTCTGATCGAAGATCCTGATCCGAACGGACCGTTCGGTGCCAAAGAAGTTGGCCAGGGTCCGCTGCTTCCGGTTCCACCAGCAGTGGCTAATGCGGTTTACAACGCGGTCGGCGTCCGCGTCGATGAAGTTCCCATCACGCCGGAAAAAGTTCTGAAAGCTCTACGCGAAAAATCAAAAGGCCGCGATGGACGTTTCGGTCCGGAATCAATTCCGAGCGTTGATTGGCCGGAACCTTTGCGGGTGCTAACCCCGGACGAAGGCGGCGACGGGCGTGAGATGCCACGAGTGTCGGTACACTCTTAAATCTATGAAACGACTTTTACCATTCATCATAATTCTGGTTGTGCTTGGCGGCGCATTGGGAGTGTCTCTGAAATTATGGAAGAGCCGCGGCGGCGCGCCGAATACAAATGCGACGCCGACGTTCGCCACGAATTTACCCGGGCCCACTCCTGCGAACAACGGTCCTGATCCAAACCAGGCAAACCAGAATGCGGCGGGCCTAACCAAACCGAACGTCAAAGTCAGTTCACCGGTTGTGGTCGAGGAATACGGTGACTATCAATGTCCACCGTGCGGCCAGCTTTATCCCGAGTTAAAACAGATCGAAAAGGAATACGGCGATCAAATTCAGATCGTCTTTCATCATTTTCCTTTGATGAAAATTCATAAGAATGCTTTGCTGGCTGCGCACGCAGCCGAAGCGGCGCGTGATCAAAAGAAGTTTTGGGAGATGCACGATCTTCTCTATCGAAATCAGAAGGAATGGTCTGAGCTCGCTGATCCGCGACCCGTATTTGTCACTTATGCAAAGCAGTTGGGCCTGAACATTGATAGCTTCAATCGCGATCTGGAGAGCAATCAAATCGATCAAAAAATCACCGCCGACATCCAGCGCGGCACCACCCAGGGCGTGACTGGCACCCCCACAGTTTTTCTCGACACACACCTCTTGAGATACGAAGCGACCAACCTCGAGGGCTTGCGCCGGGGCATAAACATTCTCCTTGAGCGCAAGGCGACCTCCTAGTCGGGGCTGCCTATAACTTGTTGCTTCCCGCCAATTAAACTTCGTAAGCTCAAGTTGTTGTTGACATGTCGTACACATGTCTTTATAGTTTCCGCCCGTAGGTCGTCTTTGGTGCTAGCTTCGGCGTTCACCCCCCGCATCAAATCGACAGATTGCCGATGTTCAAGCTTAGACGCCTCGAAATCACGGGCTTCAAGTCCTTCGCGGACCACACCGACCTCATCTTCACCGGTGAGGGGATCACGAGCATTGTCGGACCGAATGGCTGCGGCAAGAGCAATGTTGCCGACGC
>DNNE01000100.1:5049-5245 GCA_003487805.1 Blastocatellia bacterium | reverse complement strand
ACCTCGGCATTTCGCTTGAATGCGTCCATGATCTTGCGTTTAAGATCTGCGGGTTCCACCTTGGGCTTCACCGTGACCACGTTGGTGACCCCCTTCACCCCTTTCACCTTCCGCACAGCGGAGTCAGCGGTGTTTTTTTGATATTGCCACTCCACCGCACCTTCGAGGGTAACCCAGCCATCCTTGACGATGACCT
>DNNE01000100.1:4498-4668 GCA_003487805.1 Blastocatellia bacterium | reverse complement strand
ATATCCGGATCGGGACGCTGATCGATCGCTGGCAGCCGGACTTCGATATCATTTGCGACTGCGTGTACTCCGGCGACCCGCTTCGCAGCGGCTTCCGCTTCAAGCCGGTCGGTGTAACTGGGGGTGAAGCCCGCCAGCGTGACAACGCCATTCTTGACGGAGACGGCAAT
>DNNE01000100.1:3983-4132 GCA_003487805.1 Blastocatellia bacterium | reverse complement strand
TCGCGTTCTATTTCACTGTCGGATTTCATGTTTGGCTCCTCGTCTGTACAAAAGCGGATTGGAGGGCTCGGCTGATCACGCCACCCATCGCCAGAAATCTATAAGAGGTGATGGGCACAGCCATGACGACCATCAATTTCCGCTTCAAC
>DNNE01000100.1:1962-3610 GCA_003487805.1 Blastocatellia bacterium | reverse complement strand
AACGTCGCCGGATGTTCCGGCAAACGACGGGGCCTCGGACCGGCGGCTTCACGTCACTGAAGCAGCGCTATGGCTGCCCGAGCCGTTCGTCACCCAGCCAGGGGTCCGGTCGCAACGCATGAAGCGGAAGATCATCCGGCCGTTTCGCCAGGTTGATTTCGTGAACGTGGACGGCCTCCGCGCCTTGTCGCATCAGAATTTCCTGAGCTTCGGTTTCCTTCTCGGGAGATTGAACTCGCACCCAGATCAGCAAGCCGTGCGCTTCCGAAAGCTTCTCCAATCCCAGAGTGCGCTCCCGTCGCAAGCGCCGACGCGCTACAAGTGCGGCAGCGCCGCCAACAATGAACCCGCTAAGCACCGAGAGTACACCGACAGGGAGCGGCCTCATGTCCTGCGCAACAAGATAAAACGCCAAAGCGATCGCGCCAACGCAACCGACGATGCTGCCAACGACGACCTCCGTAATAAGCACATCGTCTTCGCCCATAAGAGGTTGCCGGGCAGTGGCCGGGATATCGGCTAGGTCTGCGGGCGGAATTGACGCGTAATTCAATCGCCGTTGCAGCTCATCGAGCGAGGCGCTGACGTCGATGTCAGCGCGGTCGAACCCTGCAACAAGCAGTTCCTGTGCGGCAGCGATGAGCGCCTTCCGCGAATGGAAGACGCCCGTCACCTCGCGAGTGCGCATCCAGTCCAGGATATCGTCTGACGACCTCTGCATCGAGTTTTTTCAAGGTAACGGCTTCAATCACGCCGGATAGTTGAATTCGGACAATTTCTTTAATTCGTCCTTCGACGCGCCGGGCAGGGTGATCTTCTGTCCCGTATCGTCGATGACTAGGCTGTCAAACGGCACCGCCACAAGACGTCCGCCCAAACCGAGGAAGCCACCCACCTGCAGCACTGCGAAACTCAGCTGTTTCTTGTCCTTGTCTGCGACCACATCGTCGACAGTGCCGATCTTTTCGTTCTTGTCGTTGATAACGTTGCTGCCGATCAGTCTGCTCATCCGATAGCCTTTCGCGACGACTGAAAGATCTACCTTGACGAGTTGCACTCCGGCTTGCGGCAGAGCAGGGTCGGTCGCGAGGACGGCACCGGTCGTGAGGACAATCGCGAAGGCGGTCCAAATCATCCAGCCCGAAGAGCGTCGCCGTGCCGCGAGAGTGAGGTTGAACAGACCGGGCGATGCGGAAATGGCTTCAATACCGATTTTGAGTGGCGTTTGAAATCCCGTGAAGGCAACCATGGCTCTCTCCTGACGTTTTGCGTAAGGCCAGGGTGATAATTCCTGGAAGTCGAGGCGGCACTGACCATTGTCAATTCGAAGAGCCTTTATCGAATCGTCACGCTGATCTGAGCCGTTCCCTAGTAAATCCGTTATGAACTCGCATTGGCGGCGAGGCGCATTTGGATTCCAGATACCAGAGATGCGTAATCGTAAGTACCATCATGCCGCACACCGTTGATGAAGAAAGCCGGAGTGCCATTCACCCCGCTGCGTATGCCGCCCATGAAATCGCTGCGCACTTTATTTCTGTACTGGCCGGTCTCAAGGGCATTCCGCATGATAACCTCGGAAAGTCCGAGCTGTGCGCCGATCAGGAAAATTGTCGGAACGCTCAGACTACTCTGGTTTTCAAAAAGG
>DNNE01000100.1:0-1586 GCA_003487805.1 Blastocatellia bacterium | reverse complement strand
GCGGCGATCTCGGCGTGCGGGTGTATCTCGGTCAGAGGGAAGTGACGGAAAACAAACCGCATGCGTCCACCAAAAGACAATTGGACATGATCGACGATGGGGCGTGCCGCCGCGCAATGTGGGCATTCATAATCGCCGTATTCAACAAGCGTGATTGGCGCGTGCGCGGGTCCTCGGATGTGATCATTTTGGTCGACTGGTACTTTCAAGATGGCCATGTGCGTTTTCCTGATCTGGCAGGTTTTCGAGCGCGTCAAGAATTCCGTCTGCGCCGGGATTAACCGCGATCGGAGAGCAATAGCTCCATGCTATCGTGCCCTGTCGATCGAGAACAAACAGCGCGCGTTCGCAGACGCCCTCCTTCGCACGATAGGCGCGGTATTTTTTTGCGACGTCGCCCTTGGGTTCGAAATCGGCGAGCAGGGGGAAATGCAGATGGCGGTCGCGCGCAAAGGCTGCGTGGCACCATACCCCGTCGACCGAAATACCCAGCAATTCCGCGCCGTGTCTGTGAAACTCCGGGAGAATCTCGTTGTAGAGCGTCACCTGATCGCCACAGACCGGGCTCCAGTCGGCGGGATAGAACGCCAGGATTACGGGCTTACCCCTCAGATCCGAGAGCGTGAGGTTTTGATCGGGGGTTACGCGCAGCGTGAAATTGGGCGCGGCGGTTCCGGCAGGCAGGATGGATGACATTGTTCAGGCCTCGCCCGCGAATAGTGACCCGACCTGGGCAGCCGATATTTAAGAGCGGCGCGCGCTGCCGTCGTTGACTGCAATCAATTTCGCGCACCCCAATGTTGGGTCCCAGCGCGTACGTGGCCCGCGACCGCATTACGTATTTTTACGATACGCATATTCGCGGAATGTCTTGACCGGCCATATCGAGCGATGGTGCGCCCTGAGCAGCGATGTAAATCCCCACGCGCGGACGAGCTCTGCAGAAAAAGGAAGGGGCCATGAAACCGAGAAGCCATGCAGCGGACTACTATCGACGCATACTTTCGATGCAGCCCCATGCACTGAAGCGCCTTGATGAAGGTGCCGCCATTGTGAAACGCCATCGCGGCCAGGAGATTACCAATGAGTCAGGCTCCGCGGGCCACTGGTACTACGTTATCACTGGCGCGGTCGGGCGCAGCAAAATCCGTTCGGACGGGCGGCGACAAATCGTCGATCTGATGCTGCCGCGGGATTTCTTCTTCGTCTCGGAAAGTAGCAAGAGGCAGGCGACGATCGAAGCGATTGCCGAGGAGACTGTGCTTGCAAGCCATTCTGGTGGGCGGGTTGAACTGATAGCAGCGCGTGACCCGCAGTTTGCACGGGAACTGCGCGAAGTCGCTTTTCAATCCATCACTCGATCCCAGGAACACCTCTTGATCCTCGGGGGCGTCACCGCTCTCGAGAAGGTCGGCTCTTTTTTACTTTCGCTCGATCGACGTGGCTCGGATCGAAGGGGGCAAGTGGAATTGACGGTCACGCGCTATGACATAGCCGAATATCTGGCAATCTCGGTGGAGACGGTGTGCCGCGCCATTACGGATCTGCAGCAGCGGGGCGTCATTACTTTGGCAGGTAAGCGAACG
>DNNE01000222.1:11747-16649 GCA_003487805.1 Blastocatellia bacterium | reverse complement strand
TCGTGCCTCAGGAAGATATCCCGAAACTAAAAGCGCAAGGCGTGGCGGAAGTCTTTCTACCCGGTACAAACACTCAGGATATTGCCGACTTTATTCGAAAGAACGTGAAGCCGCGCGATTAAGTTAGTAACGACTCATTTCTTTCGTAAGAACCGCTCAATTCCCTTCTTACAATCGTCACTCATGCGAGCGGTAACGTTAGCATCAACCCCACAATGCAAAGCATCCTCAAAGCTCATCGCATCTGTCTGATATAGAAGTCGCTTTGTAAGAGAGACTGCTGAGCTACTCGTCTTAGTGAACTGTTGAATGAACGCGTCGACTTCATCATCGAACGCTTCATCGTCCATTACGCGGTTGATCAACCCCATCGCGACTGCTTCTTCAGCGCCAATCTCATTGCCCAACGTCGCCAATTCAAACGCGCGCTTCTCGGAGACATTGCGGCGCAAAATCGCCATCACCATGGCGGGCACAAATCCGATTTTCACTTCCGGATAACCAAAGCGGCTGGATCGCGCCGCCAAAACGATGTCGCAAGCCGTTGCCAGGCCACAGCCACCGGCTAATGCCCTGCCCTTCACCGCCGCAATCACAGGTTGCCTGACAGAGCGGATCAGCACGAACAGCTCCATCAGTGATCGGGCATCGTCAAGGTTCTCTTCAACTGATGCACTGGCGATCTTTTGCAGCGCGGTGAGATCGGCGCCGGAGCAAAAGTCGGATCCCGCGCCGGTAACTACTATCACTCTGACTTCATCATCGTCATTTGCGCGGCGCAGAGCGTCCTTGAGACTCGCGATAAGCTCATCGTTGAGCGCGTTACGCTTTTCCGGACGATTCAGCGTGATGCGAGCCACGCCTTCCGGCGCTTCGTAGAGCACAGTTTGATCGGCAGCCATTCTCAGTTCTCAACGCTCACTAGAGTCCTAATTCTTTCGCTTCTGCATCATTGATTTCGATTTCCATTCGCAGCAATGCCGTGGAAAACGTTTTTCCTTGCGCATCCGTCATCAGCGAAAGAGTGCCACCGCCGCCGAGACTCTCATGCAGCAGAAAATTCAGCGCGCCCAGATTAGGCAACTCGAATCGTTCCACTTCGCCTTTGCAGATTCCCTGGAAATGTTCCTTGACTCGCGCCGACGTCACTTCACGGACGAGCAAGGGATAGACTTCATCGCGTAAAGCGATCAAGCCAACGTTTGCCGTGTCGCCTTTGTCGCCTGAGCGCGCGTGCGCCAGTCTTCTTAGTTGAATCTTCATAGTTTATTTCTTATCTGCCTCTCCCATTGGGAGAGAGAGGGGGAGAGGGTTTAGCGCGATTACTAGTCCCTCACCCCTGGCCCCTCTCCCAATGGAGAGGGGAAAAGATCTAAAACCTTAGACCTCGATGATTTCAACCGCCGCAGTGATTTCACTCTTGGGAATCAGAGCCGGCCAATAGGCCACGACCTCCTCAACCTTGGGCCGGCCGCCGGCGAATCCAGTTACACCTGGTGGCCCAGTCAGGATCAACGGGGCAATCTCTTTCGTGAATCGTTCGATTGCAGCGCGATCGTTAACCCGCACGCCGACGCGCAATTGCACTTCAGCTAAGTCAGGCGAAGGTTCTCCGGCAAGGGGACCATGCGTAGCGTTTGCGCCCACGTACTCAGTCAGGATTTGATCGAACCGCAACCCCAGCCGGTCGAGCCGCGCGCGCAGAATTTGATCCGCCGCTTTCGCTTTTGCATAAGCATCGGGCCACGAATAAACCAGAGTGCCGACAGCTTTGTATCCGGCAGAATCGCTGATTGAAACCTTGAGTGAATCCGTCGCCGGGCGACCTTTAATGCCAAAGACTTTGACTCGATCAGCTCCGTCAGGCGCCAGTTGAATGGTTGTGAAATCTGCAACGCAATCCGGCGTGATGTACTCGTGTGGATCGCCCATCTCATAAACAAGCTGTTCCTTTACGGAAGGCACGCTGACGCGGCCGCCGGTCCCTTCGTGCTTGGTGATGACGAAGGTTGCGTCAGCGGAAGCTTCGGCGATCGGAAAACCGACGTTCGCCAGGTCAGGAATTGATTGCCACTCATGCTGACAATTTCCGCCAGAGCATTGCGCACCGCATTCGATGATGTGTCCCGCAATTGTCCCTGCCGCGAGTTTGTCCCAATCATCAGCAGCCCAGCTAAACTCATGAATCATTGGCCCAAGCGTGAGTCCCGTGTCGGTCGCGCGACCGGTGATGACAACTTGCGCGCCCTTATTCAAGGCCTCAACGATTGGGGCAGCACCCAGGTAAGCATTCGCGCTTTGAATTCGATCGCGGACAGAACTCAAAGGCTCGCCAGTATCCATATTGCGCAACTCGATGCCGCGCGCCAGAAAATCATCGACGCGATCGAGAATGTCATCGCCGGTGACAATGCCTATTTTGACTTTGCCGCCAAGGCCTAAGGCTCGGGCCACTTCGGCTACGGCGGCGGCGCAACCCGGGACGTTCACGCCTCCAGCGTTTGCGATCACTTTAATATCGCGCGCGACGCAGGCCGGCAGAATCTCTTTCATCAACGAAACGAAGTCGCGCGCGTAACCAGCTTTTGGATCACGAGCCTTCTGCTTTTGCATGATCGACATCGTGACTTCCGCCAGATAATCGAGCATCAAATAATCAATCGGCCCGCCTTCAACCTGACGCACGGGCGCGTCCGGCAAGTCACCCCAAAAACCCTGACCCGCAGCTATTCGAATCCGCTGTTTCATCTCGTCAACTTTTTCTTCGTCTTAACATGATAAGACACGGGGAACCGAACGGACGAAACGTAGCCAATCCACGTTTCGTCTCGACGCATCCCCGTGTCTTCGCGTCTCCGCGTCGATCACCTAATGCGTGATCGTTAAGGAGTCGTCTTGGCCGGCGCGGCTTCCGTCTTCTTAGTCGTCGATCGGTGCTTGCGCGGCTTCGGCTTCATTGAGCCACCGGTCGGCGTGAAGCTAACCGACATCTTTTCGCCGGGCACGCTCATCAGCCAGAGCTTGTCGCCCATTTTCTTGGCTCGCATTGAGATTGCGGGCAGGGCTGCCGGCGGATTGGGACTCGGTGTGGGCGGCGTCAGATCACCCATCATCATCGTCACCGCCGTATAGCCGCAGGTCGTGACCGCGGTCATACGCCCGTTGTGGGTCTCAGAGCCGGAGGTCATCGTAAAGTTGTTGCCGGTAATCGTCAGCGTAGCATCTTGCGCCGCCTCTGTTCCGTGCTTGGCCTTGCCGGTGTAGGTACCTGAAAGATCGGTCTGCTCCTGCTGCGTCGGATCGCAACGCCCGGTTTTTTTCGGAGTTGCCATTGTTGCTTGAGCGGTTGTCGCAGCGTCACCCGTCGTCGCGGCAGTCTTTGGCTTACGAGTGCGCGGCTTCGGTTTCGGCTTTGGCTTTGGCGTTTCAGTCATCGTCGTTGACGAATTGCTATTCTGGGCCGACGCGACGAAGCCGGCACTGGCAATTGCGCCAATCATCGCTACGGCGAGAGCCAGAACGAAAAGGTAGATGGTGCTCTTTCTCACGGATGTTTCTCCTTTGTTACTTGTCGTAATCTGTCAGAATCTGCGGATAGAACTCCTAAGTTAATGAAGCCGGCAAAATAAATTGGCCCAGATGTGGACCTGAATAATTCAAACTCACGCGCAATGCAAGCTCCAGCGCGTTACGGGAATCTTCCGGAAGAATCACTGCATCGACAAATCCGCGCGCGGCCGCGTATTTCGCATCCAGATCCCGCTCGTAAGTTTCGCGCACGCTTCTCATTTCCAATTCCAACTTTTGGTCTGGATCTTCGCCGTTTGCGCGAAGTTTCTCGAGTTGGCTGCCGAACACCGCTTGCACTGCGGATTCACCTTCCATCACGCCCATGCGGCCGGTGGGCCAACTAAAAATGAAATCGGGATCGAAACCCTGGCCGGCCATGGCGTAATAACCTGCGCCCGAAGCGTGATTGACCGTCAAGACAATTTTCGGAACAGTGGCTGTCGCCATCGCTTCAACAAAGCGAGCGCCCGCGCGAATTATTCCCGAGTGTTCAGCTTCTGGTCCAACCATGAAGCCGGAGACGTCCTGGATAAAAACGAGCGGCGTCTGATGACGATTGCAGGTATCGATAAAGTAAGCTACCTTCTCGGCCGACTCAGTGTAGATGATGCCGCCAAACTTTGGCGCACCGCCGGAGGGATCGCGAAACATGCCGCGCGCGTTCGCGATCACGCCAACCTGAATTCCACCAATACTCGCATGACCCGTAATAATTTCTTTCGCATAGTCTGCCTGAAACTCATCGAGATGTCCTTCGTCGAGTAAGCAATCGAGAAGCTCGCGCATGTTGTACGGTTGGCGATGATCTTCAGGAAGAATTTCGTAGATCTTTCCTTCCGGGTTTTTCGGTCTGCTTTGTGCTGACTTCTGACTCCTGACTTCTGATTCCTTCTTTGGCAGCTCGGACACAAACTCTCTTATCTTTGTGATCGCCGCCTCGTCATCCTTGACGCGATAATGCGCGACGCCGGAAATCTCATTATGCGTGCGCGCGCCGCCGAGTGATTCGTTGTCGATCGTTTGTCCCGTGGCTCCCTTAACGAGATTCGCGCCGCCCAATCCCATGAACGAAGTGCCTTCGACCATGATGATGGTGTCGGAGAGCGCGGGCAGATAGGCACCGCCCGCGATGCAGGGACCCATCACCGCCGAAATCTGCGGGACCTTCAGATAGCGGCGCATGATCGAGTTGTAATAGAAAATTCGTGACGCGCCGTATTGTCCCGGGAAAACGCCGCCCTGGTAAGGAAGATTCACGCCGGCCGAATCGACGAGATAAATGATTGGCACGCGCGAACGCATCGCAATTTCCTGCGCGCGCAGAATTTTCTT
>DNNE01000222.1:11273-11452 GCA_003487805.1 Blastocatellia bacterium | reverse complement strand
TCCTGCGCGCGCAGAATCTTCTTTATCGTCTCAGGCCACCACGATCCTGCTTTGACGGTTGCATCATTAGCCACGACGACGACTTCTCTGCCGGCCACCGACCCGATTGTGGTCACAACTCCTGCCGCCGGCGCCTGTCCAATTTCTTCAGTCTTTTCTCTGACCTCTGATCTCTGGCC
>DNNE01000222.1:3593-10987 GCA_003487805.1 Blastocatellia bacterium | reverse complement strand
TGACCTCTGACCTCTGATCTCTGGCCTCTGACCTCTGGCTTGTACTGATCGTAGGCAACGAGCAAACCAATTTCCTGCCGATAAGTGTCTTTGTCGAAAAGCAGATCAAGTCGCTCACGCGCGGTAAGCTTGCCCTGCTTGTGTTGCTTGTCGATTTTGTCCGGCCCACCACCAAGACGGAGTTTCTCTTCGAGTTGCCGCAGCTCTCGCGTTAACTCGCGCAGACGTGCACGCGCATGAACGGTCTGCGGTTCTGACGATGAAGTTGGGGGTGTAGTAACGCGCGAGAGCGTCTTGACGGTGAACTTGGACGCTTGCATGCTTCGAGACTCGGAAGTCACTTCACTGCTCACTGCTGCGGTTGCCGCCTGATGTAATTGATTGAACTAACGGAAAATAGCACAGATCAAAGCTCAAGGTCATCTAGGATCAGCACTTCCAGGTCGGCGACGCGGCGCATAGAGCGATCATTGCAGACGATGGCCTGGCAACCAGCATCAAGAGCGAATGCGATCTGGATTGCATCGGGCAGCCGAAGACCATAGGTTGCGCGAATACGAGCGGCGTGCTCCGCGACGTTTGTATTCACCGGAACAGTGTGGAAGTTGGCGTAATAAGAAGCAATTCTCGGTACGCCTGCTGAAGATCTTTTCTCCCTGAGATGATCGGCTGAACCAAAACTTCGGTCAAGCTAATGACGGAAGTCCAGCTATTCATCACTCCAGTGGCTACACGATCAAAGATGTCTGAAACTAACTCGTCGTAAGTAGGATTCGCTTCAACGAAATAAATGATTGGCGCAGTGTCAAATGCAAGGTTTGATACATCGTGGAGAGCTTCGTCGACTTTCATCTAAGCGCGCTCTTCCCATTCATCACGCAGCTTATTCACGTATTCTTTGGGATCCACGCCTTGCCAAATCTCTTTCCCTAAACCATGAAGTTCGAGGATGCTGTGGCGCTTTCCATTACCTTCACCATTCTCAAGTTCATCCTTGAGAATATTCAGAAGCTGGACCTGCTGCTCACGCGGCAATTGCTTGATGTGCTCTTCGTAGATGTTCTTTGTGTTTGAAGACATGATCTCCGCTCCAAGAAATTCTAGCATGCTACTGAAGGTTCTGAAATTGGAAGCTCCACAGGTCAAGATATTAGCTTGAGCAGTTCGTTTGAATTAATCCGCTGCGGAAGCCCCTCAACAATCACGACTCGGGAATTGCTAAGTCTGACGACTGCCAAGCCATCGCCGGTCTCCCACGTCATCACATTCTGACTCCTAAACTCTCTATTCGCACTTATGGCTCCAGGTTGAGCCTGTTGGTAACGTAAGGTCGTCCGCTTGCCATAAGCTTCAAAAAACTCGCGCGCATCATTGTCGGTGTCCCAGGCCGAGACTGAAACATAGACCACCTGGCCAGTCGAACTCTCGTAAACTGCATAACGATCGCCGGCCCAACCGGCCGCGGCGCGGTGTGATTCAGTCGGTGATTTCAGAAACTGATCGAGCAGGAGGTAAGTGCCCCACTCACCGTTGACGTCGTAGGCGAGCCGTTTCCAGGTCACAGTTGAGCGTTTCGGCCCGCCCGCTACCGCAGGCGGTTCTGACCTCATATCGCTCCGGCTCGCGTTATTCAACAGACTTGTAATATCCGGGAGCGTCACTTTTACCGGCGCTTCGTGCGCGAAATACTTTTCAGGATGCATGACCTGCTCAGTCGATTGCGGCAACGTCTGAAACGCCTGTGAAACTTCCGCCCAGCCGCCTTGCTTTTGCAACTCGCGCGTCCAATTCAATCCCTCCTGATAGGGAAACAACAGAGACTCGCGCAGCACGCGCGGCGCCTGGTCCAACTCTTTAGTATCAACACCCTTCGCGCCCAGGGACTTGAAGAACAGGAGCGCGCGCATGGGATTGCTCGAGACATAAAGCACCATCGCCAGGGTTGCGTCGCCTTCGATCAGAGCATGCGCGGCGAGCTCCGCGTCCGAATCGCCTTTGGGCCAACGTTCGAATCGCCGCAGATCGAAATGCTGATCCTGGAGCGCGTGCGTCAGTTCATGCGCCATGATTGGCTTCTGCCCGTCGACGTCGATCCAATCGGCGAGATGAAACTCTCGCGTCTTTGGCTCGTAATAACCGGCGACCTGCTCCGTCAGCAATCGAGTCATGAGCGCGCGGTATTGAAAATCCTGCGGCGCCAGCCCCAGTTTCTTGAGCGTGACCTCAGCCGCGTGCATGTCCTCCGGCGAAATATCTTCATCAAGATTCTTTACAACGGCGCGTTCGATCTCGGTGCGTGATTGAGTCGAGCTTTGCACTGCGCGCACAATCGAAAGTTGACGCAGGTCGCTGGTTTCTTTCAGCACTTCCTGGGTCGCAGCAACCAGCGCGGCATTGCGCGCCGCGGCATTGGTTGCCGCCGTCTGTTGCCCGACGTGAGAAACCGCGAGTTGAGACGGCGCCAGCGCCAGGGTAAGAACGACCAGGGAGAACGCACTTAGACAGGCAAGATGTCTGCGTACCGGCGGCGCTCCCCTCAGGATTTGCTTTGACTTCCTCATATTTCGCTCTTATAGTCCGCTAAAACGATTGGCAATTCAAACGACGAAGTAGCGCGAACTGTTAGTTCGCGGCGCAAGCTGACAGCTTGCGTTACAACAGGAGCGATCACACTTGGCAAGTCCGGAAGAATTGGAAGACGCTAACGAATGGCAGGAGGCGCTCTTGCGTGTGCGCTATGCCGAAACCGACAAGATGGGTGTGGTCTATCACGCCAATTATCTGGTCTGGTTTGAGATTGGCCGCACCGAATTCTGTCGTGCGCGAGGCTTCTCGTACCGCGACATGGAAGAAAATGAAAACGCGTTTCTGGTCGTGGCTGAAAGCTATTGCCGTTATAAAGCTCCCGCTTATTACGATGACGTGCTAGTCGTGAGAACTCACATCACGGAGCTGCGCCGTCGCTCGCTTCGCTTTGGATACGAAATTGTTCGTGAATCAGACGGCGTGGTAATCGCTGAAGGTGAAACCGGCCATGTCGTAACTGATTCAACCGGTCGTGTCCGAACTTTCCCGCCAGGATTTGCTGAGCTGCTGCTGTCTGCTCCCTCGGAATCGGAGAATGTAGGAGAACCGGTTCCGGAAGACGAACCGCCGCTGTGAGTCGGAAAGAAATCAGCCACAGATAAACACAGATTCACGCAGATAAGGAACGATCTCTAATCTGTGTTATCTGTGTAAATCTGTGGCTTATTCCGTTTGTTATGATGTATGCGAAAGATTAAGCCGCTCGATCGATCGCGCGCGCCCGGTCTCTTCATCTACATCGACAACTGCTCCGCAAATGCGCACTTCGCTTTTCGAATGATCGGGCTTGCGATGAATCGGTGACATAAAGCGATTGATGATGTCGCCTTTCTTCATGCCAATCACGCCGCCGTAACTGCCGGTCATTCCCAGATCAGTTATATAAGCCGTTCCTTCGTGAAGGATGCGCTCATCGGCAGTTTGCACGTGCGTGTGCGTGCCGTATACGGCCGATACTCGCCCGTCGAGATGCCAACCCATCGCAGCTTTTTCGGAGGTGGCTTCGGCATGCATATCAACGATGCGGACCTTGACGTCATCGGCGAGCGAAGATAGCAATTCATTCGCGACCCGAAATGGATCGTCAGCGGGCTGCATAAAGATTCGACCCAATAAATTGAAAACTGCGACGCCGACGCCGTTTACTTTTCCGGTCCACATGGTGTTGCCGGGAGTTTGGGGCGGATAGTTTGCCGGCCTTAGCAAGCGCGGCTGTTTCTGGATGTATTCAATAACTTCTTGCTTATCGAAAATGTGATTGCCGGAAGTCATTACGTCGATTCCGGACGAGAAAAGCAAATCCGCTATCGCCGCGGTAATCGAAAACCCGCCGGCCACATTCTCGGCGTTCATCACCGTGAAATCGATCGCGTGCTGCTCTTTCAAGTCCTGTAAACGATCGAGCAGCGCCGCCCGGCCTGGTTTACCTACGACATCGCCAATTAGAAGAAGCTTCATAAAACAAAGTAACGCAAGCTGTTAGCTTGCGCGCTCGCAAGTTAACAACTTGCGCTAGTTAATGGCTGAGGGAAAACCGCCTGGCCGTTCCGAAGTCGTAATTGGGCCTGAGTAATCAGGTGGGTGGCCTTTTTTTCACCGCAACCCATCGGCTCTCCTTAACGATGAAGGAAAACACTAGCTCGCGATGTCGGCCTCCCTTATTAACGACGTTGGCTCAATCATCGTAATCGGTGACGAACCCGGCAGAATGCTTCCCTCCGCCGCGGGGATAGTAACACAAAGTAATAGTGATCGTCAGCGAGAGATTTACCCCAGGAGTTCAGCCACAAAAAGGCACAAGAGGCATAAAAATGGAAGTCGCACTTTGCGTGCTTCTAATTCCCTTTTGTGCTTTTTGTGCCTTTTTGTGGCTAAGATTCTTCAGACTGTGAGTAAACTATGAAGTCTGCGCGGCCACATTCCGCGGCGTCTTCAACAGCCGATCGAGCATCTCTGAGCATTCGACGCTGCGCGTGGCGAGTTGTTCGTCCGCCTGTTCGTGAGATTTCCGCAATTGGTGAAGTTCATCGGCGATATAAAGGGCGGCCAGAATCGCAACTTTGCGCGAATCGACAGTGAGCGTTCCCGATGAAATCTCGCGCATGCGCTGATCCACATACTCGGCGAGTTGTTTGAGATATTCCGGATCGCCATCGGACCGGACCGTATAAGCCTGATCGTAAATCTCAACTTTGATTGTTGGCGAGGCTTCCCAATCTCGGTCGAAGCCGATTGTATCTCCGTTCATTGCTGTATCGCCTCCAGGACTTCCGTGTCGGCAGCCGCGACCGCATCGAGCATGCCTTGCACTTTCGACCTGATCGCTTCACGTTCAGCCATCAGATGCTCAATCTGCCCCGCCAGGTCTTGCTTTCCGCCGGCAACATTTCGGGCTGAGGCCAATTGCCGTTCGAGGTCGTCTTTCTCCTGACGGAGAGCCTTGGTCACTTCTATCGTGCGATAGATCTTATCTTCGAGGTGCGAGAATTTTTCGAGTCCGTTAGTTGCCGCCATGCGTTACTCCAAAGTTAGAAATGAAACGCGCCGATTATGCGATTGTATGAGCGGGAGCGCAATAGAAAAAACAGACTGCCGGCGTTTAGAGTCGGGCTACTGCCCGACCATAGCGGGCGGTAGCCCGCTTCTAAACGGCGCGAAAAACTACCTAATCTCAGCGCTGAACTTTTTCTGCAGAGACTGGACCAGCGGCCAATGAGCCTGATCGACGTCTTCATCCCGCAGAGTTCGATCGTCGGCGCGATATTCAAATCGCAGGGTCACCGATCGCTTATCATCGGCAATCCCCTCACCTTCATAGGTGCCAACAAAGGTGACGCCAACGAAGTAATGCGTCTCCAGGTTCCGCACCGCGCCCAACAAATCGGCGACTGACACCGTTCGGTCGACGAGCAACGAAACGTCACGAACAATTGAGGGGAAGCGCGGCAAAGGCGAGTACAACACCGGCCGCTCAGGCAGCTCGAGCAACGCCGTCAGATCTAATTCTGCGACGAACACCGGCTGGCGAAATTTGTATCTGCCGGCGATGGTCTCTGACAGCCGGCCGATCGTTCCTACCTGAATTGAATCGCTGAAGATCTTTGCTGACTGACCCGGGCGCAGATGCTTAATCGCCCCGGCTTCATATCTGATCTCTGACAAATTCATCGCATCGACCGCAGCCTCCGCCGCGCCTTTCAGATCGAAGAAATCCAACTCTCGCACTGGCTGCGCGCGGTCTGCCTCCATCGCTCCCCCGGTTGCGACCAGCGCTAGGGCTTCGCGTTCGACAATCGGAAGCTTCTCTCCTCTTAGGTGTCCGCCGAGTGGTCCCTTTACCATGCCAACGTCATGTGCGAATACTCGTCCGGTTTCAAACAGGCACACGTCGCGAATCCCCTGGTTGAAGTTATGGCGGATCGAATTCAGCAGGCCCGGCAAAAGCGTCTGTCGCATGCTGGAAGCTTCTTCAATAATCGGGTTCGTCAATTTCACACTCGCGTGATTCCGAAGCTCCCGGATTAACTCAAAGTCATTTGTTGCTTCGACAAAGCTCAAGCTAATCGCCTCGTCGAACCCGCGCGCCGACAGGGCCTGCCGCAGCGCGCGCTTTCGCTTTTCAGTGAAATGAAATTCGCCGGCGAGGGTAGCCGGAGGAAGATCGGTGCCGATGTTGTCATAGCCCGCGTGCCGGGCTACTTCTTCAACCAAATCTTCTTCAATTGAAACGTCATGCCGCCATGAAGGAACCGTATAGGTAAGAACTGACGCATCTTCTGCGCGCAGGTCAAAGCCGAGCGCGCTCAGAATCCGCTTCATTTCATTTTGCGAAACCCTCAGGTTTGTGATGGCTTCGACTCGATCCATGCGCAGACTTACTGATCTTGATTCGATCGGTTTGGGATACACATCAAGCGCATCTTCAGTCGCGACCCCGCCGGCGATCTCACAGATCAAAGCGACGCATCGTTCCTGTGCGGCCAGCACACCCTCAGGATCAGTATTGCGTTCAAATCGATGCGAGGCTTCCGTGTGCAAGCCGAGCATCCGCGCCGTGCGCCGGACTGATGAAGGATCGAAGTAAGCACTCTCAATCAGAACATCTACCGTCGAGTTTGAGATTTCGGAATCTTCTCCACCCATTACTCCGGCGAGGGCGACGGCCTTATCTGAGTCAGCGATCACGAGCATCTCGCCGTCGAGTTTTCGATCGACCCCGTCCAGGGTCTTTATCGTTTCGCCCTTTGTCGCCCGACGAACGACGATGCGATTTTCTGCGAGCTTCGCGAGATCGAACGCGTGCAAGGGCTGACCCAGTTCGTGAAGCACATAGTTGGTGATGTCGGCGACGTTATTGATTGGACGCTGTCCAATCGCTTCGAGCTTCTTCACCAGCCACTCAGGCGACGGTGCGATTTTGACACCGCGAACAACCCGCGCGGCATAGCGTGGGCAAAGATCGGGATCGAGAATCTCGACTGAGGCAAGTTCACTTGTTTGCCCTTTAGTATTGGTGAGCTGAGATTTGAGATTTGAGACTTGAGACTTATCAATTACCGAGAGTTCACGCGCGATCCCGACATGTGAAAGACAATCGCCGCGATTCGAAGGCACCTCCACATCGAGCACGGAATCATCAGTACGCACCTCAACCGCGTCGACGGCCAGGCCGACATTGGTCAGGCGATCCCTGACCTGCTGAGAATCGAGCTTTGTGCCGGTTAGTTCGCGGAGCCATTTGTAGGAAATGAACATGGGATTAGTTATTAGAGCTTAGAGTTTGGAGCTTAGTGCTTAGTGCTTAGTGC
>DNNE01000222.1:0-3289 GCA_003487805.1 Blastocatellia bacterium | reverse complement strand
TGCTTAGTGCTTAGTGCTTAGTGGTTGCCGAAGCTCTAAGAACTAAGCTCTAAGCTCTGTCTATCTAAACTGCTCCAGAAACCTCACATCGTTCTCGAACAGCAAACGAATATCATCGAGTTGATAAATGCGAGCGCAGGTGCGATCGATTCCGAGGCCGAAGGCAAAACCCGTGAACTCTTCCGGATCGACGTTCGCGGCGCGGAGAACATTCGGATGGACCATGCCCGATCCGCCCAACTCGATCCAACCAGATTGCTTGCAGATGCGACAGCCGCTGCCGCCACAGTTGAAACAACTATAGTCGACTTCCGCGCTCGGCTCGGTGAACGGAAAATATGAAGGGCGAAAGCGCGTCTTTGTCTCTGGTCCAAATAACCGGTGCACAAATTCCGCGAGCGTCCCTTTTAAATGAGCCATGGTGATGCCGCGATCGACGCACAGTCCCTCAACCTGAAAGAACATTGGGTTGTGTGTCGGATCCGGCGTGTCGCGACGAAAGACCCGGCCCGGCGCAATCATGCGCACCGGTGCGCCACGGCGCTGCATCGCGTGAATCTGCACGGTCGATGTCTGGGAACGTAAGGCGAATCCTTCAGTTGTGTAGAAGGTGTCCTGAGGATCGCGTGCCGGATGGCCCTCGGGAATATTCAACGCGTCAAAGTTGTAGAAGTCAGTTTCGATCTCGCGATCATCTTCGACGATATAGCCGAGCGAAACGAAGATATCTTCGATGCGCTCTCTCATCAGAGTTATTGGGTGGAGATGTCCGGGTCGCGGACGCCGTCCGGGAATCGTAACGTCGAGACTGTCGCGTTCGGTGCGCGCAGTTTCGATTATCGACTTCAGTTTCTGTTCGGCGTCTTCGATTGATTGAGTAATGTCCGACTCGACCCGTTGGACCAACTGGCCAAACCCGGCGCGTTCTTCTGCTGATACGCGGCCAATCAGTTTCTTGCAGGCAGCGATTGCGCTCTTCTTTCCTGTGTGACGCGTGCGCAATTCCCTGAGGGCTCGCTGGTCCGCCTCGGCGTCTTTCAAAGACGTTGCCGTCACAGCGCTATCATCGGCAGTAAAGCGCGCAAAGCGCTCAAACTCTCGTTCGAACGCTTCGCGGGCGGCTTCAACTTGCTCGACAGGACTTTTTTCGCTCACCGTCATTTCTTCTTGACTGCTACCCACTTGCCGGAACTCTGACCCGCAAAATCGTAGTCGCCGGAAAACTTTCCCTCCACGATCGTGGCGTTCAGCAGAATCTGACCAGATCCTGATTCAAGGACGATCGCGAGCTTGCCGTCTTTCCAGGTCCCGGTGGAGATGTTTGAGGTTCCCAATTGCGAACTGCTCGAACCTGTGACCTTGTCGCCGTCGAGCTTCAACGAAAGTGTGAACGGAAAGGGTTGTCCGCCGGCATCGGCGACCGCGTCCCAGTCCCCGGAGATTTCGTCCGCAACAGCTTTGCGGAAATCCACCGACATGGTCTTGCCCGCCTCGGAGAACGAAGCCGTCAAGACTTCGCCGTTTCTTCGGATTGACCAAGGCCCAGACGAGCCCCCGGGTTTCTCGATGTCCAGTGTGAGCACGCCATTGGTCATCTGCCCCTTGAGAATTTTGAACGAGCCTTTCCCGGTCGTCAGCGTTCCCGAGTACTTGCCGGCATCCTCCATCAGATCCAATGTCAACTTTTGCTTGCCAGTCTCATCTCCGACCATTCCCTCATACTTCCCACCCCAGGAAGCCGTGGGATTTTGACCCGCGCCAGTCCCCGGTTGGGCCGCCGCTGCAAATGCAACCAGCAACAGCGCGAAACTCGCCGTTGCTACGCTGATGTGTTTGTTTCTAATTGAGAGCATCTCATGCCTCCTTTCGAATTTGGACCAACACGTTACGCGGCCGCGCGTTCCTGCGGTTTGTTTTCCAGAGCCGTCTTTGCCTGGGTAGCCAGTTCAGTAAATGCGTCGGGTTGTTTCGCCGCAAAGTCCGCAAGAATCTTTCGATCCAATTCGATTCCGGCGAGCTTCAGGCCGTGCATGAATTGCGAGTAGTTCATTCCATTCAGACGCGCCGCGGCGCCGATGCGCACGATCCATAGTGATCGAAAATCGCGCTTCTTCAGTTTTCGTCCGGTGTAAGCGAAGTTCAGACCGCGCTCAACAGACTCTTTCGCTGATCGATAAAGCTTTGACTTGGTACCGCGATAACCTTTGGCTAATTTTAAAATCTTCTTGCGCCGTTCGAGGCGCTTATTTCCACGTTTTGCTCTTGGCATGACAACCTCCGACAAAATTGAATCATTGATTCATTTGTTCATTGATTCAATGGGCTAAATGATTCAACGAATCAATCTCTTCCGTACGGCAGCATTCGCTTGACTCGATCGATGTCACCATCGGCGACCAGCACGTCAACATCCAAATACCGTTTTCGCTTATTTGTTTTCTTCGTCAGAATGTGGCGCGCATGCGAATGGCCACGTTTAATCTTGCCGGTCGCGGTCATGCGAAATCGCTTCTGCGCGCCTTTATGTGTTTTTAGCTTTGGCATAATTGCTCCTCAAGTAAATCTCCAATTTCAAATCTAAAATCAGGGTCGCTGCTTCGACACGAGCAAGCAGCGACTTTGTCCGGCTCTGAACTTCTACTACTCAGCGGCCGGCGCCGGCGGTGGGCCCTGTCCTTTATCTCTGCTACCCGGCGGGTTTGGTCGATCTGCTTTAGCGCCCTTGTTTCGCTTCGGCATAAAGATCGTGAACATCTGGTTACCTTCCATGCGCGGCCGAATCTCGGCATCACCAACGTCGGCGAGATCCTTTTCGAGCTGTTCGAGGATTCGCGCGCCCAACTCGCGGTGGGTCATCTCGCGCCCGCGAAACCAGATCGTCGCTTTAACTTTATCGCCCCCCGACAACCACTCGCGCGCATGCTTCATGCGATAGCTGTAATCGTGGGTGTCGGTGCCGGGACGAAATTTAACTTCCTTGACGGTGATGACGACCTGCTTCTTTTTCGCTTCGTTTGCTTTCTTCTTCGCTTCGTACTGAAATTTTCCGAAGTCGATGATCTTGCAAACCGGCGGCTCGGCGTTAGGCGCGACTTCAACCAGGTCCATGCCTCGTTCGCGCGCAGTGCGAATTGCTTCGCGAGTCTCCATCACACCGAACTGCTCGCCATCGTCACCGACGACGCGCACCTGCGGCACGCGAATGCGTTCGTTAATTCGAGTAACCGGCGCGCGTCGGAAATCTGGCCGACCACGGCCTCGGTAACCTGTAGCTATTGCTGCACCTCCT